>NZ_JBPKBH010000009.1:80092-147050 GCF_051388915.1 Yinghuangia sp. YIM S09857 | reverse complement strand
GACGCCGCCGGTCCTACCCGGCGGCGTCACGGCGTTTCAGGTCACCCCGGACCACCCACCGCAACCCCGTCGACCAGATACGCGCACTCACCGGTCTCCCGCATCCGCAGCGCGACCGCCACCCGCCGCGACACCCGTTCGGGCAGCGCCGCCAACGCATCCTCCACCGGCATGGCCGCAGCGCCGATCAACTCCAGATCGACCGCACGCAGCTCACGCACCTGATCATCCGTCAGCACCGGTGCGTCGAACACGAAATGCACAACCACCCGGCCGTACACCCCAGGTGACGTAACGTCACAAACCAGCAGGCGCCCGAGTTCCAGATCGAGCCCGATCTCCTCCAGCACCTCCCGCCGCGCCGCCGTGTACGGGTCCTCCCCCTCCTCCGCCATCCCACCCGGCAGTTCCCACCCGTCCTTGTACGACGGATTCACCACCACAACCCGCCCCGGCCCATCAAGGATCACCGCCCCCGCCGCAACCGCCACCCCAACCTGCTCCCCCACCAAAGCCCGGACAACGTCCCCGGCCTGAGACTCCGTCAAGAACCCCACCTTCCAAAGCCATACCGCGCTCACGAATGTCGCACGTCTACCCCGGCGCCTCAGGCCGATGCCTGCTCCGGCTGCCCCCAACAGCGCTGAGGGGAGGCGAGGGTCGCACGGGCGAACTCGCCGAGGTGGGCACCGCACGACCGTTCGGACAGGACTGCCATGCTGCGCGAGCCCCGGAGCTCGGGCCCGGCGAAGATCGCTCAGTCTTTCCCGCGTCTGCCTTGGATGGCCTCGGAGAGCCGCTCCGCGGTGGAACGCAGTTCCTCGAGGTAGCGGTCGCGGTCAGCGCGCGGGGTGACGGGGGTCATCGAACCGAGGGAGAGTTCGTACCGGGGGTGCCCGTCGGCGCCGAGGACCGGCACGGCGAGGAAGGTGAGCGGCAGCGGTTCGTCCGAGACCAGGTCGTCGGCAGTGAAGGGGCGGCCGGCGATGACCAGGAGCTGGTCGAGGAGGCGGGCGTGCACGGCGTCGCGGCCGGGGTGCTCGCCCAGTTCCGAAACGACGTCGTGCAGCAGGGTCAGCAGCGGACCGTGGTCGGTGTCGGGCCGCCACAGCGCGGCGCCGCAAACGCGTACCAGGTCGAGAAGTTCGAGCAGGGCCGGGCGCAGGGCGTGCGGCGCGCGGGCGACCCAGTCCGTCTGCTCCTGCCGGCTGCGCCATGCCACGAGGACGGCACCGGCTGGCGGGCGCAGCGGTAGCCGCGCGCCCACTGCGACGCCGACCGGAAAGGCCCCGGGCCCGCCTTCGACGGCGAGGAAGGTGAGTGCGTCGCCGTCCACTTCGCACAAGGTCGCGCCGCACCGGGTGCGCGCGGTGAGTTCGGCCAGTTCCACGGCGGCCGCCTCGGCCAGCGGCACGCGGCGGCCGACGGCGCCGGCCACGCCCAGCAGACCTGGGCCGAGCACATAACCGCGGTCGGTGAGCCGCCGCACCCAGCGGGCCGACTCCAGCCCGGAGAGGACCGCGGTCACGGTGGACCGACTGAGGCCCAGCGTCGCGGTGATGTCCGCGACGCTGAGCGCCCGGTCCTCGCCGGCAAGGAGCTCGACGACCGCGACGACCCGATCGGTCGGCGGCGACGCGGACCGATCGCCAGCCATCGCATCAGGCATGAGACAGCCCCTTGTATTCGAAAGACCCAGGTCCTACCGTCACCAGACAACGAATATACACCACATGATAACGAATATTCGCCATCGCAGAGTGCGACTGAAGCAGCGCGATGACATGCGAGGAGACGATGTGGCCGCGATAGGCAAGGGATTCCGGTACGACCCGTCAACGCCCCGGTTCCAGCAGGAACTCTGGGACGTCTACCGCGCCATGCGCGATCGCCACCCCGTCTACCACGATCCCGAGGCCGGCTTTTACGCTCTCACCCGGTTCGAGGACGTGCAGGCCGCGGCCGGCGACCACGCGACGTTCTCCAGCCTCGTAGAGGAGGCCGACAGTCTTCTCCCCCAGATGATCTACATGGACCCCCCGCGGCAGACGGCGCTGCGCAGACTCGTGTCGCGCGCGTTCACCCCCCGCCGGGTGGCGGCCATGGAGGAACAGATCAGGGCCGGCGCCAGGGCCCTCACCGACGACATCGCCGCCCGCGGCAGATGCGAGTTCCAGCACGAATACGCTGCCGTCATCCCCAGTCTTGTCGTGGCCGCCATGATCGGCCTGGACGACGAGTACATCGTCCCCATGCGCACGTGGACCGAGGCATTCATCGCCGTCAACGCCACCGGTGGCTACGGCGACGCCGCGGAACGGATCTACGCCATGTTCGCCGAGCTCCTTCAAGAGCGACGACGCCGTCCGCGCGACGACATGATGACCGCCCTCACCACCGCCGAGATCGACGGCCGCCGCCTCGGCGACGACGAACTCCTCGGCTTCTGCCTGCTCCTGGTCCTCGGCGGCAACGACACCACCGCCAGTCTGCTCGGCTCGGGCATCGTGCTGCTGACCGCCCACCCCGAACAGCGCGACCTGCTCCTGCGCGAGCCCGCCCGATGGCCTACCGCCGTCGAAGAGATCAACCGCGTCGAGTCCCCGACCCAGGCCCTCCCGCGCACCACCACCCGCGACGTCGAGCTCCACGGGGCACGCATCCCCGCCGGGTCACGCGTGATGCTCGTGTGGGGTGCGGCCAACCACGACGACCGCGAGTTTCCCGACCCCGAACGCTTCGACATCACCCGCACCGCCGCTCGCCACCTCGCCTTCGGCCATGGCACGCACTTCTGCATGGGCGCGGGCCTGGCCCGCCTCGAAGCACGCGTCGCCTTCGAGGAGTGGCACGCCCGTTTCCCCGCGTACGAACTCGACGGCGAGCCACGCCGCTACACCTCCATCTGGGCCCGGGCGTTCGAACACATCCCCCTGAAGGTTGCCTGATCAGAATCGGACGACTTCTCCTGGCACGCCAAGGAGGTGGTGGTGATGTCATGCGGGTGTGTCAACCAAACGGGCCCGTCTCGCTTTCGGTGGTGACGGTGCGCGCTGCTTTCCGAGGAGGATGCGGTGCCGAAGCCGACGGACACTCGCGCTGGATCGTGCCGGTCCGAGCAGCTGACCTGTCCCATCTGCATGCCTTCACCCGCGGCCTGGACCGGGACATCGACGCCGTGAACGCCACCCTCACTTTCGGTACAGGGCGCCACCACGAAGACCAAACGGGTCCCACGCCAGACGCACGGACGAGCAGGCTTCGCCCTGCTGCTGCCGGCGAATGACTGCTGGATCTTCGACGGCGTCCTGATCCGCTGGGCGCTCCTCGACGGCGGCGGCAGCGTGGTGGAAAGCCAGTTGGAGGAGTCCCTGCACCGGCGGCGACACTGACGGAGGGGTTCGGCTCAGTGTGGCCACGGGCGGTTCCGCATCACAACTTCGTGGTCCGAGCAGGGCAGCGCGGCGTTCGTTCCCGAGGCAAAGGCGGCCCCATCATTGGCATCCGTACATCGCCGACGTGGGTGCGTCATGTCGCCTCCCAACTGGGCGTCGCGCCGGAAGGTGGCGAGCTCGACGAAGAATCTCGTGCGAACGCACGGGGACGGCACCTCGGGGGCAACCTGGTCGGTCGCTCCCGAGATGCCGTCGGGCGCTTCTCTGTTGGGCCAACTCCTCTGCTACTCCGCTGAGATGGCGTTCAGGATGTTCATCTTGGCGGCGCGGGCCGCCGGGCGGGTGCCGGCGAGGAGGCCTCCGGCGGTTCCGGCGGCGAAGAGGATCGCCAGTTGCACCGGCGGGAGGACGTACGGGAGGTCCTGGTCGCCGGACAGGACCGCGACGGCCGCCCAGGAGAGGAAGGCTCCCAACACGAGGCCGGTCAGGGCTCCCAGGCCGGCGACGTAGGCGGACTCCCAGCGGAGCGACGCCCGCACCTGGCCGCGTTCGGCGCCGACCGCGCGCAAGAGGCCCAGTTCGCGGCGGCGTTCGTGGGCCGCGAGCGACAGCGTGTTGGCGATGCCGCCGAGGGCGATCAGCAGAGCCAGGGCCAGCAGGACGTAGACCACGGTCACGAACTGGTCGACCATGGACATGGACGCCTCGACGTAACCGTCCCGGTCCTCGACCGGCGGATTTCCGTACGCCACAGCCAACTGCTCGGTCGCCAGCCGGACTTCGTCCGCCGAGGTGCCGGGCGCGACGGCGATCACGGTCAGCGCCTCGACCTGGGTCACCGCGTGCGGGGACCATGCCTGACGGTCGATCAGGTAGTCGCCGACGACCGTCGTGCGGTCGTAGATCCCGGTCACCGTCAGCGTCGCGCGGACTCCGTCGGGGTACGTGATCTCGACCGGCGAGCCGACCTGCCACCCGGCGTCCTCCGCCTTGGGCTGCGAGACCGCGATCCCGTCGGTGCCGAGGCCGGTGGCGGTGCCGGAGTCGAGCCCCAGGTCGAGTGCGACGTCCAGGCGGGAGGTGTCGGCCGCCACGATCGTCTTGCTCGAACCGTCCAGCAGCGCGTTGCCCTGCTGCATGCCGACCGCGGTCTCGACGCCGGGCAACTCGCCTGCCTTGCGGGTCAGTTCGGGGCTGTGTCCGCCGCCTGCCCAACCCGCGGGAGACGAGCCGCCGATCACGACGTCGCCCGAGATGGTGTCGCGCGTCTCGGTGGCCGCGCCGTCCTTGAGCGACGCCGCGAAGACCGCGAACACCGTCACGACCGCGATGCCGACGACCATGGCCGTTGCCGCACCGGCCGTACGGCGCGGGCTGCGCAGCACGTTGCCGCGCGCCAGCATCGGCCCCGCGCCCAGCCTGCGGAACGGCGCGGTGATGGCGCCGCCGACCGCGCGTACCACGACCGGAGCCACCAGCAGCACGCCGGCGAGCGAGGCGAGCGCCGCGGCGGCCAGCAGCCACACGCCGTCCGCGAGGATCGTCAGCGTGATGCCCGCCGCCGTCAGGACCGCGCCGGCCGCGGTGCGCAGCGGCGGAACGCCCGCGGACTCGGCCGCCGAGGTCCGCAGCGCCGCGATCGGCGCCACCCGGGAACCGCGCACCGCGGGCACCAGCGCGGACAGGACCGTCACCACGATGCCGACCGGCAGCACGATCATCGCCGTCTCGGCGCGGAACACCAGGCCGTCCACCGGGAAGGCGAACCCGAAGGCCGCGAACATGGCCTTCAGCCCGGCCGCGAGGCCGAGTCCGGCCATCAGGCCCACGGCCGACGCGACCACGCCGATCAGGGCCGCCTCGCCGATGGCCTGCGCCCGGATCTGCCGCCGCGACGCGCCGAGCGCCCGCAGCAGGGCCGCCTCGCGCATGCGCTGCGCGGTCACCACCGAGAAGGTGTGGTTGATCGAGAACGCCGCGACCACGAGCGCGATGGCGGCGAACGCGGACAGGAACGTCCGGAAGATGTTCAGGAAGCCGTTGGAGACGGCGTCGACCTGCTCCTGTGTCGCGTCCGAGCCGGGCAGCGCCTGGACGCCCGGCGGCAGCACCTGCTGGATCGCGGCCGCCGCGGCCTCCTGGTCGGTGCCCTGGTCGAGGCGTACCGACACCGAGCTGATCTGCCCGGGTCCGTTCCCCAGGTGCGTCAGCGCCCCGTCGAGGGAGAACCCGGTGTAGGAGGAGCCGCCGAACGCGTCGGCGTCGCCGAAGCGCGCCACGCCGACCACCGTGACCGGGACCGGGTCCGGCGTCAGGGCCGTGATGCGGTCGCCCGGTTCGAGGTCGCCCTGCTTGGCGGACGCACGGTCGATCACGACCTCGTCCGGCGCCTGCGGCGCGCGTCCCTCGGCGAGGGTGTAAGGGTTGAGGTCCGGGTCGCCGATCCAGTTCCCGGCCACGCGCGGGCCGTTGCCGGTCAGCATGTCGCCGTCCTTGCCGACGAGTTGGCCGTATCCGACAACGACGGGCTCGGCCGCCGCGACGCCGGGGACCCCGCGTACCAGGTCGACCGTGTCGCCCGGGATCGCCGCCCGGGTCGTGCCGGGCTCGTCGGTGACGTCGGTCGCGTTGCGGACGACGACGTCCGTGCCCGCGCCGTTGTCGCGGATGAGGCCGGTGATCGAGGACTTGACGGTGTCCGACAGGATCAGTGCGCCGGACAGGAACGCGGTGCCGAGCACGACCGCGAGGACGAGGCCGGCGACGCGGCGCTTGTAGGCGACGAGGTTGCGTACGGCCAGGCGTCCGATCCCGACGGAACCCGGGGAACTCCTGGAGTTCGGTGGCGTGTTCGATGGGTCGAGCGACGGGTCACCCGAGTTGTCGTGCGCCTGCCCGCGCGAACGCCCTTGCGATCGGGGGTTCGTGCGCGAGGGACGGTCGGAACGCCCATCGGGGGAAGGGGAAGAGGCCGTGTTTGCGGAGGAGTTCACAGCGACACACCGGCCTTCGGCAGATCGAACGCCTTCATGCGGTCCAGGACCGCCTGCGGCGTGGGGGACTCCATGCGGTCGGCGATGCGGCCGTCCGCCAGGAACACGACCGTGTCGGCGTAGCCCGCGGCGACCGGGTCGTGCGTGACCATCAGCACCGTCTGGCCGAGCGAGTCGACCGCCTCGCGGAGCAGCCCGAGCACCTCTGCGCCGCTGCGCGAGTCGAGGTTGCCGGTCGGCTCGTCGGCGAGGATCAGTTCGGGCCGGGTGGCCAGCGCGCGGGCCACGGCGACGCGCTGCTGCTGGCCGCCGGACAGCTCGCCGGGCCGGTGGTCCAGGCGATCGCCGAGCCCGACGGCGCCGACGACGCGCGCCACCCACTCCGGGTCGAGGCGGGTGCCGGCCAGCGCGGCCGGAAGGGTGACGTTCTCCCCGGCGGTCAGCGTGGGCAGCAGGTTGAACGCCTGGAAGACGAAACCGATGCGGTCGCGCCGCATCCGGGTGAGCTGCTTGTCGGACAACGTGCCGAGGTCGGTGTCGCCCAGCAGGACCTGGCCGCCGGTCAGCGTGTCCAGGCCGGCGAGGCAGTGCAGCAGTGTCGACTTGCCGGAGCCGGACGGGCCCATCACGGCGGTGAACCGGCCGCTCGGGAATCCGACGGTGACGTCGTCGAGGGCACGCACCTCGGTGTCGCCGGTGCCGTACGCGCGGACCGCGTGCACCGTGCACGCCGCGTACCGTCCGGGCTCCGTGTGCTGTGCGGCGAATGCGGGGGACGAACTGGACATGGTGGGCTCCCGTTTCGGCGAGAGGGGGATGGGGCGTGGTGCTTGCGAACTGCCTCAAGCCTCCTCGCGGGCCGACCCGGTGACGTCCCTCACCAGGAGTGACCCGTGCGCATCCCCCGGGAGTCGCCCGAGGGTGCGGCCGGTACCGGTGCCTACTCCCCGGGGAGCAGTGCCGCGCGGCCCGCTGCGCCGCCGGGAGACGACGCGACGTCGCCGGTCAGGGGACGTTTCGGACGCACCGGGCGGCCTACCCTGAAGCGGTGATCCCCTCCTCCTCCCGCAGCGGCCCCTCCGGGACGGACCCGGCGGCGGGCCGGGCGACCGGCACCGCGCCGGGCGCCTCCGGCACGTCCGGCACGAAGTCCGGCACCGCGTCCGGCCAAGCCGGCCCGGCCGGTAAACCGTCGCGCCGTACCGCCGACGCGCCCCCGCCGCTGTTCGGGCCGCCGCTGCCCCCACCGTTCCGTCGCATCCCGCGCGACCTGCTGCTCACGCTCGCCATCGCCGCGTTCCAGATCGGCGGCACGTTCGCCGCCGCGCACAACCAGCGCCACGAGTCCGGGCTGCGCGACCTCGACCCGCTCGCGATCGTGCTGGTCGCGATCGGGCCGCTGCTGCTCCTGGTACGCCGCCGCTACCCCGTTCAGGTGTTGGTCGCGTCGGTCCTGCCGCCGCTCGTCTACACGCTCTTCGAGTACCCGCCCGGGCCGGTGTTCGTGTCGCTCATCGTGGCGCTGTTCACCGCGATGACCATGGGCCACCGGGCGGTGTCGTACGCGGTACTCCTCGCGGGGTACGCGACGATCGCCTGGCTCGGCCCGCTGATCCGCGACAACGACATCCCCAACCTCGCGTGGGCGGGCGGCGTCGCGGCGTGGCTGCTGGTACTGGCGGCGTTCAGCGAGGTGGTGCGGGTGCGCCGGGCGTACGTCGCCGCGGAACGCCGCCGCGAGGCCGAGGAGGAGGCCGCGCGCGAGGAGGCGGAGCGCGCCCGGGCGGGCGAGGAACGCCTGCGCATCGCCCGGGAGTTGCACGACGTGCTCGCGCACCACATCTCGCTGATGAACGTCCAGGCGTCCGTGGGCCTGGAGTTGATGGACGCCAACCCCGAGCAGGCCCGCACCGCGCTCACCGCCGTCAAGCAGGCGAGCCGCGAGGCGCTGGGCGAACTGCGCGGCGTCCTGGCCATCTTGAAGGGCGAGGACGAGGCCGCCCCACGCACCCCGACCGCCGGACTCGCGGATCTCGACGACCTGGTGACGCGCGCTTCGACGGCCCATCTGGCGGTACGCCTGGAGCGGGACGACGCGGTGCGGGCACTACCGGGGCCGGTTGGACTCGCGGCGTACCGCATCGTGCAGGAGTCGGTCACCAACGCGGTGCGGCACTCGGGGGCGACGGTCGTCACCGTGCGCCTGACCGTGCAGCACACCGCGGAAGGCGAAGCGCTGCGCGTCGCGGTCGAGGACGACGGGCGAGGGTCGGGGGCCGCGTCAACGGCGTCGCCCGCTGCCGGCGGCGGCCACGGTCTGCGCAACATGCGCGAGCGCGCGACCGCCCTCGGCGGCAGCCTGACCAGCGGCACACGGCCCGAGGGGGGCTACCGGGTGGTGGCTCTCCTGCCGCTGGCCGGACAAGATGGTGCCGACTCCGCCGCCGACCCGGCCCCCGGGACCGGTGGCAGCCGCCGCACCGAAGGGGACGACGCGTGATCAGGTTGGTGCTCGCCGACGACCAGGCGCTGGTCCGCGCCGGGTTCCGGGCCCTGCTCGACGCCCAGCCGGACATGACCGTGGTCGCCGAGGCCGCCGACGGCGCCACGGCGTTGGCGGCCGTACGCGAACACCGCCCGGACGTCGTGCTCATGGACATCCGCATGCCGGGCGGCGACGGCCTGGAGGCGACCCGGCACATCACCGCCGACCCGGCGCTCACGGAGACCCGGATCGTGATCCTGACGACCTTCGACCTCGACGAGTACGTCTTCGAGGCGCTGCGCAACGGCGCGAGCGGGTTCCTGGTCAAGGACACCGAGCCCGCCGAACTGCTGCGCGGCGTACGGTCGGTGGCCGAGGGCGACGCGTTGCTCTCGCCCGGCGTGACCCGGCGCCTGATCGAGGAGTACACGGCGCAGGCCAGCGCCCCGGCGGAGATCCCGGACCTCGAACTCCTCACCACACGCGAGCGCGAGGTCGTCGGACTGGTCGGCCAGGGGCTGTCCAACGAGGAGATCGCGGAGCACCTGGTGGTGAGCCCGCTGACTGCCAAGACGCACGTCAGCCGGGCGATGGTGAAACTGGCGGTGCGGGACCGGGCGCAGTTGGTGGTGTTCGCGTACGAGACGGGCTTGGTGCGGCCCGGGCGGCGTTGAGGCTTCCGTTGCCGCCGTTCCGGGACGCTTGGCGCCGCCGTGCACTGTTCGGCGACCGTCGTTGCTCGGCGCCTACGCCCGGGACTGCGTTGGGGGACCCTTGCCCGGGACCGCGTTGCGGACCTTGCCCGGGACCGCTTTGAGCCCTTGCCCGCCGACTTCGCTCAAGTCCCCTGGGCTGTCGCGGCGAGTTGCCGCCAGACCGTCTCCCGCGTCACGCCGAATCCGGCGAGTGCGTCGGCGGCGGTGCCCGGGAGCGACACCATGGACAGCAGCAAGTGCTCGGTGCCGATGACACGTTCGCGACGGTCGACGGCGTCCCGCAGTGCGCGTTCCAGGACCTGCTTGGCGCCCGGCGTCATGCGGTGCCGGGTGCGTACGGCGGTACGTGCGGACGCGCCGCCGGGCCGACGCGCCGTCAGACTGCCTTCCCCGTGGGCGGCTTCGACCCGGGCGACGACCTCGTGGATGTCGATGCCGAGGGTGGCCAGGGCGTCGGCGTCCGCATCCGTGAAACCGCCGTGGCGGCGCCGCTCGGCCATGCGGCGGGCGATCTCCGCCCGTTCGGCGGTCCCCACTCCCAGGTCGCGCAACACCCGTGCGGCCGTGCCCTCCTGATCCGCCAACAGGGCGAGGGCCAACTCCTCCTCACCGATGCGCTCGCCGCCGGTCTCCGCCGCGTACTCGGGTGAACTCCCCACGACACGGCGGAGCGACGGGCTGAACCTCTCGAACATCACTGCCTCCCGTGCTTCTTGTGGACGGCCTGCCGCGAGACGCCCAACTCCTGGGCGATCTCCTGCCACGACCAGCCCTGGTTGCGGGCGCTGCGGACCTGCACGGCCTCCAGTTGCTCAAGCAGCCGCCGCAGCGCGGCGACGGCCCGCAACCCGACCCGTGGATCGCGGTCCCCGGCCTTGGTGGCCAGGTCGGTTGCATTGCTCATAGCTGTCAATCTAGGTTGACACGGACGGCCATGTCAACCCAAGTTGACGCCTGAGTGGCCTGACCGTCCCGCTTTCGGCAACAAAAGTTCCCGTTCCCGCATCGCCAGTGCCATGGTCCTCACGGAGGTGAGGGCGATGGAGACACGCCGCGAACTGCCGGTCGACCACGCCGAGTCGGGTCGATCGAACGATGCGACACACGGCTCGACACAGCGAGTTGCCGAGCGACGAAGGCGCGAGAGAATGCCGCTCGGCGTACACCTGCTCGCGTTCAGCCTGTTCGCCATGGGCAGCGCCGAATTCCTGCTCGCCGGAGTCCTGCCCGCGGTCGCGGACGACCTCGGGATCACGCTCTCGTCGGCGGGCACGCTCATCTCGGCCTTCGCGGCCGGGGTCGTCATCGGCGGCCCGCCGCTGGCCGTCCTGACGCTGCGGTGGCCGCGGCGTACGACCTTGGTGGCCACGCAACTGCTCTTCGCCGCCTCGGTCGCGGTCGGGCTCGTCACGGACAGCTACGCCGTACTGCTGGTCAGCCGGTTCGTGTGCGGATTGGCGTACGCGGGCTTCTGGGCGGTGGCGGCGGTCACCGCGATCAGCCTCGTTCCCCCCGACCGCACCGCGCGCGCCTCGGGCGTCGTCGTCAGCGGTCTCGGGCTCGCGATGATCGCCGGTGGCCCGGCGGGTGCGTTGCTGAGCTACTTCACCGGGTGGCGGGGCGGATTCTGGGGAGTCGTCGCGCTCACGGTCGCGGGCGCGGCCGCGGTCCTGCTCATCCTGCCGGTGACGAGCGCGGCCGGGGAGCCGAGCGTACGCCGCGAACTCCGCACATTGCGGCGGCCACAGCTCTGGGTGGTCTACGGCGTCACGATCCTCAGCACCGCCGCGTACATGATCTCGTTCAACTATCTCGCGGCGTTCCTGACGGACGTGACAGGCGTACCGGAGTTGTGGGTGCCGGCGGTGCTGGCGCTGTTCGGCGCGGGCGCGTTCGTCGGGCTGGCCGTCGGCGGGCGCATTTCCGACGGACGGCCGTTCCACGCCCTCCTGATCGGCGCGGGCGGGATCCTGGCCGCCTCGTCACTCCTGGCCCTGCTCGCGCATCACACATGGGCCGTCATACCCCTCGTACTACTCCTGGGAGTTGCCGGATTCGTGCTCAACCCCGCCATCTACGGAAGGGTGTTCGCCATCGCATCGGACGCCCCGACCCTGGCCGGCGCCACGACGGTCTCCGCCTTCCAACTGGGCATCAGCCTGGTCCCGGCCCTGGCAGGCGTGGCCTTGGACGCGGGCGCCGGAGTCACATCCGTCGCCTGGATCGGCGCGGGACTGGCTGCCGCCACCCTGCCCATGGTGCTCCTGGACCGCGCCCTCGCCCGTCGATGACGCGACCTCGTGCGCAGGGGGGCGCGTTCGCCGGTCTTCCCCGTGCTCCCACTGATACGGGCAATTCGCGGAATTCCGGGGAAGAACACCGGAATGGACGCACAGGTGATCGCCGGCGTGTTCGGAGTCGTCGCGGGGCTGGTGGGGGCGTACGTCCACCGAAACGGCCAAGTGCGGTCGTGGTTACCGCACTTGGCCATGGGCGCCGCGATGGGCGCGATGCTCCTTCCCCGCCACGACCCCCTCGGCCCGGCGGGCTGGATGCTCCTGCTGGCCGGCGCCGCCGCATGGGCCCTGGGCCGCCCCCAACCGGGCCTACCCCGCCCGCGCGTGGCGGTGGCGCTGGACCTGTACGTGATGGGCGTACTAACCCTCCTGATGCCCGCCCTGCACAGCGGCCACGGCGCGCACCCCGGCGGCAACCCGTCAAGCTGGTGGCTGGGCCCGTACATCGCCGTCCTCGCGATCTGGGCCACAGCCCGCATAGCCCTCGCCGCAACCCCCAGCCCCGCACGCTCGGAGGCCGCCCCCAACTCCCGCGTCACGTCAGCCTGCTCGGCGGCAATGATGGCCGCAATGACCCTCATGGCCTTCGCGCCGTAACGTCGGCCCGCCCCGGGAACATCGAAGCCTGGCTCGCGCGATGTCGGCCATACAATCGCCGCAGCCTATCCAGTACCCGATTCAGCAAAGCCGCACGTGCTTCAGAAGCCGTTGTCTTTCCGAGAGTTCGGCGTGCACTTTCCCTGGTCAGGGATGAAGTGGCTTGGTGTGCGTGATGAATGGCGCATCGTTGTCGTCGCCTTCGCGGGGGCCGGCCCGGGTCCGGGTGAAGACCTTCGGCGCCGACCCGGATCCCGATGCGCTGCCCCTCGGCGAGGTCGCCGCGACCACGGCGCAGGGAAAGCCCTTGGCGAGCCGTCGCTTCGAAGAGAGAGCCAGGACCAGTTCCTTGATGAGTCGCTGCCTAGCCGGCAAGTGCGGTCTGTACCGACGGGTAGGCGTCGTCGCGCATCATGGCGACGACCTGGTCCTTGATCTGGTCGAGCGTGGCGGGCAGCTTGTCCAGGTAGTAGTGATCGCTTTCAACTTGCAGTTCGATCTTCACCAGCAGGCGGTCCGTCTGGACCAGGACATAGATGAGGCGATCGCTGTCGCCGTTGTTGCTGAGGACCATGCCGCGCGTCCACGTCCCGGGGAAGTCCGCCGCGACTGTTCCCGGGAGATCCTTCGACTGCTTGGTACGCGCCTCGAACTGCGTGTTGGTCTCGTCGAGGGTGCTGTACATCACGACTGCGACATTGATGCGCGCCGGGATGGTCGTCGCCTGCCGTCCGGAGACGCTGCGCAGGGGTGGCAGCTTGATCTGCGCGGCGCACTGCGGGCCACCCGCGTCCACCCCCGTCCCCTTCGGGATCGACTTCGGTCCGTACTCGTAGCCCGGTGATTGCAGCAGGGCCGAGAGCGGTTGCAGGTCCACGAGAGAACACACGTCCAACGTCGCCACCTTGGCGATGTCGACCCGGGCTCCCGGGTCGCGCGTGGGTGCTGTCGTGTTCTTCCCCGCACTTGCACCGCTGCCGCGCGTGTCGCCGCTCCCGCCGTCACCGCTCCCGCCGTCGCCGCCACACGCAGTCGTAGCGATCAGAACGGCCGCGGCGGTCAACGCGACACCGGCAATCCGACGAACTCGCGGACGCTTCCACGAGGAGTACGACCGGTCGCTTCTGCGCCGAATTACCAAGGACATGTAGGCAGCCTTCTTCAGAGATCAGCGAGGTGTTGGTTCCACAACGGATCCGACCACACGCCGCACTCCGACCGCCGAAGAGAACAAGCCCGCCCCAAGCATCGAATGACCGACGACGTCCCCGACCCAGGACCGACCGACACGCAAGACACCGCCGTCACCGCCACCCGCCGCAACGTCGACCCGGCGTCCCGAACACAGCCGTGAAAAGGGAGTTCGCAAGCGCCGCCCGGCGGACGCGACACTGCGCCGCGCCCGCGTTCACGCAACGACATCGCGCCGTCGGCGACCACAGCTCCACCGCCCGGAACGACGCAAACCGGCCAACAGACAGCGCATCGCGTCAGAAGCCTCTGTCGTTGGCGGCTCTTCGGACGGTCCTACGCTCCGCCATGACGCGTGATTGCCGCCACGCCGGCCATTGTGGTCGGCTGGAGTCCTAGTCCCTCTTGCCCTCGCGGTCGCGGTCGCGGCGGCGTTCCTCGCGTTCATGCGCGTCCATGGCGCGTTCGGCGTCGCGGGCATCGTCGCGGCCAGGAGTGACTACGGTTCCGAGGAAGAACCGCCCGAGATATATGCGCTTGGCCTTTTTGGCCATGGTTGCCTCCTGACGCGGGTCCTTGGACAAGGGTCCCCCGACCTCAGGGGGAGAAAAGCCTTCATTCAGCCTCTTATGTTCCCTTTGCTGACATGCCCCCCTCATACCGTCGGCGGTGGGGCTAGTTGGTGGAACGCGGGCGTAGTGCGGCGGTGAGGGCTGCGGCTGCCGCGGTCAGGGCGGCGGCTACCAGTAGCGCTGTGGCGAAGCCGTCTGTAGCGGCTTGTTCGGGGTTGGTCGGGTTGGTTTGGGAGGCGGCCAGGGCCACCAGGGTTGCCAAACCGACTGCTCCGCCTACCTGTTGCATTGAGGTGAAGATGGCGGAGCCCAGACCCGCGTCGTGTTCGTCGGTGTCGGTGAGGGCGGCGGTTGCCAGTGCGGGGAGGGCCAGGCCGCAGCCCAGGCTTGTGATCAACAAGCCTGGCAGGACGCCTGCGGCGTAGCCGTCGCCTGGTTCGATGCCGGCCAGGACCACGTTGCCTGCTGCGGTGATGAGGAGTGACGTCGTGAGCGCCCAGCGCAGCCCGATGGCGGCGACCACGCGCGAGGACAGCCAGACACCGGCCAAGATCCCGGCACCGTACGGGAGATAGGCGAGACCTGCGGTCAACGGCTCGTAGTGCAGCACCGTTTGTAGGTGCAGCATCAACAGGAACGCCATGGCGTACAACGCCGCGGACACCAACAGCGTCGCCACATTCGCGACAAGGAGGGTGCGCACCGCCAAGAAGGCGGCGGGGACGAGTGGTTGGGCCGTACGCGACTCCACGGCCACGAAAGCCGAACCCAGAACTGCCGCGAGGATCAGCGGGACGGTGGAGTCCGCGTGGCCCCAACCCGATTCGGCGGTCTGGAGCAGGCCGTACACCAACGCGGCGACCGCGCCCGTGCCGAGGATCGCGCCAGGTACGTCGAGGCGTCGTCCCGCCTCCGGCGCCCGGCTCTCCTCGACCAGGCGCGGCATCAGGAGGAGTGCGACTGCGGCTACAGGCAGGTTGATCAGGAAGATCCAGCGCCACGACGCGAGGTCGGTCAGCGCCCCGGACACGACCAAACCCATGGTGCCGCCGAGTCCCGCGATGCCGCCCCACACCCCGAGCGCCCGTCCGCGCTCCTCCGGCGCGGGGAACAGGCAGCTGATGAGCGACAGCGCGGCCGGGCTCGCGATTGCCGCACCGGCGCCCTGGATGAAGCGCCCGGTCACGAGCTGCCACGGCTCCTGCGCGACCGCGCACAGCAGGCTCGCCGCACCGAACAGCGCCACGCCCCACTGGAAGACGCGGCGGCGCCCCAGAAGGTCGGCCATCCGGCCTCCGAGCAGCAGCAGTCCGCCGAAGGAGAGGAAGTACGCGTTGACCACCCACGCCAACCCGGCCGTTCCGAACCCGAGGTCGCTGCGAATGCTCGGCAGAGCGACGCTCACCACAGTGTCGTCCAGGACCAGCATGAACTGGACGAAGCAAAGAACGGTCAGGGCGGCGGTGCGGCGGTCGGTGGAGCGCGGTTTGCGGGTGCGTGCGGCAGGCGGTGGGGCGACGGGCTGTGTGGCCGCCGGCGGCGGGACCGCCGTGCCGGGAGGTTCGATGGGCATGTCTCGACGTTAGGTAAGGCATACCTGCGTCCGCGATCCGCTACCGGGCCAAGGGATAGCGCGTTGAGGACATACCCTGGACGCCATGGAGGTACTGCGCGTCCTGGAGGCGGTCAACGCGGACACGGTGCCGGACAGTGTCGGCGCCATCGTCGTCGGCAACTTCCCGCTCACATCCGGCGACTGGATCGCCGCACACAGTCACACGCACCACCAACTGGCGTGGACCCGAAGCGGGGTGCTCGGTATTGCGGTCGACGACGCGTACTGGGTGTTGCCGCCCACGCGGGCGCTCTGGCTGCCCGCCGGCGTCGTGCACCGGACAGGCGCCACGCGCGACGCGGTGCTGTCGAGCCTCTACATCGATCCCGCGCGGTGCGCCGTCGACTGGACGGAGCCGACGCCCGTCGCGGTCGACGGGCTGCTCGCACAGCTCATCGCGTACCTCAATCGCGGGGACCTCGCCGACGACGCCCGGCTGCGGGCCGAGGCCGTCGTCCCCGACCTGCTGCGACCGCTGCCCTCGACCCCGATCGACGTGCCGGTCCCGACCGACGACCGGGTGCGCGAGGTGGCGGATGCGCTGCTCGCCGACCCGGCGGACGCCCGGAGCCTGGAGGCGCACGCGCGGGCCGTGGGCGTGAGCAGGCGTACGCTCACCCGGTTGTTCGTGCAGGACACCGGGATGAGCTTCGACCGCTGGCGTACGCACGTACGCCTGCGCGCCGCACTCCCCCTGCTCGCCGAGGGCCTGCCGGTGTCCCGGGCCGCGCACACGGTCGGGTACGCGACCCCCAGCGCCTTCCTCGCCGCGTTCCGCCGCACGGTCGGGACATCGCCGGGCCGCTATCTGAACGGCGGCGACACACGTCCTTGACGAGGCTCGTCTCGGCGGTCCGGTTCAGCGATGCGCACCGGCCCGCAGCCCGGCGGCCAGGTTCACGCGGTTCCACGCGTTGACGGAGGCTATGGCCATCACCAGTGCGGCCAGGGCGGGTTCGTCGAAGTGCCGGGACGCCTCCTGCCACACGTCCTCGGGCACGCCGTCCGGGTTGTCGGCGATGCGGGTCGTGGCTTCCGCGAGCGCCAGTGCGGCCCGTTCCCGGTCGGTGAAGTACGGGGTGTCGCGCCACGCCGCGACGGCCCAGAGGCGTTCGTTCGTCTCCCCCGCGGCTGAGGCTCGGTGGGAGTGCAGATCGACGCACAGCGAGCAGCCGTTGATCTGGCTGACCCGCAGCCGGACCAGTTCGAGGATACCGTCCGGCGCCGAACTACCGCGCAGGAACTCCTCCATCGCGGACAACGCCCGGTAACCACCGGGAGCGGCCCGGTAGATGTTCTCCATGCGTGCCTGGGACATCTTTTCCATCACTTTCTATACTTTGAATGTTCAGAATACGACACAAGTGGAAGCCCATGACCTTCGGGCGACGGCTCAACTCACCGGCTTGGCCAGGCGATTGCGCACCATCTTCGGTGTGCCGGGACGCGTGCCCTCGACCGCGAGTTTGATGTCGGCGATCGTCTGCGCGGCGAGTTCGCGCCGCCACGCCAGGTCCGCGCGGCGCATCGCCTGCGAGACCAGGCAGTGCTTGCGGTAGTCCACGTTGTCACGGCCGCCGGGACCGTGCCGCATGATCTCCTGGCAGCGGAACGCCTCCTGGCCGCCCTCGATCGCGGTCACGATGTCGAGCAGGCTGATGTCCGCCGGATCCCGGGCCAGCCGGAACCCGCCGCGGGGACCGGACGTCGAACTGACGATCCCGGCCCGGGCAAGCGCCTGCAACTGCCGGTTCAGGTAAGCGGCGGGCAGCTCGTAGAACGCCGCCAGCCTCGTCGCCGTGACGGCCTCCCCCGGCTCCGCCCAGGCCAGGTTGAGGCAGCTGTGCACCGCCCACTCGACACCCTCGCTCATCTGCATTCCTACACATTACATGTTCAGGATTGAGAGGATGAGGAGGGCCGGGCTTTCGGGCATCCGCTCCCGGTGCCAGACTCGCTCTTCGTGCCTACCTCGCCCGACCGGTCGCAGCCGCCCGTGGAAGCCGCCGCGCACGAGCACCACGCTCAATGGCTGCGCGGGCTGTGCGGCAACACCGGTGCCCCGCTGTCGGTCTTCCGCCGACTCCTCGCCACGGAACCCCTCTACGCCGACGCCAAGTTCCTCGAATGGCGAGTGCTGGACCACGACTTCGTCGCCGTCGTGCTCGCCCATCCCAACAAGACGGTACGCATGGCTCTGGCGAGCAACACCGCCATGCAACCCGCCGAACTGGTCGGCCTGCTCGACGATCCCGACGCCGACGTCCGCACCCGGTTCCTCTTCGTCACGACCGGCGGGGGCGTCGAGGTGGCCCGGGGTCACCTGCCGCCGGACGTACTGGCCCGTGCGGCCGACGATCCGGATCCGCGCGTCAGGCGCTGCGTCGCGTCCGCGCAGGCGCACGAACTCACGCGGACACCTGGGATCAGCGGCTACGAACGTCATATGGCCGAGCTGCGCCGGGAGACTGCATGGGTTCCGGCACCCGAGCCGACGACCGCAGCCGAACGCGCCCGCCACTCCTCTTGGGAGGTCCGGGTCGCCTACGCGCTGAGCGAGGGCCTGAGCGACGAGGAGCGCTCGGCCGTCCCCGACACGGTGCAGGCTCAACCGGTCCCGGTGCCTCAGTGGATCGCCGACTCGTACGACGACGCCGATGCCATGCGGCGGATCGCGTCGTCGGCCTTCGTGCTCATGCGCCGCTGCGCCGCGGCCGCGCCCCGACTCCCCGCGGACGTGGTGGCGTTGCTCGCCGCGGACGACGACTTCTACGTACGCCTCACCCTCGCCCAGCGTTGCCGGGACGCACCCGCCGACCTGATGCTCGACATGTACCTCGACTGGTCGGGCCTCACGCGCGAATTCCTCCGCTACGCCCCGGGATTCCCCTGGTACGACAGTGAGTTGCTGGTGAGCCACGCGCACGAGCGCGTGCGATACATCGCGCTCGAAGGGCCGCACATCTCCGCGGACCAGGTCGCACGGCTGGCGGAGGATCAGGCACCGGAAGTCCGGGCCGCGGCCGTGCGGCACGAGTTGTTCCCGGGTGAGAGGGCGGCGGCGCTGATTGACGTCCTACCGCACGACGCGGCCCGGAACCCCAACCTGCCGCACGACCTGATGCACCGCTTGCTCGACGCCGCCGGTGTGCCGCCGGATCGCTCCTGAAGTCGCGACCGCTGCGGCCCACAACCGGCGTGGTCAGTCGACCTCGGCCTGCGCGAGGGCGAGGAGTTTGGTGACGGTGGCCCAGTTGCGGCCGGTGCCTCGCACCTTGAGCCTGCGTTCGACGACGAGGGGGAGCTTGGCGTCGCGCATGCCCTTGGGGAAGTTGTAGTAGATCTCGCGTTCGGAGAACGCCATCTCCTCGGGTGCGTGGACGCCCGGGTCGAAGCCTTCAAGTTGCGTGCGGTCGAAAGGATCGGCGTAGAAGACCACGAGGAACTGCGAAGGGTGGCCCACGTCAAGGGGGTTCGCGTCGACCACGGCCTGGATCTCGTCGGCGGTGCGGACCATGACGGCGATGTCGGTGCCGTACTTCGCGGCAAGGGCGGCTTCAACCGCCTTCGCCACCTTGTCCGTCGGCGTGGTCGGCGCGGTGAACACCGCATTGCCGCTCTGGAGCAGCGTTTTGGCGTCGATGTAGCCGATGTCGGCGAGGAGTGCCCGGAGTTCGGCCATCGGGACCTTGTTGTGGCCGCCTACGTTGATACCGCGGAGCAGGGCGACGTAGCGGGTGGTGGTGGCGGGTCTGGTCGTCCGGGTGGTCATACGGGGTCGTCCTTTCCGGGGTCGAGGAGGCGGGCGACGGCCAGTGCCGAGTCGCCGGGGTGGCCGAAGTCCTGGATCATCCACACCGCTGAGAGGACGGCCTTCGCGAACGCCCAGGCGGTGAGCCGTTCGCGGCCGAGGTCGGCGCCCGGGACGGTGCCGTCGAGGTCCGCCGCGAGGCGGTCCAGCCGCGCGTCGAGGACGCGGGCCGCCGTACAGCCCAGGGATCCGGCGAGGAGGTCGCCCGGGTTCCAGAGCAGTTGCGCGGTGTCGAATCCCGGGTCGCCCATGGCGCCGTGCGGGTCGATGGCCAGCCACACCGGGTCGCCGTCGCGCTCGGCCCGCAGGACGTTGTCGTGGTGCAGGTCGGCGTGCAGGAGGACCCGGGTTTCGGACGTCGCGACGAGCGCGTCGAACAACTCCGCGGCGCGGGCCGGCAAGGCGCCGGGGATCGGGCCGCCGTCCGCACCGAACTTGGCGCGGTACCAGGCGAAGTCCTGTGCGTGGTCGGCGATGTCGGGGACATCCAGCTCTGCCGGTACGGGCCGCCACAGTGCGCGCATGGTCGCGGCCAGAACGGAGGTGGCCTCGTCGTCCGCGGCGGCGGTGCCGGAGGCCCCGCCGAAATCGAATGCGGTCTCGGAGCCCGCGACATGGTCGGCGAGCGGCACACCCGGCTCGGCGCGCTCCATGAGGAGTGCGTTGAGCTCCGGAGTGAAGTCGTGGACGCGTACCGCCCCTTCGCCGTCCCACACACGCAACACGGCAGCCTCGCGGGCAAGATGGTCGGTGCCAGGCGGCGCGATCTTCAGGACGGCGGCACCCTGCGGCCCGTCCACGGGAACCACGAAGTTGTAGGACAGCGGATACGGGTCGCCGACCGCGAGGTCGCGTTCTGCGGCGTACGCCTCGACCAGGCCCGGCAGTTCGGCGAGCCACGCCCGCCCCGCCGCACCGTGCGCGCTGCTGACGAAGCGCCGGAAAGCGCGGTCCGGCTTCCAGTTCGCCCGCATCCCGCTCCGTTCCCGAACCAAACCGAACCGCATCGAATCAAATCGACGCGAACCGACCCGAACTCTCAGCCCGCCGAAGCCAGTTCGACCGGACGCGGTTGCAGCAACGCGTCCACCAGCGGCGCCGACGGGTCGATCGTCAGGTCGAGCGTCGCGGCCGGACGCCCCGCCCGGATCAGCAGATCGCCGACCGCGGCCGTCATGGCCCCGTTGTCGGTGCACAGCCGCAGCGGTGGCACCCGCAGCCTGATGCCCGCCTCCGCGCAGCGCTCCTCCGCCATGGCCCGCACGCGCGAGTTCGCCGCCACGCCGCCGACCACCACGAGCGTGTCGACACCGCGCGCCCGGCACGCCGCGATCGCCTTGCGCGTCAGAACGTCGGCGATCGCCTCCTGGAGCGACGCCGCGGCGTCGGCGACGTTGGGCTCGCGTCCGGCGCGGCGCTCCCCCTCCGTCCAGCGGGCGGCGGCGGTCTTGAGCCCGGAGAAGGAGAAGCCGAAGGGGTCGTCGCGCGGCCCGGTCATCGGACGCGGGAACCGCACCGCCCGCGCGTCCCCGTCGCGCGCCGCCCGGTCGACGTTGGGCCCGCCCGGGTACGGCAGGCCGAGCACGCGCGCGGCCTTGTCGAAGCACTCCCCCGCCGCGTCGTCCACCGTGTCGCCGAGGTGCTCGATCGGGTCGACGGCCAGGTCCCGGACGTACAGCAGCGAGGTGTGGCCGCCGGACACGATCAGTACGACCGACGGATTCGGCAGCGGTTCGCCGTCGAGAGTCGCGGCGGCGACGTGCCCGGCGAGGTGGTGGACGCCGTACAGCGGTACGTCCAGCGCCACCGCGTACGCCTTGGCCGCCGCGACGCCGACCTGGAGCGCGGTCGCGAGCCCGGGGCCCGCGGTGACGGCGACCGCGCCTACGTCCGCCGGCGTGAGCCCGGCGTCGGCAAGTGCCGCGCGGACCACGGGCGTGACCGAGTGCAGGTGTGCGCGGGCCGCGATCTCCGGCACGACTCCGCCGAAGCGCGCGTGCTCGTCCATGCTCGACGCGACGGCCTGGCCGAGGACGACGCCGTCCCGGACCAGGCCCGCGCCGGTCTCATCGCAGGACGTCTCGATCCCCAGGACCACCGGACCCACCGCTGCCACCATGCCTTCCCTCGCCGCTGCTACCGGTACTGCCACTGCCACTGCCACCGCCGTCGGCGCCCGCGCCGTCTTCGCAAGCGGCCGGTCGCGTGCCGTCGAGCGTGTGCCGTCGGGCGCCTGCCGCCCGTCGGCTTGCCCGGACGATGCTAGCCGCCGCACATGCGATCCGACGTCCGCGCAGGTCAGCGTGGGTGGGATCGGCGATACCCCCCTCATTCGGAATCGGTGCCCGGCTGGTTCCGGTTGGCCACGCACGAAGGCAGGACGGGTCCACGACCGGTCCACAGCAGCGGCCCGGCACCACCGGGCCCCGCCCCCGGGAGGGAACATGCAGCAGGACACCGCACGCACCGCACCGCAGGACGCGCAGCAGACAAACACGACCACCACGCCGCACCCCACCGCCGACGACCGCCGGGTGCACGGCACCGTCGCGGACGGCTTCGAAGAGGTCCGCGACGCGTTCGAGGCAGTTGTCGCCGCCGAGTACAACGAGCCCGGCGCGCAATTGGCCGCGTACGCCGGCGACCACCTTGTCGTCGACCTCTGGGCGGGCTCCGACATACGCGGTGACTCGCTGCACCCGGTCTTCTCCAACACCAAGGGCGCCGCGCACACCGTGGTCGCGATGCTCGTCCAGGACGGCGTGCTCGACCTCGATCGCACTGTGGCCTCCTACTGGCCCGAGTTCGCCGCCGAGGGCAAGGGCGATCTGACCCTGCGCGAGCTGCTGGCCCACCGGTCCGGAGTCATCAGCGTCGACGGCGGGTTCACGACCGAGGAGTTGGCGGACGACCGGATCGCAGCCGCACGCCTCGCGGCGCAGAAACCGTTCTGGGAGCCGGGGAAGGGCTACGGCTACCACGCGTACGTCATCGGCGCGCTGACCGGCGAGGTCGTGCGGCGCGCGACGGGGCTGACGACCCAGGAGATCTGGGAGGAGCGCGTACGGGTGCCCTACGGCCTCGACTTCTACCTCGGGCTGCCGGAGGAGCAGGAGGCCCGCTTCCAGCCGGTGCGTCCCATGGCGCCGCCTCCGGACGTGGCGGCCGAGCTCGCGGCGAGCCCGCCGTCCCGTGACAGTCTGCTCGCGGTGGCGTTCAACCTGCACGCGGAGCCGCCCACCGACCTCGCGGCGTTCATGAACACGCGTTCGGTACGCGCGCTCGGGCCGACCTCCGCGGGCGGCGTCGGCAACGCGCGCGGCCTTGCCCGGTTCTACGCGGCCGCGATGGGCGGACTGGACGGCCGGGCGCCGCTGCTGCGTCCCGAGACGATCGCCGAGTTCTCGCGGCTGCACACGCCGGGCACCGACCTGGTCACCGGCGAACAGGACCATTTCGGGCTGGGGTTCGAGACCTCCTCGGTGCGCTACCCCTTCCTGGGCGGCACGGCGTTCGGGCACAGCGGGGCGGCGGGGTCGCAGGCGTTCGCGGATCCGGCGAGCGGGGTCGCGTACGGCTACACGCGGCGGCGCTTCCACTTCCCGCCGTCGGGCGGGGCACCGGAGAACGACGCATTGGCGGCGGCCGTCGTACGTGCGGCAAAGCGCGCCGCCGGATAACCACCACAATGTGATCCCGGTCATACCGTCGGATCCGACTGAACCTTTCCGCCACGCTCGGTCTGTCTTCTCCGTGAGGGTTGAGGGGGCGGGCGTGGCGGACACGGCGCGGGCCGGGGGCACACCGCCCCCGGACGGCGACTTCGCGGGGTATGTGGCGCGGCGCTGGCCGGTCGTCGTACGCACCGCTTATCTCGTCTGCGGCGACCGCGCGACCGCGGAAGACCTCGCGCAGGGCGCGTTCGTGCGGCTGCACCGGCACTGGAAGAGGGGCAGCGCCGGCGGGGCGCCGGACGCGTACGTGCACCGCATCGTCGTCAACCTGGCCATCCGGCACGCCCGCAAGAACCGCCGGGAGGTGGCCGACGCGCACCCGCCCGACGGCATGGCGGACGACGGGTACGCACGGGTCGACCAGCGCGACGAACTCTCGCGCGCGCTCGGCAGTTTGGACCCTCGGTATCTGTCAGGACCTCGTTGCCGGGCGGGTGCAGTGACCGGCACACGAGCGGCGGGCAGACCGCCCGCATGGAGGCTGGTGCCTGGGAACGACTCGACAGAACCCGTCGGTTGGAACCGTTCGCATGCAGCTGGCGGGGTTGCGGGCGAATCAGCGAGGCGAGTTCGAGCGATTGCCGGTTGCGCAGTGGGTGCATTGGCCGGTCAGGGCCACGGCTGTGGGGTCGAGGGTGAATTGGTTTTCGGCGGCCAGGCGTTGGGCGACGTCGGCGAGGAGGTCGGCGGCTACTTCGTCCACGCGGCCGCAGGTGCGGCAGATTACGTGGAGGCGGGGTTCGGTGGCCCCGAGGAGGGATGGGGAGAGCTGGTAGGCCGCGGCGTCCTGGCCCATTCTGGTCTGGACGACCAGCCCGAGGCGTTCGAGGGCGTCCAGTGCGCGGTAGATGGTGGTGCGATGGACACCGGGTGCGGCGCGGTTGACCCGCACAAAGGTCTGATCGGCCGTCAGGTAGCTCCCGGCGTCGGCGAGGACGCGCAGCACGGCGGTCCGGGCGACGGTGACGCGTTCCCCGTGCGCGCGGATGCGGCGTACCGCCTCCTCGACCGGGTCGGGCCGGGAGGGGGTGGGGTGGGGCGCTGCGGGGTCCATATGCAACAGTGTCGCATCTAGGCGCGGCACGGACGACCGCGCCCCGGCCCCGGCCGGATCGCGGGAGGACGGGAGGGCGGCGGATGGACGCGAGGGCGCGAGCACCGCATGGCGCTGCCGCGCCACCCTTGCCACTGGCACAGGCGGAGGAAGGCCGGGTGCGGGAACGCACCGACGCCTGCCCGGGAACACTCGACGCGGCACCGGCGGACGACGGCCTCGTGGCGCGCATACGCCTTCCCGGCGGCCGGGTATCCGCCAATCAGATCGGCGAACTCACCGCGTGCGCGGTTGAGTTGGGCCGCGGTTCGGTGGACCTGACGGCACGCGCGAACGTCCAGGTCCGCGGGCTCTCGACGGACGGCGTCGGCGAACTCGCGCGGCGGCTCGGGGGCGTTGGACTGCTTCCCTCAGCGATGCACGACCGGGTGCGGAACATCCTTGCCAGTCCGTTCGCCGGCCGGGCGCCCGGGGCGCTGGTCGACGCGGACGCGTTGGTCACCGCCCTAGACGCGGCGTTGTGCGCGGACCCGGAACTCGCGGCCCTGCCTGGGCGGTTCCAGTTCGCCCTGGACGACGGAACACTGCCGGTCGCAACCGCGCGGCACGACGTCTCCCTCGTGGCGGTCGCCCCGGGGGTGGTCGCGCTGCGGCTGGCCGGGGTCGACACGCGACTGCGCGGCACGTCGTGCGAGGAGGCCGTCGACCTGGCGACGTCGGCGGCCCGGGTGTTCCTTCGGGCGAGCCGCGCGAACGGGGCTTGGCACGTACGGGAACTCCCCGGTGGCGCCGAGGGGTTGGCTGATGCATTGGCCCACGAACGATTGCGCGCCCACGAACACGGGGCTGTCCGGGGCCGAGAGGCGGGAACGGCGCGGGAGAAGGCTCCGGTCGGGCTCCTGCCCCAGGCGGACGGCCGGTGGTGCATCTCGGCGCTCGTGCCGTTGGGGCGGCTGAACGCGTCCCAACTCGCCATGCTGACGGGCTTCGCGGCGCACCCGACTCCGTCGTACCGGATTCGCGTGGCGCCGTGGCGCGGCGTGGTGGTCGGCGACATACCCGAAGGCCGCGTGCACGCGGTCGCCGCCGAACTGGACGCCGTGGGGCTGCCGTCGCACCCGGACTCGCCCTGGCACGGCGTCAGCGCGTGCAGCGGGCTTGGCGAGTGCCGACGCGCGCGGGCCGATGTGCGGTCACTGGCGCGGGACTTCGTTGCCCGACGGCGGGACGGCGACGGGAGTACGACTGCCGTGCACTTCGCCGCATGTGCCCGGGGCTGCGGCAGACCGCCGGGTGCCTCGCTGATGGTCGTCGAGGACGACGGCACTCCCGTGTCGAGCGACGCCCTTCCCGCACGTACCGAACTCCCATACCCCGCTAACCCCGAGAGGCCTTCGTGGACGACTGGTTGAAGGACGGCGCCGAAATCTACCGGCGTTCGTTTGCGACAATCCGCGCGGAGGCCGATCTCACCCGCTTCCCGGAGGATGTGTCGCGCGTCGTCGTCCGCATGATCCACGCCTGCGGCATGACCGATCTCCCGGACGACGTGGCGTTCCATCCCGACGTCGCGCGCGCGGCGAGCGAGGCGCTGCGCGGCGGCGCGGTGATCCTGTGCGACGCGCAGATGGTCGCGTCCGGGGTGACGCGCGCCCGGCTTCCCGCCGGCAACGCGGTCAAGTGCCTGCTGGCCGACCCGCGCGTACCGCAACTCGCGGCAGAACATGGGACCACGCGCAGCGCCGCGGCCGTGGACCTGTGGGGGGACGACCTCGCCGGTGCCGTGGTCGCCGTCGGAAACGCGCCGACCACGCTCTTCCGGCTGCTCGAACTCCTGGACGCCGGAGCGCCCCGCCCCGCCGCGATCGTCGGCGTGCCGGTCGGGTTCATCGGCGCCGCGGAGTCGAAGCGCGCGTTGGCCGAACACGCCGGTGGCATCCCGTACTTGGTGGTGCACGGACGCCGGGGCGGCAGCGCGATGGCGGCCGCGGCACTGAACGCGATGGCGAGTGAGCGGGAGTGAGGGCGGCACCGGGAGTGACAGCGCAAGTGAGCACGAGCCTGAGCACGGACGCGAGCCGGAGCGCGAGCCAGACCACGGACACGAACCAGAGCATGGGCACGAACCAGAGCATGGGCACGAGCCGGAGCATGGGCACGAGCCAGACCACGGACACGAGCCGGAGCGCCGCAGTCGAAGCCGAAGGCGCAGCCGCGACCCCGCCCCCCACCGGTCGCCTCTACGGCGTCGGACTCGGCCCCGGCGACCCCGAGTTGATGACCCTCAAGGCGCACCGCCTCGTCACCTCGGCGCCGGTCATCGCGTACCCGGTCAAGAAGGGCGCGCCCGGCGTGGCCATCACCATCGCGGCTCCGTACCTGCGGCCCGAGCAGATCCGGCTGCCGATGGAGTACCCGGTGACGACCGGCGAGACCGACCACCCCGGCGGCTACGACGGCGCGCTCGCCGAGTTCTACGACGCCACCGCCGCCGAGATCGCCGCGCATCTCGACGCCGGGCGCGACGTCGTCGTCCTCTGCGAGGGCGACCCCTTCTTCTACGGCTCCTACATGTACTGGCACGAACGCCTCGCGGACCGCTACACCGCCGAGGTCGTCCCCGGCGTGACCTCGGTCAGCGGCGCGTCCGCGGTGCTCGGGCGTCCGCTCGTCCAGCACGACGAGGTGCTGACCGTCCTGCCCGGCACGCTGCCGCCCGAGGTCCTGGCCGCGCGGCTGCGCACCTCCGACGCCGCCGCGGTGATCAAGCTGGGGCGGCGGCACTTCGGCCACGTGCGCGAGGCGTTCGAGGAGGCCGGGGCCGCCGAGCGCGCGTGGTACGTCGAGCGCGCGACCACGCGGCGCCAGCGCGTCGCGCCGCTGCCGGACGTCGACGCCGGGACCGTGCCGTACTTCTCGCTGGTGATCGCCCCGTCCCCCTCCCCCGGCATGCCGTTCGCGACCAACCGCACGCCGCGCGGCGTCGTGGCGGAGGAGTACGCCGTACCGCCGCCGACCGGCGTTCTCGGGTCGGTCGACGTCGTCGGCCTCGGCCCGGCCGGTCCCGCCTGGCTGACGCCGGAGGCGCACGCGGTCCTCGCCGCGGCCGACGACCTGGTCGGGTATGGCCCGTACGTCGCCCGTGTCCAGCCGCGCCCGGGGCAGCGGCGGCACATGACCGACAACCGGGTCGAGGCCGAACGCGCCCGCCACGCGCTGGCGCTCGCCGAGGCGGGCGCGCGGGTCGCGGTGGTCTCGTCGGGCGACGCGGGCGTGTTCGCGATGGCGTCGGCGGTGCTTGAGGCAGCGGACGAGACCAAGAGCCCCGTCCCGGTGCGCGTCGTCCCCGGGCTGTCGGCCATGCAGGCGGTGGCCTCCCGGGCCGGGGCGCCACTGGGCCACGACTTCTGCGTCATCAGCCTGTCCGACCGGCTCAAGCCCTGGGACGTGATCGCGCGCCGCCTGACCGCTGCCGCGAGCGCGGACTTCGCGGTCGCGCTCTACAATCCGGCGTCGAAGGCGCGGCGGCACCAAGTGGCGGACGCACGGGACCTGTTCCTCGCGCACCGCGATCCGGCGACACCTGTGGTGGTCGGCCGGGACGTGGGCGGCCCCACCGAAAGCGTGCGGATCGTGGCCTTGGGCGAACTCGACCCGGAGACGGTCGACATGCGGACCCTGCTGATCGTGGGCGCGTCGACGACGCGGACCTACCCGCGGCCGGACGGGAGCCTCGGCGTCTACACGCCGCGCCGCTACCCGGCCTGAAGGGCGGCGACGGTCGCGGCGGACCGCAGGCCGGAGACTGGAGACCGGACACGGGATACCGGAGACGGGCGACGGGCGACGGGCGACGGGCGACGGGCGACGGGCGACCAGGGACGGGAAACCGGCGCCCACACCGGCCTCACCCGCGAACCACCCGCCCGACGCCCTGAGCTCTCCAGCGCCGCACGAACGTCACGCGCATATGCGACAGTAAGCGCCGAACACCGCATTCCGGAAGGCTCCCCGTGCCGCCCTCACCTCGCGACGACGTGCGCAAGCCACCGCTCCGCCTCCGCCGCGGACGCGACGCACACCTCGGCCGGCACCGCCGGACGGGTGATCACGACGACCGGCAGCCGCAGTTCGCGCGCCGCGTCGAGCTTGGCGGCGGTCTGCCCGCCGCCGCTGTCCTTGGTGACCATCACGTCAACCGCATGCCCGCGCATCAGCGCGATCTCGTTCGCGACGGTGAAAGGGCCGCGGGCGAGCAGGAGTTCGAGGTTTCGCGGTGCGGCGTCCTCGGGCGGCTCCACGCTCCGGAGCAGGAACCACAGGTCGTCGAGGCCCGCGTACGGCGCCGTCTCCATGCGCCCGGTCGTCAGGAACACCCGCCGCCCCACGCTCGGCAGCAAGTCGGCCGCCTCAGCCGCCGACCCGACGCGCCGCCAGTCGTCCCCGTCGCGCTCCGTCCAGCCCGGCCGCTGGAGCCGGAGCAGCGGTACGCCCGCCTCCGCACACGCCGCGACCGCGTTGGCGGAGATCCGCGCGGCGAACGGGTGCGTCGCGTCCACGACCGCGGCCGCGCCGTGCTCGCGGAGCCAGGCCGCGAGCCCGGCGGCACCGCCGAAGCCGCCCACCCGCGTCTCCCCCTGCGGCAGCACGGGGGCCTTGGTACGCCCGGCGAGGGACGAGACCACACGCGCACCGCCCGGCGGATCCGCCGCGAGCCGTGCCGCCAACTGCCGTGCGTCGGACGTACCGCCGAGGATCAGCACGACAGGCCGCCGTCGCTCCGCCATCGCCCGCCCTCCCGCTCGTCCGCGGTACCGGTTTCCTCCGCACCCGCTGCGGGTCCATCCCACCATTCCGCCGCCGGGGCCTGCACATGACCCGCCCCGCGGGACCGCTGCGGCGCGGCTGGACGACCGGGGCTTGCGCAACCGCGGCGGCCACCGCCGCCTACCAGGCCCTGCTGACCGGCGAGTTCCCCGACCCGGTCACCATCACGCTGCCCGGAGGGCAGACCCCGGCGTTCGCCCTCGCCGTCGAGGAGTTGAGCGCGGGACCTGACCGTGACGGGGCCATGGCGGGGGTCGTCAAGGACGCGGGCGACGATCCCGACGTCACGCACGGGGCCCTGGTCCGCGCGACGGTGCGGCGTACCGCTCCCGGAACCGGCGTCGCCTTCCGCGCCGGGCCCGGCGTCGGCACCGTCACACTGCCGGGCCTGCCGCTCGACGTCGGCGAACCGGCCGTCAACCCGGTGCCGCGCCGCATGATGCGCGAGCACATCGCGCGCGTGGCCGAGGCGCACGGCGCGCCCGGCGACGTCGAGATCACCGTGTCGGTCGACGGCGGCGCGGAGATCGCCGCCCAGACGTGGAACCCGCGCCTCGGCATCCTCGGCGGGCTGTCGATCCTCGGGACGACCGGCATCGTCATCCCGTACTCGTGTTCGGCCTGGATCGACTCGATCCGCCGCGGCGTCGACGTCGCCGTCGCCGCCGGCGACACGCACGTGGTCGGAGCGACGGGCACGACGTCCGAACGCGTGGCCGCCCAGGTCCACGGGCTGTCGGGAACGGCGCTGCTGGACATGGGCGACTTCGCGGGCGCGCTGCTGAAGTACCTGCGCCGCCACCCCGTCCCGCGCCTGACCGTCGCGGGCGGGTTCGCCAAACTGTCCAAACTCGCGGACGGGCACCTCGACCTGCACTCCGCGCGCTCGCAGGTCGACCTCGACGCGCTCGCCGCCCGCGCCGCCGAACTCACCGCCGACGCCGCCCTGGTACGCCGCATCCGGCACGCCAACACCGCCCTGCACGCGCTGCAACTGGCCCGCGCGGCCGACGTACCGCTGGGCGACGCGGTCGCGCGGGCGGCGCTGCGGAGCGTCGACGAGGTGCTGCGGGGTTCCGCGTTCCCGATCGAGACGGACATCATCGCGATCGACCGCGCGGGGACGATCGTGGGGCGGGCGGGGCACTGAGGCGGAGCACTGACGCTGCGGCAGAGCACTGACGCTCAGGCGCAGCACTCAGGCGGAGCACTGACGCGGGCCTCGGGGCCGTTCCCGGGCCGACGGTTGGCCGAGTTGTTCCGACTCCGAGGGGGCGACTGGTCACGGCCGATTCCCGCCGGAGATCGCGCCCGCCGCCCGCTCTACTGGATCTTGCCGCCGCCGTCCGAGCGGTCCCGGCGATCCAGCGCACAGCCAGCGCACAGCCAGCGGGAGCAGCATCGTGTCCACCGCCGAAACCACACCTCCCGACGCCACCGGACGCTCCGTACGCGACGGAGGCGTCCGTACCGCCGCCTCGTCGCGAGAACCGGCGCACTGGCTCGCCGTCGTCGGTGTGGCCCTCGGGATCTTCGCCATCGTCACGACCGAGATCCTGCCCATCGGCATGCTGACCGGCATCGCCGAGGACTTCGGCGTGTCGGAGGGCACGGCCGGGCTCGCCATGACGCTGCCGGGGGTGCTCGCGGCGCTGTGCGCACCGCTCGTCGCCGCGGCCGTCGGGCGCCTCGACCGGCGGATCGTGCTCATCGCGCTGATGGCCGTGCTCGTGGGGGCGAACCTCCTGACCGCGTGCGCACCCGAGTTCTGGGTCGTGCTGGTCGCGCGGGGGCTGGTCGGCCTGGTCATCGGCGGGTTCTGGGCGATCGGCGCCGGACTCGCGCCGCGCCTCGTCCCCGCCGCTTCCGTGGCGACCGCCACCGCCGTGGTCTTCTCGGCGGTCCCGGCCGGGTCGGTGCTGGGCGTGCCCGCGGGCACCCTGCTCGGCGAACACGTGGGACGGCGCGCGGCGTTCGCGATCCTCGCGGGCACCGCGCTGGCGGTGGCTGTGCTGCTCGCCGCGTCGCTGCCGAAGCTGCCGGTGGGCACGGCGACCGGTCCGCGTGTGCTGCGTGGGCTGCTGCGGCTGCCCGGCGTGCGGGCGGGGCTGGTGGTGACGTGCCTGATCGTGGTGGGGCACTTCGCGGCGTACACGTATGTCACCGCCTTCCTGCGCGACGCCGCCGACGTCGAAGGGTCCGGCGTCACGGCGTTCCTGCTGCTGTACGGCGCGGCCGGCGTGGCCGGCAACTTCGCCGCGGGCGTGGCCCTGGCCCGCCGCGGTCCGCGCGCGACGTTCGCGGTGGCGGCGGCCGGGATCGCGGCGGCGGTCCTGCTGTTCCCGGTCGTCGGTCGGACGCTGCCCGGCGCGGTGGCGCTGCTGCTGGTGTGGGGGTTCGCGTACGGCGCGGTCCCGGCCGCGTCGCAGACCTGGTTCGCCCGCTCCGCCCCGCACGAGGGCGAGGCGGCGATGGTGGTGTTCACCGCGTCCTTCCAGGCGGCGCTGGCCGGGGGTGCGCTGCTCGGGGGTGTGGTGGTGGACGCGTCGTCGGCGTCGGCGGTGATGGTGTTCGGGGGTGCGGTGTGCCTGGCGACGGTGGCGGCCGCGGCGCTGTCGCGGGATCCGTCGTGATCCGGCTCGGCGGGGGCATCGCGGGCCGCGTCGGGGGCGTGGGGCGGCAGCGTACCGCGTGACCGCCGCGCCCGGGCGTACAACCGGCGGCTGTGACCGGACGAGTGGCGGTTGTTTGATCGGCGGCGTGCGGGCGGGTTGGATGGCCTGCGTCATCCGGACACCCGGACCGGCGGACGTAAGTGGGGACGCGACGGTGCAGGTGCGCGGCGGGCGCTCGCTGGGACGGGAGTTCCGGTGGCTGTGGTCGTCGTACGCGGCGAGCACCCTCGGGACCTGGCTCGCCTTCGGCGCGTTCCCGCTGATCGCGATCAAGGTCCTGGACGCCGGTCCCGCCGAGGTCGCGCTGCTCGCGGCGGTCGGCCCGGCGGTGGGCGCCGCGGTGGCGGTGCCGCTCGGCCCGTGGGTGGAGTTCCGCCGAAAACGGCCGGTCATGATCGGGGCGGACGCGGTCCGGTGCGCGGCGATGCTGAGCGTGCCGTTCGCGTACGCGCTGGGGCTGCTCGGCTTTGTGCAGCTCGTGACGGTGTCGGTCGTGGTGGCGGCGGCGGACATCACCTTCACGGCGGCGGGCGCGGCGTTCCTCAAGGCGCTGCTCCCGCCCGAGGACCTGCTTGCCGCGAACGCCCGCTTCGAGGGCGCCACATGGACCGCGAGCGTCCTCGGTCCACCACTGGGCGGGGCCGCCAGCGGGACGTTGGGGCCGATGACCACGGTCGCGACCGACGCCTTGACCTATGTGCTGTCGGCGGCGGGCATCGGACGCGTCCGCGAGTCGAAAGCCCGGCCGCCGCGACCGGCGCAGCCGCCCCGCCGGAAGGGGAAGCACGCCGCGGCTCGCAAATCGCGAACGTCCCGCAGGTCCCGCACGTCCCGCACCGGCGAACTGCTCGTCGGCTGGCGGCACATCCTCACCGACCCCGTGCTGCGCCCGCTGTTCCTCAACGTCGTTCTGGTGAACGGCCTGATCATGGCCTCCGCCCCACTGCTCGCTGTCCTCATGCTCGACGACTTCGGCTTCGCCCCCTGGCAGTACGGCCTCGCCTTCGCGGTCCCCTGCCTCGGCGGCCTCGTCGGCTCCCAACTGGCCCCCGGCCTCGTCGCCCGGCACGGCCGCCGCACGGTCCTGCTCACCGCGGGAACGCTGCGCGCGTGCTGGCCGATCGGCCTGGCGTTCATCCACCCGGGCGCCACGGGCCTGCTGCTCGTCATGACGGTCGAGTTCGGACTGATCGCGTCGGCGGGGGTCTTCAACCCGGTCCTCGCCACCCAGCGCCTCGTGCGCACACCGCAGGACCAGGTGACCCGCGTCCTCACCGCGTGGTCGGTGACCACAAAAGCCTCGATCGCCACCATGACCGCCCTCTGGGGCGTCCTCGCAGCCGCGACGCACAGCCCCCGAACAGCCATCGCCATCGCCGGACTCCTCCTGTTGGCAACCCCGTTCCTCCTCCCCTGGCGTGCACAAGACCTGAAGGAAGAAAAGGATGCGAAGAAGGCGACGGAGGAGCCCCCAACACCCCCATGGCGCCTGGCAGGTTCAGTAGCCAACGCCCAAGTGGCCGGCCAACACGCCCCGGTACCCCTGCCGAGCGGCGACGCAGCGAGAGGTTGAGGTCCGAACGGCTCCACGCGCTATGCGGGTTCGGGGGCGAACGGGCCGTCGTTCTCGAACACCTGTCGGGCGAAGCGGTGGGCGATGTGGTGGTGGGTGGCCGCGTCCGGGTGGATGTGGTCGGGGAGGGGGAGTTCGGCGGCGTCGGCTTCGTTGTAGAGGGTGAGGCCGTCGAGGTAGTGCAGGTTGGGGTCGGTCGTGGCGCGGTGGGCGGTGATGCGGGCCAGTTCGTCGCGGATCACGGTGAGGGTGAGGCGCGTTCGGTCGGAGGAGTCGCCGGTGGCGCGGAACCGCAGGCGTCCGGCGGCCAGTTCGTCGGGGTCGAGGGACGCGGGGCCCGGCGTGGTCTCGTGGATCGCGCAGTGGATGGACGAGACGACCAACAGCGGTGTGGTCGGGTGACCCTCGCGGATGGTGTCGAGGAACCCGTGCACGGCCGGGGCGAACCCGCGCAGGCGCATCAGGTCGTGGTTGACCAGGTTGATGCCGAGCTTGACGCTGATCAGGTCCGCGGGCGTGTCGCGCATCGTGCGGGCGGTGAAGGGGTCGAGCAGCGCGCTGCCGCCGAAGCCGAGGTTGACGAGGTCCACGCCTCCGAGGGCCGCCGCGAGGGCGGGCCAAGTCGTCGTCGGGCTCGCGGCGTCGGAGCCGTGGCTGATCGAACTCCCGTGGTGGAGCCAGATCTTGCGGCCTCGATCGGCCAGGGGCGTGACCGGAGCGTCGGTGCGCAGCGCGACCAGTTCGGTGGTCTCGTTGTGCGGGAGCCAGATCTCGACGTCCTTGTCCGCCGTGGGCAGGTCCGCGAAGCGGAGGGTGCCCGGTGCGCCGCGCCGCGTCTCGGCGGTGCCGGCGGCCATGTCGAACACGAGCGTGTCGCCGCCCGCGACGGTGCCCTGGGCCGTCAGGCGGCCGTCGACGAGCAGGTCGTACACGCCGTCGGGACGCGGCGGGGCGCCGGGGTAGACGCGTTTGGTGGGCACGGTGTCGAGTTCGACCACGGCCGCGCGGGTGCGGAACACCACGCGTACGCCCGAGGGTTGCGACTCCGCCAAGGCCAACTGCCCGTCCAGCCACTGGGCTCGCGCCCACGCCGGCAGGCGGTGCGGCAGGATGCCGCGCTCGGTGCGCTCCAGCTCCAGGGCGCCGCGGAGCAGGTCGGAGGTGAGGGGTACGGCGATGAGGCCGGGCGTGGATTCGGGCATGAGACGGGGCCTTCGGTGGGGTGGCGGCGGGTGGTCGGGGCGGAGTGGGCCAGGCGCGGCGGTTACGCGGGCGGCGCGGGCCAGTTGCGCAGCAGCGCGTCCAGCGCGTCGAGCATGCGCGTCCAGGTCTCCTGAGTGTCGGGCGCGCTGTGGCTGAAGCCGCCGCCCATCTCCAGGGTGATGTAGCCGTGGAAGACGCTGCCGAGCATGCGTACGGCGTGGGTCCGGTCGGGCTCGTCGATGTCGTAGCCGCGCAGGATCGCGCGCGTCATCTGCGCGTGCCGGACCCCGGCGCTCGCGGCCGCGGTCTCGGGGTCCAACCGCATCTGTGCGGCGGCGTAGCGCCCCGGGTACTCGCGGGCGTAGTCGCGGTAGACGTCGGCGAACGCGGTCAGGGCGTCCTTGCCGGCGCGTCCGGCCAGTGCGGCGGCGACGCGGTCGGCCATCTCCTCCAGGGCGAGCAGCGCGATCCGGGTTCTGAGCTCCTGGGAGTTCGCGAGGTGCGAGTACAGGCTTGCGACCTTGACGTCGAAGCGGCGCGCGACCTCGGACAGGGTCACCTGGTCGAAGCCGACCTCGTCGGCGAGTTCGGCGCCCGCCCGGGTGAGGCGTTCGGCGGTGAGTCCGGCGCGTGCCATGGCGTGCTCCTGCCCTTCGTCGACAGGACCGAGTATGCGATTCCTAATGACTTTAGGCAAATTGCTTTGGGCCTTAGCTCAGCGCGGCGGCATCGCGGACGCCCTTGTATCCGCCGCCGCTTGCGGGCAGGCTCCGCCGCATGACCGAACACGATCTTGCGGTACGCGACCTCCTCGCGAAGCAGGCGATCACCGAAGTCATCCACACCTACTGCCGGGCCCTCGACCGCATGGACCGCGACCTCGCCCTGTCGGTGTGGCACCCGGGCGGGACCGCCGACTACCCGCCGATGTTCACCGGCACCGGCGAGGGCTTCGTCGACTGGGTCTGGAAGGCGCACGAGGCCCTGACCGCGCACTCCCACCAGATCACCAACATCCTGATCCGGGTCGGCGAGGACGGCGCGACGGCGGTGAGCGAGTCCTACGTGACCGTCGTGCTCCGCGGCCCCGGCGGCGACGAGTCGACGGTCGCCGAGATCACCGCGCGCGGCCGGTACGCCGACCGCTGGTCGCTGCGCGACGGCCGCTGGGCCGTCGACGCGCGGCGGCACACCCTGGACTTCCAGACGGTGCAGATGCTTCCGCGCGCGGCCGCCGACCTGGTGCCGCCGGAGCACGCCGGGCGGCGCGACACGGAGGACCCGTCGTACGCGGTGCTCGGCCGGTAGCGGGACCGCCGCTCAGCCTTCGGCGGCCCACTCGGTGACCTCGACCGGGTCGCCGATCGCGAGCTTGCCCGGGCGTACCACCGAATACTGCGCGCCGAACAAGACCCCGCCGCTCGCACCCCGGCGGTACGTGGCCAGCGTGCGCAACGGCTCCGGCCCGGTCTTCACGCCGCGGAGCTGGTCGACGGTGGTGACGACGCAGCGCCCGGCCTGCTTGGCGAAGGCCAGTTCCGCGTTGCCGACGAGCATGCGGCGGACGTCGTCCTCGCGATGCGGCTCGGTCCAGCCGTCGACCACGATGTTCGGGCGGAAGCGCGTCATCGGCAGCGGACCGCCGTCGCCGATGCGCGCGTTGAGGCCGTCGAGGGACGAGCGCGAGACCACGAGCAGCGCCCCGGCGTCGGCGAACGCCGCGGTGCCCGGGACCACTCCCGGAGTGACGCGCCTGTGCTCCGGCGGCACGCGGACCAGGCGGCTCGGCACGCCGAGCGCCTCGGTCAGCCACGTGGCGACGGCGTCGCCCTGGTCGATGGCGCGGTACGGCGTCCCGAACATCTCGACGCCGACGCGCGGCGACTCGGTGTCGACGTCGACCCGCAAGTCGCCGACGCCCTCGGCGCGCAGGGCGAGGGTCCGCCCCTCGGCGTCGATGCCCGCGTGCACGACGGACAACCTCGGGTCGGTGCGCTGGCTGCGGAGCACACCGCGGGCGTCCACGACCATGAAGGTCCGGTCGTGCGCGATCCCGGCATCGGTCAGCACGGCCTCGGACACGGGGAGCGCCGCGCATCCTTTGACCGGATAGACGTTGAGTTCGACGACCGATGCCATGGCGACAGCCTAGCCGGGAGGATCATGCGGACCTGACTCCCGACTCGACCGCGCGCCCGTCCGTTCGAGGGTTACAACTCCTCGCCGGAGAGCAGCGGCTCGAAGGCCTCGTACGCCTCGATGTCGCGGAAGTGCCGCGTGTACAGGTCGGCGCCGTCGCCGAGGTCGTCGCGGAGCACCGGGGCCACGTCCACGACATGGCGCAGCGTCCAGGTGACAGTACGCCCGTCCGCGTTCTCGTACGAGGTCTCCCCCGCCCGCCCCAGCGCCTCCGCCTTCGCGCGCGCCTCGTCCTCCCCGGCGGCGTGCACCAGCACGAAGCTCTCCTGGAACAGCGGCTCGTCCCCCGCCACATGCGACTCGCTCACCAACACCGCGACGTAGATCTGCACCCCGGCCACGCTACCCACCGTGGCCGGCGGCCAGGGGCGACCGCCCGGGCTGCGGGCGTGTCATTTCGCCACGTGGCGGGCGCGGCGGCGGCCGGACCGGCGCAGAATCACCTCGACCACGATCAGGTTCGGCACCCGGCACAGGAACGGGACGCAGTCGTAACGCCGTGCGGAAGTCGCCGGTGACCGGCACCAGCAGGACCAGCCACAGGCGCAGGGTGACGGCGGCGTACGTCATCGCGAACGCACGTAGCATCCGGCGGCGGTGCGCGGCGACGTCCCCGTTGCGGACGGCTCGCAGCCCGGCGCCGGCGAAGGCGGTCCAGAGCACCGCGAGGGATCCGAACCCGGCGAACCCGATCTCGTCGGCGACGTCCATCGGGGACAGGACCAGCCCGGCGAGGCCGCCGACGAGGATGCAGGTGACCGCGACCCGCCCGACGCCCCGGGTGCAGGCCGGGGACGCGGCGTCGGACCCGGCCGGACAGTTGCAGCGGGGTGAACATCAGGGCGAGGCCGCCCGCGACCACGTGGAGGTAGAAGAACGTCTGGGCCCAGGCCGACCGGTCCGCGTAGTTCGCGGCGAGGTCGCCGTCGTCGGCCGCGAGGCCGTCCAGGGTCGCGGTGAGGTACGGGAGCGGCGCGAAAACGGCGATCGCGAGTGCGGCCCCACGGTGGTCCTCGAAGCCGAGCCGCGCCCGCGCGCCCTGCTGCTGACCACCTTCGACCTGGACGAGGTCGTGGACGATGCGATCGTCGCCGGGGCCGACGGGTTCCTGCTGAAGCGGGCGTCCCCGGAGGAACTGGTGGCCGGCATCAGGGCGGCCGCGCTGCACCTGTCGGTCGAGACGGTGAAGACGCACGTCAAGCACGTCCTGACCAAGCTGGAGGTTCGCGACCGCACCCAGGCCGTGGTGTGGGCCTACCGGACCGGGTTCGCCTACCGCACCCGAGCACGGCACGCACCGGCGACGCAGTCGGCTATGGGCCGCGCCGGCTGTTCGGCGGCCGTGGCGCGCTCCCGGGCCGGTGAATACAGGTGGCTCTCGCAGAACCCCGTTGCGTCGCCGAGGACTTCACCGACCATGATGACGGCGACGGCCTTGATGCCGTTGTCGTGCACGAGCGCGGGGAGGTCGACGAGGCGGCCCCGTACGACGAGTTCGTCCAGGCGGGACGCGCGGGCGACCACCGCGACCGGGCAGTCCGCACCGTAGAAGGGGACCAACTCGTCGACTATGCGGGATGTTTCGCGGACGGCCAGGTGCAGAACGAGCAGGGCGCGCGACCGCCCGAGCGTGGCCAGGTCCTCGCCGGGCGGCATGGCGGTGGAGTTGTTGGCGACGCGGGTCAGCACGACGGTCTGGCCGACGCCCGGCAACGTGAGCTCCCGTCCGAGTGCAGCCGCCGCTGCCGCGAACGCCGGTACGCCGGGGGTAAGTTCGTAGGGGATCCCGAGCGCTTCGAGGCGGCGCGTCTGCTCACCCACGGCGCTGAAGAACGACAGGTCGCCGGAGTGCAGGCGCACCACGTCGAGGCCGTTCGCATGGGCGGCGCGGATCTCCTCGACGATTTGGTCGAGCGTGAGGTTCGCGGTATCGACCAGCCGGGCGTCCGCCCGTGCGGCGTCCAGGAGTTCGCGCGGGACGAGCGCGCCCGCGTACAGGCACACCGCCGCTTTCTCGATCAGGCGCAGGCCGCGCACGGTGATCAGGTCGGCGGCGCCCGGGCCCGCGCCGACGAAGTGCACGGTCATGGGCGCACCGCGATCCACTGCGTGACGGGCATCAGGGGCCGCCAACCGGTGAAGCGGCCGACGGGGGTCGACCGGTTGATCTGAATGCGCGTCAAGTCGCCGCCCAGATCGGCCCGGTGGCGTACCAGCTCGGCTTCGGTTTCGGCAGTCACCGCGTTGGCGACGAGGCGTCCGCCCGGGCGCAGGGCCGCCCAGCAGCGCTCGACTACGCCGGGCACGGTGAGGCCGCCGCCGATGAAGACCGCGTCGGGGGCGTCTGTGTCGGCGAGGGCGTCGAGGGCGCCGGGGGCGGAGCCGACGAGGACGTACAGCCGGGGCACGCCGAGGGCGGCGGCGTTCGCGCGGACGCGGTCGGCGCGGTCCTCGCGCGCCTCGACGGCGACGGCCCGGCAGCTCTCGTGCGCGCGCAGCCACTCGATGGCGATGCTGCCGCTGCCCGCGCCGATGTCCCAGAGGAGTTCGCCGGGACGCGGGGCGAGGGCCGCGAGGGTGATGGCCCGGACCTCACGCTTCGTCAACTGGCCGTCGCCGCCGTACACGTCGTCGGGGAGGCCGGGGACGGTGGTGGTCGGAGCCGTGGCGGTCGCAGCATCGGTGGTCGGAGCCGTGGCGGTCGCAGCGTCGGTGGTCGGAGCCGTGGTGGTCGCAGCGGTGGTGGTCGCAGCGGTGCTCGGGACGTCGGCCGGGGTGGGGGCGGCGGGATCCGAAGCGGCGGCACCCGAAGCGCCGGCCGCCTCGGCAGACGCCCCCGCAAGCGCGTGCTCAGCCATCCTCGCCCCCTTCCAAGTCCCCCTCGACCTCCAGGTACGCGTCCCGCAGCCCCGCCAGCGTGGCCGCGTCCGGCTTCGCCCACAGCCCGCGGTCCGCAGCCTCCAAGAGGCGCTCCGCGATGCCGCGCAGCGCCCACGGGTTGGAGGTCCGCATGAACGCCCGGTTCTCCGGGTCGAGCACGTACTCGGCGGCCAGTCGCTCGTACATCCAATCCTGCACGACACCCGTCGTCGCGTCGTAGCCGAACAAGTAGTCGACGGTGGCGGCGAGTTCGAAGGCGCCCTTGTAGCCGTGCCGCCGCATCGCCTCGATCCAGCGGGGGTTCACCACCCGGGCCCGGAACACCCGGGCGGTCTCCTGCTCCAGTGTCCGCGTGCGGACCGCGTCCGGCATGGTCGAGTCGCCGATGTACGCGGCGGGCGCGGTCCCGGTCAGCGCGCGCACCGCCGCGACCATGCCGCCGTGGTACTGGAAGTAGTCGTCGGAGTCGGCGATGTCGTGCTCGCGCGTGTCGGTGTTCTTGGCGGCCACCGCGATGCGCCGGTACGCCCCCTCCATGTCCTGCCGGGCGAACACCCCGTCCAGGCCCCGGCCGTACGCGTACCCGCCCCACGTCGCGTAGACCTCGGCCAGGTCCGCGTCGTCCCGCCACGTGCGGGCGTCGATGAGCGGCAGCAGCCCCGCCCCGTACGCTCCCGGCCGCGAGCCGAACACCCGCGTCGTGGCGCGGCGTTCGTCGCCGTGCGCGGCGAGGTCGGAACGCACGTGCGCCCGCACGTAGTTGTCCTCGTCGGGCTCCTCCAGCCCCGCGGCCAGCCGCACCGCGTCGTCGAGCAGCAGCACGACGTGTGGGAAGGCGTCCCGGAAGAAGCCGGAGATACGGACCGTCACATCGATGCGCGGGCGGCCGAGTTCGGCGAGCGGGACGGCCTCCAGGCCGGTGACGCGCCGCGAGGCGTCGTCCCAGACCGGGCGTACGCCGAGCAGCGCCAGCACCTCGCCGACGTCGTCGCCGCTGGTGCGCATCGCGCTGGTGCCCCACACCGAAAGGCCGACCGAGCGGGGCCAATCGCCGCTATCCGCACGGTACTTGGCGACCAACGAGTCGGCGAGCGCCTGGCCGGTGTCCCAGGCGAGGCGGCTGGGCACGGCCTTGGGGTCGACGGTGTAGAAGTTGCGGCCGGTCGGCAGCACGTTGACCAGGCCGCGCAGCGGCGACCCGGACGGCCCGGCGGCGACGTAGCCGCCGTCCAGCGCGTGCAGCACCGCGCCGATCTCGTCGCCGGTGCGGTCGAGCCGGGGCACGACCTCGGTGGCGGCGAAGAACAGCACGTCCGCCACGGCGCGGATGTCGGCGCCGGGCACGCCGTCCAGCACCTCGGCGGCAACGGCGGGCGCGGCGTCCGGGTCCCAGTCGCGTGCCTCCATGGCCGACACCAGGGTGAACGCGCGTGCCTCCGCGTCGTCGGTCTCGCGCCGCCCGGCCGCGCCGCCTTCCACGAGCCCCAGGGCCTCGCGCAGTCCCGGCAGCGCGGCGGTGCGCCCGCCCCAGACCTGACGGGCCCTCAGCATCGCGGTGACCAGGTTGATTCGGCTGTCGCCGGTCGGCGCGGTGCCGAGCACGTGCAGGCCCTCGCGGATCTGCGCGTCCTTGACCTCGCAGAGCCAGCCGTCCAGGTGCAGCAGGAAGTCGTCGAACTCCGCCTCGTGCGGCCGGTCGTCGATGCCGAGGTCGTGGTCGAGCCGGGCGGCCCGCACGAGGGTCCAGATCTGCGCCTGCACGGCGGGCGCCTTGGCGGGGTCCAGGGCCGAGACATTGGCGTACTCGTCGAGGAGCTGTTCCAGCCGCGTGAGGTCGCCATACGTCTCCGCCCTCGCCATCGGCGGCACCAGGTGGTCCACGATGACCGCATGCGCGCGGCGCTTGGCCTGCGCGCCCTCTCCCGGGTCGTTGACGAGGAAGGGGTAGATCAGCGGGAGGTCGCCGAGCACCGCGTCCGGCCCGCACTCGGCGGACAGGCCGAGGTTCTTGCCGGGCAGCCACTCCAGCGTGCCGTGCTTGCCCAGGTGCACCAGGGCGTTCGCGCCGAACCCGCCGGCGTCGCGGGCCGCGTCGAGCCACCAGTAGGCGGCCAGGTAGTGGTGGCTGGGCGGGAGGTCGGGGTCGTGGTAGATGGCGACGGGGTTCTCGCCGAAGCCGCGCGGCGGCTGGATGATCAGCACGATGTTGCCGGCGCGGAGGGCGGCCAGCACGATCTCGCCGTCGGGGTCGCGCGAGTGGTCGACGTACAGTTCGCCGGGCGGCGGGCCCCAGTGCTCCTCGATGTTGGCGCGCAGGCCGACCGGGAGCCGGGCGTACCGCTCGCGGTACTCGGCGGCGCGGATGCGCACCGGGTTGCCTTCGAGCTGGGCTTCCGAGAGCCACTCGGGGTCCTGGCCGCCCGCCGCGATGAGGGCGTGGATGAGCGCGTCGCCGTCCGGCGGTTCGATGCCGGGCAGGGTGTCGGGGCCCTCGACGGGGCCGACGTCGTACCCGGCCCCGCGCATCGCGCGCAGCAGCGCGACGGCGCTCGCGGGGGTGTCGAGGCCGACCGCGTTGCCGATCCGGGCGTGCTTGGTCGGGTACGCGGACAGCACGACGCCGATGCGGCGCTCGGCGGCCGGGACGCGGCGCAGTTGCGCGTGGCGCACCGCGATCCCCGCGACGCGTGCGGCCCGCTCGGGGTCGGCGGCGTAGTGCGTGAGGCCGTCGGCACCGGTCTCCTTGAACGAGAACGGCACAGTGATCAGGCGGCCGTCGAACTCCGGGACGGCGACCTGGGTCGCGGCGTCCATCGGCGACAGCCCCGCGTCCCCGGCCTCCCACTCGGCGCGGCTGGTGGTGAGGCTGAGCGCCTGGAGGACGGTGATGTCGAGGGCGGCCAGGGCTCCGACGTCCCAGGACTCGTCGTCGCCGCCCGCGGAGACCTCGGCGGGACGGGCGCCGCCCGCGGCGAGGACGGTCACCAACAGGGCGTCCAGTTCGCGCAGTTCGTCGAACAGCGCGGGTTCGGCGCCGCGCAGGGAGGCGCACCACACCGGGACGGCGCGGCCTCCGGCGTCCTCGATCGCGTCGCAGAGCGCGGTCACGAAGGCGGTGTTCCCGGCGAGGTGGTGGGCGCGGTAGTAGAGCACGCCGACGCCGGGGGCGCCGGGGTTGCGGGTGGGGCGTTCGAGGCGGCCCCAGGCCGGGACCTCGACGGGCGGGTCGAAGCCGCGGCCGGTCAGCAGGAGGGTGTCGGAGAGGAACCCGTACAGGTTCGTCAGGTTGTCGGCGCCGCCCTGGGCGAGGTACGCGTGGGCCTGGGCGCTCACCCCCGCCGGGACGGTGGCCAGCTCCATCAGCGCGGCGTCGGGGGCCTGTTCGCCGGAGACGACGACCACCGGGCGCGGTCCGGCGAGCAGAGCGTCAAGGCCCTCTTCCCAGGCGCGGCGGCCGCCGAGCAGGCGGACGACGACGAGGTCGCAGCCGTCGACCAGGGCGGGCAGCTCCTCGGGGGCGGTCCGGGCGGGGTTGGCGAGGCGCCAGTCCCCGGTGCTCGCCTTTGCGCTGAGGAGGTCGGTGTCGGAGGTGGAGAGGAGGAGGATCACCGGGGCACCCCCGCCGCGGCGGGACGCGACATACACGCTGTATGTGCAAGTGCCCGGGTACGCGCGGGCGCCGTGGGGCGGGCGCAGGGACCCCGGTCGGCGGTCGTCGCGGGCGCGGTCGCGGTGGTGCCCGCGGGTATGCGTACGCGTGGTGCGGCTTGCGGGCACGACGGAGTCGTCACTGTGCGCGCCTCTCCGGGGTCCTCGCCCCATCGGACAACAGGGGCGGGACGCGCAGTTCCTGACTCCCGCACCGCGCCGCTGCCTCGGGCAGCCGCACACGGGCGGTCACAGTGGCGGGACCGTGCCGGACTTCCACCGGCTTCCTGTCCGCGTCCTCCCCGCACCGGCGAGGGCCGGTGCGGGGTCAGCATCGCGTAGGGCACGACAGTCCCGCAAGTGCGGACGGCCGTCGCGCGATGTGTAACGATTCAGGAAAATAGCCGAAAAGCATACTCTGACCAATAACTGGGTCTAACTTCGTATATATGCCGGGTAGTTGGAACGCGCGACGCTGTGCGGACCGGCGTGCGCTCCTGCTGAAGTACCTCGTGGAGCGCGCACCCCGGCACTGGGCGGCGATGATCGCGCACGGGGCGCGCACGATGGCCCCGGCCGAGTGGCGCGGCGAGCCGCCGGCCGAACAGGCCGCGCGCATGGCCCGGGTGCAGGTGTCGCGCGTGGTCGAGGGGCCCGCCTACGCCTTCGACGACGTCGCGGTACGCGCCCTCCTGACCGCCTCCGTCGGCCTCCGCCTCCCGATGGCGGCCGAAGTGCTGCCCGCCGCACGAGGGTTGCTGATGTTCCAACTGCCGGTGGGCGTCGACCCGTCCGACAACTGCACGCCGCTTACGGCCGCGACGTGGGGCCCCGGCCTGCCGCGGCACTTCGCGGGAGTGTGGCTCACCTGGTGGTTCGACGCGGAGGCGGCCGCGGCGCGCGAGGTCCGGGAAGGGCGGCTGTCCGAGACGGAAGCCCGGCTCGGGCTGGCGCATGTGGGGCCGTGGCTGCCCGCGGGCCACCTGTCGCTGCCGTACGTGCCGATCCTGGAAACGCGGTTGTGGCCGCGGCGGGCGTCGGACCGCGTCGACCCCGAGGCGCTGATGGTGCGGGCGATCGCGGGCTCGTGGCTGGCCCTGACCCACGGCGTGCTGCGCGCGGTTCCGGCGACGGCGGAACTGACGAGCCCTCAGCCGCCGGACGCCGCATCGTTGGTGGGCCTCAACATGGTGCGGGCGGCGGGCCGCGACCCGGCCCTGCTCGCCTCCGGCATCCGCGCCGCGGCCGACGGAGCGGCCGCGGCGGCCCGCCAACGGTACGGCCCGGTACGGGACTTCACCGGGCGGCCGTACCCGCGGGAACCGGACGACGGCGTGGCCTGACGCGCTACTCGCTGCCGGTCCGNACACGCCCCCCCCCCGGCCCGCCAACGGTACGGCCCGGTACGGGACTTCACCGGGCGGCCGTACCCGCGGGAACCGGACGACGGCGTGGCCTGACGCGCTACTCGCTGCCGGTCCGCGACCAGAACTCCTGCCACGACACCCACTTCTCGGGAAGCTCGGCCTTCGTGATGAGCGGATTGCCGGGGAAGTTGTAGCGGTCGGCGACCTTCAGCGGGTGCTCCTGCACGTCCGCCGCGTAGAACACCTTGGGCTTGCGGCTGCGGAAGTACCAGCGCCCGTCCCGGCGTTCGTACCGATCCCAGTACTGCATCGGCATGACGACCCACAGGTCGCCGACTTCGTGCTCCGGACGGCAGTAGACGACACCGGTCGCGTGGTCGTCGTCCACGAAGTCGATGATGTGATTGCCGATCAGATGGAACGTGATGCCGTACGGCCGCAGCACCGGGTCGAACCACCTGGCCAGCGCGTCGCGCCCCACGCCGCCGTCGCCCGTCTGCACGTCGTCGACGAAGAGCGAGGCAAGGGTCGGCACGTCGCGACTGTCCAACGCCAGCGCATACCGGGCGGCCAACTGCCGGATCTCCTCGTACGCCTCCACCCGCGCAAGCCGCTCCGCCTCAGCCATCCCGCCGCTCCTCGTGTGGTCCACTCCCCGCCGATCAACAACGCCCCCAGTCTGACACACCGTCAGATCGCCGAGGATGGAGCGAGGGGACCGGGGGCGGGGCGGCAGACAGGGCGGCAGGCGATCCCACCCCCGCGCCCACAAACGAGCTCCCGACGCGCCCCCACGTACCTCGCCCCGACGCGACAGCGCGGATGCGCGGAAGCACGGGATGCGTGGAAGCACGGGATGCGCGGCAGCGCGGGCAGCGCGGATGCGCGACAGCGCGGGATGCGCGGGTGCAGGCGATCCCACCCCGCGCCCCACGGGCGAGCTCCCGACGCGCCCCCACGCCCACGCCCTCGCCCCCGGCGGCGCGGATGCAGGCGATCCTGCCCCGCGCCCCACGCTCTCGCCCTCGCCCCGGCGGCTCGGATCCCCGCCGGGGCGCTCCCCCGCCCCGCCCGTTCCCGCGCTCGCGCGGCGAAGCCGCCGCGGTCAGGCGTCCTCGTCCAGCAAGCCCAGCTCGTGGGCCAGAACCGCGGCTTGGGCTCGGCTGCGGACGCCCAGCTTCGGGAGGATGCGGCTCACGTGCGTCTTCGTGGTGGCCTCGGCCATCGTCAGGTGTTCGGCGATCTCGTGGTTGGACATTCCTCGGCCGAGGCACACGAAGACCTCGCGTTCGCGGGGGGTCAGGGAATCGAGGGCTCGCACGGCCGCGGTGTCGGGGCGCGGCGGGGTCTTCGAGCCGGGGTCGCCCGCGAAGGCGGCGATCAGGCGGCGCGTCACCGACGGGGCGATCATGCCCTCGCCCCGGGCCACGAGGCGCACCGCCTCGGTGAGCACGGCGGCGTCGGAGTCCTTCAGCAGGAAGCCGGAGGCCCCGGCTCGGAGGGCGCCGAAGACGTACTCGTCGAGGTCGAACGTCGTCAGCACCAGGACGTCCGCCAACCCCTCCCGCACCACCTCGCGCGTCGCGGTGACGCCGTCCATGCGCGGCATCTGCACGTCCATGAGCACCACGTCCGGCCGCAGCTCGCGGGCCAGGCGGACCGCCTCCTCGCCGTCCGCGGCCTCGCCGACGACCTCCATGCCGGGTGCCGAGCCCAGGATCAGCACCAGTCCGGCGCGGACCGCGCCCTGGTCCTCCGCGACGACGATGCGGATGGTGGTGGCGGCGCCGGTCTCCATGCTCTGCCTCTCTCCGCGGTGCGGTGGTCTGGTGGTGCGGGGTGTGCACGATGTGCTAGTGGTGTGCGTGGTGCGGCGGTGCTCGGTAGCCGGCGCTCCGGTGCTCGGTCGTGCGCGGCGGCGCTACGTGCGCTGTCTGGGGCTCTCGGTCTCATCCGGGTCGCCGAGCGGCAGTTCGGCGCGGACCTGCCAGCATGCGGAACCGGCATCGGACCCGGTGCCGCGTCCGGCCGCCACCTCCGTCCGCGGCCCCGCCTCGAACGAGCCGCCGAGCAGCGACGCCCGCTCGCGCATGCCGACCAGACCGGCCCCCGCACCCGGCGCCCGCGGCCCGTCGCCCGGGGTGTACGGGCTCTCCACCGCGACCACCAGCCGCCGCGTCGACTGCACGAGCCGTACCGTCACGAGCCCCGGCGCCGCGTGCTTGAGCGCGTTCGTCAGCGACTCCTGGACGATCCGGAACGCCGCCAGCTCGACCGGCGCCGGCAGTTGGCTGCCGCTGTTCAACCTGCGGTCGTCGAGCGAGAACTCCAGCCCGTCGCCGGCCCCGCTGCGGGACGCCCGCGCGAGCATCGCGTCCAGCGAGTCCAGGCGCGGCACGGCCGCCTGCGCCCCGTCGTGGTCCCCCGGGAACGCCGCCTCGCCGCCGCCGCTGTTGCGCAGCAGTCCGATGAGCCGCCGCATCTCCGCGAGCCCCTGCACACTGCTCTCCCGGATCACCCCCAGCGCCCGCGAGGTCGCCTCGGGATCTCCCTTCGCGACCGTCATCGCCGCCGTCGAGTGGATCGCGATCGCCGACAGGTGGTTGGCCACGACGTCGTGCAACTCCCGTGCCATCCGTGCCCGTTCCTGCTCGACGGCGGAACGCCGGTCCAACTCCGCGAGCAGCGCGGTCTGTTCGGCACGCAGCCGCTCGGCGGCCGCCTCGTCGCGGTGCGTCCTGATGATCCAACCGGTCCACGCCGACGTCACGGTCACCAGCCCGGCGACGATGCCGATGATGAGCGCCTTGACGTCCCGCATGACGCTGAGCGCGATCACGGTGGTGAGGATCGTGAACGCCACGCAGCCCGGAGCCACCCGGCGCGCGGTACGCAGAGGGGCGTACAGCGCCGCCGCATAGATCACGTCGGCGAAGAGGATCACCGTGGCGACGTTCGGCACCGTGGTCTGGTCCACGACCACCACCACCGTGCCGATCGCCAGCGCGGCACGCGGGGCGGTGCGGCGCAGCAGCGTCGTACAGGCCATGACCGTGAGCGGGATCAGCGTCAGCGCGCGCGGGAGGCCGTGGTACGAGTCGTTCAGGCCGAGAGCCCACAGCGCCACGCCGCCGACCCAGCCTGCGGCGGCGAGCAGCACATCGTGCGGGTGGGGGCGCTTCCGTGCCATGACGGCCTTTCGCGTGCTGTGCCGCGTTCGGGTGGGGACCGGAGGCGGCGGGGCGGTTGTACGAGTCCATCGCACCATGCGCGACTACGCCGTGCCGCCCTCCCCGGGGCGTGTCCCCGGTGACTCCGCGTACATCGAACTATGCAGCCCACGATCGTCGCGTCCGACGACGATTCGGCGGCCTCGCGCCGGGAGCCTGGAAGCAGGACGCAAAGACCGCCGGCGACCGACCGGCCACGGAGGCGGCGGCGGAGGCAGCAACAAGGCCGCTAAGGAGTGCACCATGCTGATCGCCCTGATCGTCGGGTGCGAGATCGCTTTCTGGGTGATCCTCGTTCTCGCCCTGACCGCGCGCTACGTCTTCCGGCTGCGGCGTACGAGCACGGCGCTGCTCGTCGCGGTGCCGCTCGTCGACGTGGTGCTGCTGGTGGCCACGGTCGTCGACCTGAGCAACGGCGCGACGGCCGACTTCAAGCACGGGCTGTCGGCCGCGTACATCGGCTTCTCGGTGGCCTACGGGCACTACCTGATCAAGTGGGCGGACGCCCGGTTCGCACACCGCTTCGCGGGCGGCCCGGCACCGGTGAAGCCGCCGAAGTACGGCATGGCCCGGGCCGCGCACGAATGGAAGCTCGCCGGGATGACGGCGGTCGCGAGCGGCATCTCGGCGGGACTGCTGCAACTGGCGATCTGGGTCATCGACGACTCGTCCCGCACCGACGCGCTGTCGTCCTGGCAGTGGCGCATGGGCCTGGTCGCCGGAATCAACGCCGTCATCGCGCTGACCTACACCCTGTGGCCCAAGGAACGCCCCGGCGGCCCCGGCCACGACAGCGACGGGCAGCGCGACCCGCGCATCGACAAGTACCTGAGCGGAAAACACTGAACGCGCGGCGCCGGGTGGGGCTCGCCAAGTAGAACGGGCTGACCGGAACGGGCTGACCGGAACGGGCTGAGCGGGACGGGCTGAGCGGCCGTCCCGGTCAGCCCATGTGCGGGTAGCGGTAGTCGGTGGGTGGTACGAACGTCTCCTTGATCGTGCGGGTGCTGGTCCAACGCATCAGGTTCTGGGCCGCACCCGCCTTGTCGTTGGTGCCGGAGGCGCGGTCGCCGCCGAAGGGCTGCTGGCCGACGACGGCGCCGGTCGGCTTGTCGTTGAGGTAGAAGTTGCCGGCGGCGAAGCGGAGCAGCCGGGTCGCCTCGGCCAGGGCCGCCCGGTCGTTCCCGATGACGGCGCCGGTGAGGGCGTACGGGGACACCGATTCCATCTGGGTGAGCATCTGGCGCCAGTCGGCGTCGTCGTACACGTGGACGGCCAGGATCGGGCCGAAGTACTCGGTGGTGAACACCTCGTCGGTGGGGTCGTCGGCCTTGAGGAGCGTGGGGCGGACGAAGTAGCCCTCGCTGTCGTCGTAGGTGCCGCCGGCCAGGACCTCGATGTGCGGGGCCGCGTGGGCGCGGTCGATGGCCGCCTTGTTTTTGGCGAAGGAGCGGGCGTCGATGACGGCGCCCATGAAGTTCGCCGGATCGGTGACGTCGCCCATCGTCAGCGACTCGGTCTCGGCGACGAGTTCGTCGCGCAGCCCCGACTCCCAGAGGGAGCGGGGGAGGTAGGCACGGGACGCGGCGGAGCACTTCTGGCCCTGGTACTCGAACGCGCCGCGGACGAGCGCGGTGCGCAGGACGGCGGGATCGGCGGAAGGGTGGGCCACGACGAAGTCCTTGCCGCCCGTCTCCCCCACGATGCGCGGGTAGGTCCGGTAGCCGGAGATGTTGGCGCCGATCGTCGACCAGAGCTTTTGGAAGGTGGGCGTCGAGCCGGTGAAGTGCAGGCCGGCGAAGTCCCGGTCCGACAGGACGACTTCGGATACCGCGGCGCCGTCGCCCGGGAGCATGTTGACGACGCCGGGTGGGAGTCCGGCCTCTTCGAGCAGGCGCATCAGGTGCCACGCGGCCAGGGTCTGCGTGGGGGCGGGCTTCCACACGACCGTGTTGCCCATCAGCACGGGAGCGGTGGGCAGGTTGCCGGCGATGGCCGTGAAGTTGAAGGGCGTGACCGCGTACACGAACCCGTCCAGCGGCCGGTGGTCCAGGCGGTTCCACACGCCCGGCGAGGAGATCGGCTGCTCCGCCAGGATCTGCCGCGCGAAGTGCACGTTGAACCGCCAGAAGTCGACCAGTTCGCAGGGACTGTCGATCTCCGCCTGCTGCACCGTCTTCGACTGGCCCAGCATCGTCGCCGCCGCGATCCGCTCGCGCCAGGGCCCGGCCAGCAGCTCGGCCGCGCGCAGCAGCACCGCCGCACGGTCGTCGAAGCTCAGCGCCTGCCAGCCCGGTGCCGCCGCCTTCGCCGCCGCCACCGCGGCCCGCGCGTCGTCCTGCGTGGATGCGGCGAACTCGCCCAGCACGGCCCGGTGGTGGTGCGGCTGGACGACCTCGGTCCGCGCGCCGCGACCGGTGGACCGCACGCCGCCGATGGTCTGCGTCAGTTCCACCCGAGTCCCGGCCTGGCGCTTCAACTCGGCCTCGATGCGGGCGCGTTCGGGGCTGCCGGGGGCGTACGTGCGTACCGGCTCGTTGACCGGGGCGGGGACCTGGGTGACGGCGTCCATGGCAACTGCCTTTCTCGGGAGGGGTTGTGAGGCGGCCGGGGGTGGCGGGGGGCGAGCGTGTCCGGGACGGCGGCGCCAGGCGTCAGTGCGCGGGGAGGAACGAGCGGAGGAAGAAGGCGACGTTGGCAGGGCGTTCGGCCAGGCGGCGGGTGAAGTAGCCGTACCAGTCGGTCCCGAAGGGCACGTACACGCGTACGCGCTCACCCGCCTCGGCGAGCCGCCGCTGTTCGTCGGTGCGGATGCCGTACAGCATCTGGAACTCGTAGGAGCCCGGCACGCGGTCGTGGCGGCGTGCGAGATCCTGGGTGATGGCGATCAGGCGCGGGTCGTGGGTGGCGACCATCGGGTGCCCGCTCCCGGCCATGAGGATCTTGAGGCAGCGCACGTAGGCGAGATCCACCTCGCGCCGGTCCTGATGCGCGACGGACGCGGGCTCGCGGTAGGCGCCCTTGACCAGCCGGACGCGCGAGCCCTCGGTCGCGAGCTTGCGGCAGTCCCCTTCCGTGCGGAACAGGTACGACTGCAACACCGCGCCCGTACCCGGGTGTTGGGCGCGCAGCTCGGCGAGTATCGCGAGCGTCGAGTCGACTGTGGTGTGGTCCTCCATGTCGAGGGTGACCGTGCTGCCGATGCGCGCCGCGGCCTCGGCGACCGGACGGACGTTCGCGAACGCCAGGTCGTGGCCGCCCGCGCCGAGGGCCTGGCCGAAGGCCGACAGTTTGACCGACACCTCGATGCGCGGTCCGGCGCCCAGCGGGCCGAGGGCGTCGAGCAGGGCGAGGTACGCGTCGCGGTTCGCGGCGGCCTGGGCGGCGTCGGTGATGTCCTCGCCGAGGTGGTCGACGGTGGCGTCCAGGCCGTCCGCGACGAGGCCGCGGACGGCCGCGAGGGCGCCGGGAAGGTCGTCCCCGGCGACGAAGCGGTCCACGACCGGTCGGGTGACGGGCGCGGTCGCGACGAAGTCGCGCAGGCGTTCGCTGCGCGACGCGGTGAGCAGCATGCGGCCGAGCACGGGGTCCTCCGACGAGTCGCATGTGTGGCGATGGTGATGTGGTGCGCCGGTGGGCGCTTGCGCCGAACGTACGCCCGGCCGGGCCCCGGCGATATGGACGCGAGTCGCGTTTGCGTCGCCCTGTCTTGTACACATGTATGAAGGAACTCCGCAGGTCAGCTGACTCGCGGGAAGCAGGGCAGGGTGTGGGTAGGAGGTGGGGACGGTGGCGGACCAGCGCGAGTACCAGCGCCTGGTGGACGAGGTCGCGGCGCTGCTGGGCACGCCCGCGACGCTGGAGGACCGGGATTTCGCCCTCGTCGCGTTCGCCGCCCACGAGGGCGAGACCGCCGCCGACGACGTGCGCGCCCGTTCGATCCTCAGCCGCACGTCGTCGCCGCAGGTGAAGGCGTGGTTCGAGAGCTTCGGCATCACCCGGGCGACCGGCCCGGTGCGCATTCCGCCGGATCCGGCGACGGGGGTACGCGGCCGCGTGTGCCTCCCGGCCCGGCACCTGGGCGTGACGTACGGCTACATCTGGCTCCTCGACCCGGACGGTGCCGAGTGGCCGCCCGCCGACCTGGACGCAGCTTTCGCCCTCGCGGGGCGCGCGGGCGACCTCCTGGCCCAGGAGGTCCAGGCAGGCGCCGAGTTGGGCGAACGCCTGCGCGAACTGCTGCGTACGGCAAGCGGGATGGCAGCCACGGCGGACGCGGCGGACCGCAGCGCCGGTGCTGCGGGTACCGCGGCTGTCGCGCAGCCTTCCGACGCCGTCGCCCGGGCGGCTGCCGCGGCATTGGCCGCCGCCGCGTCCGGGGTCGGCGGCCCGTCCGCTCGGTACGCCCTGATCGTGGTGCACGACACCCCCGACAACCTGCCGGACGCCTCGACCGTCCACGCGATGCCGGACGTGATCGCCTGTTACACCGACCAGGAAGGCGACAAAGCCGAGTTGGTCGCCCTGGTACGTACCGCCCGCGCGCCCGCGGAGGCGGCCCGCCGCATCACCAAGGGCAAGCGCGGCGCCCGCGCCGGCGTTTCCGCTTGGGACGCCGAGCTGAGCAGCACGGCCAGGATGTTGGGTGAGGCCCGGGCGGCGGCGCGGACGGCCGCGGCGTTCCCCGAGCGGGCACCGGTCGCCTCCTGGCCAGAACTCGGGCCGTTCCGGCTGCTGTCCGCGCTGCCCGGCACGCCCGATCCGGCGGTGGCCCCGCTGTTCGCGCCCCGGCACGCCGAACTCGCCCGGACCGCCGAGACGTACCTCGACCACGCCGCCCACGCGACACGGGCCGCCGAGGAATTGGCGATCCATCGCCAGACGCTCTACTACCGCCTGTCGCGCGTCGAGCAGTTGACCGGACTCTCGCTCGGGCACGGCGAACACCGGCTGCTGCTGCACATGGCTCTCAAGGCGGCCCGCCTGCACCGGGGCGGCAGTTCGTGATCCGGGCGCGACGCGCGGGACAGCCGATTCGGCCGGCTCGCGGGCGGATTCGGCGGACGGTCGCCACGATGCCCGGGGCTCACTCCGGCGGCGTGAGGCCGATCGACCGGATCATGTCCACGAGTTCGGCACGGTAGACCGGGCCGGGGTCGTGGACCATGGCGCCGAGGTGGCCGTACACCTCCAGGGCGACGAGCCCGTGCGTACGGCCCCACATGCGCAGGGCCAACGCGACGCCCGCGGGCGGTAGTTCGGGGTGCTCGCGGCGCACGGCCTCGACGAGTCCGGCACCGAAGTCGGACCACGCGTACGTGCGTCCGGCCTGGGTGGGGGCGGCCTCCGGCCAGGCGGCCGCGACGAGTCCGGTCACGATCGTGCACGCGCGGTGCCCGACCTCCGGCGCGGCGCCGCCCTCCGGGGCGCGGTAGCCGGACACCGCGTCGCCGTAGATCAGCTTGAAGCCCGCGGGGTTGGCTAGGGCCCAGTCGCGGAATGCCTCGCCCCAGACCAGGATCCGGCGTGCGGCGTCCTCGGACGGGACGGACGCGAGGGCGCCGCTGACGGCGTCCGTGAGCGCCTCGTACACCTCGTTGATCAGCGTGGTGACCAGGTCGTCGCGCGTCGGGAAGTAGCTGTAGATCGCCCCGGCCGTCATCCCCATGTCGCGCGCGATGGCCCGGAGCGAGATCGCGTCCGGACCGCCGGTGGCGGCGTGGCCGAGGGCGATCGCCTTGATCTCGCGCGTCGTCTCGGCACGCAGGCGGGCCCTCCGGGACGGGGGCTGGGTCGGCTGGTCTCGCACGCTTGACAGCTTACACATCGTTGGATGAGTATCCGGCGTGGGAAAACTAAACGCCGTGTAGAAAAAGCACGGCGTTGCCACCCCGACGCACTCCGATGCCGCGTCGGCCCCCAGGAAGACCCGCGCCACAAACGGCGCACCCGTCCGCGCACCGCGCCGATATCCGCGCACCGAATCCACGCAACGAAGGGCACCTGCCACCGTGGACACACCCACCGGCACACCCACCGGCCACACGGCCGCCGCAGCCGCACCCACACCCGGCGCCGCCGGGCCCCGCCCGAAGGCCGAGGCGGAGACCGGACCGAAGACCGGGCCGATCCTGGCCCTGCTCGCCTTCGCGCAGTTCATCATCGCCATCGACTACAACATCGTGTGGATCGCTCTCCCCGACATCGCCCGCGACCTGGGCTTCTCCGCAACGTCGTCGCAATGGGTCGTCAGCGCGTACACGGTCGTCTTCGGCGGGCTGCTGCTGCTCGGCGGACGGGCCGCCGACCGCCTCGGCGCCCGCCGGATGTTCATGATCGGGCTCGGGCTGTACGGCGCCTCCTCGCTCGTCGGCGGGCTCGCCCAGGACCCCGGCGTCCTGATCGCCGCCCGCGCGGTGCAGGGCGCCGGCGGCGCGCTGCTCGGACCGGCGATCCTCAAACTGCTCAACACCTCGTTCGCCGAAGGTCCGGAACGCAACCGGGCGCTCTCGGTCTGGGGCGCCGTCGCCTCGGCGGGACTGGCCACCGGCGCGGTCCTCGGCGGCGTGCTCACCGCCCAACTCGGCTGGGAGGCGGTCTTCTACGTGAACGCCGTCCTGGCCATCCCGGCCGTGATCGCCGCCCCCAGGCTCATCCCGGCCGCCGCGTCCGCCGACGCCGCAGCGACCGGCCGCAGCCAACGACCCAGCGGTGCGAGGGGATTCGACCTGCCCGGTGCGTTTCTCGCCACGATCGGGGTCGCGCTGGTGGTCTTCGGCCTGGTCCGCGGGCCCGAGGAGGGCTGGGGCACGGCCCAGGGCTCCGGGGCGCTCGTCGCGGGCGTCGTGATCATCGTGCTGTTCCTGGTCGTCGAGTCGCGTACGCACGACCCGCTGGTCCCGCTGCGCCTGTTCGGCAACCGCAGCCTCGCCGTGTCGATGGCGGTGGGGTTCGTGTACTTCGCCGCGGGAGGCGCCGAGTACTACCTGCTGACCACGTACCTGCAAAACGTGCTCGGCTTCAGCGCGCTGGAGGCCGGGTTCGCCTTCCTGCCACTCGGCCTCGCGAGTGTCGTGGGCGGCGGCAAGGTCGCGGCGCCGATCCTGAACCGGCTCGGCGTCCGAGCCGCGCTGTTCGCCGGCCTCGCGGTCCTCGGCACGGGCATGGCCCTGATCGCCATCGGGATGGACGCGAACGGTTCATACGGCGAGGTGGTCCCGGGCATCGTCGTGTACGGGCTCGGCGTGGGCATGGGCTGGACCGCGCTGTTCGCCGCCGCGGCGTCCGGCGTGCGGGCCGCCGAACAGGGCGTCGCCTCCGCGGTCGCCACAACCGCGCAGCAGATCGGCGCGGCGGTAGGGCTCGCGGCGTTCGTCGCCGCGGCCAACCGCGGCCTCGGCGCCGCCCCGACGGACGCGGCGGTCGTCGACGGCCTCCGCTTCGCGGGCTGGACGGCCGCGGCCGCGCTGGTGGCGGGCGCGTTCCTCGCCTTCGCCCGAGGCCCGGAGGCGCCCGCGGGGTCGATCGACGTGGCCCGGCAGGAGGTCGAACCGGTCGATCCCGCCGCGGCGGCGGACGCACATTGCGTCTCGTCGGCAGCATGCGGCAGTTGAGCCCGACCGATCGGGCTCGGCTGCCGCATCGCGGACCGCGGCGGCAGGAACGGCGTGTGCGGGCCGGGACCCGATGGCGTCGCGGGCCGCGGTGGCGGGGGCACCGTGTGCGGCCCGGGGCCCGATAACATCGCAGTCCTATGAGCGCCACGATCGTCGTCAAGGACCTCTCCGCCGGGCACGGGGACCGCGTCCTGTTCTCCGCGTTGGACCTCGTGGTCGCACCCGGCGACGTCGTCGGGCTCGTCGGGGCCAACGGCGCCGGGAAGTCCACGCTGCTGCGCATGGTGGCGGGCCTGGCCGCGCCCGAGGGCGGCACGATCCAGGTCAGCCCGCCCACCGCGACCATCGGCCACCTGCCGCAGGAGCCGGAGCGGCGTGCGGGCGAGACCGTACGGGAGTTCCTGGGGCGGCGTACCGGCGTCACGGCGGCGCAGGCCGCGCTCGACACCGCGACCGAGGGCCTGGTCGAGGGGCGCGCCGGCGCGGACGACGAGTACGCCGTCGCCCTGGAGCGCTGGCTCGACCTCGGCGGTGCCGACCTGGAGGAGCGCGCCGACGAAGTGGCCGCCGATCTGGGCCTGTCGGTCGACCTCGACCAGGCGATGACCTCGCTGTCCGGCGGCCAGGCCGCCCGCGCGGGGCTGGCCTCGCTGCTGCTCAGCCGGTACGACGTCTTCCTGCTCGACGAGCCGACCAACGACCTCGACCTGGACGGCCTCGACCGGCTGGAGAAGTTCGTCACCGGACTGCGCGCCGGCACCGTGCTGATCAGTCACGACCGCGAGTTCCTGACCCGCACGGTGACGCGCGTGGTGGAGCTGGACCTGGCCCAGCAGCAGGTCAGGGCGTACGGCGGCGGCTACGAGGCGTACCTGCACGAACGCGAGGTGGCCCGGCGGCACGCCCGCGAGGAGTACGAGCAGTACGCCGACACCAAGGCCGCCCTGGAGGAGCGCGGGCGCACCCAGCGCTCCTGGATGGACAAGGGCGTCAAGAACGCCCGCCGCAAGGCGACCGACAACGACAAGATCGGCCGCAAGTTCCGCTCCGAGGCGAGCGAGAAGCAGGCGGCCAAGGCCCGGCAGACCGAGCGCATGATCGAACGCCTCGATGTCGTCGAGGAGCCCCGCAAGGAGTGGGAGCTGCGCATGGAGATCGCGGCGGCCCCGCGCGCGGGCGCGGTGGTCGCGACGCTGCGCGGTGCGGTGGTGCGCCGCGGCGACTTCTGCTTCGGCCCGGCGGAACTCCAGGTGGACTGGGGCGACCGGGTCGCCATCACCGGCCCGAACGGCTCCGGCAAGACGACCCTGCTCGGCGCGCTGCTCGGGCGCGTTCCGCTGGACGAGGGGCAGGCGGCACTCGGCCCGGGCGTCGTGGTCGGCGAAATCGACCAGGCGCGCGGGCTGTTCCTCGGCGACGACACCCTGTTGGCCGCCTTCGGGGCGGCGGTGCCGGACATGGCGCCGGAGGATGTCCGCACGCTGCTGGCCAAGTTCGGGCTCAAGTCCCACCACGTGCTGCGGTCGGCGGCGACGCTGTCGCCGGGCGAGCGCACGCGTGCCGCGCTGGCGCTGCTCCAGGCGCGCGGCGTGAACCTGCTCGTGCTCGACGAACCGACCAACCACCTCGACCTGCCGGCGATCGAGCAACTGGAGTCCGCGCTGTCGTCGTACAACGGGACGCTGTTGCTGGTCACACACGACCGGCGCATGTTGGACGCGGTGGAGACCAACCGCCGGATCACCGTCGAGGCGGGGCACATCACGGACCGTTAGACGGAGGTTGACGGCCTTTCAGTGGGCGGTCTTTGAGTGGGCGGCCCTTCAGTGGGCGGCCAGTGGAGGCTGTGTCCCCGCCGGACCCGGTCGTCACCGGCCTCCCCAATCGCTGCGGCCGCCGCCCGGCGGCCCGGCGTTGCCCGAGCAGTTCATGAACCAGCGTTCACAAACGGTTTTACGAATCACGGTTCACCAAAAGCTTTACGAATCAACGTTCACAAACAGTTTACGAAGCTTCATTCACAAACCCTTTACGAACCACCGTTCACAAACCCTACGAACCCACCCGCGGACCCCCGCCCGTACCGGATCGCCGAGGCCCATGAACCGCCGTACCGTGAAAAAGCTGTCCAACAAGCTCGTCATTGCCGTGCATTTCGCGGACATCGAGGCCACCCGGCGCCTGCTGCGCGCCGGGGCCGACGCGGACCGCCCCGACTCCGAGGGCACCACGCCGCTGTACGCCGCGGCGGTGCGCGGCGACGCCGAGATCGCCGAACTGCTGATCGCGGCCGGGGCCGACCCGAACCGCGAGAGCGGGCACGGCGAGGAGGGGCTGCCGCTGTGCGGGGCCGCGTGCTGGGGGCACGACGACGCGGTACGGGTGCTGCTCGCGGGCGGCGCCGACGTCAACCGGCGCGAGGACGGCGGCTTCGGGCGCACCGCGATCCAGTGGACCACGCAGGCGGGGTACGAGCAGCCGTCGACCCGGCAAATCCTGCGGGACGCGGGGGCGTTCGTACCGCTCGCTCTGGTCTGATCGGTCCGGGTCCGCAGGTTCGGGACCAGGCGACTCCGGACCAGCCGAGCCCGGACCAGCCGAGCCCGGACCAGGCAAGACCGGTTCAACCCGACTGGGATCCGCCGCCCAGCGCCGCCACATACACCCACGCCCCGTCCACGCGCGTGAAGCTGCTGTGCTCGTCGATCACACCGTCCCGTCCGCCCTCGCGGTAGTGCGCGCGGAAGGCGACGGTGCCGTCGTTGTGGAAGGGCCCGCCGTCGGTCGTGTCGAGCACGTCGAGGCCGAGCCAGCGGGTGCGCGGGTCGAGGCCGAGCTGCGCCGGCCGGGTGTCGGGGTGCCAGGTGCGCAGCAGGTAGGCGGCGTCCCCGACGACGAAGGCGGCGTAGCGCGACCGCATGAGGCGCTCGGCGGTCGGCGCGGCGGCGTCGCCTCGGTGGAACCGCCCGCAGCAGTCGCCGTACGCCTCACCGCGCCCGCACGGGCACGGCTCCGACGGGTCCATCGCGGGCCACGCGGGGACAGCGCCACCCACCTGCGGGGAGCGTGCCTTCCGGGAACCCGCCTTCCGGGAACCCGCCTTCGCGGAACGTGCCTGGCCGGCCTTGCGTCGGGACATGCGGCCATTATCGCGTTCCGGTCCCGCGCGCTCCCCCTACCGGTCAGTGCGCCGTCCAGCCGCCGTCCACCGGCAGCACGGCACCGGTCACGTACGACGCCGCAGGTCCTGCCAACAGCAGTGCGGCGCCGGCGAGTTCGGTGGGATCGGCCCACCTGCCCATCGGCACCCGTGGGTCCGACACAGGACTCCGTGGTGCCTACAGAACGCCGTTGGCTCGCAGGAGGCCCAGGGCGCGGACGGTGGCGTGCCCGCGCCACTCCATGGCCCCCGCGGGCGAGATGCGGGCGTACTCGACCGTCCAGCCGCCGTCGTCGTGCTGGCCGCGTTCGAGGCGTTCGAGTTCGCCGGAGATGTCGGCGGAGGCGAGGAGGCGGCGCGCGGGGGTGCCGGGCAGCGGGGCGAAGTCGAGCGGGCGCATGTACTCGTTCTCGGTGCCGCCGTCGACGTGGACCATACCGTCGGCGGGGACGTGGGCGGCCAGGACGTCCAGCGCTTCCGCCGCGTCGGGGTGGGCGGCGCGCACCGCCTCCATGTCCAGGAGCCGTACGGCGTAGGCCAGTTCGAGCGCGTGAGGGGTGCGGCCCTCGGCGGCGGTGCGGATCGCGGCCGTGATGCAATAGCGCGTCGCCCGGTTCAGCCACGTGTGCGTGCGGATCGCCGGGTCGTACGCGGCGGCGCGGTGCGCGGCGGCCGCCACCACCGACGTGAGCTGCAACGACGACGCGGACGGGTCGCTCATGCCCCACCACGGCGCGGATCCCGCCGGGTCGGTGATCGGCAGTGCGAACGGCAGGCCGCCGTCCGGCAGCGTGATCGAGGCCAACCAGTCGCACAGCGCCGCGCCCTGGTGCGGCGTGGGCGCGGCGGCGTCCTCGAACACCTCGAACGCGTGCAGCGCGGCGCCCACCTGGCTCTCCGGCGAGCGCAGGTCGCATTCGAGGCCCCAGCCGTAGCCGCCGTCCGGATTGCGGTACGCGTCCACCGCCGCGAGCAGTTGCCCCGCGTCGACGGCGTCGCCCACCAGGACGCGGAAGCGCAGGCGATCGAGGATGCGGGCGTGGGTGGCCATGAAGTCGGAAGCGGCGCGGAGGTCGACGTGAGTCATGCCCCCCAGCTTCGCGTCCGCGGGCCCGGCTGTCTTGAACGTTTCGGACGTTCGGCGCGCCGCGCTGTCGGGCGTCCCGGACGCCGTGCCCGCCAGATCGCCTCCGCTTCCGCTTCCACTTCCACCTCCGCTTCCGCGGATCCGCCGCGGATCCGCCGCGGCTTCGCGCGGATCGGCGCGACGCGGCGGCGCGCAGTGGGTTGGATGGCGGCATGACCGATCAAGCTCTTGCCCGACTACGCGACGCAGTACGCCGGACGGCCCAACTCACCCGCGGGCGCCCGGCGTCCGGCCTGACCCACAACGACGCGGACGACACCGCCGGGACGCTGGCGACCGACAGCGCCATCGGCTTCGACCCGCTGCCCTTCCTGACGGCACTGCACGCGGCCGGTGCGCGGGTCGTGGTGATCGGCCAAGTCGCCGGGATCATGCACGGTTCCAGCGAACTGACCGGCGACCTGGACCTGCTCTGGGACGGTTCCGCCGAGCAGGCGGCGGCGATCTCCACGGCACTCGCGTCGGTCGACGGCGCCCTCGTCGAGGACGACGGCACCTCCGCGCCCCCGACCCCCGCCGCGGTACGCCGCAACAAGTGCGATTACACGACGCCGGCTGCGAGCGGCGACCTGTGCACACCCGAACTGCCCTGGGGTGACCTGGATGTAGCCGCGTATCTCACCCGTGCGGAGTCCGCGGAGGGCGACGGGGTCACCGTCCACTACCTGCGCCGCGAGGACCTGATCGCGATGCGCCGAGCCGTGGGCCGCCCCAAGGACCTGCGCCGAGCCGACGAACTGGAAGCCCTCGACGGCACCCCACCGCGCGACCTGACGGGGCGGCAGCATGGTGCGCGATGAACTTCTCGGCGGACGCTACCGATTGGTGCGCCGGCTCGGCGAGGGCGGTATGGGGGAGGTCTGGGAGGCCCACGACGAAACGCTCGACCGGCCGGTCGCGGTCAAGGTGATCTCGCTGCTGTCCGGTCGAGGAAGCCGGGGCACGGAGTCGCGCGCCCGGTTCCTGCGCGAGGCGAAGCTCACCGCACGCCTGCAACACCCGCACATCGTGACGCTGCACGACCTCGGCGAGACGGCGTCCGACGCCGGCCGCGCTCCGTTCCTGGTGATGGAGCTCGTCCGAGGCCGGGGTATGGACGAGATCCTGCGCGAGGGCGCCGTCGGCGTCGCGGAGGCGGCCGGGTGGGGAGTGCAGATCTGCGGGGCGCTGGCAGAAGCGCACGACGCGGGGATCCTGCACCGGGACATCAAGCCGTCCAACATCCTGGTCACGGCGGCGAGGACGGCCAAGGTGCTCGACTTCGGCGTCGCCCGGGCGGCGGACCCGTACGCGGCTGCCGACCGGCTGACGCAGACCGGCTTCATCGTGGGCACACCGGCGTACATGCCACCCGAGCAGGCACGCGGCCACGCCGAGCCGCGCAGCGATCTGTATGCCCTCGGCTGCCTGCTGTTCGAACTCACCACCGGCGAACTGCCGTTCAAGGCACCGGACACGGTGGGGTACCTCACGGCCCACCTGACGCAGCCCCCACCTGCGCCCAGTTCACTGGTGCCGGGGCTCCCGACCGCGTGGGACGACCTCCTGCTGGCCCTGCTGAGCAAGGACCCCGGCGACCGGCCTTCGACGGCCGCCGAACTGGCGTCTAGGCTACGGCGATTCGAACGCATCCACGCAACCTCGACCCGGCCCCGCACACCCGCCGCGCCACCCACCGCACCACCGACCACGGCACGCACGACGACGCCGGTCGCCGGTCCAAGCGGCCCGGCTCCGCGCATACTTCACGGTGCCGAGCCCCTGCCCGGGTCGGCCGTGGCGGCCGTCGTGTTCGCCCTTCTCGGTGTTCCCGGGGTCGCCTACGTGTTCACCCGGGCGATCGGCTTCGTCGACGACGAGGGGGCGCCGAGAGGCGTGATCATGGGCAACCTGGTGGCGACCGCGGTGGCCGGAGTCGGACTGCTGCTCGGTTCGTGGCTCCTGGCGCGCCGCAGGCCCGCCGGCCGGCGCACGATCGTGGTCGCCGGGACCCTGGCAGCCCTCCAGGGCTTCAGCATCGGCGTGCAGGTCGCGCTCACGGGAGGAGACGCGGGATCCGAGGACACACACGCGTTCCTGGTCGTCGGCCTGCTCACCGGCTGTGCGGCCGCGGGCGCGATGATCGCCGCCGCGCTGCCCCGAACCCGGCGGTGGCTGGCATCGGCGACCCGCTGACGGTGGCGCATTCTCGGCTCAACGGTGGTGGCACGGAAGGGGGGTAGGTCCGGCCAGGCGCTTTCGCTGGGTTTCATCGCTCACGTCACCGTCGTACACGCCGTCGGTCCCGTGTTCTTCAGGCGGTCTCGGCGCTGGACTCGGCGAGGCCGTTCTCCCACACCCACGCCGCGATGCCGACGCGGTTGCGGGCCGCGAGCTTGGCCTGGATGTTCGCGATGTGGGTCTTGGCGGTGCCCGCGGTGATGAACAGGGCTGCGGCGATCTCCGCGTTGGTGAGGCCGCGCGCCACGAGGCGGGCGATTTCGAGTTCGCGTTCGGTCAGCGGGTGCGCGGCGCCCGCCGCTTCGGTCGCCGCGGCGGCGACGGGGGCGGGCCCGGCAGGCGTCCCGGCAACGGGCCGGTCCGCCACCGCGGACAGGCGGCTGAGCAGGCGTACCGTGATCTGCGGGCTGATCAGCGTGTCCCCCGCCATCGCCGCGCGCACCGCCTCGATCAGGAGCGTGGGGCCCGACCGCTTCAGCAGGAATCCGCAGGCGCCGTGGCGCAGCGCGGTGTGCACGTAGTCATCGAGGTCGAAGGTGGTCACGACCACGACGCGGGTGGTGGGCGCGAGTTGCCGGGTCACCTCCAGGCCGTCGAGGCGCGGCATGCGGATGTCGGCGAGTACGACGTCCGGCCGCAGCTCGTGCGCGAGGGCGACGGCGGTCTCGCCGTCGGACGCCTCGCCGACGACGGTCATGTCCGGCTGCGAGTCGAGGATCAGGCGGAATCCGCTGCGGATGTCGTCCTGGTCGTCGGCGAGAAGGATGCGCGTACTCATCGCGGCCATCATGCCTCCTCGGGGAAGCGGGCCACGACGCACCATCCGCCGCCGCCGTCCGGTCCGGCGTCGAGGGTCCCGCCGACCGCGGCGACGCGCTCGCGCAGGCCGACGAGGCCGCGGCCGCCCCGTCGGCCCCGGGTCCACGGGGCCCCGGCGGACGAGGCGTCGTTCGCGACGGCGACCCGGATGCCGGACGCGTCGCGGCGTACGCTCACCTCGACCCGCGACCACGCCGCCGCGTGCCGCCTGATGTTGGTGAGCGCCTCCACGACCACGCGGTACGCGACCGCGCCCGCCTCGCGCGGCAGCCCGGCTTCGGCGTCGGGCTCGATGGCGAGGTCGGCGCCGCCGGTACGCTCGGCGGCGAACCTCCCTACCAGATCCGGGAGTTCGCCGAGTCCGGGCGGTGCCGAGGCGCCGAGCGGCGCGCCGTCGGCCGCGTGCAGCATCTGCACCGTACGGTCCATCGACGCGAGCGCGCTCAGACCGGCCTTCTCGATGCGCTCCAGCGCCTGGACGACGGCCCGCGGGTCGGTCTCCGCGACGAAGCGCGCGGCCTGCGCCTGGACGACGATCGCGCTCACGTCGTGGGCCACGAAGTCGTGTAGGTCGCGGGCGAGTTCGAGCTGCTGTTCGCGGCGCGCGGCGGCGACGGCGCGGCGCCCGCGACCGGCAAGGCGGCGCGGGTACGCTCCGACGCCCGCCGCGATCGCGGCCGCCGCGGCCCAGAACACCACGGCGAACGCCCGGTCCTGCCAGGTGCCGTCGTCCACGAAGGGGATCGTCCAGAGCGAGACCGCGGCTCCGCCGAGTACTGCACCGACCAGGGCGTCGCGGCGCGGCGACCAGCACACGACGGCGCCGATCAGGGCCATCAGCACGAAGACTTCGGTGATCTTCCAGGCGCCGGCGGCCTCCGGGATCGGGTGCGGCCGGGCGAAGTCGGCGGCGAGCGACAGGACGGAGACGGCGGCCACGGGCCAGGCCAGCACGTACCGCGCCCGGCGCCGGCAGATCAGCGCCCAGAGCGCGAGTGCCAGGACGAGGACCGTCGGGACGGTGTTGTGGAGGCCGTGCCCGCGGGTCAGGACGAGCGCGACGACGACGGCGGCACCGGAGAACGCCGCAACGGCCCGGTCGCGCCTGGACAGGACGCCGGGGGCGGCGCCCGGCTCGGCCCAGGCGTACCGGGACCCACCGCGTAGGGATCGGCGGGCGGGGGCCCCGGCGGCGGGGTCACCGCGTTCGTCTTCCTTGATCGTGGACACGGACACGAGGCTATGCGAGGGGCCGCGGCACCGGGCATCTGCCGATCGGCGTAGCCGCTCCGCGGGCCACTCCGCAGGTGAGCGGCATGATCTGCCGATCGGCGGATGGCCGCGGACCCGGTGTGCGGACGAGGCTTGAGCCATCACCACGACGCCTCCTGACAGGGACTCAGCCATGACCGCGACGCTCCCGAACCCCGCCGCCGCCGCACACGTCACCGCCACGACTTCCCGGGTCGGTCGCGCGACGGCGCAGAAGGACCCGATGCAGCCGACCGAGGTGAGGAGCGCGGAAGAGGTTGGGACCGAGGCAAGGGTTGCGATCGAGGTGTCGGCGGGGAACGGGGGCCGCGATCGGGGGCCCAAGACGACGCGGGCGGATGTCGCGGGCGGAACCGAAGGCACGTCGGACCGCCCTGAGGTCGCGCGTTGGCTGCGGTGGACGGCGAAGGCCGCGGCGCTGACCCTGCTGCCCAGCGGGTTGTGGCGCGTCGCGATCGCGTTCGGCTGGGACTCAGGGTTCGCGGCGGGCGATCCGCTGCACCACTCCAACTTCCCCGGCGGTACGTCGTTCTACCTGATCGGCCTGAGCATCTTCGCCGAACTGGTGGGGCTGCTGGCGCTGGGCCTCGTGCAGCGTTGGGGCGAGGTGCTGCCGCGCCGGGTGCCGTGGCTCGGCGGGCGGCGCATTCCGCCCTTGGCCGCCGTCATACCCGCCTCGCTCGGCGCCCTGGCGGTCACGCTGATCACCGTCATGGGAGCGTTTGCCTGGAACGACCCCGGCGCGATGGGCGACCCGGCCGCCCCCGACGGCACGAAGTACTGGATCATGACGGCCTCCTACGCGCCGCTGGTGCTCTGGGGTCCGCTGCTCGGCGTCGTCACGGTCGCCTACTACCTCCGCCGCAGGCGCAACGGGTGACCTGGGGAGACCGCGGATCGACGGCGGATCGAGGGCGGATCGACGGCTGACAGGCGGCCGATCGGCGGCGGCGGATTGTGGCGGCCCCCAGGTCGGAGCCGCCTCCGCGCGCGTCCGTCCGCACGCATCGATGTCTGCACCCGTGAGGTGTATGAAGGGTCGATGACCTCGAACAACACGCATGACCAGCAGGACGGACCGCGCCCGGACGAGGCGGACGCACCGCCCGCCGAGATGTCCGCGGCCCTCTCCCGCTTCCAGGACGAGATCTACCTCAACGGTGCGCTCGGCGGCGGGGTGCCGCCCTTCCCCACCGATCCCTCGAAGCTGGAGGACGCCGCCCGCAGCGTGCTGGAGCCGGGCCCGTTCGGCTATGTCGCGGGCGGGGCCGGCACGGGGTCGACGGTGCGGGCGAACCGCGAGGCGTTCGACCGCTGGGCCATCGTGCCGCGCATGCTGGCCGACGTCGCGGTACGGGACACCTCCCGTACGGTCCTCGGCACCCCCATGCCCGCACCCGTCCTGCTCGCCCCCATCGGCGTGCTGTCGATCGTGCACGAGGGCGCCGAGCCCGCCGCCGCCCGGGCGGCCGCCGCACTCGGCCTGACGACGGTGCTGAGCACGGCGTCCTCGACGCCCATGGAGGAGGTCGCCGAGGCAACCGGGGACGGGCCGCGCTGGTACCAGCTCTACTGGTCGCGCGACCCCGAGGTGGCGGCGAGCCTGCTGGCGCGGGCGAAGGCGTCGGGCTACACGCACCTGGTCGTCACGCTGGACACCGGCATGCTGGGGTGGCGGCCGTACGACCTGGACCAGGCGTACCTGCCGTTCCTGCAATCGATCGGCATCGCGAACTACCTGAGCGACCCGGTGTTCCGCGCCAAGCTGGCGAAGCCCGCGGAGGAGGACCCGTTCGGAGCGGTCGCGCAGTGGGCGGGCCTGTTCTCGAACCCGGCGCTCACCTGGGACGACCTGGCCTGGCTGCGCGAGCACTGGGACGGGCCCGTGGTGCTGAAGGGCATCCTGCACCCCGACGACGCTCGGCGGGCAAGGGACGCGGGCATGGAGGGCGTCGTCGTGTCCAACCACGGCGGCCGCCAGGTCGACGGCGCCATCGCCGCGCTGGACGCGCTGCCGACGGTGGCCGAAGCGGTCGGACACGACATGGCGGTGCTGTTCGACAGCGGGGTGCGCTCGGGTGCCGACATCGTCAAGGCACTGGCGCTCGGCGCGCAGGCGGTGCTGGTCGGGCGGCCGTACGCCTACGGTCTCGCGCTGGGCGGCGAGGAGGGGGTACGCCACGTACTGCGCTGTCTGCTGGCCGAACTCGACCTGACGCTGGCGCTGTCCGGGCACGCGCATGTGGACGAGCTGAACCCGCGGGTGCTGGTGCGCCGCTGAGTTGCGGACCCGTGCGTCGCGGCCGGAAGGGTCGTCAGCCCCAGGTCGCGGGGTCGTCCGGCAGCATGCGCAGGGTCTCGGCGAGCTGCGTGTGCAGCGGCTCGGGGAGCCGGTCCGGGGTGAACCAGTCGAGGGCGTCGAACTTGTGGGGCTCGCCGATCGCGACTCGGGCCGGGTCCACGCGCACCGCGAACACGGCCGCCACCCAGTGCGATTCGACGGGGTCGCCACGCAGGACGTTGCGGACGCCGAGGCCGCGGATCGCCAGCGGCGGCGCGACGTACTCCTCGCGGACCTCGCGCGTGACGGCGGCCTCGAAGGTCTCGCCGAACTCCAGCGCGCCCGCCCCGCAGTCCCAGGCGCCCGCCTCGTCGCGGGCGC
>NZ_JBPKBH010000009.1:68793-80054 GCF_051388915.1 Yinghuangia sp. YIM S09857 | reverse complement strand
CCCCCCCCCCCCCCCCCCCCCCCCCCCCCCCCCCCCCCCCCCCCCCCCCCCCCCCCCCCCCCCCCCCCCCCCCGGGGCCGCGCCGGGCTAGCAGGATGCGCCCGGCGGCGTCGTGGCACACGAACACGCAGGAGACGGAGGGTTGTTGCGGTGCGGTCATGGTTCCGTCCGTGAGGTGGTGCGGGGCGCTCTCCGAGCCGAGGGGGTGAGTCGGCTCAGAAATGGTTCAGCAGTTCCGTGAAGGTCGTCATGTGCAGGACGCCCGCGTCGGCGCCGTCCACGACGTCGTTCTCCAGGACCCAGGTGTGCTCGTGTGGGATGAACACCGCGCGCATCCCGGCCTTGCGGGCGGGGAGGATGTCGGACTTCGGGGAGTTCCCGATCATCCAGCTCGTCGCCGGGTCGAGGCCGAGTTGGTCGATCAGCGCCACGTAGGTGTCGTGGTTCTTCTCCGCGACGATGTGCACGCTGCGGAAGTGGTGGGCCAGGCCGGACGATTCGACCTTCTCGCTCTGCTCGTCCTGCGCGCCCTTGGTCAGCAGGCGCAGGTCGTGCCGCGCGCCGAGCACGGCGAGGGTCTCCGCGACGCCGGGAATCAGCTCGACGTGCCCGCGTTCCACCAGGGGTGCGGCGAGTTCCGAGATGCGTTCCAACTCGGCACCGGTTGCCGGGCGTTCGCGCAACCGGGCGAAGCACTCGGCGAGGCTGCGGAGGAAGACCTTGCTGCCGTACCCGTGCGTGACCGCGTTCGCGCGCTCGATGTCGTCCAACACCGCGCGCACTTCGGCGCGGGTCAGCATCGGGTGGACGAGCCAGTCGAGGTAGTCGTCGATGACCCGCTCGAACAGGACGTTGTTCTCCCACAGGGTGTCGTCGGCGTCGAAGACGAGCACCTGGCGCGGCAGCGGCACCGGGGGCGCGGCGGAGGGCAGGGGGGCGGTCGCGTCGTGGGTCACGCTGCACCCTAGGACGGCCCCGAGGTGCCGATCAAACGCTTTCCGCCCCGGCCGCGGACGCAGCGGCGGACGCCCTGCCGGTGCGCGCGGGGGCGCTGGGCGGTGCCGGGGCCCACGGGCCGAGTGTGGCGATGAGCAGCCGCAGCGCGCTGTCCACGGTACGCCGGTCGCCGGCGGTCAGCGGCGCCAGCATCTCGTCGAGCGCCGCGAGCCGGGTGCGCATGGCGGTACGGGCTTTCTCGCGGCCCTCCTCGGTCAGGCACACCAGCACCGAGCGGCGGTCGGCCGGGTTGGGGCGGCGTTCGATCAGCTCCTTCTTCTCCAGCCGGTCGACGCAATGGGTCATGCCTCCGGAGGAGTACATGACCAGCGGCTGGAGCTCGCGCAGCGTCAGGCCGACCTGGTCGGTGCGCACCGCGAGGACGGCGAGGACCATGTACTCGGGTGCGGTCAGGTCGAGGCCGCGGATGCTGCGGCGGTCGAACTCCTCCATCGCGATCATGGCCTGGTGCAGGCGGACGACGAAGCCCAGCGACGACGCGTCCTCGTCGGGCAGCACCTGCGACCACGCGGCCACCACCCCGTCCGCGTAGTCGTCGGAACGCGCGCCGGACCGGTCCGCCGCATCGGCCTTGCTCGTCACATGCACTCCCGGAAGAACGGAAACCAGCGAACCGCGGCCCGGCGCCGAGCCGGGTGCTGGTGTCGCCCCCGATTCTCCGCCATCGGGCCGGCAACCGCGCGGACCGCACTTCCGCGCGGCGCCGGAGGGAGCGCCTGGCCTCGGGTGGCGGCCTCGGTCGCGCGGGGTGTAATCGCCTGGGGTGTGGGCGCGTGGGGTGTGGCTGCGGGCGGCGCGGGCTCGGGCCGGGTCGCATCCAGCCCGGTCAGGCCCGCCTTCTCCACGGTCACCTCGGGCGCGGTCGCACAGGGTGCGGGCCCCCCCGCCTCCCCCACAGCCGCCTCCCGACCGGTCACCTGGGGGGCCGACGCCTGCCGCGCTCGCGCGTGCGCGTCCACCACACCCGCAACCGTCATGTCGGGCGCCGGGCTGTGATGCGGTAGTTGGCTTGGACGACGGTGCCGGAGACCAGGGCTGCGTCGTCGGAGGCCAGCCAGGCCACCACCGCGGCCACCTCTTCCGGGGTGCTCATGCGGCCCAGCATCGCTGTTCGGCCGAACTCCTCGGGACCGCCCGGGACATCCTCCAGCCAGCGCAGCATCGGCTCGGTCGCGGTGGGGCCGGGGGTGACCGCGTTGCAGCGGATGCCCTCGGCGGCGTATTCCATCGCCACGGTCTGCGTCAGGTTGATGACCGCGGCCTTGTGCGCGGCGTATGCGCCGAGGCGGTATTCGCCGCCGACGCCGGCGCCCGAGGCGGTGGTGACGATCGAGCCGCCGCCTTGTGCGGTCATGTGCGGAAGCGCGGCGCGGATGCCGTAGAACACGCTGTCGAGCACGACGCGCTGCTGCGTGCGCCAGTCCTCGTCGGTGATGTCGCCGACGCGGCCGGCGATCGAGAAGGCGGCGTTGTTGTGCAGGACGTCGATGCGGCCGTGGCGCGTGACGGCGGCGTCGACCAGTGCGCGCACGTATGCGTCCTCGGACACGTCGCCGTCGAAGGCGACCGCGTCCCCGCCGAGCGCGCGTACCGCGGCGACCGTCTCCGCGGTGCGCTCGGGCCGCAGGTCGCCGAGCACGAGCAGGGCACCCTCGGCCGCGAAACGCAGCGCGGTGGCGCGGCCGATGCCGGAGCCCGCCCCGGTGATCACCGCGGATTTGCCGGCAAGCCGTCCGTCCATGAGCGCTTCCCTTCCTGGGGACTGGTGACTGGGCACTGGGCACTGGGGTCTGATGGCTGGTGACTGATGGCTGCGTGGCGGGCGACTGCGGGGCGGTGACTCGCGAGCCGGGCCGGAGGCCGTACGTCACGCGCGCATCTGGCCGCCGCCGTCGACCATGAAGGTCTCGCCGTTGATGTACTGCGACGCGTCCGAGAGCAGGAACAGCACCGGCGGCGCGATGTCCGCGTCGGGGTCGCCGTCCCGGCCCATGGGGTGCTGGGCGTACATGGCGTCGAACACCGCGCGACGATCCGGATCGTCGGCGGGCGGGCGGCGGTGCGCGGCGGACGCGGGGCACACGCAGTTGACCGTGATCCCGTGCCGCGCCCACTCGCGGGCCGCGGTGCGGGTGAGCGAGCGCACGGCCTCCTTCGAGGCGCTGTACGGGCCGTACCCCGCGCCGCCGGTCATGCCGACCGCCGAGCCCATGGTCACGATGCGGCCGCGCCCGGCGTCGCGGAAGTAGGGGAAGACCGCCTGCATCGCCCACAGGGTCCCCTTGGGTCCGGTGTCGAGGAGGAGGTCCATGTCGGAGACGGTGACGTCCTCAAGCGGGGTGACCGGGCGGAACGTCTGGGCGTTGGCGACCAGCCCGTCCAGGCGGCCGAAGTGCTCCTGGGTGCGGGCCGCGAGGTCGAACGCCGCGTCGCGGTCGGCGACGTCGCACTCGACCGCGAGGTGCTCGACGCCCAGCGCGTCCAGTTCGGCGGAGGTCGCGGCGAGGCGCTTCGGGTTGCGGCCGGTGATGGTGAGGCGGGCGCCGCGTTCGCCGAGGTGGCGGGCGATGCCGCGCCCGATGCCCCGCGTGGCGCCGGTGACGATCACCGCGTGGCCCCGGATGCCGTACTCCACCTGGTCCTCCTGACTGCGGTCGGCTGTGCGTCGGCCTCGGCTGTACGTCGGCCCGTGGTCGGCGTCGCCTTCGACCACGCGTCGGCCCTTGAAATTTATCTTCACATGAAGCTACTTTTCAAGAAGCAAACGACGCGATCCCCTGGAGGCACGCGCATGCAGGCTCCGGCAGACCGGACGCGCCCCGAGTGGGTGCGCCTCGCCAACAGCGGTTCCCTCGGACCGCTGCTGGAGGAATCCGCCGAACCCTTCCACCTGGACGCCCTGCTCGGCCGCGCCCGGGCGCTGACCGGACTCGGCGACTTCGGGTCGGACGACTTCCACGAACCGCTGGACCTGCTGCTGCGCGACCTGGAGGCACACGCGGAGCTGACCGCGCTCGGGCGCTGGCAGACGTACCGCTATCTCCTGCGGTTGCTGCGTGGCCGGCTGCAAATCCGCGACTACGAGCTGCGCGACCCCGGGGTCGCCGACGAGGTGATCGCGGCGCCGCTGTTCGTCGTCGGCGCGCCCCGCACCGGCACGTCGATCCTGCACGCGCTGCTGGCCCGCGACCCCGCGCACCGGGTGCCGGAGGGCTGGGAGCTGCTGATGCCGGTGCCGCCGCCGTCGCCCGACCCGGACGTGTTCGCGGCCGATCCGCGTATCCCGGCCGCCGACGCCGAGCTGCGATTCTTCGATCAGGTGACGGGCAGCCTGGACGCCATCCACGTGTACGGGGCGCGGCTGCCGAAGGAGTGCCTGTCGGCCCAGTCGTTCGCCTTCCGCTCGCAGGAGTTCCCGGCGCGGTACCACGTGCCGAACTACACGGCGTGGCTGCTGGAGTGCGACATGGCTCCCGCGTACGACCTGCACCGCCGCGTGTTGCGCGTGCTCCAGCGCGGCTTCCCGCGCGACCGCCGGTGGGTGCTCAAGAGCCCCGCCCACCTGCACTCGCTGCCGGAGCTGCTGGACGCGTACCCGGACGCCCGGCTCGCGGTCACCCACCGCGACCCGATCACCGTACTCGGCTCGGTGACGAGCCTCATCGCGACGCTGCGCGCCGTGCACAGCGACGACGTCTCCTACCCGGCGATCGGCCGCTACCACGCGGAACTGTACGCGCACGACCTCGACCGGCTCGTCGACCACGACACCGGCGGCCTGTTCGCCGCCGGGCGCGTGCACCACAGCCAGTACGCCGACTTCATGACCGCTCCCCTCGACACCGTCCGCGCGCTCTACGACGCCCTGGGCATGGACCTGACCGACGACGCGGAAGACCGCATGCGCGCCTACCTCGACGGCCGGCCGAAGGACAAACACGGCGTGCACCGCTACGAGTTCGGTGTCCTCGGGCTCGACCGGGCGCACGAGAGCGCGCGGTTCGGGCGCTACCGCACCCACTTCGCGGTCCCGACGGCCGACCCTGCCTGAGCGTTCAGCGCCGCGTTGCGCGGAGAACGACGAACTTCCGGTCGCTCGCCGCGACTTCGCAGTTGCCGAAGGCGCGTTTCAGCTTGACGTGGTAGCCGAGGTGGCGGTTCCCGACCACCCACATTTCGCCGCCGGGGCGCAGCGCGGCGCGGGCGCCGGTGAACATCCGCCACGCGACGGCGTCGGTGGTGGCCTGGTGGCTGTGGAACGGCGGGTTGTTGAGGACGAGGTCGGCACTCGCCGCCGGGAATCCGGCCAGGCCGTCGCCCACGGTGAAGGCGGCCGGGCGGGCGTCCGCGTCGATGTTGGCGCGGTAGGTCGCCTCGGCGGACGCGACGGCCTGGTACGACTCGTCGACGAAGGTCAGACGTGCGTCCGGGTTGGCCAGCGCCGCGGCGGTACCCACGACGCCGTTGCCGCACCCGAGGTCCACGACGTGCTCGAGGCCCCGGCGTGCGGGGAGGTGGGCGAGCAGGAACCGGGTGCCGACGTCGAGGCGTTCGGCGCAGAACACGCCCGCGTGGTTGACGACGGTGTGCCCGGACGCGGCCCCGATGCCGTCCGGGAGCGTGTAGGTGTGCGGCCAGGGATTGCGCGCGCCCACGGGTCGGCCGTCCGGCGTGCAGAAGATCAGCCGGGCCTTCTTCTCCGCGAGCGAGGTGCGGGTCGGCCCGAGAATGCGCTCGAACAGGCCGAGGGTCGAGTTGTGGATCTCGGTCGTCATCCCGGTGCCGAGGACGGTCGTGCCGGGGTGGACCGACGGCGCGAGCCGGTGCAGTTGGTCCTCCAGGAGCGCGAGGCTCTTGGGGACGCGGACGAGGAGGACGTCCACGCGCGCGGGCGGGTCGTCCTGCGTCGTGAGCAGGCGGACGGCCCCGGGGTCGGCGCCGTTGCGGACGAGGTTGGCGCGGGTGGCCTCGCGGGCGAGGTGGGAGTCGGTGATCTGGGTGGGCCGGTACGCCGCAAGCGCGGTAGTCAGCGCGCCCCACCGGTCCCCGAGGACCACCACCGCACCGTCGTCCGCCGCGGCGAGGTCGACGGGCGCGACGGGCGTCCCCTCGGGCCCGGGCCGCCCCGCGAGCCGCCGCAGGAGGTACGCGTCGGCGGCATCCCACGCCCGCAGCTGATCGCGGGGGTTGTCGGGGAACCGGGCCAGATCGACGTCACCCCATGGCGTGCTGAACATTGCTTCATTCTGCCGGGTCCGCGCCCCCACCCTCCCCCGGGCGCCCGCATCCCCACCGCGCGTTGGCCGGCCACAAGGGGGCCGCCCCGGAACACCGTTATATTGCGCGCGCCAGCACGTACCCCCGCCGCGTCTCCGCCTCCTCCGGGTACGGCGCGCGCTCCATACGTGCGTCGATCTCAAACCCCGCCTCCACCATCGCGCGCACCATCACACCCGACTCGCGGAAGTGGAACTCGACATCCACCGTATTCCCCCACCAATCACGCATATGACGCACCTCCTCGCCGACGTGGAACGCGGTCAGCAGCAACCCGCCCGCCCGCAGCACCCGCCGGGCCTCCGCAAACGCCGCCGGCAGCTCCTCGGTCACCAGGTGGATCACCGAGTAGAACGCCACCGCCGCATCGAACTCCCCATTGGCAGCCGGGAGTTCCAGCAGATCTCCCGCCCGGAACTCCACCTCGGGATGCTCGCGCCGACCGAGCGCGACCATGCCCGGCGACAGGTCCACGCCCACCAACCGCGCACCCCGAGCGGCCAGCCACCCGGCCACATGCCCGGGCCCGCACCCCAGATCCGCGATCGCCGCGCCCGGCCCGACGGCCTCGACGAGCGCGCCCAGCAGCGCGCGGTCGAGCGGCTTGTACGCGAGTTCGCCGCCGATCCGCGCCGCGTACTCCTCGGCCACCGCGTCATAGCTCTCCCGCACCCGCGAGTGGTGTTCGGGGACGTCGCGTTCTCCCATGGCCGCGTCACCTTTCCCTGGATCGTGCATGGCGAATTCCCCTGACGCGCGAGCGTGTTGCCGAGGGAGCGCGGCGCCCCGCCGCCTCAGCGGAACCGCGAACTGCGCACCGGGCCCGACGACGGGCACTGGTCGCGCGACGTGCGCGACGTCCACACCGGTGCCACGCCCGCCGCGAAGGCGACCAGTTCGGCCGTGGTGTCCGACGGCGCCTCGTCGTCCCCCGCGAAGTCCGCGTCCGGCGCCGCGCCGACCACGTCGGCCGCGATCTCGGCCTCGGGCCGCGCGTCGGGCGCGCCGCCCTCGGGGTTGGCGGTGAGCTGCTTCTCCCACGGCGCGTTGCCGGCCTGGCGCAGGAGCACGCTCACGTCTGCGGCCACCGGCGGCGGGCTCGTCCAGCACGTCGCGTGCTCGAACAGCACCTGCCCAGGCGGGCGTTCGTGCAGGGAATCGACGACGTCCCCGGCGACGTCCGCCAGTCGGTACGCGACCACGACCGTGTCCGGACGCCCCTGCTCGTACGGCACCGCGGGCACCCCGAGCACATCGGCGGCGGCCAGGCCGAGAATGCGGCCCCCCCGGTCGTCCAGAAGTGACACGGACCTCGGTACCGTGCCCGTCGCGCCCAGCACGGCCGCGAGCCGGTCCAGACCCTGGCGGCAACTGCCGTGCGAGTCCTGCTGGAACGCGTGCCGGCCGACCATGCCCGCGCGGTATCCGTGCGGCGAGATCGTCGCCAGCAGACCGCCGGTGAGCACGAACTGCCAGCCGCGCAGGTCCTCTTGATCCAGCGCGGACACGGACGCGGCGGCGTCGGCGCGGCCCAGCATCGCGCCGAGGCGGCCGTACGCCCAGTCCCAGTCCCGGTCCGCCGGCGCTGTCATCCGCCCGAACTCCAGGCGTGCGCGCGCCGGATCGCCCGCCAGCACGGCGTTGTAGGCGAGCAGGTACCGTTCGGGCCAGTCCGCCAGGGTCGCGTCGCGGGACGCCAGCAGGTCGACCGCCTCGCGATGGCGCTCCTCGCGTTCGTACGCCGACGCGAGCTCCAGGAACGTGCCGCGCGACTCGGGCGCCCGGCGCAGCGACTCGGCGAGCGCCGGTATGGCGGCGTACGCCGCGCCGTGCTCGATGCAGGCGTAGCCGAACTCGAAGAGGTTCTCGGCACTGCGCGGCTTGCGGGCGAGTCGGCGGGACGCCTCGACGAGGTCGTCGAAGTCCACCATGCCCGCGGCCTTCTCCATGACGCGTGCGAGGTCGCGTATCTCAAGCTGCTCGGCGGTCGCGCGCAGGTGCCGCATCACCGCGGACACGTCGCCGTTCTCTACCAGTTCCCAGGCCTTTTCCAGGTCAGAAGTAGTCATCGCCTTCGAGGGTTCAGCACGGGACGTCAGGCCGCAACCGAGATTCGGCGGGCCCAAGCCCCCATCACCGACACGTCCGGCGGACACGCGCAGCCCCGTCAGTGCGACATTCGGGGCCCAACATCGGCAGAATGCCCGGGTACCCCAGTGTGAAGGTGGTTCAGGTTCCGTGGTGACGCCCACACCCTCTGTCAACAAGAGGATCGCCGACGAGCTCGGCGTACGCGAAGGACAGGTGCAGGCCGCAGTCGACCTGCTCGACGGCGGCGCGACCGTGCCGTTCATCGCGCGGTACCGCAAGGAGGTGACCGGAACCCTCGACGACACGCAGTTGCGCACCCTGGAGGAGCGCCTGCGCTACCTCCGCGAGTTGGAGGAGCGCCGCACCGCGGTGCTCGACTCGATCGACGCGCAGGGCAAGCTCGACGACGCGCTGCGCGAGCAGATCATGGCCGCCGACTCCAAGGCGCGCCTGGAGGACATCTACCTTCCGTACAAGCCCAAGCGCCGCACCAAGGCGCAGATCGCGCGCGAGGCCGGGCTCGAACCGCTGGCGGACGCGCTGCTCGCCGACCCGTCGCAGGACCCGCAGGCCACCGCGGCCGGGTACGTCGACACCGACAAGGGCGTCGCCGACCAGGCCGCCGCCCTGGAGGGCGCGCGGGCCATCCTCGTCGAGCGCTTCTCCGAGGACGCCGACCTCGTCGGCGAGCTGCGCGAGCGCATGTGGACGCGCGGCCGCCTGGTGGCCAAGGTCCGCGAGGGCCGCGAGGAGGCCGGCGCCAAGTTCTCCGACTACTTCGACTTCGCGGAGCCGTTCACCCGGCTGCCGTCGCACCGCATCCTCGCGATGTTCCGGGGCGAGAAGGAGGAGATGCTGACCCTGACCCTCGAACCGGAGGAGGAGCCCGCCGACCCCGCGGCCGGTCCGTCCGGCTTCGAGCAGAGCATCGCCCGGCGCTTCGGCATCGCCGACCGGGGGCGCCCCGCCGACAAATGGCTCGGCGACACCGTCCGATGGGCGTGGCGCACCCGCTTCCTGGTGCACCTGGGCATCGACCTGCGCGGGCGGCTGCGCCAGGCGGCCGAGGACGAGGCGGTACGCGTCTTCGCCGCCAACCTGCGCGACCTGCTGCTCGCCGCCCCGGCCGGGTCGCGCGCGACGATGGGCCTCGACCCGGGCCTGCGCACCGGCGTCAAGGTCGCGGTCGTGGACGCCACCGGCAAGGTCGTCGCGACCGACACCATCTACCCGCACGAGCCGCGGCGCCGCTGGGACGAGTCGGTCGACACCCTCGCGCGGCTCGCCAAGGCGCACGACGTCGAGCTGATCGCGATCGGCAACGGGACCGCGTCGCGCGAGACCGACAAGCTGGCCGGCGACCTCATCAAGCGGCACGCCGAACTCCCGCTCACCAAGGTCGTGGTGTCCGAGGCCGGCGCGTCCGTCTACTCGGCATCGGCGTACGCCTCGCAGGAACTCCCGGGCCTGGACGTGTCGTTGCGCGGTGCCGTGTCGATCGCCCGGCGCCTCCAGGACCCGCTGGCCGAACTGGTCAAGATCGACCCGAAGTCGATCGGCGTCGGCCAGTACCAGCACGACCTGTCCGAGCTGCAACTGTCGCGCTCGCTCGACGCGGTGGTCGAGGACTGTGTGAACGCCGTCGGCGTCGACGTCAACACGGCGTCCGTGCCGCTGCTCACCCGCGTTTCCGGCATCGGCGGCGGCCTCGCCGAGAACATCGTGCTGCACCGCGACGCGAACGGGCCGTTCAAGAACCGTAAGCAGCTCAAGGACGTGGCGCGCCTCGGCCCGAAGGCGTTCGAGCAGTGCGCGGGCTTCCTGCGCATCCCCGGCGGCGACGATCCGCTCGACTCGTCGAGCGTGCACCCCGAGGCGTATCCGGTGGTACGCCGCATCGTGGCGTCCGCGGGCGGCGACATCGCGTCCGTGATGGGCAAAGGGACGGTGCTGCGCGCGCTGCGCCCGCAGGACTTCGTGGACGAGCAGTTCGGCCTGCCGACGGTCACCGACATCCTCGCCGAGCTGGAGAAGCCGGGCCGCGACCCCCGGCCCGCGTTCAAGACCGCGGCGTTCAAGGAGGGGGTCGAGCAGCTGACCGACCTCCAACCGGGGATGCTGCTGGAGGGCGTGGTGACGAATGTCGCCGCGTTCGGCGCGTTCGTCGACGTCGGTGTGCACCAGGACGGCCTGGTCCACGTTTCCGCGATGTCCGCCACCTTTGTGAAGGACCCGCGCGACGTGGTCAAGCCCGGCGACATCGTGCGGGTCAAGGTGCTGGACGTCGACATCCCGCGCAAGCGCATCTCTCTGACGCTCCGTCTGGAGGACGAGGCCGCGAGCGGGTCCGGCGGAGCGGGCGGCGGGCGTACGGCTCCCGGACCGCGCCGCCCGCAGGGCGAACCGGGCGGCCGCGGCCGCGGCGGTGAGGGCCGCGGAAACGACGGTCGCGGCAACGACGGCCGAAGCGGCGGCCAGCGCGGCGGACGCGGCGGCAACAACCAGAGCGGCCAGGGCAATCAGGGCGGTCAGGGCGGCGGCCGCGGCCGCGGCGGCCGCGACGACCGCGGCGGCAATCGCGGCGGCGCTCCGGGTGGCGGCGGCGCGCTCGCCGACGCGCTGCGCCGGGCAGGGCTGGTGGAAGGCGACGGCGGCCCGGCCCGCGGCCGGCGCTAGGCGTATTGATCACGGGCGTTGTTGACGGTGGCTGGTCTTGATCATGACGAAGACCTCCGATGTGGTGGAGCTCTCTGGGAACGCACCCATCGGAGGTCTTCGTGTCCACCGTGACGCCCGGTTGACCGTGCACGGGCGCCGGATCCTTGTCGAACGCGTCGCGGCCGGCCGGCCGGTCGCGCACATCGCCGCCGAAGGGG
>NZ_JBPKBH010000009.1:60715-68667 GCF_051388915.1 Yinghuangia sp. YIM S09857 | reverse complement strand
GGGGGGGGGGGGGGAGGGGGAAGGGGGGGGGGGGGGGGGAGGGCCCCCCCCCCCACCTCGTTTCCGTCACCGGAATTCCACCACCGCGGTGGAGTGTCCGGTCGCTGTGGTGTGCGCCCTGCCGGCGACGGCCGCCGCGTGCGCCGAGCGGTACCGCTGACGGTCCCGTCCTCGATTGGCCGTACAGGACGAGCTCTGACACTTCCAGCCCCAAGTACTCACGGGGACACCTCCGTGTGCGTCGAACGGTGTACCTCTTCCTCACTCGATCGAGTAGGACGAGATACCGCACACAACATCAACGGGGGTTCCGGGGTGTCGGTCGCCGTGGGCATCGAGATCGGATGCGCACAGAACCAAGACGGAACGGCGAAGTTCGCAACCATTCCGTGAACGACCGCGCCCAGAATATCACGCACCGCAGTCAGGCGACTACGCAGTGCAAAACCAGGGGAACCCGGGGGCCTATCCCGCCCCCGGGCTCCGGCGTGCCACCGAATTGCACATCCCGATACGTTTAAGGAGGCGGGTCATCCTGAGGTCGCCGTGTCTTCCCTTTGGACCATCCCCGCACGGAGAGCGGGGAACGGGAATCGAACCCGTATCCGACGATGACCGCCCGCCCCCGGTCGACCCGGGAATCGGTGGCGAATACTCAAACTGGAGCAGGACGTTGAGGTTGACCGCGGCTGCCTCTGCCATTTGGGCCACCCCGGCGCGGAGTGCCGGGGGAGGGACTCGAACCCCCACTGGACCGCGTTGTCACAACGAGTCTCAGATTGAGCTTGGGCTCCCGGCCCGCCTGTAGGAGGCGGCGCCGGACTATCCCCCCGGACACCGCCGGGGGGAGCTTCGGAGACTACCCGAGCAGGTAGTCGAACACCACGGCCCCGACGGTGCGGTCGGTCACCTCCGCGCTGTTGGCCTCTTCCCGCGCGAACTTGACGGCGTTCTGCAACTTCTCGACGCGACCGAGGAGTTCGTTGATGCGACGGGCCGGCAGCGCACCGGAGAACTTGACGGTGGTCCAGTAGCCGACCGGCACGTCCTCGAAGTACATCTCGACCTGCGCCGGGTGCTCGGCGGTGGCCTCGGCCTTCACGTGGTTGCGCGGCACCTTCTTGGTGCGCACGGTACGCACCGGCTCGGTGCGCCACGTGTCCGTCGACGGGTCCTGCGACCACGTCTCGGCGGCGTCCAGCACCGGCAGCTTGCGGATGAAGGTCGTCAGGTCGACCAACTGCTTCTCCAGGAACAGCAGGTACGACACCGGCACGTCGCGCAGCAGCGCCGTCCCGGCGACCACGACGTCCGCGCGGGCCTCGGTGTTCGCCCAGTCCTTCGTCGCGGTCACGTCGAACAGCCTGGTCAGCGTCGCCGCGGCGCCGCGCAGCACCTCCTCGGCGTTGACCTGCACCCGGGTGGACTCGGGCGGCAGTTGCTCGCCCTCCTCGTCCTTGGGCTGGTACGTCCGGGCAATGCCGGACAGCAGGGCCGACTTCTGGAGGTCCTGGTGGGCCTGCGTCAGCTCCTGGAACGCCTTGGATTTGACGCCCTTCTCGACGGCGATGATCTGATTCAGCTTGGTCACGGGGAAACCCTAAGCGCGGTACGACGAACGGATCTAATGATTTTGCGTTCCTGTCGGCCGTCGCCGCCCGCCGCCGCACGCTCCGGGCCCTCCGAGTCCTCCCCCGTCAGCCCCGCACGCGCTCACCCCTCGGGTCGTACAGCGCCCGCGGACCGACCTCGGCCGCGTACCGCTCGCCGAACAGCTCGACCTCGACCGGCGTTCCGGCCTCGGCGCGCTCGGCGGGCAGATACGCGTACGCGATCGACCGCTCCACGGTGTGCCCGAACCCTCCCGAGGTGACTCGCGCGACGACCGCGCCGTCCAGCCACACCGGTTCGCTTCCCAGGCAGACCGCGCGCGGATCGGCGAGGACCAGGCAGGCGAGCCGCCGCGCGACCCCCTCTGCGCGCACCCGCAGCAGCGCGTCCCGGCCGAGGAACCCGCCGGGCTTGTCGGCCTCGTCGAGCCGCACGCAGAAGCCGAGACCCGCCTCGTACGGGTTCACCTCGGGTGTCAGGTCGCTCCCCCACACCCGGTAGCCCTTCTCCAGGCGCATCGTTTCGATCGCGCGGTAGCCGCCGGGGGTGACTCCGGGCAGTTCGGCGAGGGTTCGCCACAGTGCGGCGCCGTACTCCGCGGAGCACGAGAGCTCCCAGCCGAGTTCGCCGACGAAGGTGACGCGGCCGGCGCGCACGGGGACGTCCCCCACGGTGATCTCACGCGACGTCAGATACGGGAAGTCCGCGTCCGCGAGGCTGTCCGGGGTCAGCGGCGCGAGCAGGTCCCGGGCGCGCGGCCCCCACAGCGCGAAGCAGGCGTACGCCCCCGACACGTCCGCGACGCGCACCGAACCGTCGCGCGGGGCGTGCCGCCGCAGCCACGCCAAGTCCCGTGTGCCGCAGGCGGTTCCGGTGTAGACGAGGAACTCGTCTCCTGCTGTGCGGGTGACCGTCACATCCGCCTCGATGCCCCCGCGCGCGTTGAGCATCTGGGTGTACGTCACATCCCCGACGCCGCGGGCCACCCGGTTCGCGCACAGCCACTCGACGAGCGTCGCCGCACCTGGCCCCGAGACCTCGATCTTGGCAAACGACGACTCGTCGAACAGCCCGGCCGAGGTGCGGGTCGCGGCGTGCTCCGCCGCGACGGCGGGCGCGTGGTCCCGCCCGGCCCAACCCCTCGGACGTCTCTCATCCGCGACTCCTCCCGCACCCTTCCTCGCACCGTGTGCCGCCCCCGGGGCGGCGCCGAGCGCCGGAGGGGGCTCCGGCGCGGCGTTGCCGGCATAGAAGTTCACTCTCTCCCACCCGGCCTTCTCACCGAATACCGCGCCGTGTGAGACGTGCCACGCGTACGCGGGCGAGAGCCGCAGCGGACGGCCGGCGCGGCGCTCTCGGCCGGGGTAGGGAATGTCGTAGTAGGTCTCGTAGTTCTCCACGGTCCGCTTGCGCGTGTAGCCGGGCGACCGGTAATGCGCGGCGAAGCGGCGGATGTCCATGTGGTGGACGTCCAGGCCGGGTTCGCCGTCCAGGATCCAGTCGGCCATGACGCGCCCGATGCCGCCCGCGCCGGCGATGCCGTGCGCGCAGAAGCCGGCGGCCACGAAGAAGCCGCCGATCTCGCTCTCGCCGAGGCAGAATTCGTTGTCCGGGGTGAACGCCTCGGGGCCGTTGACGAGTTTGCGCAGCCCGGCGTCCGCCATCGCGGGGACGCGGCGCACGGAGTTCGCGGTGATGTCCTCGAACCGCGGCCAGTCCGCGGCCAGCAGGCGGCCGTTGAAGTCCGCAGGCACCGCGTCGCGGTCGCCGCGGGAAAGCGCCCAGGTCGCGGAGTTGCGCTCGTAGCCGCCCATCAGCAGGCCGTCGACCTCCTCGCGGAAGTAGACGAGGTTGTCGGGGTCCCGCAGGGTGGGCAGCCGGGTGCCGTCTCGCGGGCGGAGCGGTTCGGTGACGAGGTACTGGTGCGACATCGGGACGAGGGGCACGCGTACGCCGACCATCCGGGCGATCTCCGCGGCGAACATGCCGCCGCAGTCGACGACCACTTCGCACTCGACGTCGCCCCGGTCGGTGCGTACGCGGGTGACGCGGCCGTCCGCGGTGTCGATGCCGAGGACGCGGGTGTGCGTCGCGATGGTCGCGCCGCCCGCACGGGCTCCGGCGGCGAGCGAGTAGGTGAGTTGGGACGGGTCGACGTAGCCGTCCGTGGGCAGGTACGTCGCGCTCAGCACGCCGTCGGTGCTCGTCAAGGGGAACAGGTCCCGCACTTCGGACGGCGAGATCTCGACGAGCGGCAGTCCGACGGTGCGGGCCCAGCCGATCTGGCGGCGGATCTCCAGGACCCGGTCCGGCGTGCAGGCCAGGCGGATTCCGCCGCATTCCACGAACCCCGGCGGGTGCTCACCCCGTTGGAGTTCGCGGTAGAGCTCGACGGAGTAGGTGTTCATCGCACTGAGCGTGGGGTCGGCGCGCAACTGCCCGACCAGGCCCGCGGAATGGAAGGTCGAGCCGCTGGTGAGGTCGGCGCGGTCGACGAGGAGGACGTCGCGTTCACCGCGGGCGGCGAGGTGGTAGGCGACGCTGGTGCCGCCGACACCGCCGCCGATGACGACGATCCGGGCGCGGGAGGGGAGTTCGCGCGCGCGGGAGTGCGTTTCGCGCGCGGTCGGCTCGGGATCGGCGATCTCGCGTTCGGCATCAGGGCGTTCGTCGGGCTCACGGGTCACGGGGCGATTCCCTCCGGTGCGTGGCTGGTCCACACGACGACGCTGGTGCGGTCGCCGCGGAAGAGGTCGTCGGCGTGCTCGACCGGCGCCCCGGACGCGTCGTAGGCGACCCGCTCGACCGCCAGCAGCGGTGTTCCGTACGGGATTTCCAGCAGCGCTGCGATCTCGTCGTCGGCGGCGACCGGCTCGATCCGCTCCACGGCGTGGTCCGGCGCGCGCCCGTACCGCGTGCGCAGCAACTCGTAGACCGAGCCGCCGAGGGCCTGTTCGGCCAGGTCCGGGAACAACTCGGCGGGGAAGCGCGAGCGTTCCAGCGCGATCGGCTCGCCGTCCGCGAGACGGACCCGGGTGACGTGCACGGCGAGTTCGTCGGGTCCGATGCCGAGCGCGGCCGCGGCGCGCGGCCCCGCGGGGGCGAGTGCGACCGCGAGTATGCGGGCACCGGCCTCCAGGCCCTGGCGACGTATGTAGTCCGCGAGTCCGCCGAAGGCCCCAAGGTCCCGCTCGACCTTCGGGGACGCGACGAACGTCCCGCCGCCGCGCCCCGGTCGGCGTACCACGAACCCGGACCGCTCCAGATCGTGCAGGGCGAGGCGCAGCGTCGAACGGCTCACCCCGAGCCGGTCGGCGAGTTCGCGTTCCGACGGCAGCCGATCGCCCGGCCGGTAGCCGCCCGCGCGAATCGTGTCCGCGACGCCGCGCCAGGCGCGCCCGCGCAGCGACGGATCGGCCGTACGGGTGGACTCGCGGTCTCGGTCGACTGGCATGCGCCGATTCCTACCACCGCAACACCGCCAAAGGACATACCAATTGGTGAATCGGACGGACCGAAAACTTCTTGATGCCCTCTTGACGCCATCGACCCGGACTCGCAGACTTCCGGAGCACCGCACGTCAGCACTCTGCCCGCCTGCCCCGCGAACCACCTTGACCGCGCCCGTGTTTCAAATGGGTTAAGGGCAACCCATTGAGTGGCTCCGACTGCTTGGACACACCGTGACGGCTGCCCCCGACGGATCCGGGACCCCCGAAGACCTGTTCGCCGACCTCCTCGTCCGCGCCGGGATCGCCCCCGGCCCCGACACCGTGTTCACGCCCCTGACCGGGGGTCTGAGCCACCGCGTCGTGCGCGTCGACGACGGGCCCGGGCGGCGCTGGATCCTGCGCGTCCTGGACCCGGCGGTCAGCGCGGCGGGGCTCGGCATACCGGCGTGGCAGGAGATCGACAACACGGTGCTCGCGGCGCGCACCGGCGTCGGTCCGCGCATGCTGGGCACCGTGGACCGACCCGCGGCCATGGTCCTGGAGTTCGTGCACGGCAGCACGCTCTCCGCGGAGGACCTGCGACGGCGCGGGACGCTCGTCCGGGTCGCCGCCGCGTGCCGCCGCCTGCACGGCCGGTCCGCTCGCTTCGCCAACGACTTCGACATCTTCCGCAAGGCCGAGGAACTCCTCGGCCTGTGCCTGCGGCACGGACTGCCCATCCCGTCCGACTACACCGACCGGCTGCCCGATCTGGACGGCATCGAACGGGCCCTGGCCGACGACCCGTTGCCCTCCCGGCCCTGCCACAACGACCTGCTGCCCGCCAACCTGATGGACGACGGCCGGGCCGTGCGCATAGTCGACTACCAGCTCTCCGGCATGAACGACCCGGCGTTCGACCTCGGAGACATCGCCGCCGAGGCCGAACTGCCGCGCGACGCCGTGGAGATCCTGGCGTCCGCGTACTTCGGAGACGAGATGTCGGCACGCCACCTCGCACGGGTCCGCCTGCACCGCATCGCCTCCGACATCGCCTGGACCCTGTGGTTCTCGGTCCACCACGGACTGCTCGCGGACTCCGCGGCCGCACCCGGGTTCGACTACCGGGCCGAAGCCGCGGGCAAGTGGGCACGGGCCGTACGCGCCCTGGACGCCGACGACTTCGGGCGGCTCCTGGACCGTGCGGCGGGACGTACCGCACCACCGGCCGGACCGTCGGGGGCCCGGCCGACCGGCCCCTGACCCAGCCCACCCCACAGCCACTGGAGGTGTCATGGCGACCACCGTGCCCGACGAGGCCCCGCAGGCCGCACCGGAGCCGCCGCGCGACGCGGACGCGGAACGGCTCGCGCAGCTCGGCTACAAGCAGGAGCTGTCGCGGACCTGGAGCGGCTTCTCGAACTTCGCGATCTCGTTCTCGATCATCTCGATCCTGTCCGGCTGCTTCACCACGTTCGGCCAGGCGTGGAACAACGGCGGGCCGGTCGCGATCGCCTGGGGCTGGCCGATCATCTCGCTGTTCATCCTGGTCATCGGGTTCTGCATGGCGGAGTTGGTGTCCGCGTACCCGACGGCGGGCGGCATCTACTGGTGGGCGGCGAAGCTCGGCAGGCCGGTGCACGGGTGGTTCACCGGCTGGCTCAACCTCATCGGGCTGATCGCGGTCACCGCGTCGGTGGACTACGGCTGCGCGACCTTCCTCAACATCCTCATCAAGATGTACTCGCCGGGCTGGGACGGCGACCTGAACACCGTGTTCCTGCTCTTCCTCGGCATCCTGGCGCTGCACGCCGTCATCAACATCTTCGGGCACGGCCTCATCGCGATGCTCCAGAACATCTCGGTGTACTGGCACGTCTTCGGCGTCGCGGTCGTGGTGCTGATCCTGGTCTTCGGCCCCGACTCGCACCAGGACGCCGGCTTCGTGTTCACCGAGCAGATCAACAACTCCGGCTTCGGCGACGGGATCTACTGGTTCTACATCCTGCCGCTGGGCTTCCTGCTGACGCAGTACACGATCACCGGCTTCGACGCGTGCGCGCACGTGTCGGAGGAGACGAAGGACGCCTCGGTCAGCGCCGCGAAGGGCCTGTGGCGCTCCATCTTCTACTCCGCCCTCGGCGGCTGGATCCTGCTGCTGGCCTTCCTGTTCGCGGCCGACGACGTCGAGGCGGTCAACGAGGGCGCCGGGGCCATCGACGCGCTGCTCACCTCGGCGCTCAGCAGCGAACTCGCCAAGGCGGTCGTGCTGATCTCGGTCGTCGGGCAGTTCCTGTGCGGCATGAGCTGCGTGACGAGTCTGTCGCGGATGGGCTACGCGTTCAGCCGGGACGGCGGCGTACCGGCATCGCGGATCTGGGCGCGCGTCGACGCGAACCGCACACCGGTCAACGCGGTGCTCGGCGGCTGCACGGTCGCCGCGCTGATCACCCTGCCCGCGCTGTACAAGAGTTCGACGGGAGCGCCCACCGCGTTCTACGCGGTGACTTCCGTCGCGGTGATCGGGCTGTACCTGGCCTTCCTGATCCCGATCTGGCTGCGGCTGCGGCAGGGCGACGCGTTCCAGACCGGGCCGTGGAACCTCGGCGCCCGCTACAAGTGGATGTGCTGGGTCGCGGTCGTCGAAATCGCGGTGATCTCGGTGTACTTCGTCATGCCGTTCACGCCGTCGGCGATCCCGTGGAACGACAGCTTCGAGTGGACGTCGGTGAACTACGCGCCGATCGCGGTCGGCGGCGTGCTCGTCGCGATCACGGCCTGGTGGTACCTCGGCGCCCGCAGGTGGTTCACCGGACCGCGCCGCAACATCGACGAACCGGCGGTGTCGGACGGGGAGAAGGCGGCGGCTGCGGAGCCGGCCGCCGAGGCCGCGTCGGACTGACGCGGCCG
>NZ_JBPKBH010000009.1:11315-60565 GCF_051388915.1 Yinghuangia sp. YIM S09857 | reverse complement strand
GGTGGCATGTATGTCACCCGGCAGCGGGCGCGGTCCTCTTCTGTATCCGCCTCCAACTTCGTACTGATGTCAGCCGTTCGCGCTCGGCAGTGCCCGTTCGGCGGCACCCGCAAGGCCGTTTCTCGTCGGGCCGTTTCCCGTCCGGGCCGTCCCTGTTCAGCCGTCCCCGTTCGGCCGTTTCCCGTTCGGCCGTTTCCCGTCAGGCGACCGCCGCCCGGGCCGTCGCGAGGAGTTGGGGCAGCGTGCCGGTGAAGTCGGGGAACAGGCGGACCGCCACGGCCCACGCGTCCGGGTCCTCGCCCACGTGCTCGGCCACCAGCGCCCGGGCGGCCTCGCACGGCTCCGCGCCCCGGCCCTCCCGTGCCCCGGTCGGGTCGCGCGAGATGAGGTCCAGGAACGCGGCGGGCGAAGTCCCGTGGTGCAGAAGGTCCTCCGGCACGAGCGCACCCGTGCGCAGCATCCGCTCCACCGCCGAGCGGTTCGGCAACGATGCCGGACGCCCGTGCCGCGCCCCGACGCCGAGCGCCGCGCGTCCGAACTCGTTTGTGCAATCCGGCAGTTCGCACAGCTCATCGACCATCTGGCGGCTGAACAGCCCGTCGCGCACGGCGTCGGCGAGCTGCGGCCACGGCAGCGGTACGCCCTCCTGGATCGCCCGGCGCAGGTTCTCGTCCGCCCGGCCGGCCTTTTTCGCGAGGTAAGCCACCACCTTCTCGGGCGAAGTCTCCGCGGCCAGAAGGTCCTGGAGCCGGGCCAGACCGTCCTCGGCGGGCAACAGGGCACGCACGGTCTTGACCGTGGTGGCGGGCAGGCGGTCGAGGTTCAGCAACTCCTCGACCTCGGCAGGGCCGTACCGCTCCCAGACGGCCGCGAGGAGGCGCAGGCGCCCGGCCTGGGTGCCCAGCCGCAGACAGCGCAGGATCACCGTGGCGACTCCCGGGTCGCCGCCGGGGATTCCGGCGGTCAGGCGGGCGCGGTAGTGGCCGAGGTTGAGTTCGTACAGGGCGGAGACGACCTCGGGGGCGACGCGGCGGCGGCCGCCGTCGGTGCGCAAACCGGCCAGGATGCGGGCGCGTTCGGTGTCCGGAACCCGGGCGTGGACGTACAGCGCTGCGTCGACGGCGGGTTCGTCGAGCGCGAGGAGTTCGGCCACCTCCTCCTTGGTCAGCAGGCCGCACGCGGCACGGGACGCGAGGGCGGGCACCCCGTGCGCGGCGACGAGCGCATCCCGTGCCCGCGGCGAGAGCGCCTGGTAGTGGTAGACGAGGAGGTGCTGAACCGCGCGGGCGTCGAAGTACGGGGCGAGCGCGATCACCACCGAGTCCGGCAGCAGGCGCAGCAGGTGGAGGAACAGCGCGCGGGTGTTCTCCGGCTCGGTGGCCGGGAAGACGGCGGCCAGCGGCCGGGGCCAGGTGGTGGTCCGCTTGGCGGTCGGGGACGCGGCGACCTCCGCCACCAGGTCCACCGCCGATCCGGCGAAGCGCGGCAGGCGGCTGTAGAACGTCAGCCACAGGTGCGGGTCGTCGCCGAAGGGCGCGAACAGGTCGGCCAGCGCGGTCCGCACCTCGGGGGTCTCCGGGAGCAGCGCCAGCATGTGGTTCGCCGGGGCGGCTTCGCCGAGGATGCGGTCGAGGGGAAGCCACCCGTCGGATATGCCGCGGCGCATGGCGTCCGCGAAGTCCGTGCCGAACAGGACACCCTCGTGCGACACGACGTCGAACGGCAGCCACGTCGCGTGCCTGAACGCGATGTTCGGGCGCCTCGCCTTCAGCGCCTCGTGCACCAGGTCCTCGGGGCAGCCCTCCCACGAGGTCAGCCACCCCAGGGCGGCGTCGTCGAGCGGCTTGCGGGCGTGCTCGCGGCGTACCAGATCCCAGTCGAGCGCCGGGCGCTCCTCGACACTGCGCGGGTTCTCGGTGGCCAGGCGAACCCCCAGGAACGCCCGGACGGCGGCCGCGTCCAACCACTCCTCCGGCGGCCTCCGGTCGGCCAAATACGCGGACGGCTCCGGCGCCTGCGCCGCGTCTACCAGCAGCGCGGCGAGCCCCGGGTGCCCGAGGTCCTCCTTGGCCAGGTCCAGGAGGTCGGTACGCGCGCAACGGTCCGCGACGGCCACGCAGAGGTCGACGGCGACCGCGTACGGGACGTCCCCGCACCGGTCGGCCGCCGCCTGGCGCACGGCCGCCGAGAAGGGCATGGTCGCGGCGGCAAGCGGGTCGCGGCGCGCGATCTCGCGGAGCGCGTGGACGACGCCGTAGGGCTCGTGCCAGCCCTGGTCGTCCTCGTCCGCGACGTGTGCCAGGACCTCGGCGTAGAGGGCCGCGTCCATGGCCCGGTTGCGCCGGAACAGGCTCGCCGCGACGGCCGGGTCCCCCAGGCGCGCGGCGCGCATCAGCAGGTCGTCGGCCCGCGGCCCGCCGGACCACCCCTCGACCAGGAGCCCCGCGACGTCGAAGTCGTCCTGGGCGAAAATCCGGGTGACGGCCGTCCGGGGCAGACCTACCCGGGCCTCGACGATCGCCTCGATCTCGGCGCGGAACCGCTCGCTCAGGGCGGCGGCCACCTCGGGCTCGACAAGACGCATGGCGGTGACCAGCTCAATCACGAATGCTCAACCCCGAGAATCCGATGCCGTTGGGAAGGCACCGATCCTGGCACAAGGCCGCGACAGCACCCCCGCGGCAGCGGTTCCCGCGGCAGCGGTTCCCGCGGCAGCGGTTCCCGCGGCAGCCGCCCTACTCCGCGGCCTTCTCGTCGGCCTTCTCGTCGGCCTTCTCGTCGGGCTTCTCCCGCTCGACCGCCCCCCGCTCCGCCGCCCGGCGCTTCTTGCGCCACGCGATCACCCGGCGGATCAGCTCGATCAGCACAGTCATCACCGCGGCGGCCACCAGCCCGGCGACGATCCCCTTGAGCGGACTGTCCTTGAACGCCGCCCCGCCCCAATACCCGAGCAGCGTCGCGTACGTCGCCCACGTGACCGCACCGACCGCCGACCACTTGCGGAAGCGGGACCACGGGTAGTCGACGATCCCGGCGGTCAGCGAGATCGCGGTACGGCCGCCGGGGATGTACCGCCCTGCGATGATCATCATGCCGCCGTACTCGTTCAACCAGTTCTCCGCCTGCGCGCGCGCCTTCTTCCCGCGCTCCCCCGACAACATCCGCCGGGTGGCGAACGGCTCGGCCCAGCGCCCGATGGCGTACGCCGTGTTGTCCCCGGCGAACGCTCCCGCCGCACCGATCAGAATCAGCAGGAACAGGTTGGGCGACCCGGCGACCGTCCCGAAAACACCGCACGCGATCAGCGACGTCTCACTCGGCACGATCGGCAGAATCGCGTCGAGGAACGCCATTACCCCCACAAGCAGGTACGACCACGGCGAGTCGGCGAACCGCAGGAACGGATCGAACCAGGCTTCCACGTCGTTTCCTCACGGCCTCCGGGCAGGGCACACACCCCAGTCCTGCTACCCGCAACCCGCCCCCGCCTCACGTCTCCGCCCCGGAGCACCGCGATCTCTGCCGTGGCGACGGTCCGAGACCGCGTCCGAGGGCTCCTCCGGCACCGCGCCACCTGGCACCGCGCTCGCGGCGTTGCAGGCGTGGGAGAGCCGCGGGCCCGGCGAACGAGCACGACCGAGCACGAGTTGCGGTGCTGTGCCCGCGGTACACGGCACCGTGCGGCGCAACCCACCCGAAGACGTCCCTCTGCCGGACCTTAATCCCCCTGACGAGGTGACGGGGTCCGCGGTGCCGGGGGCGGGTCGGCGGCGTAGGGCGTGCCGGAGGCGGGGGGTGGGGCCGGGGGCGGTGGGGCGGGTTGGGAGTCGAGCCAGCGGGGAGAGCGGATGACCGGGCCTCCGCCGCCCGCGGGTGGGCCGCCGGCGCTTCCGGACGGGCCGCTCTGGCCCGAGTCGTAGCCGTGCGCGGACATCCCGGACGCCACCCCGCCGGCCGCGCTGCCGGCACTGCTCGACCCGGTCGACGCGGTGGCCGTGGCGGTCGTACCACGGCCCGCGTGCACGCCCATCCCCGCCTTGACGTACGACGCGGTCCCCCCGGTCAGAGCGGCCTTCGACCCGGCGGCCATCTCCATCCGTCCGGCGCGCAACTGCCCGATGTCGTCGCCGAGGGCCGGGATGAACCGGTAGACCATGACCGACGCGAAAATCGCCAGGAACATGATGGCGAGCCCCGTGAGCACACCGGCGAGGGCGTCGGTCCCGCCGCCGGAGCCGGCCGCCATGGCGAGTCCCAGCACGATGACGATGATGGGCTTCGCGAGCAGGATCGCCACCATCATGCCGACCCACCGGCGCACGTGACCCCACAGATCCCGGTCGACGACCCCCGCGTACACGATCGTGCCGAGGATCGCCCCGACATACAGCAGCGCGGCGCGCACCAGCAGTTCGATCCACAGGATCATCGCCGCCAGGATCGCGAACATCGACACGAAGATGAGCGTCACCGGCCCGCCGCCGAGACTCTGCGGGTCGAGGCCGCGGGAGAAGCCCTCCATGAACTGGTCGGTGTCCTGCTTCGTGCCGCTGGCGATGGCCGCGGTGATCGAGTCGACCAGCGACACCGACAGATGCAGGGCCAAAGGAGTGAACGCCGACGCCATGACCGCCAGCCACAAATACCCGACAGCCTCCCCGATCGCCGTCCCCAACGGCACCCCCCGCACCGCCCGCTTCGTGACCGCGACCATCCACACAATCAGCGTCAAAAACGCCGAAGCCGCAAACACCACCGCGTACTGCCGCAAGAACCCCGGATTCGTGAAGTCCACCGCAGTAGTCGCGTTGATGGCCGTGGCCAGCTTGCTGATGAACCACACCGCCGCCTCGGCCGTCGACTTGGCGATCGCCCCGAGCGGGTCCGCGGCGAAGGTCAGCGGGTTGCTGCCGGTCCGCGCCTGGCACTCCTCCTTCGCCGGGCTCGTGAGCTGGTCGCAGAACGACGCGTAGCCACCGCTGCCCGGGGAGCCGCTGGGACTCGGCGAGGACGTGCCCGTCGGCGAGGTGGAGGGCGGCGGAGAACTCGGCGGCGTGGCTCGCGGGTGGAGGCCCGGCACGGCGGCCCGTTCGTCGTGCGGCGCGGCGGCCTGTGCGGCCGGACGCCCCGCCAATCCCACGGCGTTCGGTGCGGCCGGACGCGCGGCAGGCTGCGCGGACGCCCGTTCGCCGCTGAGCAGCACCGCGGCAAGCAGACCTGCTACGACCGGGGCCAGCACCGCCAGCAGAGCAGCGGCACTGCGCATGCGGCGCGACCGGGGCCGAGTTCGCACGTGCGTGCGCGCACTAGATGGCACAGCGTGCGCCGCGTCGACGCATCGTTCTCCCAACAAGTCGCCGGTGGGGTCCAGGCGTTCCGCACCCCGCGCATCGACACCCTCGGCACCGTGCCCCGCCGACATGTCACCGGTGATGAGTGCGGCTTTGGCATCGGGCGGCTCGTACACGTAGGCGTGCCGGGGGTGGTGGGAGGGGCGGTGGGAGCGGGTGGGGGGCCAGGGGGTGGGGGTGGGGGGTGTGGTGGGGCGCATGTCCGTCGTGGGGGTTCCGGGGGTCGGCAGCCCCGGGGCACCGCGACGCGGGCCTGGCTCCGCCGCCGTGCCCGAGTGCGGCACCGCAGCCCGACGGGGTCGGGCGTCCGGCCTTACGGTCATGCGAACTCCTGCGTTGGTGTGGCGCTTCGTCGATCTTTCCGGCGTCCGGCCCGCTACGCCAGCGGGTTGGCGGTCGGTGGCTAAGGCGGGGTGGTCGAACCGGGTCGGGGGGTCGCGGCGGGTGCTTCCGGGGTGCTCCGTGTCGCGCGCGGATCAATCGTGCGGGAGGGCGGCGGCATACGTTCCGAAGGGGCTTTGCGAAGCCGGGTGTTGAGGGGCGCGAGGAGAGTGCGCCGGGCCCGGGACGGGTTCACCGGGTGGGGAGCGGCCGCGAGTCGGGCGGTCGCGGGTGTGGATGTGGATGCGGTCGCGCATGCGAGGTGTTCGCTCGGCGCGGTGAGAGCGGTGGAGGGTAATGGCGGGTGATGTGGAACCAGGTCCATGCTGAGACTCCTTGTGGCTATACGGACCAACCTTCTTACGTCGACGTTGCCGTGCCGTTCGTGCCGCTGCCGACCGTGCTGCCGGTGCCGCCCGCCGATCCCGCCGCACCCTCGCGGGTGAGGGCGTACAGGGTCGGTGCGGTCGAGGGTGCGGCGTCGAGGATCAGGATGAGCCGCCCGGTCGGGCCTCCCCACGGCAGGGGTACGCCGGTTCCGAGCGGTACGGGCGCGCCCTTCGGGTCGGTGCCGTCCACGACGACGGCGCTCTGCGGATCGGCGGCGGTCTGTCCGTACAGGAGGTTGCCCCAACCGATTACCGGCCCGAACCCCGAACGCACCGCGGCTTTCCCGCCCTTCAGGTCGAAGACCAGCGGGCCCAGCGCGGCCACCTGCCCGTCGGCGCCCCAGACCCACGCCGTGCGGCGCATTTCGTCCAGCGGCGCGTCCGCGGTGATGCGGGGCGCTCCGGTGGCCGCGTCGTACAGCACCACCGTGGCCGTCGCGGCGTCCGGCCCGGTCCACACCACCGCGACGCGGTTGTGCCCGGCGGCGGCGATCCGGGACAGCGTCGCCCCCGGTCGCGGCGGCTCCGGTGCGACGGCCGCGGGTTCGCGGCCCGGTGCGGCGTTCCACCACGGGCCCACTGCCACGGCGGCGATGACGTTCGTCCCGTCCGCGGCCATGGGCGTTGCCCCGGGCGGGAGTTGGACCCGGGCCAGCCTGCCGTCACGGACGACCTGGACGTCGGTGCCGTCGACGATCAGCGGCGAGTCCCCCGCGTAGCTGACGACGGCGGACGCGGGCAGGTCGAGTGTCGTGGGCGCCGCGGAGCCGTCGGCGGGGGCGTACGCGAGCACGTCGCCCGCGTGTACGAGCACCGACACCGTGCCGTCCACGACGCCGAGTTCGACGCCCCGGTGTTCGCCCCGCGGCAGGTCGAACGCACGCCGCACGCGCCCGTCCGCCGGGTCCAGGATCGCGACCTGATTCGCGGGCGTGATGACCGCGACCGCCGTCGTGCCGGAGGCGATGGTGGCCGCGCGCGCGGTCGGCGGGGCGACGACGGCGGTCCAGGCGGCGGTACGCGACCATCCGGCAGGCGCCGCGGCGGGTAGTACAGCGGAACGGCCGGCCGCAGCCGAGGAAGGCGGGCTGGGCGAGTTCGACGGCGGCGCCTCCTTGTCGCCGTCGTCGCCGCGCTTCACGAACGCGAGGACGACGAACGCCGCGACGAGCACCGCGAACACCGCGGTGATGATGACGAGCCGCCGGAACAGCGGTGGCCGCCGCAGGGGTTCGTCCCAGACCTCGTCGCCCTGGAACCGAACGACGTGTGTGGCGCCGCGATCCGCGGCCGACGCGTCCGGCGGCCAGGGTGTGTCGCCCTGGGAGCGCCAGGAGTTGTCGTCGTCGGTCGCGTACGCGGCGGCGGGGAACGGGTCCGGTTCGAGGTCGGGATCGGGATCGGGACCGGGCTCATCCTCGACTCGCGGCTCGGGGGCCGGGTCGTGTCCCGGGCGGGGCGCGAAGCCGAACGGAGGTTCGCCCGGCCCCTCCCAGACCGGTCCGTCCCAGACCGGACGCTCCGCCGGAGGCGGAGGCGGAGGCGGAGGCGGCGGCGGCGACGGCGACGGCGACGGCGACGGCGACGGCGACGGCGACGGCGACGGCGACGGCGACGGCGACGGCGCGGGACGCGGTGCCGGTGCCTTCGCCGGTACGGGGGTTGCCGTCGACACGGGTTCCTCGTCGGGCGCCGGCGGCGGGAAAGCGCCGCCCGGAAGGGGCCGATCGTCGCGCAAGTCGCGCGGCGGCGCGGGGTGCGGGGTGCGGTGGGGTACCGGGTTCGGCGTTGCGTGGGCTGTGCGCGGCCGATCGGCGTGCGCAGCGTTCGGAGCGGTGGTCGAAGCGCCAGTCGAAGCGCCAGTCGGAGCAGCAGTCGAAGCGCCGGTCGGAGCGGCAGTCGGCGGAGCCGGATGCGGCCACGGTTCGCCTTCGGGCGGCGGCGGATTGTCGGCCGCGACGGAGTCCCGGTGCGCCGAAGCCTCTCCGGTGCGCGGCGGTTCGGGGTCCTCGACGGCGTCACCGAGCAGGGCCGCCACACCCCGCCCGGGCTCGACGGGCGGTACGCGCGGCGCGGGCCGTTCGATGTCCGGTGCGGGCACCACGGGAACAGGACCGGCGGCCGTCGGAAACGCACGCGGCAACGGTGCTGTCGCGGAAGGCGCCACGGGCTGGTCCTGAGGACGGTGCGGCGGGCCCACCCGCGGCCCCACCCGCGGACCGACGCGCGGTGCCGCCGGTGGCCGCGCGGGTGGCCCGGACAGCACCGGCCCGGCGGCCTCCGGACCCGCCGCCAAGGCGGGCGGCAGGCGGGGCGCGGGCGGCTCGACGCGCGGTGCGGGACGCTCGATTTCGGGGGCGGGCACGGCACGCCGCCCTCCCTCGGGAGCGCGCACCGCGGGCCGCGTCCCGGTCGCGGGTGGGGGCGCCGCGGTCTCCGGCCCTTCCCCGTGCGGCAGTTGCGCTTCACCCGGTGGCGGTATGTCCGTTCCCGCCGACTCCCTCGGAACGCGCCTGTCCGGGAACGGCTGTTCCGTCGGCGGCTCGTGTCGCACGGCGTCCGGAACCGACAGACGGATTCCGGCCTCCCCGGGCGCCGCCACGGCCGCCCACTCGCCGGAGTCCTCCGCGGTCAGCGCCTCCGGCTCCCCGGACTCCGCAGGCTCCTCCGGCGCTTCGCGTACGTCGTCCCCCGGCTCCCCCGCCCCATCCGACTCCCCCGCCCCACCCGGTTCCTCCGGCTCCGTCTGCTCCCCGTCCTCCTCAAGCGCCAACAGCCAAGCCGGAGTGGGCAGGTCGTCGAGCGGCCCGCGCCCGGAGTCAACCGGGGGATCCGTGCGCCCGTGACCGTACCTCTCGCCGGACAACTGCTGGCCTCCCTCCCCCATTTCGGTGCCCTCACCCTCGGCGCCCGCCCGTGCGGCGCTCTCGTCCTCGGCGCCGCCCCCCGCGCCGTCGTACCCCGTCCTTCCCCGCGACACCCGCTCACGACCTCACGAGCATGTCCGAGACACGCCACGGTTCGGTCGCGGACGGGCGCGTGAGGACCGTGAAGACCACCACGGCGGTTTCGTTCCCCTTCCATCCGTCGCGGCCGGTCGGCGTGTAGCGCACGAGCCACTGCCGGTACGCGGTCGTCGCGGTGTCGGGCGGCGCCTGGTCACGCCCGCGCTCCAACGCCGGGGTCGTGTACGCCTGGTGCCCCGTCCATTCGGTCCACTGCGCACCCGGCGGGCCGACCGAGACATGTTCGCGCTGCACCGCCGCGTAGGCCTCGGTCAGCCACGGCTGCGCCCGCAGCACCGCGTCCTGCGCAGTCGTGTCCGTGGTCGTGTCGTACGTGAACATCACCGTGAGCGCCGCCGAGGACACCGCCGTCGCGTCGCTTTGCGCCACCTGCGCGGTGCTCGGCAGCGGCAGCGTGGGCGTCGCGGTGCCGCGCGGGATGGGCTGCGCGGGGGGCACGGTCGCCGGCGCGGCGTTCGACGCGGACGACGTCGACGCGGCGGGCGTGTCGTCGGCCGCGTCGTCCGTCCTGGCCGCCTTGCCGACGATGTCGCATCCGCCGAACAGCGCGGCACCCACGATCAGCGCGAGAAACGTGAGCAACGCCACGGTGCCGCGCAACCCTTGGGCCGCGCGCATGCCGGGTCCGCCGGAGCTCATCCGTACCTCCGTACGCTCCAGGTGGCGTTCGCGTAATAGGACTCCGAAAGGTCGGAGACCTTGACCACGTCCCCGGTCTTCGGCGCGTGCACCATCTGGCCGTTGCCGATGTAGATGCCGATGTGGCTGTAGTCGCCGTTGCGGTACGGGTCGAAGCCGATCACGTCGCCGGGCATCATCGCCGCGAAGTCGCGCGGCACCTCCTGACCCACTGTCACCTGCGCCTGCGAGACGCGCGGCAGCAGGAGCTTGCCGCCGGACGCGTGGTACACCGCGTACTGGACCAGGCTCGAACAGTCGAACCCCGTGACGCCCGCGCCGTTGCCGAAGCCCATGGACGGACCCGACGTGTCGCCCCCGCCCCACGAATACGGCAGTCCACGCTGGCGCATGGCGAACTCGACGACCGCCGAGCCGAACGGGGTCCCGGCGGCGATGTCGGGGGTGACGTCCTGGTACTTGTTCATGAGGGTGCGGATGACCCGGACGTAGTTCTGGGTCTCGGCGTAGGGCGGGATGCCCCTGTAGTTCAGCACTGCATTGGGACCGGCGTTGTATGCCGCGAGCATGAGGTCCTGCACGTCTCCGCTCGCCCGTCCCGACTCGATGTACCCGCGCACGATCTTGGCGAGCGCGCAGTCGTACCGCGCCGCCGCCATGATCGCGTCACCCGGATGGTACGGGCTCACGCCGCCACCGTCGTTGTCCTCGCTCCAGTTCGGCCACGTGCCGGGCATGAACTGGGCGATGCCCATGGCCCCAACCGGGCTGACGACCGTCGGGTTCCAGCCCGACTCCTGCTCCAATTGCGCGGCGAGCAACTGCGGCGTGACCTCGGGGCAGGTCTGGCCGGCCCGGATGACCCACTCGCGGTACTCCGCCGGAACCTGCGCGCCGTTGAAGGCCGCGTTGAGGCGCGAACCCACCGGGCTCGTCGAGGGCAGCCCTCCGGCCAGCGCCGCGATCACCAACAGCCCCGCCACCATGAGGAGGAACGGCACGGCCAGGAACCCGGCGACGGCCCGCCCGGGCTTCACGCCGCACCTCCCGAGAGCCGGACCGCGCCCGCGCGGCCCGCCTCGTCGGCCCGGCCCGCCCGTTCGCGGGGAAACACCGGCCCGGCCTCGGTACCCGGCCGTCCGGCGACCGTCGTCTGCCGCATGGTGCCCCCGATCCCACGGCGGTCCGAACTGGGCGGTGCCCGGGCCACCGAAAAGCGTCGCGCCCGATCTCGGTCATGCCATCCTGCCCCGAGGCCACCCCTGCGTGTCCAGCCGCGGTCCGTCCGTAGCCGGAACTGCCGCCCACAACCACGCATATGCGTTCGAAGCCCGGGAAGTGCATACCCAATCCCGCCGGACATCCCGCATGCCGCGCTTCGCGGGTCCGGTGCGAATGTGCAGACACGACCCAGGGCATTGTCCCTTCTATCCGGCCAACTCACGTGCACTACCGGAAGGTTGGAAGCCTTCGGCGGTGGGCGTGGCACGGGCGGGGCATACCGGGTGCATCGGGACGTGCGGTAAGTTCCCGCTGCTGGCCGGAATCGCGTCATCGCGCGGGGGTAGGCATGTCCAACGAAAGCTCGCCGTACCAGGCGAACCAGCCATTCGAACCCATGGAAACCCCGCGAGGGTTCGTCCTGCTGGTGACCGGGGTCGGCCAAGGACGGCGCAAAGGCCGGGCGTTGGCGGACGCCGAGGCGGCCATCGCCGGCTGGGTCGGCCTGCCGCCGCAGATCCTGGTCCCGGACGCGCCCGCCGACGTGGTCCAGTTGCCCGCGGGCTCGGGCCCGCAGACGGTGCGCGGCTACCTCGAACGCTGCTCGGTCACCCCCGGACCGGTCATCGTGTATCTGACCGGTCATCTCATGCCGGACCGGCGCGGGGAGTTGCACCTTACGCTGGGCGACACCTCGGCGCAGAGCGTGCGGTACGACGGGCTCCCGTGGGCCTGGCTCGCCGACACGCTGCGCGTCCGCGACCCGCGCGCCACGCTCGTGATCGCGGACCTGACCGCCTCGTCCGAACTCCGCGCCCAAGTCACGGTGTCCCCGGGTCTGCTGGCGGACCGGCTGCCGCTGTGGGCCGTCCTCGCCCCGCCGGCCACCCGCGACGACCCGCCGCACGCGTTCACCCGCACCCTGACGGGCGCGGCGCGGCGCGGCTTCCCGGACTGCCCGGGGACGGTGGATCCCGCAACCGTGCACCCGGCGGTCTTCGCGCGGGCGCAACTGCCCGAGGGCTCGGTGCAGATCGTGCCGCCCGCCGACACCACGCTGCGGATCGTGAACCGGACGCCCGCGGAGGGCTCGTACGCGCTGCCGCACGGCACCGGGCACGGAGGCGAGGCGACCGGGCGACACCGCGCCGTCCCCGGCCAGGCTCCACGGGCCGCGGCGCCCGTGACGGACCCGCTGACGGCGGAACCCGCCGAGGCCCCGCCGCTGCCGGAACAGGCCACCGCACAACTGCGTGTGACGGTCCCTCACCTACTGCCACGCCCCGCCGAGGGGGACCGGGCGGCGGGCCCGTACCTGTACCGCGAGCGGTTGGGCGAGCTGCGCGCGGCGGTCGCCGCGGGGAGCTTCGACCAGGCGCTGGAACTGGCCCGGGCGATAACCCACGACATGGAGACCCGCTACGGCCTCGGTCCGGAACACCGCGACACACTCGACGCGTTGGAGACGTGGGCGTGGCTGACCGCACGCGCCGGACGTACGGGCGAGGCGGTGACGCTGTACACCGAGACGGCCCGCCGCAGCGCCCGGATCCACGGCCCAGGACACGCCACCACCATCGCCGCCGCCGATGCCGCGCACACGCTGTGGCTCGACCTGCCGGACGTCGCGCAGGCTCGTGACCTGGGTCCCGCGGTCGTGGCGCTGCGGGAACTGGTGCTGGGCAGCGGCACGCACACGCGCGAGGCCGCGGCCGCGCACCTGGAGGAGTTGTCGGCGCCGCGCACGCCGTCCGACGAACCGCTGCCCCCGCCGCCGGAATTGCGCGAGGCGCTGGCCGACGTCGCGGCGATCGCCGCGGACGGACGCCACGACGAGGCGCTGGGAGCGGCGGACGCCATCATCGACGCGCTGGTCGCCGACCTGGGCCGGGACCACCCGCACACCCTGAACGTTCGCGAGGTGCGGGCGTATCTCACCGCGGAATCCGGGCAGTTGGCCGATGCGGTGACGAGGTACCTGGACATCGCCGAGTCGCGGCTGCTGGCGCGCGGGCCCGAACACCCCGACACGATCTCCGCGGCGGACAACGCGCACGCGCTGTGGCTGCGCGTGGCCGACGACGACGCGGCGGTCGTGCCGACGGGCGTACGCCTCATCGCGGTACGCGAGCACATCCCGGGACCGGGCGGGCGCGGACTGACCGGAGCCCGGACGCGCGTAAGCGCACTGACGGCCCGTCGGCCCGAGCCACCAGCCGCGCGCGAACCAGTCCCCGAACAACCCGCGCCCGCCCCACCCGTGCCCCCGACAAGCGCGGGCGAACTGGTGCCGCGCCCCGCAGCCGAACTCGTGCACCCGCCCGCCGCGGGCAGGCTCGTACCCCCACCCGCGGCCACGGCCCCGCGTCTCGCTCCCCCTCCCCCGCCCGCTCCCCCCTCCCCGGCCCCGCCCGGAGAAGCCGTCCCGGCCCGCAACGGCTCCGCCAAACCGCCGCGCGGCGAACTGCCCGGCAAGGCCGCCCGGCCGCCCGACGAGCTGCGCGCGGCGCTGTTCGCCATAAAGGACGCCGCGGCCCACGACAACCACGTCGAAGCCCTCACCCTCGCCGAGGAGTTGATGCGCGGCGTCGAGGCGCGGCACGGCCCGGCCCATCCGTTCACGCTCAACGCCTACGAGGTACGCGCCCATCTGACCGCGTCCGCGGGCCTGTTCGCGACCGCCGCCCGGCAGTACACGACGCTCGCGCACCGGCTCGCCGAGGCCGGGGACCCGGACGACGCGGCGGCCCGCTCCGCCGCCGACGCCGCGCAGGCGCTGTGGCTGCGCCTCGGCCGCAGCGAGGCGGCGCGCCACCTGGGGCCGGGCATCATCGACCTCCGCCGTCGGGTACCCGGTCCGGACGGCACCGCGCTGCTGGCCGCCCGCGACCACCTCAGCGGCCTGACCGCGGAGCCCCGTTCGTGACGACGCCCCCGAACGCCCCCTTCCACCAGGCGTTTTGCCGCCTCCCACGCCCCGGCGGCACCTCCGCCGGGAACGCGCACCCCCGCACGTCCGTCCCGGGGAGAACGGATCTCCGTCGCAACCGCTCCGAATCGGGTGAGCGCGCGTTCGCGTTGCGTGAACCCGCCACCATTGTCCGACGCGACGGGCATCCTGGAACCGGGCAGGACGATCACGACAGGCTGGAGACTCCGATGCTGGACACACTGGTCGAGCGCTACCGGTGGGCCGAACAGGACGGACTTGTCGCACTCACCATCACCGTCGCCACCGGCCGCACGGAGGACGAGGTCGTCGCGGCGTTCGGCGGAACACAGGCGCCCCGCCGGATCATGACGTTCCGTCAGATAGGTGACGTCCTGGCCCTGCCCGAGGCCGGCTCCTTCCATCCCATGCTGATCGTGTCGACCGACTCCTGCGTCGTGACGATCGAGAACACCGGATTCCACGGCAGCATCCCGGAGATCGCCCGCCGCGCGTCGGCAGACGGCGGCCGGTTCTTCAGCGCGTACTGGGACATGCACGGCGACCACCAGGTGATGTACGCGGAGGACGGGCACGTCCAGGTCGTCTTCGACCCGGTCGACACCAGACGCGTCCCCGCCGGACTCTCCGTGCCGCTGCCGCGCTGGGCGGAGGGGGTGCGCCCGGACGCCTCGTCCGCCGGCGCCTCCTGCCTCGCCCTGCTGGAGCGCGTGATGTGCGTCCGGATCGACCGGGATTGGATGCACAAGCCGCTCAGCGCCGTGATCCTGCCCGACCCGGCTACGATGTTCGACGACCCGGACGCGGCCTGGCGGCCGTGAGCCGCCAGCGACATACGAGGGCAGCAGCGCAAATCCCGGTGCGGTGAAGGGCGTGGCGACGTGCAGGCGACCATCGACCACATTGTGATCTGGGTGGAGGACCAGCTCAGGTCACTGGACTTCTACGAGCGCGTGGTCGGTTTCCCCGGCGTGCGCGCGCAGGAGTTCCGGGACGGCACCGCCCCGTTCCCCAGCGTCCGCGTGTCCGAGCACAGCATCATCGACCTCGCCGCGAAGTCGAGCGCGCCGGGCGTGGACGAGAGCTTCAAGGTGCCCGGCGCGTCCGGCCACCGGGTGAACCACATCTGCGTCGCGCTGCCGCTCGTCGACTTCGAGGCCCTGCGCAAGCGGGTCGAGGACGAAGGCGGCGACACGTCGGTGGGCCTGGAGAACTCCTTCGGCGCCCGCGGCCTCGCGCCGCGCACGTTCTACTTCACCGACCCGGACGGCAACGTGATCGAGGCACGGTACTACGCGTAGGTCACCCGTCCGGGTCACCGTTCACCCCACCGGCGGACACTCGGCAGGCAGGCTCGGGTGGCAGGGCCAACGCTGGTGGAATGGCCCAGCCGCGTACCGCCGACCGCCGGGGCCGCCGTGCCCCGTGGTGGGGGCCGCCGGCCGTCCTCGCCGTCATGGCGCTGCTCGTCGCCGGTTGGCCGTTCCTCGCCTCGCGGCTGTCCGACGACCGCGAGCTTCCGGACGGCGCCGTCCTGCGCGTGGGTCCGGGCGACGGCGACCACGCGTGGTTCACGCTCGGCGGCGGCTGGACGATGGCCGAGTCCGAGACGACGCCCTCGCAGGAGTACGTGCTGACGCGCGGCTCCACCGAACTGAGCGTGGCGTACCTCGGCCTGATGTCGTCCGACTACGCGGACCGCCTGTGGGACGGACTGCGCCGCAGCGTCCGCGTGTCGTCCTCGGACGCACGTCTCGGCCCGCCCACGCCGGTGCTCTCGGCGAACGGCGCGCGGGGCAGCATCGGCGGCCTCACCCAAGGCGACGAGCGCGGCACCGCCGCCGTCTACCCGGCCCCGGACGGGAGCTTCGCCATCCGGATGATCGCCCTGGCCCCGTCGGACACCGACACCGACACCACCGACCTCACCGACGCCGACGCCGACCACGCCGCCGCACTCGCCGTCATCCGTTCGCTCTCCTTCGCCGGGCCCGCCCCGTGACGGGCGCACTCTCCGCCCGTTCGTTCTCGCTGTGGGTCGCCGTGGCGGCCTGCGTGTTCGGCGCGGTCTCGCTGGGCCTCAACTACTTCGACGCCGTCCGGGTGTTCCCGGCCGCGACCGCCCTCGCGGCCGGCCTGCTCGTCCCCACGCTCTTCTTCGGATACGCCCTGGCCCGCCGCGTACGCCCGGTCCGCCCGCCGCCCGGCCCGCCCTCCGTCGCCTGCGTGGTCTGGGGCATGACCGCCGCGACCGGCTGCGCGGTCATCGCCAACACCGGGCTGGGCGCCGTCTGGGCCCGCACGCGCGGCGTCGAGTTCGCGGACGACTGGAGCGCGGCCCTGACCGCACCGTGGAACGAGGAGACGCTGAAGCTCTGCGGCGTCGTGATGCTGACGTTCGCGGCGGCGCGGGCGGTGCGCGGGCCCGTCGACGGCTGGGTCTACGGCGCCCTGGTCGGCCTCGGCTTCCAGGCGACCGAGAACCTCATGTACGCGCTCAACAACATCCTGCTGCAAGGCGCCACCTCGCCGGGCGGCTCGGTCGTCGGGTCCTTCGTCGTCCGCGTGCTGCTCACCGGGTGGGGCTCGCACTGGGCCATGACCGCCGTCGCGGGCACCGGCATCGGCTTCCTGGTGGCGCGGGACGGGACCCCCGCGGCCCGGCGCGTCGGCCTCGCGGTGGCGTTCTGGGTGCTGGCGATGGCCATGCACTGGCAGTTCAACGCGCCGATCCTCGGCTTCCCGGGCGGCATAGTCGTCAAGGTCGCGCTGAACCTGGTCGTCGCGCTGCTGGTGTTCCGGGCGGTGCGCCGACGCTATCGGGCGCGGTTGCGGGAGGTCGCGCGGGAGGAGGCGGCGTACGACACGGTGCGGCCGTCCGAGGCGGCGACCCTGCTGGGCCGCCGCAGCCGCGTGCGGGCGCGGCGGATCGCCCGGACTCCGGGGGTGCGGGCGCGCATCGCGGACGTCCAGGAACGCCAGCTCGACCTGCTCGACGCCCGCACCCCGGCGGCGGACCCGGACGAGCCGTCCCTGTCGGCCGAGTTGCGCGCCGAGGTCGCGGCGGCGCGGGCGCGTCTCTGACCGGGACGCAGCACGAGCGCGCACAAAGGCAGGGCGAGCGTCCGCGATCCAGCCCGCAGCCAGGACCGCAGTCGGGACCGGCTCAGCGAGCCGCCGCGCGGACCGGGTTGCCGGGCGAGTCGAGCCATTCGGCCTGGCCGGACTCGCGCACCGTCACGCCGAGCCGCGAACGCGCGGGTCGTCCCGCGTCGTACCACCAGCGCAAAGCCGTCTCGACCTCGCCCAGGATGTCGCGCGGGCCGAAGCACGCGGCCGCGAATTCGGTACGCCCCGGCACATGTTCGACGCGCGTCCAGGAGCCGGTCTCCTCGTCCGCGAGCAGCAGCGTGAGCGCGTCGAGCGCCGCGGCCCCGAGCGGCCCGGCGGCCGTGCGGTGGACGTGGGCGCGGACGCCCGGCACCATCAGGCCGACCGCGAACGCGGCGTCGCGCGATCCGGAGAGCACACGGGCGTCGAGCGCGGTGGTCACGGCCGTGCCGGTCGCCTCGACCGGGCCGCCGGGCGCACAGTCGGGGGCCATGGTCGCCTTGGCCATGCCGCCGAGCGCAGAGTCGGGGGCCGTGCCCTGTCCGCGCTCCCACATGAACGCCGCGTCGCCGACCACGCGCCCGGTGGCGTACCGACCGTCGGCGTCCTCCGCCACGTCGAGGTCGAGCAGGACACCGTTGTAGAGCCCGGTGCCCCACGGCGTCAGGACGCGGCCGCCCGGGCGCGTCTGGGCGATCCAGGGCCACGGCACCGTGCGTACCGAACACGTCGACAACACGCGGTCGAACGGCGCGCGCTCCGGCACGCCGGCCATGCCGTCACCCACCGCCAGATACGGCCGCCACCCCGCGCGGTCGAGCGACCGCCGGGCTCCCGCGGCCACCACCGGGTCCACCTCGATCGAGGTGACGGACCCGTCACCGAGCCGTGCGCTCAGCAACGCGGCACCGATGCCGACACCTGTGCCGATCTCCAGGACGCGGTGACTGTCGGCGACGTCCAGCGCCGCCAGCATGCCGGCCACCATGCGCGGCATCATCGCGCTGCTCGTCGGCCACGACGAGACCTCGGGCTCGGCCGTGCCGCCCTCGACCTGGGTGACGAGGACCGTGTCGGAGTGGACGAGCGCGCGCCAGCGGTCCGGGTCGTCACCGCGGTCGAAGCGACGGTAGCCGTCGGGGTCGGCGACCCACACGCGCGCGGGCACGAACGCGGCGCGGTCGACGGCACGCCATGCGTCGGCCCAGTCGGGGCGCAGGTGCCCGGCCGCGGCCAGTTCCGCGGCCAGGCGTTCGGCGCTGTGCTCCGGCATCCGCCTCAGCCTTGCTGCCCTGCGGCGGCGGTACCGGACGTCGGGGCCGAACCGGTCGTCGCTGCCTCGGCGGCCCCGGGATGCGACACGGCCTCGGCGGCCCCGGGCGACTGCGCGGCCTCGGCGTTCCCCGGCACCGGGGCACCCCCGGCCAGGCGCGACAAGTAGGCGTTGTACGCGTCCAGTTCCGCGTCGCCGTCGCGGTCGGCGGCGCGGTCCTTGCGGCGGGCGAGCCGTTCCTCCGAGCTCATCCACTGGGAGAAGATCACCAGGAGCACGATGACCGTCGGCACCTCGCCGAACGCCCATGCGATGCCGCCGCCCATCTGCTGGTCGGCGAGGACGTCCGTGCCCCACGACGCGGGTGGCGTCTCGAAGGAGTCGACGATCAGCGACGACGACATCATCACCGCGACGCCGAAGAACGCGTGGAAGGGCATCCCCGCGAACAGTTCCAGCATCTTCATGACGTAGCCGTGTTTCCGGGGCGCGGGGTCGATTCCCATGATCGGCCAGAAGAACAGCAGGCCGACCGCCAGGAAGTGGACCATCATCCAGCGGTGGCCCCACATGTTGCCCATGGCCAGGTCGAACAGCGGGGTGAAGTAGAGGACGTAGAGGCTCGCGATGAACAGCGGGAGCGTCACGCCGGGCGACGACATGACCGCCGCGAACCGGCTGTGCAGCACGGCGAGCAGCACTTCGCGCGGCCCCCGGCCCGGCTTGCCGTCGGCGCCCTTGTGCGCGGGCCGCAGCGACCGCAGCGCGAGGGTGATGGGCGCGCCGAGCAGCAGCAGGATCGGCGAGAGCATGCTCAGGATCATGTGCTGCACCATGTGCACGCTGAACAGGGCGGTGCCGTACGCCGCAAGCCCGGTGGACGTCGAGAGCAGCACGGTGCCCACACCCGCGAGCCACGCCAGCGTGCGGCCGATCGACCACTTGTCGCCTCTGGAGCGCAGCCGCCACACCCCGGCGCCGTACAGCAGGACGGCGGCGATGCCGCCCGCGAGGAACAGCGGTTCGGGGTACCAGCCGAACATCCGGGCGAACGTCGGCGGGCCCAGCGAGGCGGCCATGTCGGCCATGCCGCTGGTGGATCCGCCGCTGTGGTGGCCGCCGGACCCGTGCAGGTCGTCCATGCTGTCGCCGAGCATCAGCGCGCCGAGGAACAGGGCGATGCCGAGGGCGATCAGCGCGACGGCCCGGAACGCGCCCGGTCCCGGCGTGCGAGGTGATGGAGCCATGGCATCAACTGTGACGTACGGCGCCCGGTGATCCGGCACCGGGTGGGGCCCGGGCCTGGTGGAGTCCCCCGGACAGGTGATATGTCGGCGGGTCCGCGCCGGAAGGGCGGCGGCCCGGCACCGCGCGGTGCCGGGCGCCCGTCCGTCCCATCCGTCAGTGCGCGCCGACCCCGGTGAGGGCGCGTACCTCCATCTCCTCGAAAGACGCGTCGTCCTCGTCGGTCCGGCCCCTGCCGGTGAGCAGGGTCCCGGCGGCCGCGCACAGGAACCCGACCGGGATCGAGATGAGCCCCGGGTTCTCCAGCGGGATCGGTGCGACGGTCGTGCACGAGGCGAGTGCGGTCGGGTTGCCGACGGCCCGCGAACCGTCCGGGACGCCGCACTTGTCGGCCTGCGCGGCGGTGAGCGTCACCGCGGGCTTCGTGTCGCTCGCCCCGCCCCACACGATCGGCGACAGCGCCACGACCGCGACGGCCGAGACCAGGCCGCCGAAGACGCCCGCGATGGCCCCGGCCTTGGTGAAGCGCCGCCAGAAGAGCGCGAACACGATGGCCGGGAGGTTCGCCGACGCGGCGATGGCGAAGGCGAGTGCCACCAGGAACGCGACGTTGAGCTCGCGCGCGAACACCGACAGGGCGATGGCCACGGCGCCGATGACGACGGCGGCGATCCGGGCGACCTTGACCTCCTCGGCGTCCGTGGTGCCGCCGCGCTTGAGCACCCCGGCGTACAGGTCGTGCGCGAACGACGAGGACGAGGCGAGCGTCAGCCCCGCCACCACGGCCAGGATCGTGGCGAAGGCCACGGCGGCGATGAACGCCAGCATCACCGCGCCGCCGGTGCTGCCCGGCCCGCCGCCGAGGTGCTCGGCCAGCCGCGTCGCGGCCGTGTTGCCGGACGGGTCCGCGCCACGGATCGCCTTGCTGCCGACCAGTGCGGCCGCGCCGAAGCCGATGACCAGGGTCATCAGGTAGAAGGTGCCGATGATGCCGATCGCCCAGTTGACCGACTTACGGGCGGCCTTCGCGTCCGGCACGGTGTAGAAGCGCACGAGGATGTGCGGCAGGGCGGCGGTGCCGAGGACCAGGGCGATGCCGAGGCTGATCATGTCCAGCCTGGACCAGCCGTCGGTGGCTCCGTACTTGAGGCCGGGTTGCAGGAACGCGTCGCCCTTGCCGGACTGGTCGGCCGCGGCACCCAGCAGGTCGGACACCGCGAAGTCGAACTTGGCGAGCACCCACACCGTCATGACGCAGGCCCCGATCATGAGCAGGACCGCCTTGACGATCTGCACCCAGGTGGTGCCCTTCATGCCGCCGACCGTGACGTAGAAGATCATCAGTGCGCCGACCGCGACGATGGTCCAGATCCGCGAGGCGTCCGAGGACACGCCCAGCAGCAGCGAGATCACCGACGCCGCGCCGACCATCTGGGCCAGCAGGTAGAAGATCGACACCACGATGGTGGAGATGCCGGCCGCGACCCGCACCTGCGGAGAGCGCAGCCGCTCGGAGATGGCGTCGGCCATGGTGAACCGGCCGCTGTTGCGCAGCGGTTCGGCGACCAGGAGCAGGGCGACGATCCACGCCACCAGGAAGCCGATGGAGTAGAGGAAGCCGTCGTAGCCGGACAGCGCCAGGATCCCGGCGATGCCGAGGAAGGACGCGGCGGACATGTAGTCCCCGCCGATCGCGACGCCGTTCTGGAGCGGCGAGAAGGACCGGCCGCCCGCGTAGAAGTCGGCCGCGCTGCGGGTGCGCCGCCCGGCGACGACGGTGATGGCGAGGGTCGCGACGATGAAGACGGTGAACAGCGCGACGGTGAGGGTCTTGTGGTCGTTCACGACGCCACCTCGCCGCGCTCGGCGGCGGCGCGCAGTTCGGCGGACAGCGGGTCGAGGCGGCGGTCCGCGAAGCGCGAGTAGATCCACGCGGTCAGGAACGTCGCGGCGAACTGGCCGAGTCCGAAAACGAGTGCGACGTTGATGTTGCCGGAGATCTCGCGGGCCATGAAGTCGCGGGCGTACGCGCAGAGCAGCACGTACAGCAGGTACCACCCGAGGAAGGCCGCGGTGACCGGGAAGGCGAACCGGCGGAACCGCCGCCTGAGCTCGCGGAACCGCGGGTCGTCGTGCAGCGTGCGCCCGGTCGGCGCGGTGCCGGGGGCGGTGCCGGTGGTCCCGACGGTCGTGGTCGGGGGCGTCATCGGCACCCCGCCGATGACGTGCGGGCAGGGGTCGTCATGAAGGGGTACTCCCGGAGGCAAATGGAGGCAGGCGGCTGTTACCAGCCAGACAGCCCAACGACCGCGGGCGGCGATGAACACGCATTGAACGGCGGCACGCGGGCGCTCCGGAAGCCGCCGTACGGCTGATGTCGGCCGCGTCACCCCTTCGTGGGAACCTTCGCCGGAACCGCCCGGCCGGACGGTTGGCCCTCCCCGACCTGGGAAGGAGCCGCGGCATGCGACTCGACCACGTCTCCTACGCCGTCTCCCCCGGCGAGTTCGTCTCGACCGTCGGGCGGCTCGGCTCGATGCTCGGCGCGCCGTTCCAGGACGGCGGCGTGCATCCGCGCTTCGGAACACGCAACTTCGTCCTGCCGCTGGCGGGCGGCATGTACATGGAGGTGGTCACCACGCTCGACCACCCCGCGACCGACTCGGCGCCGTTCGGCCGCGCGGTCAAGCGCCGCGCCGAGCTGGGCGGCGGCTGGCTCGGATGGGTGGTGCGCGTCGACGACATCGCGCCGGTCGAGGAGCGTCTCGGCCGCCCGGCCGTGGACGGGCACCGGGTGCGCCCGGACCGGTACGACCTGAAGTGGCGTCAGATCGGGATCCTGGACCTGATGGACGACCCGCAGCTGCCGTACATCATCCAGTGGCTCGACATGTCCGAGCACCCGTCGGCGGACGTGCGCACACGCATCCGCAAGCTGTCGATCGCGGGCACCCCGTCGACGGTCTCCGACTGGCTCGGCGAGCCGGAGAACCACCCGCTGGACGACGTGGACGTCGACTGGAGCCCGCCGGGCGAGGCCGACGACGCGGGCCTGACGGCGGTGTACTTCGAGACTGGCGACGGGGTCGTCCGGATCGACTGACCATCGCGCGGGCGCGCGCCCCACCCCGCGCGACCCGCTCACGGCGCGCTTCACCGACCGCCCCGACGCACCCGCCGCGAACGGCTCGGCACGCCCGCTTCAGCGCGTGCCGAGCCGCAGCACGAGCGCCGCGACGGCCAGCGCCTCGATGAGCAGCGGAGTGCCGACCGTGCGCAGGACCCCCGACCGCACGTGCACCGCGACCGCCCCGAGGAAGTAGACCGCCAATCCCCCGGCCGCGGCGGCGCCCATCGGCCACCACACGAGGCCCACAAGCAGCCCGCCCGCGGCCGCGAGCAGCAGCACCGCGAGCTGGTCGAGCCGGTCCTCGGGGACGCCGAGCCGGGCGTACTGCCGCACGACCTCCGGATTGTGGGTGAGCTTGAAGCCCGCCGAGAGCGCGATGACGGCGGCGAGCAGACACGACACGAGCACAGTGGCGACGAACACGACGCGCCTCCCACGAGGTGGGGACTCGCACGGTGATAGCAGGACATGTCTACTTTGCCGCCCGGGCACCAGGCGCACCAGACTGCGCGGGCACCGACCGGCAGACCCCCGGCACGCACCTTTTCCCACCGAGATGTTTCCACCGAGTTTTTTTGCCGAGGCTGTCGATTTCGGCGCCGCCCGTTCGCCGTCCAGGACGAGGGCGCCTCCAGGCGCCCCGGACAACACCCCCGGAGGTAGGACCATGCGCAAGCTCGTGGTGACGGCGTTCATGTCGCTGGACGGCGTCGTGCAGGGGCCCGGCGGTCCCGACGAGGACCGGGAGGGCGGCTTCGACCAGGGCGGATGGGCGGCGCCGTTCTTCGACGAGGCGACCATCGCCCGGATGGCCGAGTTCGTCCAGCGCCTGGACGCGCTGCTGCTGGGCCGCAAGACGTACGACATCTTCGCGTCCTCCTGGCCGCTCGCCGAGGACGACGACCCGATCGGCTCGCGGCTCAACGCGGTGCCCAAATACGTCGCGTCGCGGACCGCGTCCGAGCTGACCTGGCGGAACTCGGCGCTGCTGGAGGGCGACGTCGCGGACGCGGTGCGCAAGCTCAAGGAGGAGGACGGCGGCGAGATCCAGGTGCACGGCAGCGGCGACCTCGTGCAGACCCTGCTGGCCCACGACCTCGTGGACGAGTTCCAGGTGCTGACGTTTCCCGTGCTGGTCGGTTCGGGCAAGCGTCTCTTCGGCGGCGGGACGGTTCCCGGCACGCTCGGGCTGACCGGGTCGACCGTGTCGGACACCGGGATCGTGATCAGCACCTACGTGCGCGCCGGCGCCCTCGCCCACGGCATGCTGGGCCCCGAGACCGGCAACTGGTGAGCCCGGTCGCACCGCCTCCCCCGACCACGGCAGAACGGAGCGGGCAATGCCGAACTTCGCAGTCCTGATCTACGAGAAAGAGTTGCCGGGAGGCGTCGCCGACATCCCGCCGGAGGTCATGGAGGCCAACATCGCCGCGAGCGACAAGATCGCCGCGATGGGCGTGCGGGTCGTCCACGAGCACGGCATGCAGCCGAGCCGGACCGCACGCACGGTGCACAAGGGCGGCATGGTCACCGACGGCCCGTTCCTGGAGGCCAAGGAGGTGATCGCGGGGTTCTTCGTCATCGACGCCGAGGACCTCGACCAGGCGCTGGCGGTCGCCAAGCTCCTCCCGATCATGGACGGCGCCGTCGAGGTGTGGCCGCTCATGGGGCCATGACCCCGGTCCGCGAGGCCGTCGCCGACGCGCACCGCCGCGAGTGGGCCATCCTGCTCGCCGCGACGGTGCGCGTCACCCGCGACCTCGACCTGGCCGAGGAGTGCGTGCAGGACGCGTACGCCGCCGCCCTCGAAGCATGGGCGCGCGACGGCGTCCCGGGCCGCCCCGGCGCGTGGCTCACCGTGGCGGCCCGGCACAACGCCGTCGACGCGCTGCGCCGGGCCCGGACGCTGGAGACGAAGCTGCCGCTCCTCGTCGAAGGCGAGAACGACCCGCGGCACCCCGACGCTCCCGGCGGCACCGACCCCCTGGACGCCGACACCCGGCCCACCCCCCGTGCGCTGCTGGACGACCGCCTGCGCCTCGTCTTCCTGTGCTGCCACCCGGCACTGCCCCGCGAGGGACAGGTCGCCCTCACGCTGCGGCTCGTGTGCGGCGTCCCGACCGCGGACATCGCCCGCATGCTGCTGGTTCCCGAAGCCACGCTGGCGGCCCGGATCACCCGGGCGAAGAAGAAGCTGCGCACCGAGCGCGCGCCGTTCCGGCTACCGGGTCCCACCGAGCTGACCGAGCGGCTGGACATCGTGCTGACGGTCGTCCACCTGCTGTCCACCGCGGGCCACGCCGCCCCCAGCGGGCCCGACCTGCTCGCCGACGAACCGGCCGGACGCGCCCTCGACCTCGCCCGCATGCTGCACCAGTCCCTGCCGCGGGTGCCCGAGACCTCGGGTCTGCTGGCGCTCGTGCTCGCGCACCACGCGCGACGCGGGACGCGCACGGCGTCGGACGGGCGTCCGCTCACCCTCGCCGAGCAGGACCGCTCGCGTTGGGACCGGGCCGCCGTCGCGGAGGCCGAGGGCCTGGTCGAGAACGCGCTGCGCGCCGGGACGGCCGACCGCTTCACGTTGCAGGCCGCCATCGCGACCCTGCACGCGGGCGCACGGACATACGAGGACACCGACTGGCCGCAGATCCTCGCCCTGTACGACGCGCTGCTGGCGGTCTGGCCGACTCCGGTGGTCGCCCTCAACCGCGCGGTGGCCGTCGCCCACGTGGACGGCCCTCTCCCCGCGCTCGCGGAAGTCGCCCGACTCGAACGCGACGGCCGCCTGGCGACCTACCACTACCTGCCCGCCGTCAAGGCCGACCTGCTGCGCCGGACCGGCGACACCGAGGCCGCCGCCAAGGCCTGCGAAACGGCGATCGCGCTGACCGCGAACGCCGCCGAACGGAAGTTCCTCCAGGCACGCCTGGCCGAACTCCGCGGCGCACGGGGCGACGCATAGTTCCGCGCGCGGTCCTTCAGGAGTCCGCGGTTGATCAGGAGTCCGCGGTCGCCGACGTCTCCCGCGGTTCGCCGCCGCGCCGCCGCAGCCGCGACGCCGTACGCGACCAGTCGACCCCGCTCAGCACGCCGAACGCGGCGAGCAGGCAGATGACCAGCTCGGGCCAGTAGCCGACGCGGTCGGCGAGCGTCGTACCGTCGCGCAGCGGGACCGTCTCGACGAGCACGCCCGGTTCCCACAGACCCGTGCGCGACATGACCGAGCCGTCCGGTGCGACGACAGCGCTGATGCCGACGGTCGAGACGACGACGGTGGCGCGGTCGTGTTCGACGGCGCGGATGCGGGCCATGTCGAGCTGCTGTTCGCTCTGCCCGAAGCTGATGCCGCGCTCGTACGTCGCGTTGTTGGTCTGCACGACCATGAGGTTCGCGCCGGGCGTCACCGTGCTGCGCACGTTGCCGTCGTAGCCGACCTCGTAGCAGATGGTGTCCGCGAGCACGATCGGCCCGGTGCGGAACAGCACCGGCTTGTCCTGGCCGGGCTCGAAGTCGCGCGGGATCAGTTGCAGGTCGCCGAGGCCGCCGAGGACGTCGCGCATCGGGATGTACTCGCCGAAGGGCACCAGGTGGCGCTTGGCGTACCACTCGCCGGGGCCCGGCTGCGGGTCGGTGCTCGGCCGCCACATCAGGCCGGCGTTGTACGGGCGCCCCTCGGGGCCGCCGTCGAGGATCGCGCCGACCAGCACCGGGACGCCGACGTCGTTGACCGCGTCGTCGACGAGCGCCCCGAGGTAGGGGTCGACGCGCGGGTCGTCGTCGGTCGCGTTCTCCGGCCACAGCACGATGTCGGGCTTGGGGACGCGTCCCGCGCGGATGTCCTCGGCAAGTTGGTGGGTCGCCTTGGCGTGGTTCTCGGTGACGTTGCGGACGCGCGTCTGCTCCTCCAGATTGCGGGCGCGCGGCACGTTGCCCTGGACGGCGGCCACCGTGACGGTCCGACCGCCGCCGGTGGGTTCGGGCAGCAGCAGCGGGCCCATGCCGACGAGTGCGAGCGACCCGACAAGGCCGACGACGGCCGGGCGGCGGCCTCCCGTACCGGCGAGCACCACCCACGCGAGGGCGACCGGCACCAGGACCACGATCAGGCTGAGCCCCGGCGCACCGGCCACGGTCACCCAGCCCAGCGCGGGCGAGTCGGCCTGGCTGAACGCGAGGCGCCCCCAGGGGAACCCACCGAGCGGTTCGCGCCCGCGGATCGCCTCGACGGCTATCCACCACGCGGCGATCCACACCGGCCACGCGCGCCGCCGCAGCAGTGCCGGTACGGGCATCGCGAGCAGCCCGAACAGCGCGGACTCGGCCAGCGTGAGCGCGGCCCACGGCAGCCATCCGAGATTGCTGAGCCACAGCACCAGCGGGGCGAAGAGGGCGACGGCGAAGAGGAACCCGTACCAGAACGCGGTCCGTGCGCGGCGGCCTTTGAGGGCCACGACCAGCAGCGCGGGCCCGACGAACGCGAGCGGCCAGAAGTCCACGGGCTCGAACCCGGCGAACAGCAGCACCCCGCCGAGCACCGCGACCAAGGCCCCCCAGCGCCCGGGCACAAACGGCGGCTCCCCAGCCGAGGACCGCACGTCAGCCACCACCTCCCCACCCACAGACTCGGCCGCCCTGACACTCTTGGTCCTCATCCGCGTATCTCACCACACCGCCCCGCGCCCCCTCCAGGCCGCCTTCCGCGGCCCTGGGCTTCCGCCCCGGCCCGGAGGGCTACCGGACCTCGGCTATCGGCAGGCGCAGCGCGGCCGGGGCGTCGTCCGGCACGGCCGGGGTGCGCGGGGCCGTGTACGGGATGCGGCGGTAGGGGCGGCCCAGGGGCGGGCGAGTGTCCTTTTCGCCCTTGTTCGGCCACAGGGCCATCGCGCGTTCGGCCTGGGCGGTGATGGTCAGGGACGGGTTGACGCCGAGGTTCGCGGAGACCGCCGCGCCGTCCACGACGTGCAGGCCGGCATGGCCGTACAGCCGGTGGTACGGGTCGACGACGCCGGTCGCCGGCGAGTCGCCGATCACGCAGCCGCCGAGCATGTGCGCGGTCATCGGGACGTTGAACAGATCGCCCAGCGTGCCGCCCGCCTGCCCGCCGAGGCGTTCCGCGAGCAGTTTCACGGCCCGGTTGCCCGCCGGGATCCATGTCGGGTTGGGCTCGCCGTGACCCTGCCGGGTGGTGATGCGTGTCCGGCCGAACAGCCCGCGCTTGCGGTACACCGTCAGTGAGTTGTCGAGCGACTGCATCACCAGCGCGATGATCGTGCGCTCCGACCAGTTGCGCACGCTGAACATGCGGATGCGGCGCGGATCGCGCGCCAGTTGCCCGAAGAACTGACGCAGCCGCGGCCGGTCGCCGTCCGTCAGCAGCGTCTGCATCAGCCCCATCGCGTTGGACCCCTTGCCGTAGCGGACCGGTTCGATGTGCGTGTTCGCGTCCGGGTGCCAGGACGACGTGATGGCCACCCCGACCGACGCGTCCACCACGCCCGTCTCCAGCGCGGCGGCGCCCAGCAGCGCCTCGGAGTTGGTCCGGGTCAGCTCGCCGAGCCGCCTCGACAACCGCGGCAGCGTGCCCTCGGCGACCATGCGGTGCAGCAGCCGCTGGGTGCCGAGCGTCCCGGCCGCGAAGACGACCTGGTCGGCCGTCCACGTCCGCAGTTCGCGCCGGGCGGCGCGCGGCGTCGCCGCCCGGGTCGGCACCGTCTCGACCGCGTACCCGCCGCCCGGCAGCGGCCGTACGCGCCGCACCGTCCGCTCCGCGTGCACCTCCGCCCCGGCCCGCTCGGCGAGGTGCAGGTAGTTCTTCAGCAGCGTGTTCTTCGCACCGACCCGGCACCCCGTCATGCACGAGCCGCACTGGGTGCAGGTGGTGCGCTCCGGCCCCGCGCCGCCGAAGTACGGGTCGGGGACCCGCTGTCCGGGCCGCTCGCCCTCGCGCGGGAACAGCACGCCGACCGGCGCGAGGTGGAAGCTGTCCCCCACGCCCATCTCCTCGGCGACCGCCTTCATGTGCACGTCGGCGGGCGTGGTGTGCGGGTTGACCACGACGCCCAGCATGCTGCGCGCCTGCCGGTAGAACGGCTCCAGCTCGGTTTGCCAGTCGGTGATGTGGCCCCACTGCGGGTCCGCGAAGAACGCCGCGGGCGGCTGGTACAGCGTGTTGGCGTAGTTGAGCGAGCCGCCGCCGACCCCGGCACCGGCCAGGACCACGACGTCCTTGAGGACGTGCACGCGCTGGATCCCGTACATCCCCAGCCGCGGCGCCCACAGGTAGTCGCGCAACTGCCAGGAGGTCTTGGGCAGATCGGCGTCCGCGAAGCGGCGGCCGGCCTCCATGACGCCGACCCGGAAGCCCTTCTCGGTGAGGCGCAGTGCGCTGACCGACCCGCCGAAGCCGGAGCCGATCACCAGGACGTCGTAGTGGTGGCGCCGGGGCCGCCGCACCGGGCCGTCCGCGGACGCGGCCGGGGACGCGCTCGCGGGAATGCCCGATGAGGCACGGGAACTGTCCGGAACGGTGCCCTGCTCGCTCGTCATAGCGGCACATTACTTTCCGGTAACCCGCGGGGGAAGACCCCGCCGAAACCCGCTCCGCCCGCCCCCGCGACGCCCCCCTGAACCCGGCACGGCATCGTTGCGTGGACATCTCCGGAGCCGCCGGTGCACGCCCGCCACACAGTCGAAACCCGTACAGCCGGTCCAAATGCGTCCCCCATGGGGGTCGCAACTGCCCATATTTGCCGCGGAATTGCCGATCAGGTCACAGTGGGGACACCCTCGGTAATTCACCGTCATAAGAACCTTGCGACCGGCTTTCGGCGAGGGGTAGATGGTGATGCGGGCCGTGGAATCCATGGTTCGGCGGCTCGGGTGGGAGCCGGGGCACCGTGCCGCCGGCTGAGTCGGGAACGGAGAGTTCTATGCCGCAATCTGTTCACTTCACGATTCCTTTCGCCTCGCGGGTGAGCCCCGACCTTGACCGGGCTCGGCCGCGCAACCTCGACTGGACGTGGGAGCACGGGCTCGTACGGGGCGAGGCGGGTCTGCGCGAGTACGCCTCCTGGGACCTCGCCCAGGCGGCCGCCCGCACGTACCCCCACGCCACCGGCGACGACCTCGACATGCTGATCAACTGGTTCGGCTTCGCCTTCCTCTTCGACGACCAGTTCGACGCCTCGGGCGACCGCCCGTCACAGGTGTCGGCGGTCGCGCGCGAGATGATCGCGATCCCGTTCCGCCCGGTCGGCACTCCGCCGGACGTCGTCTGCCCGGTGACCCTCGCGTGGGTCGAGATCTGGCCGCAGATGTGCGCCGGCATGTCGGAGACCTGGCAGAACCGGTTCGCGAGCAACTGGGCGCGGTTCATGGCCGCGGCCGTCTGCGAGATCCACCTCGCCGCACACGGCGAGGTCATGGACCTCGACGGGTACCTGGCGCTGCGCCAGCACACCGTGGGTCTCCAGCACTCGCTGGACGCGGTGGAGCGCATAGGCGGGTTCGAGGTCCCGCCGCAGGCGCAGGCCCACCCGGTCATGCGCCGGCTGCGGCACGCGACCACGGACTGCATCGCGTACATGAACGACATCCACTCGCTCGATCGCGAGGAGGCCCGCGGCGACCGGCACAACCTGGTCACGGTGCTGAAGCGGCACCTGGGCTGCTCGCGGTCGGCGGCGCTCGACGAGGCGATCCGGATGACGTACGCGCTGCTCGACGAGGTCATCGAGCTGCACGCCCGCATTCCGGACATGTGCGATGAACTGCAACTCACCGACGAGGAGAGGAAATCCGTTGAACTCGGCGTCGCGGGCACCGGCGACTGGATCCGCGGCAACTACGAATGGGGCCTCGCCAGCGGCCGGTACACGGTTGCGCCGACGACGCAGATGACAGGGCCCGCGCCCTATCTCGAAAGTCTGGAGGTGCTGCCGAAGGCCGGCTGACCGGAACGTTGGGCGCCGCCGCCGGAGCAGGTCCTCGTACGGTCCGTCGAGGACCCGTTCCGGCGGCGGCCGCCGCGGCCGGGAGCCCGATCGGGTGACCGTGGATGTTCGGAAACCCCGGTCCTACCCTGGGAGTGGCACAGCCGTACCGGATCCGCCGCGGAGCATCGGAGCCTGCCATGGCCGTCCTGCTCGTCGTTCTCATCGTGGGCCTTGTCGCGCTGTTCACCGCCGCGCGCGGCGCCAGGGTCATCCAGCAGTACGAGCGCGGCGTGGTCTTCCGGCTCGGCCGCGTGCAGTCGGACGTCCGGCCCCCCGGCTTCACCATGGTCGTCCCGGTGTTCGACCGGGTGCGCAAGGTCAACGTGCAGATCGTGACGATGCCCGTCCCGGCCCAGGAGGGCATCACGCGCGACAACGTGACGGTACGGGTGGACGCGGTGGTCTACTTCCGGGTGCGTGACCCGGTACGCGCGATCGTCGAGGTGCAGGACTACACATACGCCATGTCCCAGGTCGCGCAGACCTCGCTGCGCTCGATCATCGGCAAGAGCGACCTGGACGACCTGCTCACCAACCGCGAGCCGCTCAACCAGGGCCTGGCCCTCATGCTCGACTCCCCCGCCGTCGGGTGGGGCATCGAGATCGACCGCGTGGAGCTGAAGGACGTGGCACTGCCGGAGTCGATGAAGCGCTCGATGTCCCGGCAGGCGGAGGCGGAGCGCGAGCGGCGTTCGCGCATCATCACCGCGGACGGCGAGCTCCAGGCGTCCGAGAAGCTGGCGCTGGCGGCGGACGCGATGTCGCGGTCCCCGAGCGCGCTGCAACTGCGGCTGCTGCAAACGATCGTGGAGGTGTCGGCGGAGAAGAACTCGACGCTGATCCTGCCGTTCCCGGTCGAGTTGCTGCGCTATCTGGACAACGCGGCCGACGACCTGGCGTCCCGGCGCGGGGTGGCCTCGCGGATCGCCGACGCGATGGAGGCCGCGGCCGACAAGCAGCCGCTGGAGAGCCGGGGCGCCAAGGCCCCGAACGAGGACGGGCCCGCAGGCGATGCCCCCGCGGGCGACGTCCCGGCCGACACCGAGACCTCAGCCGACGGACCGCCCTGATCCCCCGCGCCGCCCGGGCCGCACCGTCGCCAGCGCGCCCGCGATCGCTCCCGCGACGAACAGCGCGGTGGCCGCGGTCCGCGCGGGGTGGCAGCGCGGCCCGGACGCGTGCGCGTCCATCCGCCCGCCCGCGGACCGCCACGACATGACGGACCACCGCGACTGCGCGGACAGCGCCGAGCCGACACTGAGCCACGACCCGATCGACAGCGCGGACAGCGCGGACCCCACCGACGCGACCGATCCGGCCGAGCCGATGGACCCGATGGACAGCACCGAGCCCTCCGACGCGATCGACAGCACCGAGCCGCGCGACCACAGCGAGAGCACCGAACGGTCGGACCCGACGGACCACTTCGAGGTCGACCGGCAGTCCGCGCGGCGGGACGCGGCACACGGGCGGCGCGAGCCGCCGGACGCGCGGTGCCGGGAGTACGGGGCAGAGGCGGTCATGGCGTCTTCCATGCAACACATCGTGCCCCACCCGCGCGCCGAGCGCCCGAAGTCGCGGCAAGCGCACGGGCGTACGTGCGCGGCGTCCGGGGCGTGCGACGGCCCCCGCATCCACGGAAGGACAACGCGGGGGCCGTCGGTGCGGGTCGTGGCGACCCGCGGTGTCAGCCGTTGTAGCAGAAGTTGCCGAAGGCCGGGTTGAGCACGCCGATGACGCTGACGGTGTTGCCGCAGACGTTGATCGGAACGTGGATCGGCACCTGGATCAGGTTGCCCGACAGCACGCCCGGGGAGCCCACGGCGGCGCCGTTCGCCCCCGCGTCCGCCTGCGCACCGCCCGCACCGAGCGCCAGAACCGCTCCGGCCGCGGCGATGGTCACGGCCGTCTTCTTGACCCAGCTAGTCACATGATCTCCCTAAGACGGTGGAAGACCGCCCTACGGCGGTCCTGAACCACGGTCGGGCCGCCGCCCCGGCGATGGCAACCGGCATATGGGTGATTCACGGAGAGTGATGGAAATACGGGCGAAATCGGGCATTTTTCCGCCGGACGGCCCACCGCCGCGGGGGACCCGCGGACACCGCCATGTGGTCGAGCGCGCCCGCTCCTCAGAGCCGGTCCACCCCCGTGACCCGCACGACCGCGCGCCCCTCCGCGTCCGACGCCGCGAGATCGACCTCGGCGCTGATGCCCCAGTCGTGGTCCCGCTCCGGGTCGTCGAAGATCTGGCGCACACGCCAGCTCCACTCCTCCTCCTCGACCAGCAGCATCTTGGGCCCGCGCGCGTCCGGACCGGTGCCCAGCTCGTCGTGCTCCGCGTAGTAGCCGCCCATCGCCTCGGCCCAGCGGTCGGCGTTCCAGCCGGACTCGCCGTCCAGCTCGCCGAGGTCGAAGTACTTGCGCAGCGCCGCCAGTTCCACGCGGCGGAACAGCGCGTTGCGGACCAGCACGCGGAACGCCCGCGCGTTCGAGGTGACCGGCCGGGTCTTCTCGTCCAGGACGTCCGGCTCCGCCGCCACCGCGTCCGGGTTCGCCAGTTGCTCCCACTCGTCGAGCAGGCTGGAGTCGACCTGCCGCACGATCTCGCCCAGCCACTCGATCAGGTCGAGCAGATCGTCGGTCTTGAGGTCGTCGGGCACCGTCTGCTGGAGCGCCTTGTACGCGCTCGCGAGGTAGCGCAGCACGATCCCCTCGGCCCGCGCCAACTCGTAGAAGTTGGTGAACTCCACGAACGTCATGGCCTGCTCGTACATCGTGCGCACGATGGACTTGGGGCTCAGCTCGTGGTCGCCGACCCAGGGGTGGCCGGTGCGGTAGACCTCGTACGCATGGTCGAGCAGGTCCTCCAGCGGCCTCTCGTACGTGATGTCCTGGAGCAGCTCCATGCGCTCCTCGTACTCGATGCCGTCCGCCTTCATCTGCGCGACCGCCTCGCCGCGCGCCTTGTTCTGCTGCGCGGCCAGGATCTGGCGCGGGTCGTCCAAGGTGGCCTCGACGACCGAGACGAGGTCGAGGGCGTACGACGGCGACTCGCGGTCCAGCAGCTCGAAGGCCGCCAGCGCGAAGGTGGACAGCGGCTGGTTGAGCGCGAAGTTGTCCTGGAGGTCGACGGTGAGCCGCACGGTGCGGCCCTCTGCGTCCGGGGCCTCCAGCCGCTCGACGATGCCGCCGTCCAGCAGCGACCGGTAGATGGCGATGGCGTCGCGGATGTGCCGCCGCTGCGCCGACTTGTCCTCGTGGTTGTCGGTGAGCAGGCGGCGCATCGCCTGGAAGGCGTCGCCCGGTCGCCCGATGACCGAGAGGAGCATGGCGTGGCTGACCTTGAAGCGCGAGTTCAGCGGCTCCGGCTCGGCGGTCTGGAGGCGGTCGAAGGTCTCGCCGCTCCACGACACGAAGCCCTCGGGGGCCTTCTTGCGCACGACCTTGCGGCGCTTCTTGGGGTCGTCCCCGGCCTTGGCGAGCGCGCGCAGGTTCTCGATCTCGTGCTCGGGGGCCTGCACGACGACGTGCCCGACGGTGTCGAACCCGGCGCGCCCGGCCCGCCCGGCGATCTGGTGGAACTCGCGGGCCCGCAGGCGCCGGACGCGCACGCCGTCGTACTTGGACAGCGCGGTGAACAGCACGGTCCGGATCGGGACGTTGACGCCGACGCCGAGCGTGTCGGTGCCGCAGATGACCTTGAGCAGCCCGGCCTGCGCCAGCCGCTCGACCAGGCGCCGGTACTTGGGCAGCATGCCGGCGTGGTGCACGCCGATGCCGTGCTTGACCCAGCGCTCCAGGTTGCGGCCGAACTTGGTGGTGAAGCGGAAGTGCCCGATCAGGTCGGCGATCCGCTTCTTCTCGTCCTTGGTGGCCAGGTTGATGCTCATCAGCGAGGCGGCGCGCTCGACGGCGGCGGCCTGCGTGAAGTGCACGACGTAGACGGGCGCCTGGCCGACGCGCATCAGCTCTTCGAGGGTCTCGTGGATGGGGGTGGTGACGTATTCGTACGTGAGCGGCACCGGCCGCACCGCGGACCGCACCACGGCGGTCGGACGCCCGGTCCGGCGCGTCAGGTCCTCCTCGAAGCGCGCGACGTCGCCGAGGGTCGCGGACATCAGGACGAACTGCGCGTGCGGCAGCTCGATGAGCGGGATCTGCCACGCCCAGCCGCGGTCCGGCTCGGCGTAGAAGTGGAACTCGTCCATGACGACCTGGCCGACGTCGGCGTCCGGCCCGTCGCGCAGCGCGATCTGGGCCAGCACCTCGGCGGTGCAGCAGATGATCGGCGCGGTGGCGTTGACGCTGGCGTCGCCGGTCATCATGCCGACGTTGGAGGTGCCGAACGCCTTGACCAGGTCGAAGAACTTCTCCGACACCAGGGCCTTGATGGGCGCGGTGTAGAAGGTGCGCCTGCCGCGCGCGAGGGCGTGGTAGTGCGCACCGAGCGCGACCATCGACTTGCCGGACCCGGTGGGGGTGCTGAGGATGACGTTCGCACCGGAGACGACCTCGATGAGGGCTTCCTCCTGCGCCGGATACAGGCTGATCCCGCGCTCCTCCGTCCACGCGGAGAAGGCCTCGAAGAGGCTGTCGGGATCGGTGTCGGAGGGAAGCCGGTCGATGAGGTTCACCCCACCATCCTGCCTGCTCGCGGGCCCGGCGTGGGTCAGCGGGTCAGAACAACCACCCGGTCGTCGACGTTGACCACGTGCCCGGCGCCGAGCCGGGCGAGCGGGCGGTCCCAGTGCAGGTGGCCGCACACCGTCAGGGGCGTGCCCGCGTCGGCGACACGCGCGCCGATGAGCGGGTTGCCGTGCTGCTCGCGGCGGACGCCGGGCGGCCCCTCGTGCAGGACCAGGACGTCCGGCGCGGCCCGCGCGACGGTGTCCAGCGCGGCCAGGAAGTCGTCCTCGGCGCGGCGGTCGGTGCGGCGCGGGTCGCCGATGACGCCGCTGACGCCGCCGAAGCGCACGCCGCCGTACTCGACCACGTCGCCGTCGAGCAGCGCGGCGACGCCGCCGAGCCCGGCGACCTCCTCGGCGGTGACCAGGTCGTGGTTGCCCGCGACGCCGACGATCCAGGCGCACCCGGCGGCGGCGAACGCCAGCCAGACGTCGGCGACTTCGCCGGAGGCGCCGCGGCGGTTGGCGCGCGGGGCGGAGTAGAGGTCGCCCGCGAGGACGACGCCGACGCGGTCGGCGGCGGGCAGCAGGCCCGCCTCGGCCCACACGGCCATGTGGTCGGCGAGCGCGATCCCGAGCAGCACGTCCTCGCCGCCGTAGGGGGACGGCGCGATGCCCTGGAGGTCCCCGGTCAGCACGACCGCGTCGACGTCCGCGGGCAGCGTGTCGACGCGCAGCGACTCGACGGCGAGCAGCGCGGTCTCGGTCCCGCCGCCGCGACGGGCCCGCCGGTATCTGACCTGGGTGACCGGCTCCACTTTCCCATTGAGAACGCGCATGTCCTCAACGGTACGGCTTGGCCTCCCGCGGGCGCCCGAGTGGATCTTGCCAAATCGCAGGTCGGGGCGCCGCCGGTGCGTTTCCGCTGCACCTGCGTCACACAGAGCGATGCATCCGGTGCGCGAAGTGCCGGACCCGGCCCTCGTGTCCGCGGCCGCCCCGGCCCGGCTCGGTCCGGTCGGCGGGATGGGGCGTGCCGCGCCCGCGCACCCAGGCCAGCAGCATCACCGAGGTGACGGCGGCGAGCGCGCACCAGGTGGAGGCGAACTCGCGCGTCCAGATCCAGGCGCAGACCGCGGCACCGACCGCGCCGACCGCGCCGAACCACACGAGGACGCGTTCGCCGGACGCCAGCAGCGCGCCGAGCGTGGCGACCAGGTAGCCCGCTATGACGGGGTGCGGGTGGTCGATGCCGATGGCGTACTGCACCGTGTGGCCGCGCACGGTGGCGTCCACGGGGCCGGTCGCCAGTGCTTCGCCGAGGTATGCGGCGACCACGACGCCTATGCCGAACAGCGCACCGAGCGCCGCACGGCGATGGCGTCCGGCCGCCGGCCACACCGCCAGCAGCACGCCGAGCGGCACCAGGAAGGGCAGCAGGGGGAAGGCTATGAACGCCCATATGCCCCGCGCGAGTTCCGCGGCCTCCTCGGTGGCCTTGCCCTCCTCGCCGCGCCACACCACCGCCTCGACGAGCTGATGGAAGCCCAGGATCAGCGGCACCGACGCGAGGACGACGTCTCTGGGACGGCGCACCGAGGCGAGCGTCGCGATCCCGACCGCGCTCACGGCGGTCCCGGCTATCACATCGGCGGTGGCACTCCAACACATACGACCTGTCGCTCCTGTCGGCCTGTTCTCCAGCGTGGCACGCCCCGCGCTACCGCGCTCGGGCGGAATGGCGTAGACCTGTCGGTCTGTTGTCCCCACTACCGAGTTCCGCCGAACGCAGCGACCAGGAGGCCACCGATGGCACCGCACTCCCCCGAACACCGCTACAGCGTCGAGGTCGAGTGGACCGGGAACACCGGCGACGGGACCGCCACTTACCGCGGGTACAGCCGCGACCACGACGTGCGCATTCCCGGAAAACCCACACTGCTCGGTTCGGCGGACCCCGGGTTCCGTGGCGACGCGGCCCGGTGGAACCCCGAGGACCTTCTCGTCGCGTCGCTGAGCGAGTGCCACATGCTGTGGTTCCTGGCGCTGGCGGCCCAGGCGGGCGTGGTGGTGACGGCGTACTCCGACCGGGCCGAGGGGCTGATGGTCACCGAGGCCGACGGGGCGGGGCAGTTCACCGAGGTCGTGCTGCGGCCGACGGTCACCGTCGCGGACGCCTCGATGGCGGCGAAGGCGGAGGCGCTGCACGAGACGGCGCACGCCAAGTGCTTCATCGCGCGGTCGGTGAACTTCCCGGTGCGCAACGAGCCGACGACGAACGCCGCGGTCTGACGCGGGGCGTGCCGCGGGCCCGGGGCGGCGGACGGGGACGGCCCCGGGCAAGCCCGGGCGGGATGCCGCGCGCGGGCCACATGTCTCTTTGCCTGGGCGGCGGGCCGGAGAATAAGGGGCGCGGGCGTACCGGGTGGGGGTGGGTACGCCCGCGCCAAGGGGAAACAAGTCCCCTTGATGGCACAGACCCTGGGGGGTTGGGTCGAGCCTCGGCCGCCGGAGGGGGGGAGCCCCTATGTCTTCCGGGTCGGCCTGCGGTGCAACGTTAACGAGATCCGCGCCCGTTGAACACCTGATCCGGCCGATTTAAGGAAGGCTTAAGCCGGATGAGGTGACGAATGGGCGCACTCCGCCCTTCCCGCCCCTTCCGTCAAGGGCCCGTCAGGACGAATTGCGGTGGCGTTCAGCGCGCATCGGCTGTCCGGCGGCCCTTGCGCGCCCGGCGCCCACGGCGCGATACCGGGGCATTTCCGGCACCGAACCGCACCGAGACCTGCGCGCCGCCCAGCACCGAGCGCTCCAGCCGCACTTCGCCGCCGCTGGACTCCGCGACCCGGCGCACGATGTCCAGGCCGAGCCCGGTGGAGCCCTCACCCCCGTCCCCGTGGCCGCGCCGCAGCGCCGCCTCCGGGTCGCTGATGCCGGGGCCGCCGTCGGCGACCAGCAGGATCACGGTGTCCCCGGCGGCCGGACCGCCCACGTGCAGGGTGACGGCGAACGGCGTGCCCTCGGCGGTGTGTCGGAAGACGTTGCCGAGCATCGCGTCGACGGCGGCGGCGAGTTCGGCGCGCGGGACGGGCACGCGTACCGGTCCGCGGGCCTCCTCGGCGCCGTCGAGCCGCCAGTCGCGGTCCTCGTCCTCGGCCAGCGCGGACCAGAACGCGATGCGGTCGCGCACCACTTCGGCGATGTCGCTGCCGACCGGCTCCGCGACGGTCGTCTGCCGCCGCGCGGCCAGGATGAGGCGGTCGACCTCGCGCTCCAGCTGGGCGACCGCGTCGCGCGTCTGGTCGGCCACCGAACTGTCGCCCAGCGACGCCGCGTTCAGGCGCAGCGCGGTCAACGGCGTGCGCAGCCGGTGGGACAGGTCGGCGGCGAGCTCGCGCTCCGCGGTCATCAGCTTCTCGACGCGGTCCGCCATGCTGTTGAACGCGGCTGCCGCGTCCCGCAGTTCGGTGGGGCCCTCGGGGGTTATGCGCACCGTCAGGTCACCGCCGCCGAGCGTTCCGGCGGCGCCGGCCAGGCTCTTGGCGGAGCGTACGACCCGCGCACCGAGGCGGTCGGCGACCACCAGCGAACCGCTCACCAGCAGGACGGCCACCCCGGTGAGCACCAGCCACGCGGTGCCGACCCCGCGCGAGGTGTCGCCCTCGGGTACGAAGACCTCGATCACCGTCACCCGGCCGTGCTCCAGCGCGACGGGTTGCAGCAGCGACCAGCCGCCCTTGGTGTGAACGCGGAACGCCTGCGCCCGGTCGCGCGCCTTCTGGAGCGCGTTCGGGGCGGCCCGCGGGGCGCCGAGCACACCGCCGTCGGGCAGGTGCACCGCCATGCGCCCGTCGGCACCGGCCGGGACGCTGGCCAGCGCGCGTTCCAGAGCGGACCGGTCGGTGGTGATGACCAGCGCGGGCTGGAGGGCGGCGGCCTGGCGTTCGGCGTCGGAGAACGCCCGGTCGCGGGCGATCTCGCGGACGACCAGGCCGAGGGGTATCAGGAACGCGAGCGCGACCATGGTCGTCACCGCGAGGGCGACGCGGACCAGGGTCCCTCTCACGCGGGCGCCTCCAACTTGACCCCCACCCCACGCACGGTGTGCAGGTAGCGGGGCTGCCGGGCGGTCTCGCCGAGCTTGCGGCGCAGCCACGACAGGTGCACGTCGATGGTCTGGTCGTCGCCGTACGCCTGGCCCCAGACCTCGGCGAGGATCTCCCGGCGCGGCACCACGGTCCCCGCGCGCGACGCCAGGAAGGCAAGCAGGTCGAATTCGCGCCGCGTCAGGTTGAGCGGGGTGCCGTCGAGCTCGGCCTCGCGGCGGCGGACGTCGATGTGCAGCCCGCCGGTCCGGAGCGCGTCGCCGGTGGAGCGCCCGCGTGCGCGCCGGAGCACGGCGGACATGCGCGCCCCCAGGTGCTCCCCGGAGAACGGCTTCGTCACGTAGTCGTCGGCGCCGGCGTTGAGCAGCCGCACGATCTCGGCCTCGTCGTCGCGGGCCGTGGCGATGATGACCGGGACGTCCGATATGCCGCGCAGCATCTTGAGGGCCTCGCTGCCGTCGAGGTCGGGCAGGCCGAGGTCGAGGATGACGACGTCGAACGGGTGCCGGGCGACCTCGCGCAGCGCTTCGAGCGCGGTGCCGACGCTCCGGACGCCGTGTGCCTCCTGCGAGAGGTAGCGGATCAGCGCCGAGCGTACGAACTGGTCGTCCTCGACCACGAGCACCTGTGCCATGGGCCGAAACCGTATCGTCAGGTCCTCCCGGCGCGGGACGGTACGTCCGAATTCCGGAACCGGCCCGTACCGGTGCGTAGCGGCACGGCAGGATGGCCCCGTGCGACGAGCGACGACCCGGGTGACGGCCTGGCTGGCGGTGACGGCCGCCGCCGTGGCCCTGTCGTGGTACGCGGTGCGCACGGTGCTGCGCGACACCGTTTTCGAACCGCCGCGCGCCCCGGCGCTCGCCGCCGACACCGTGCGCGGTCCCGCGCCCGACCCGGCCGCCGACAACCCCACCATCTCCGCAACCTCGCTCCCCGCCCCTCCCTCCACAACCAAGCCCCCGCCTCCGGCATCTCCCGCGCATCCGGCACCTCCCGCACCTCCCGCGTCGAGCCGCCCCACCGCCTCCCCCACCCCCTCGCCCCCCGACCAGACCCGCAGCTTCGAGGTCAAGGGCGGCTGGGCCTCCTTCACCTTCCGCCCCGACTCCGCCTCTCTGATAGCCGCCACTCCCGACTCCGGCTGGGCCGTCAAGGTCTGGCCCGGCGACCGCTGGCTGAGAGTCGACTTCACCCGAGGCGGCCGCACATCGTCGGTCTTCGTGACCTGGAACGACCACCCCCCACTGGCCGAAACCTACGAATCCTGACCCGCCTGGGAGNACTGGATCCGCGGCAACTACGAATGGGGCCTCGCCAGCGGCCGGTACACGGTTGCGCCGACGACGCAGATGACAGGGCCCGCGCCCTATCTCGAAAGTCTGGAGGTGCTGCCGAAGGCCGGCTGACCGGAACGTTGGGCGCCGCCGCCGGAGCAGGTCCTCGTACGGTCCGTCGAGGACCCGTTCCGGCGGCGGCCGCCCCGACCAGGCCCGACGTACCGGCGGAGCCCGCAAGCAGGGACCCCGGATCGCGCAGGCGAGCCGCCGTCCTTCGACGACCCCGCAGCACATCGTCTGCCGGGGCGGCCTCCCCGTGCGGGTGTGGGACGTGTGGTGACTTGGGCGGTCTTGTCGTTCACTCCGTGCGGCCGTTTGGGGGATGGGAGCGGGGTCCGGTCATAGGTATGCCGGGTTGGGGGACACCGGGGCCTCATCTGGCGTTCGGACATATGTCCGAATCTGGTAAGCATGCGGGGTCTGGGCAACGGGTAGGCGGCTCCTGGATCGTGTTCCGATCGACTCTTTCCTCCCAGGAGGCGGCAGATGTCCCAGGCCCACGTAGACGCACGCGGCGGACCCGACCTGCCCTCCCGGATATCCGGCGGGGCTCCGGCCGACTCGCGGGCGCCGGACGATCGGCCGCTCAGTGAGTACGAGGCCGAGAGCCATGCCGCCGAGGCGTCCTTCCGGGTCGGGCCGCCGACGCGGGTGGGGGTCGAGATCGAGTGGCTGGTACGCGACGAGTCCGACCCCGCGTGGCCGGTCACCGGTGAGCGGATCAGCACCGCGCTGGAACCCGGCCCGATGCCCGGCGGTGGGCGCATCAGCCTCGAACCCGGCGGGCAGATCGAGCTCAGCTCCTCTCCGCAGCCCTCGCTCGACCGCTGCATCGAGGCCGCCCGCCTGGACGTCGCCCTGCTGCGCGACACCGCCGCGGAAGCCGGACTGGTCCTGGCCGGCGCCGGCGTCGACGCGTACCGCGCCCCGCACCGCGCCCTCCAGCACCCGCGCTACGTCGCCATGGAGCGCTACTTCGACCGCTCCGGCCACTGGGGCCGCATCATGATGTGCAGCACCGCGTCGATCCAGGTCTGCGTGGACCCCGGCGACGACTCCCCCGGCTCCGCCGGAATCCGGCACCGCTGGGCGCTGGCCCACCGCATCGGCCCCGTGCTGCTCGCCATGTTCGCCAATTCGCCGCACCACGGCGGCCGGTCCACCGGCTGGGCGTCCACCCGCCAGCTCGCGTGGTCGCGCCTGGACGCCTGGCGCACCCGTCCCCCCGAGCACGGCGCCGACTGCGATCCGCGCGAGTCCTGGTCGCGCTACGTCATGGACGCGCCGGTGATGTGCGTGCGCCGCGAGGAACCGGCCGACTGGGTGATCCCCGACGGCATGACCTTCCGCGACTGGACCCGCGGCGCGCTCGACCCCGCGCCCACCGCGGCCGACCTCGACCTGCACATCTCCACGCTGTTCCCGCCCATCCGCGCGCACGGCACGCACCTCGAACTGCGCATGCTCGACGCGCAGCCCGACGACGGCTGGGCCGTGGCCCTGGCGGTGACCACCGCCCTGCTCGACGACCCGACCGCGTCGGCGCGCGCCTGGGAGCACACCGAGCAATTGGCCCGCTCGGCGGCCGCCGCGCCGCCCTACGCGTGGTGGTTGCGCGCGGCCCGCTTCGGGCTCGCCGAGCCGCTGCTGCGCGAGACGGCCCGCTCGCTGATGGCCGCCGCCCTGGACGCGCTGCCGGGAATGGGTGTTTCGCCGCAGGTGTTCACGGATGCCGTGGAGTTCGCCTACCGCTACACCGACCGGGGACGCGCGCCCGGCGACGACCTGCCGGCGGCCGCCGCGCGCGAGGGGATCCGTGATGCCGCGACCGTCCGCTGAGGCCGCCTGGCAGGCGCTCGACCGCGCCCGAGCCCGTACGACCGGCCTCACCGACGCCGTCGACGACGCCGATCTGGTGCGCCAGCACTCGCCGTTGATGTCGCCGCTCGTCTGGGACCTCGCGCACATCGCGAGTCAGGAGGAGATCTGGCTGCTGCGCGCGGTCGGCGGGCAGGAGCCGATGCGCCCGGAGATCGACGACCTGTACGACGCGTTCCGCCACCCCCGCTCGACCCGCCCCCAACTCCCGCTGCTGGGCCCGGCCGAGGCCCGCACGTACGCCCATGATGTGCGCGGACGCGTCCTCGATCTGCTCGACCGGGCTCCCGCCGACGACCCGCTCACCCGCGACGCCTTCGCGTTCGGCATGATCGCCCAGCACGAACAGCAGCACGACGAAACGATGCTGGCGACCCATCAGCTCCGCGCCGGGGCGCCCGTCATCGACGCGCCGGACCCGCCCCCGGCGGTGGACCTGCCGCCCGCCGAAGTCGTCGTCCCGGCAGGCACGTTCACGATGGGCACGTCCACACACCCGTGGTCGCTGGACAACGAGCGGCCTGCGCACGCCGTGCACGTCGGCGCGTTCGCCCTCGACACGACTCCGGTGACCTGCGGGGACTACCAGCGCTTCATGGCAGACGGCGGCTACGACGACCCGCGCCTGTGGTCCCCGGAGGGCTGGGAGCACCGGGTGAAGGACGAACTGGAGGCCCCCGCGTTCTGGTTGCGCGACGGCGACACCTGGCTGCGGCGGCGCTTCGGCGTGCTGGAGGCCGTACCGCCGGGCGAACCGGTGGTGCACGTCTCGTGGTTTGAAGCCGACGCGTACGCGCGCTGGGCGGGACGCCGCCTGCCCACCGAGGCCGAGTGGGAGAAGGCCGCGCGGCACGACCCCGCGACCGGCCTCTCGCGCACCTACCCGTGGGGCGACGACGAACCGACCGCGGAGCACGCCAACTTGGGCCAGCGCCACCTGCGCCCGGCGGCCGCCGGGGCCTACCCGGCCGGCGCGTCGGCGTACGGCGTGCGGCAGATGCTCGGCGACGTGTGGGAGTGGACCTCCTCGGACTTCGGCGGCTATCCCGGCTTCGCCGCGTGGCCGTACCGCGAGTACTCCGAGGTCTTCTTCGGCTCCGACCACAAGGTGCTGCGCGGCGGTTCGTTCGGCACCGACGCGGTCGCCTGCCGCGGCACGTTCCGCAACTGGGACTACCCGCAGCGCCGCCAGATCTTCGCGGGCTTCCGGACCGCCCGCGACGCGGAGCCCCACTGATGTGCCGTCACCTCGCGTACCTCGGCGCGGAGACGAGCATCCACGAGGTCGTCGTCGCACCGCCGCACGGGCTCCACGAGCAGTCGTGGGCGCCGCGCCGCCAGCGGCACGGGACGGTCAACGCGGACGGGTTCGGCGTCGGCTGGTACGCGGCGGGCGACCCCGTCCCCGCCCGCTACCGCCGCGCGGTGCCGATCTGGGCCGACCCGTCGTTCGCGGACGTGGCCCGGGTGACGCGGACCACCGCGCTGCTGGCGGCGGTCCGGTCCGCGACCCCGGGCACCGGCCAGGGCGAGGACGCGGCGGCGCCCTACACCGACGGCATCCACCTGTTCAGCCACAACGGGCGCCTCGACGCCTGGCCGGAGGGGCTGGGTGCGCTGGCCGCCACGCTGCCGCCCGCGGACCTGCTCGCCCTGGAGTCGCGCTGCGACTCGGCGCTGCTGTGGGCCCTGCTGCGCCGCCGCCTCGCGGACGGTGAGCCCGCCGGACGGGCCGCCGCGGCGGTCGTGGCGCAGGCCGCGGCGCACGGCGACGGCCGCTTCAACATCCTGCTGACGGACGGCCGCACGATCACGGCGACCGCCTTCGGCGACACCCTCTTCCACCGCAAGCTGCCCGGAGGCGTCGTGGTCGCCTCCGAGCCCGACGAGGCCGGGGACTGGACCGAAGTCCCCGACCGCACGCTCGTGACGGCCACTCGGGAAGCCGTGCACCTGCACCCGATAACCCACGCGATGGCGGACAGGAGCTGACTGACCCGTGACCGGAACGACCAGGCTCAGCGTGCGCGGACACCTGCCCGAGGGCTACATGGCCGACGCGCTGCGGCGCGACGTGTCGCTCGGGCTGACGGCGGAGCCGAAGTGGCTGCCGCCCAAGTGGTTCTACGACGGGCGCGGCAGCGAGCTGTTCGAGGAGATCACGCGCCTCGACGAGTACTACCCGACGCGCGCGGAACGCGAGATCCTGCACCGCCACGCGGCCGACGTCGCGGCCACGCTGCCGGCGCACACCCTTGTCGAACTCGGCTCGGGTTCCTCGGAGAAGACCCGCCTGCTGCTCGACGCGCTGCGCGACACCGGCACGTTGGAGCGGTACGTGCCCGTCGACGTCAGCGAGCCGGCCCTGCGCGCGGCGGGCGGCGCGCTGCTCGCCGACTACCCCGGCCTCACCGTGGACGCGGTGGTGTCCGACTTCGACGCGCACCTCGGCATCCCGGACGAACCCGGGCCCCGCCTCGTCGTGTTCCTCGGCGGCACGCTCGGCAACCTGACGCCGGACGAGCGGGCCGTGTTCCTCGCCGACGTCCGCGCCCAACTCCGGCCGGGCGACGGTCTGTTGCTGGGCGCCGACCTGGTGAAGGACACCGGCGTCCTGGTCCGTGCGTACGACGACGCGCAGGGCGTCACCGCCGAGTTCAACCGCAACGTGCTGCGCGTCGTCAACCGCGAACTCGACGCGGACTTCGACGTCGAGCGCTTCGAGCACGTGGCGCTGTGGAACGACCGGGACGAGTGGATCGAGATGCGGCTGCGCTCGCGCGGCGCGCAGACCGTGAAGGTGCGCGACCTCGATCTGGTGGTGGAGTTCGCGGACGGCGAGGAGATGCGCACCGAGATCTCCGCGAAGTTCCGCGCCTCCGGGCTCGCGATGGAGTTGGAGCGGGCGGGCTTCTCGGTGGCGCGCTGGTGGACGGACGCCGAAAACCGGTTCGGCCTGGCCCTCGCGATCCCGGTGTAACTCGGCTGCCGTGCACGGAACTTGCCTGCGGTCCCCGGGCGGCACCGCTACGGCGCACAGAACTTCCGTTGCGCGGCGAAGGGTTCGCGCGGGATGCGAAGTTTCGTGCGGTCGTACGCGCCGGTGAGGTTGTCGAGGAAGCGCGACAGGCTCATGGGCTCGCGTACCGACTCCAGGAGTTCCCTGAGGTCGCCGCAGGCCAGCGCGCGGCGTGCGGCGGCCAGGGCCTCCGCGGAGACGCCCGGCATCTCGGGGACGTAGGTCACCGACGGGTGGAGTTCCAGGGCGAGCAGCCAGACGTCGTCCAGTGGCTTCTGGTGGCCCGGCCACAGGCCTCCGGGCGCGGGCTCCATGTGCGCGCCGACCGTGTTGGCGAGCCCCCAGAACTCGATGATGTACGCGTCGAGCGGCACCAACGCGCCCACCACGCCCAGGTATCCGCCCGGGAAGGAGACCCGGCTGTCCCCGTGCACGGGCGCGAGCGGCAGCAGGAGCGGCGGTCCTCCGGCGGGATCGAGCCGGACGAGCACGGGGTGGTCCGCTGCCAGGCCCGCGGCCAACGCGGCCTTGAGGCCCGGGAACGCGATGGTCCAGCGGCTCGTGCGGTCCGCGTTCGCGGAGCCGGTGATCTCGATGTCGCTGATCCGCACGCGGGCCGTGAGATCGCGGTTCACCGCCTTGTGCGCGGCGTCGTTCCACGGCCCGGCGACGGCCACCGCCCAGACGGCGGTGACGGCGGCCACCGCACCGAGGCGCATGGTCGCGGGCAGGAGCAGGCCGGGGAGCAGCGCGAGGAAGAGCGCGGGCAGGAGCATGCGGCCCTGCATGTAGTCGCCGCCGACGCGGACCACGTACGCGGTGGAGACGGCGGCCGCGGCGATCGGCGTCAGCACGAGGGCGAGGCGGCGGCGGTCGGTGCGCACGCGGGACACCGCCCACGTCACGAGCAGGGTCGCGAACAGCGCGGCGGGGACGTACAGCGCCACCGGGTCGACGAGGTCCCACGCGTAGCGCAGCCCGCGGTCGGTGTTGTCCTCTCCCGCTTCCTTGGTCAGGGCGGGCAGGGGGACCAGCAGGCCGTAGTAGCCGGCGCGGAAGATCTCGTACGCCAGCGGCAGCGCGGCGGCCGCGGCGGCGTACCCGGCGGTGCGGCGCGGCGACGGCCTCAGCAGCAGCCACAGTCCGGCGCAAAAAACCGCGCTGATCACCGCGAAGTCGGGGCGGACCAGGAAGCCGAGACCGAACCACACGGCGTGCCACACCTGTCCGCGGGCGCCGGGGCGCAGGTACGTGCGGACCAGCAGCCACCAGCTCCCGCCCAGCCAGCATGTGCCGAGCCCGGTGTCCAGGCCCGCGGTGGCGAACTCCCAGTAGACGGGCAGCCCGATGAGGACCAGTACCCCGGCGGGCACCACACGGCGTGCCCCGCCGTCGAGGTGCAGGCGGCGGGTGGCGTCCAGGCCGAGGGCCACCCCGGCGGTGGTGAGCAGCAGACCGGTGACGACCGCGGCGAACCCGATGTCGCCGGGGGTGACGGCGCCCACGAGCACGAGGAGCCACTGCCAGAGCGTGCTGGTGTTGGCCTCGACGCGTTCGCCGGTGCTCACGACGGGACCGTTGCCGGCGAGGATCTGCCGGACGGTGCGCAGGAAGATCGTGCCGTCGTCGGTCAGCGCCCGGTCGCGCCAGCCGAGGGCCGCGATGGCGAGGGTGGGCAGGACGACCGCCGCGGCGTTCCAGGCCCGCGTGACACGGTCGGCGGGAGGTGGCGGCGTGGTAGGCGAATCCTCGCCCGTCGCGCCCCGCGGGGTGTCGGACGCGGTGTCGGACGCGGTGTCGGACGCGGTGTCGGACGTAGCCTGCGGCGCCGTACGCGACTCGTCGTGCAACATGCCCTGCGCGGCGTCGGACGTCGCGTCGGACGCGGTGTCGTGCGGAGCCTGCGGCGCCTTGCGTGTGGCCTCGCCGACCGGGTCCGCGGACGCGTCCGCAGCCTCCTGGGGCCGGGTGGCTGGGGTGGGGCTGACGGTCACGAATCAAGTCCTTCTGGATGTTTCGGGCAGCATGGGGCTGCGTCGGGGCGTGCCGGGCCCCGGCCCGACCGGCGACCGCCGGACGGTGCCCCGTGTCGGTGGGGGTGATGCGCCGCTTGGGCCGAGCGAGGTGCCGGTTCCGGGTGTCCCCCGGGTGTCCCCCGGGTGGGTCGCGGGTGGGTCGCGGGTGGGTCGCGGGTGTCCCCCGGGTGGGTCGCGGGTGAGGTGCCGGTTTCCGGGGTCGATCCGGTGGGGTTACGGGGAGGAGCCGGTGCGAGCCTGTCGGTCAGGCGTCCCAGACCCGCGACGTCGCGATCGCCTCCACCTGCTCGCGTGTCAGACTGCCGCCCTGCACCGCGTCGTTCGCGACGTCGGCCGGGCCCACGAGCCCCGATTCCACGGTGAGTTCGAGCCCGTCCGGGTGCAGCACGGTCACGGCCTGCTGGACGGAGACGCCGTCCTCGACGTAGTAGGGGTCGTACCTCGCGGGCAGACCGTTGACGGTGAGGCCGCCTTCGCACCCGCCTCTCGTGCACAGCAGCAGCGCGTTCTCGGGCACCGGCTTCACCCGGATCCGGATCATCGTCGAGTTCGAGCCGGTGCGGACGAGCGCCTGGACTTCGGTTGCCGTACCGGGGACGACGAGCTCGACGCTTCCGTCCCGGACCGCCGACCCGACCGCCTCGGCGAGTAGCCCCGCCACCTGCACCTGCGGCGGCGCCAGAGCGGAGCGGATGTCGTCCCAGATCGGGCTGGAGGCCGTCTGCCCGATCTCCGCGGTGCTCAGCACGGGTTGCGACGTGCCGTCCGGGGAATCGGGGTTGACGGCCCTGACCTGCACCTGGGTGCTGTCGGGCCGTGTGTACGTGGCGAATTGGAACTTCGGTATCGCGAACGTCCGCAGCGTCCCGCCGTCCAGCCCGTGGGAGACCACGCAACCGGTGTCCGCGAGACTGCCCCCGCACTCCTGCGGCAAGTTCCACGCGGTGGTGGTCGGCAGCCGGGCGATCGTGACCTCGACGCGTGCCGTGCCGATCGTGTTGGTGTAGCGGGCCGCGACGAACGCGCTCGCGCGCAGCACCATGGGCCCGGTGCCCGCGAACGCCGTCTCCCCGTCGGACACCATGCCGTTGCCCGGCAGGGCTGCGGTCAGGTTGGCGAGCAGGTTTCCGGTCCAGTCACCGCGCGCGACACCGGGCCGCGCGGCCACAGGTGCGGGCCCGTCGTCCCCGAACCACCGAACACCGCCGGACGCGGTGCCCACGACCAGCCCGACCAGGCAGAACAACGCGACCAGCGTCCCCGACCAGCGCAGCCTGTGCACCCGTCGCTGCCGACGGCCGCGTTCGATCGACCGGCGCACGAGGTCGTGGCTCGGGCCGCCGAAGTCGTCCGCAGCCGCGCGCATCACCTCGACCAACTCGCGCTCGAAGCGGTCCTCCGCGGTCAAGTCCTCGCTGTCCTTCCATTCGATATCCCGGCGACCCCGGTTTCGCGGCGGCATCCCGGGGTCCCTCAGCACGATGCCGCCAACAGTTCCAAATCGGCGCCGAGCACCGTCCGCAGCCGGTCGAG
>NZ_JBPKBH010000009.1:0-11190 GCF_051388915.1 Yinghuangia sp. YIM S09857 | reverse complement strand
CCCTCTCCCCCCCTCCCCCCCCCGGCGCCGGGTCTGATCCGCAATATCTCGGCCGTCTCGTCGACCGAGCGGTCCTCCCAGTAGCGCAGCACGAGCACCGCGCGGTCCTGCGCCGACAACCGGGACAATCCGGCCATCAGCGTGACGCGGAGCTCTATGTCCCCCGACTGCTGCACCGCGGTGTCCGGCAGGGAATCGTCGGGACGCTCCGACGACCGCTTGAGCCGCTGCGCGGACACGAAGGTCCTGACGAGCGTGGTGTGCGCGTACGCGACAGGCGACTCCATCACGCTGACCCGGCGCCACTTGCGGAAGAGCTTGCCGAGCGTGTCCTGCACCAGGTCCTCGGCCAGGTGCCAATCGCCTGTCAGAAGACATGCCGTGCGCAGCAACTGCCCGCTTCGCGCGTGCGCGAAGTCCTCGAAATCGCCCACCCGACCCCCCGTCATGGAACCTCCGCGCGTCGACGCCCGAGTCATGCGAGTAACGCTTCAAACCATCGGGTGCGTTACCGGCCGACGCGTTTTGGCCGCGGAACCGTTTCGGAAAGGGGGAGCCGCCGCGTCAGCCGGTCCGCCGCCTCCGCGGTGCGCAGAGCCTCCTCCGGCGGCCGGTCCTGCCACAGACCGAGGGAGACCGACAGCCTCACGCCACCGCCTCCAGCACGACGGCGCTCCCCGGGCCGGCCGCGCCGCTCACCGCGCGACGCCGTGGCGGGCCCGGGAGCGGGCGAGTTCGTCCGCGCAGACGCCGATCAGGACGGCCCCAGTCGCGCCGAACGCATGGCTCATCGCGATGGTGTCGCCGTTGACGTTGAAGCGGCCGTCGCCGAACCCGAGGTCCCGTTGGATCTTGACGCACAGTGCGGCGAACATCTCGGCGTACTCCACGACATCGATGTCGCCCGAGCGCAGCCAGGCGCGCGCGATCGCGCAGTCGACCGCGGTCTGCCCGGCGACGATCAGCCTGGCCTGGCCGGAGCGCACGAGCGCGCCCGCGGTCGCGTCGATGCCCGAGGCGCAGGACGCCCCCTACTCCCCCGCTCGACCTGCAAGCCTGCAACGCCCCCCTCACAGCCCTGACCGTGACCCCACCGACGGAGGGCCCCTGAGCCGCCGCGATGTTGATGCAAATTCCCGAGATCGCCTGCACAGATGCGCGCATTCAATGCGACGATCGAGGCGCGGGAAATTCCCTCGCGATACTTTCGCGCGATGAGCGATCAAATTCTCCGCTTCTATTGGTTGGGCGAACTTTCCCTACTTCAGGGATCCGCCGCCGAATTTGCTCCATCGGACTTTCCGGGCAATGCGGTTAATATCTCGCCGATTCTTCGCAGTCCACGACACAACGTCCGACGGAGTGCGGCTCGACCGGCGGCCTGGCGTCCGCCGACGGCAAGTCTGCAAGTCACCGTCCCGGACACGCCGCGGGGGCGCTACCGGGGGGCGGCACCGGGTTCCTGCATGGCCTGCCCCTACGGTGGGGTATCCTGTGCCCTCACCTCTGTGGGATCGCGGGGATTCCACGGACGCCATTGCGCCGCCGGGTACGGCCGGCCTGGGTATTTCACCGATTTGCGAGGATGGAATGACGCGCAGTGCGCATACGGGTACCGCTGCGCCCGAAGCGCCGGCGCCGGAATTCGCAAGGCGCTGCACCGTTTCGGTACGCGGGCGGCGAAGGCTCGCCTTCGCTTTCGCCGGAGCGACCCCCATGCGTGCGCGCGAAGTGAACCGGGCCCGAGTGGCCGAGATGTTGACGGCGGCGGGGATCGATTTCTTCACCGTGCCGACACTGGATGACCGCTCGACCGCGGTGGCGGTGCGGGAGGACGCCCGCGATGCCGTGTTCGAGGCGTTGACCGCAGACCTCGGGCTCGTTCCGGGCTACATATCGGCGCTTGCGTCCGTCTCCGGCGCCAAGGAGCGGCTTGAGTACTGCGCAGGCGGCCGTCCGATCACACTCGGCAACGCACACGCAGTGCGAGTCACGCGCTTCGTCGCCGACGAAACCGAATCACTGGTGTGCGGCCACGAATTCGGCTGCGTCATCGAGTTCTGGCGTGTCGACGGCGAGGATCTCGTCGCGCCGCGAGCGAACAAAGTCACCACGCGCGTACCTGCCCGGCACACCGTGGTCCCCGTTGCCCAACACCGTTTCACCCGCTTGTACTCGGCGTACGCAGCCCTGCCACAGGGCGTCGAACCCACCGTGCCTTCACTCCCGGAGTTCGACTGCCTCAAGACCGGCGACATCGACTTCCCCATCGACGTCGTCTACACGTGGGTGGACGGCACGGATCCGGAGTGGGCCAAGCGCAAGGCCGAGGTCCAGGGCACGGTGTACCACGAGGAGTCCGCGAGCGACGCGCGATTCCTCAGCCGCGACGAACTCCGCTACTCAGTACGCTCGTTGCACGCCTTCGCACCCTGGGTTCGGTGTGTCCACATTGTCACCGACGACCAAACTCCGGCATGGCTTGCCGAAGGACAGACAAGCGTCCGAACGGTCAGCCACCGTGAGATCTTCAGTGACAGCACCCACTTGCCGACCTTCAACTCGCATTCAATAGAAAGCCAACTGCACCATATCGACGGGCTGTCCGAGCACTTTCTCTACTTCAACGACGACATGTTCCTCGGACGCCCCATCGCACCGCAGGCGTTCTTCACGCCGTCCGGCATGACCAAGTACTTTCCCGCGGGCGCACGAATCGCCCTGGGGCCTGTCACGGAGAACGACACCCCGGTCGACGCCGCGTGCAAGAACAACCGGGCACTGCTGGAACGCACGTTCGGGCGAGTGATCTCACAACCGATGGACCACATCCCGTACGCGCTGTCCAGAAGCGTCATGCGCGAGTTGGAAGAGCGGTACCCGGACGAATACGCACGGACCGCCGGCAGCAAGTTCCGCGCCCTCACCGACTTGTCCGTCACCTCCTCGCTCGCGCACTACTACGGACTGCTCACCGGCCGTGCAATCGCCGGCTCGGTCCAGTACGGCTACGTACATCTGGCGCACCCGGAACTCGCGAGCCGACTGGCCCAGATGCTGCTGCGACGTGACCGCGACGCGTTCTGTCTCAACGACTCGTTCTCCAGCGCCGCCGACATCGAGGTCCAGAACGCGGTCATCAGCCCCTTCCTGGACGCATACCTGCCGGTTCCCAGTCCCGCGGAGCGGGTGCCGTCGTGGCCGTCGCCGACGGCACCCACCGAGGAGCTGAACTGACCATGGGCGAACTGGAAGCGATCCGCCTCGTCGGTGCGGCCTATCGCACGGTCCTGCCGCCGCAGATGCGCGATGTCATATCCGAACGTCTCAGCCCCGAGACCCGCAAGGGCATCAAGTCCAAGGCGTCGTGGCTCATGGTGCCCGCGGAGCGGGCGGGACGCGCCCGGGCACGACGTCGTTTGAGGCGCTTCAACCTCGCAACCCCGCGAACGCGCAGGGTGCTTGCGGACGGTCGCGTGGCCGAGGTCCACAACGGACTCACCGACTCACTCGCCCGCGAGCTGAACCACGCCGCGGTCGCCACGGCACTCTCCGCGTGGAAGATCCCGCACTTCACCGTGCCCGGCCTGGACGACCGGCGCACCGTCGTCGCCGTCGCGAAGGAGAATCGCGCGCGCACGCACCAGGCCCTCCGTGCGCTGCTGACCGAGTCATCGGGCTACGTGGAGGCCGTGCTGCCGGCGCCGCGGCGGAACGCCGGTCCGAAGCCGGGCTCGGAAACCGCCTCCTGGCGTCCGTTGGGGAAGTCCAATGTCATCCGGGTCAGTTGGGTCCGCTGCGACCCGACGGGACACCTCGTCAAGGCGGCCGAGGTGGGTGTCGACGTCGAGTTCTGGTCCCGCGACGGCAAGCAGCTCCGCGGGCCGCGACAGAACCGCGTCATGAGGCTGGCCCCGGCGACCGCGCCGACCGTCTCCGAGCCGATGCACAAGTTCAGCGGGTACGCCGATCCGGCCCGGCAGCGGCCCCGTGTCCTGACGCACCACGGGTTCGGGGTGCCGCGGGTGGACGAAGTGGCGTTCGCCATCGACGCGGTGTGCCTGTGGAGCGGACCTGTCCGACCCTCCACGGTGTCGGACGACATCGCGGAGGCAATGCTCCGAGCCGCGCTTCGGTCGATCCACCAACACAGTCCCTGGGTACGCACGGTCCACGTGGTGGCAACCGCGCCCGTCCCCGACTGGGTGGCGCGCGAGCACGAACGGGTGCGCGTGGTCGACGCGTCCGACCTCGTCGACGATGCGGCATCCGGCACGGACGGCATGAGCGACGTCGACCACCGGTTGCACCGAATACCGGATCTGTCGGAGCAGTTCCTGTTCCTCCCCGCCGGGTCTCTGCTCGGCCGTCCACTCCGCAAGAACTCGTTGTTCACCCCGGCGGGACTCGCGCAGTACGTGGCCGCGCCGCTGCGGCCGGGCGAAGCCACCCCCGCCTGGATGTCGTTGGTGGCACGAGAATCGGGACGCGCCGTGTCCTCCGGCGTGTTCGCCGGCCCCCAGGCCTTCTGTGTTTCGGTCCTCACGGAGGTTGCCTCGTGGGCCGATGAGGCACGCGCGGCAGGCGACGCAGCTCCTCTCGCAGGCCTGCACCACTACTGGGCCTCGAACCGAACTCTCGAACGAAGCGCGCGTTACGCGGGGGTCCACCTCGCCGCACGGCGCCTCGACGTCCATCTCCAGCGTCTGCGCATGCGCCGGGACACGGATTTCCTCCAGTTCTTCGGCGTCGACGACGCGATCGTCGCGGACGGCGCCCGCGACACGGTCGCGGACTTCCTCGCCATGTACTTCCCCGTCCCGTCCCCGTTCGAGCGAAGCGGCGCCCGGGAGCTGCCGGGAACAGGTGTCACGTGCTGAACGCCGAGAACTCGCCGCTCGTCGCCGCCTACCGCAAAGCGCTGCCGGAAGCGGCCCGCAAGAACATCGCCCGGCAGATGCCGCACAACCTGCGCTCGCAGGTCAAGCGTCGCGTCGCAGCCCTCGGCAGCCGTGCCTCGGCCATCGTGCCCGCGAACATTCCCGCGCGCTGGGCGGGCCGACTCGCCGCGGAAGAGTGGCGCGCGGTCCCGCGTCGCGGACGCGTGATCGTGGCACGGGTCGATCCGGAACTCAGCCCCTTGCGAGCCCGGGAAGAGAATCTGAGTCTCGTCGTGGCCGCGCTGGACGACGCCGGGATCGACCACTTCGCGGTGCGCGGCACCAACGACTTCCGCAGCACACTCGCCGTGTCCTCGGCCGACTGGCAGCAGGCCCTGGCCGCGCTGCTTCGCTGCGCGTTCGACGAGCCCCTGTATGCGAGCGCGGTCAAGGCCGACGGCAGCGCGGACCGCGCGGTGGAACTCGGCGGCCCCGCCGTGCCGCGCTGGGCGGGCGATGCCGAGGTTGTGCGCATCACGACGTTCCGGACCGAGCCGTCCGGCACTCTGGTCCTCGGCGACGCCTTTGGCTGCGACCTCGAACGCTGGGAACCCGAACAGAATCTCCTGATCGCACCGCGCGACAACCGCGCCAGCACATCCGTGCGCCGCGACCGGCCGCCGGTACGCCTGCCCGCCCCGGTGTTCACCCAGTTCCACGCGCACGGCGCACAGCCTGCTCACGTGCGCAGCCGCGAGGAGTTCGACGGTGCGCTCCCCGAGGACGTCGGCTTTCCCGTCGACGCCGTCTACACGTGGGTTGACGGCTCCGATCCCGAGTGGCGCAAGCTCCGCGCGCAGGCCGACGAGGCGACCTACCACGAAGAGTCCGCGAACCTGGCGCGCTACCTCAGCCGCGACGAACTCCGCTACTCGCTTCGATCGCTGCACGCCAATGCGCCGTGGATCCGGCACGTCTACCTGGTGACCGCGGACCAGACCCCGGCGTGGTTGGAGCACGCACACCCGCGGGTCAGCGTGGTCAGCCATCGCGAGATCTTCACCGACCCGGCAAACCTGCCGACGTTCAACTCGCACGCCATCGAAAGCCAGTTGCACCACATCGACGGACTTTCCGAGCACTTCCTGTACTTCAACGACGACATGTTCCTGGGACGCCCCGTGCTCCCCGGCGACTTCTTCCTGTCAAATGGCATGACGCGCTTCTTCCCGTCGAACGCCCTCGTTCCCAAGGGAGCTCCGGAATCGGCGGACCAACCGGTGACCAGCGCGGGCAAGAACAACCGGGCACTGATCAAACGGCAGTTCGGTGCCGAGATCGTGCGGAAGATGCGGCATGCTCCCTACGCGCTGCGGCGGAGCGTCCTCGCGGAAATCGAGGATGTCTTCGCCGACGAGCACCGGCGTACCGCGGCAAGTCGCTTCCGGGACATCACCGATCTCTCCATCGCCTCGTCGCTGCACCAGTACTACGCGTACTACTCCGGACGCGCGGTGCCCGGGGAGATCAGTCACCGGTACCTCGATCTGGCGCACCCGCTGGTCGACCGCCGTCTGGGCCTGCTTCTGGCCAAACGCGACCGAGACGCGTTCTGCCTCAACGACACGACCACAGGCGCGCGGGAAGCGGCACTGCAAGCCGACGCGATCGCCGCGTTCCTGGACGCCTACTTCCCCGTCGCGAGTCCGTTCGAGACAGAATCGACCGAGCAGTGAAGATCTCCTTCCTCATCCAGAACATCTACGGCATCGGCGGCACCAACCGCACTGTCCTCAACCTCGCCCAGGGACTCGCGGCGGACCACGAAGTCGAGATCGTCTCCGTCTTCCGGCGCCAGCAGAAGATGGCATTCGAACAGCCGACCGGTGTGACGGTCCGACCGCTCGTCGACCTGCGCCCGGGAGCGTCGGGGGCCGACCGCGGGGCACCTCAACTGAGCGAGCCGAGCACGTTGGTGCCGCCCGAGGAGGAGTACTACGGGCAGTACAGCGCCCTGACCGACGAGCGCATACGTGCGTACCTCGCGGACACGGACGCCGATGTCGTCGTGGGCACGCGGTCCAGCCTGAATCTGATGATCGCCCGCCTGGGCCGGGACGACGTCGTCAAGATCGGCCAGGAGCACATGACGCACCTGCGGGTGCCGGACCGGGTACGGGAGGCGTACCGGGCCCACTATCCGCGTCTGGACGCCGTCACGACCGTCACCGAGGCCGACGCGCGCTCCTTCGCCGAGCACACCCACGTGCCCGGCGTACCGGTGGTCGCGATTCCCAACAGCACTGCCGCCTCCACCATCCCGCCCGCCGATGGCCGCCTTCCCGTCGTGATCGCCGCCGGACGCTTGCAGCCGGTCAAGCGCTACGACCTCCTGATCCAGGCCTTCGCCTCGCTCCGCCACGACTTCCCCGAGTGGCAGTTGCGCATCTACGGGCAAGGGCCGGAACGTGCGTTGCTCCGCGAACTGATCAGCGAGCTGAGTCTGACCGATTCGGTCCTCCTGATGGGGGGAGTCACCCCGCTCGACCCCGAGTGGGTCAAGGGGTCCGTGGCCGCCGTGACTTCGTCGGAGGAGTCGTTCGGCATGACCTTGGTCGAGGCCATGCGCTGTGGGCTGCCGGTGGTCAGCACCGACTGTCCGGTGGGCCCGCGGGAAATCATCACCGACGGCGTCGACGGACTTCTTGCCGCCGAGGGCGACATCGAGGACATCGCCAAGGCGCTCGGTCGCCTCATGGGCGACGCCGACCTGCGTGCGGCGATGGGCGCCGCCGCGTTGGAGAACAGCCGCCGTTACGACCCGTCCGCTGTTGCCGCCCGGTACTCCGCCCTCATGACCGAGCGCGCCGAAGCGCGTGGGCTCGACCCCGGCCGCCGCCCCGCGCACCGTGCCGGCCTCCGCGAGGCGGTCCAGGACCGGCTGCTGCGCCGTGCGCCGGAGGCGACCGTGGACCTGACGGTCGGCGCCGACGGCGGCATGGGGTTCGTGCTCCGGGTCCCGCCGGACAAGGCGGACGCCACGGTGGCCCTGCGCGAGGTCGAGGACACCGGGGCCGAGCGGGTCGTGTCGCTGTCCACACAGAGCACGGCGGGACACGGCGAGGACCAGGCCGTGCTGACCGCCGCCCTCACAGCCGCGCAGGCGGAAGCCCTGGACGAGGGGCGATGGGCTGTGATCGTCGAACACGGCCTGGGGCGGCGGGCGCGTGTGCGCGCGGGGGTAGTGGACTCGCGGGGACTCCTGCACCGCAAGCTCGCTCTGCTGCGATCCCCCGAGTCATCCGGTTCCTTCGCGTGGCAGGCTCCTTACGCGACGGCTCAGGGGCACCTCGCGCTCCGGTCGTGGCGCCGTCCCGTGCATGCGGAGTGCACGTCGGTCGACGTCGATGTCGACGGATTCGTTGTCCACGGCGTGCTGTTCGGACCGGACGAGCCGACCGCGGATGCGGTGCTCGTCCTGAAGCGGCGCGGAGACGGAGCAAGTGTGGTGGTCGCAGGGCCATCGGAGGTCGACGGTCGCCGCTTTTCGTTCTCGCTGCCTTTCCAGCGCGTCGTGAGTGCCCGTCTGACCCGGTGGGAGGACTGGGACTGGTGGCTGGCGCCCCGCGGCAACGTGGACCAGTCTGTGCGCGTCGGACGGTTCCTTGACGATTTCGTGCAGAAGAAGGCCGTGTACGAGTACGACGCCGTGACCGTCGCCGATGAGGACGAGGACGGACTCGTCGTCGTGCACCCCGTGCCTCGGGCCGACGTCCGTGCCTACTGCACCGGGCACAGCGAGTTGTCGATGAACGTCATCGACCGCACATGAATCCGCAGGATCGGTCGGGACAACGATCGGGGGAAGCAACTGCCGCGCGCGGCATGGGAGGAGCGTCCGCAGTGGAGCAGCCGGGTGTGGCGGTTCCGGAGAATTCCGAAACCCCTGGGCAATCGGCGCCGAACGCCCAGACGACCGGCGTCTCCCCTTTTCGCGGGCATAAGCGGCGAACCGTGCTGGGGGCCGTGGCAGGGTCGGTGGCAATCGGGACGACAGTACTCGGCGTGAGCCCAAGGGTTCGGGAGTGGGTCGGCATCGCACAATCGGACGAGAGCGGGACTCCCTCGCCGGGGACCGGGGACGCCGGGCCATGGGCAGGCTCGTACGTGCAAATCGTGGCTCACCCCGACGACGACCTTTACTTCATGAACCCGGGTGTCCTCAACGCCATCGCCGCGGGAAGCCCGGTGACGACGGTGGTCCTCACCGCGGCCGAGGGAGACGGCCGCAATGTGGACACGGACGCACCGGACCGAAACCGCACTGCGGTGGACTATCCCGGCTACACGCGGGCCAGGCAGACCGGCCTGCGTCGTGCCTACTCGCTCATGGCGACGGGGCGGACCGACGGTCCTTGGCGCAGTGAGGCCGCGCGATTCGCCGATGGGTTCCTCGTGCACCGCGACGTGCTGGTGAGCCACCCTAACGTGCACCTGATCTTCTTCGATCTGCGCAAGAGCGACACCTTGACCGGCTACAACGGCCCCGTGTTCTCGCTCGTCAGGCTGTTCGACGGAACCGCCCCCGCGCAGCAGACGCTGCCGGTCCCGGGTTCGCCCGTAACCGAGGTCCAGAACGCGAACCGCACCCAGGTGGTCGACTCACTCGCGGGGATCCTCCGCGAATACCGGCCTTCGGTTCTCCGCACCCTGGACCCCGACCCCGAACACGACGCCGGCAAGGCCCAATACACCGTGTCGGACCACACGGACCACACGGCCGTCGCCCTGCTCACGCGCGAAGCCGTCAGCCGAGTGGCCACGGACAAGAAGACCCTCCGCCCGGTCGTGGAGCACTACCGCGCCTATGCAAACCGGTTCTGGCCCTACAACCTGGGCAAAGACATGCACACCGAAAAAGCGCGAGTCCTGGCGGTCTATGCCGGTGCGAACGGCGAGACGTGCCGTGGAAACGACTGCGGCGACCATCAATTGGGCACCGACCCGTACCGCAGCACCCACATCTTCAGCACTGCCGAACGCTACGCGCCCGACACCTCGTGGCTGGTCCGTGACGCCAAAGGACAGTTGCTGGCCGCCGCCGTGCTCGGCGACGTCGCCGTTTACTGGACGCAGGACGGTCCCGGCAAGGACCACTGGACGGGACCGACCGCACTGCCGGGGAACGGGCTGACCCCTCGGCTCGCGGCAGCCGCAGGCTCGGACGGGCGCGTCCATCTCGTGGGTCTGCGCCGCACATCAGGCGCGGACGGAACGCCGAAGGTCGACCTGGTGCGCGCCGTCCAGCCTGCTCCCGGAGAGCCGTTCGGCGCCTGGGAGTCTCTCGGCAACCCTCAGGGTTCCGGAAGCGAGCCGAGACGGCAACGCGAGGCGGGCGTCCCCACGGTGGCGGTCGACGGCAAGGGCTATGCACACGTTTTCGTTCGCAATTTCGGGCAGGGCCTGTCCATGCGAGCCGAGTCGGCCGACGGCTGGGGCCCCTGGACCGACTTGGGCGGCACCTTCCTCCAGGATCTGCCCAAGGCGGTCACGGTCGCCGATGGGACCGTCGAGGTCAACGTCCCTGACAAGAAGGGCGTCCGTCGCTGGTACCAGCAGTCACCGCAAGGACCCCTTGTCCACGACGACAAGCCCCGCGGGCTGCCGGTCGCCTCAGCCGGGTTCAACGCCGTGCCGGTGGGCCAAGGAGTCGGCCTGTACTACCGGCAGGGGGAGACCGCCGAACCCCTGGTGTTCCGGAATTCCGGTGGGACGCGAGGAGACTTGTCCCTGTTCAAACCCGGCGGGCCCACCGGGTTGGGCCCGGTGGGCGCACTTTGGCGGGAAAGCCACGGAGGGCCCGACACGCTGATGCTGGTCCGCGACGCCGCAGGCACACTCTTCGTCGCCGCGACCGACAACGTCGGCGCCCCCCAGTGGCGCCGCCTCGCCGGCCCGATCACACGTGCCCCGGCCATGGCCCTCGACTCACGTGGTCGCACCGTCATTGCCGCGATCGGCGTCGACGGACAACTGCACATAACCCGCCAGGACGATGAAAACCCTCAAGGCGAGTTCACCGTATGGGTCACCGTCTGACGGACGACCCGGCGTCCTCCCGGCGTGCCGCGCGCACGTACGGGTCGACTCGGTGTGACCAGAGGCAAGACCAGCGAACCCGAGGACGGAAACAGTGACCGCGCAGCCCGCCGTTCCGCACCCGACGCCCGTGCGAAAGGCCGTCGTCCCGGCGGCGGGGCTGGGGACGCGGTTCCTGCCCGCGACGAAGGCGACGCCGAAGGAGATGCTG
>NZ_JBPKBH010000008.1:363087-396061 GCF_051388915.1 Yinghuangia sp. YIM S09857 | reverse complement strand
GTGGGAGAGTAGGACGCCGCCGGAATTGATTTGTGTGAAGGCCCCCTCCGTTCCGGAGGGGGCCTTCACGCGTTTTGGGGAACCGTGCGGCGCGGTAGGGTCGTGCGCATGGCCGAGAACAATGAGATGGATCCTGCCGCAAGCACCCAGATGTTCCGTGCGTTCGTCGCGGAGCAGGGGAACCCGAACCCGGCACCGCCGGCGGAGCACCACCGAAGTGGTGGGGTCTCGCCGGTTGTCGTGGGCGTGATCGTCGTCGCCGTCATCGCGGTTGTCGTGGCGGCAGTGCTTGCGTTCGCCTGAGGGAAGACCGAAGGGAATACACAGAGGGCGGGACCGTGACGGTGCCGCCCTCTGCTGTTGTCTTCCCGTGTTGCCGGAGTCGGTCGTCCTAGGGTTCGGGCCACAGCGCGACGACCGCGCCGTCGTCCGTGTGGCTTCCCTCCACGACGTCGCCCAGGAAGTCCAGCAACTCCGGTGGGCGGCGCCAGTCTTCGGCCAGGCGGGCGGCCAGGCCTCCTGATCCCGCACCGAGGGACTCGGCGAATCCCCCTGTCATGAGGACCAGGGCGTCGCTCGGGCGCCAGGTGGTACGGCAGACGCGTACGTGCTCGGTGCCCTGTTCGGGAAGTGCCGGGGGCGGGACGTCCGCCGGGGTCTCGCGGATTCCGAGAGGGGCCCGCCAACCGCCTTCCGCGAGTCGGAGGATCGTGCTGTCGCCGAGCACCGCCATGTCCACGCGGTCGTCCTGCATGGGTTCGGCGGACGTGACGAGCACCGCGAGCCGGGTGGCCGGTGCGGGACGTCCCAGCGTCTTGGCCTTCGCGCCGATCTCTGCCAGCCGGGTGCGGAGTTCGGCCTGTACGCCGGCCAGGGTCGTCGTCCAGTCCCAGTCCTCGTAGCGGTCCGACATCGCCATACGGGAAACGGCCCGGTAGGTGCTGCGGATGGCGACCTGGGCGGCCAACTCCGGGGCGTACCCGCCGTCCACGCCGTCGCAGATGATGGAGATCGTCCATCGGCGGCTCGGGTCCGGGCCGGACGCGAAGCAGTTCTGCCGGGGTGTGCCCTGCTGCGAGTGCAGGTCACCACGGGCCGCGGCCGCGCGTACCGTCAGCCGGCCGATGCCGCCGCCGTCGACGACCATGCCGCCGCCGTCGGACAGCACCGGGGTGGGCAGGAGGCGCAGCATGCGCCGCGGTTCGGGTGATTCGTCCGCGTAGTCGTCTCGCTGGTCGCGCAACTCCGAGGGAGGGGCTGTCGGTTGCTTGGCCGGCGGAGGCGTGGTGCCCGGCTTTGTACTGGTTACCGCGGTCGCCGCGGCGGTTGCGGCAGTTGCGGGAGGAGGCGGCGGTGCCTGGACCGGGATCGCGGTGATCGTCCCCGTCGGGCCCGGGTCGTCGAACGAGCTGTCGGAGCCGGTGTCTTCGGAGCCACCGGCGGTCGCTGCCGTCGTCGTCTTGGTGCGGCCCCCGGTGTCCGTGTCCTCTTCCGTCGTTCCGGACGTTCCCGCAGGGTCGTCCGGGTGCAGGGGGTCGACCGGGTCCATCGGGTCCAGCCAGTCGGAGAGTGCCGACCCGCTGCGCGTCTCGCCCGTCCGCTCGCTCGTTCGCTCTCCGGCCCGTTCGCCTGTCCGCTCTCCCGCCCGGCGGGACGGGCTCTCGGACAGTGGCACCGAGGGGGCCTCCGCCGCCGCCGCGGGCGGGCGTACCGCGTAGGTGTCAGGGGGCAAAGTCCCTGCGGGCATCGCGTCGGACATCGGGGTCCCGGGCGGCGGGCCCGAGCCGAGCATGATGTCCTCCCAGGGGCTGGTGGCCCTGGTACGCCGGGGCCGAGTGGCCGGAGGCAGGCCCGCTCCGGCGGTGCCGATGGAATCGGCGTCGTCGTCCGGAAGGCCGAAGTTGTCGCCGGTACGCGCGGACCGGGGATCCGGCAGCCGTGTCTCGGACGTCCGTTCGTCGTCCTCCACGTCGTAAGGATCCCGTCCGCCGCGGCGACCCGCCGTGAACCTGGAGTCCGCGTCCTCACCCTCGTCCACCGGCCGCGCCGGGGGCGACGTCGGCTGCGGCGGGATGCCGGGCGCCGCGTCGTAGAAGTCGTCGCGGTCCCGGTCGCCGCCCCGACGGCCCCCGTCCGGACCGTCCTCGTCCCGGCCGTCCCCGTCGTCGCCGCGGTCGCGCGGCTCGCCGTACGTCTCGTCGGAACCGACGCCCAGGCCGAGCCAGTTCGCGATGCGCCGCACCGCGCCCGGGCGGTCGCCGCCGCCCGCCTCGTCGGTGTCCTCCCCGGCGTCGTCGTAGTCGTCCTGGTAGGGGTCGCCGTACGGGTCGCCGCCGCGCCGCGGCTCGTCGTACAGGTCATCGTCGTCGTACTGCCGCGCCGTCGTTCTCCGCGCCGGCTGTCGGTCGCCGGTTGTGGGGCGCCTGTCGAAACCGTCCGGCACGGTTCCCTCCTCTTTCTCCCGGGCACGCTTGCCTGTGCCCCCGGATCCCTTGCCCGGATCCCCCGCCCGCATCCGCCGACCCGTCCGTCCTGACCAAGTCTGCCGACCGGTTGTCACGTACGGTCCTAGCCTGCCCGGAACGTGCGGTGTGGCGCACGGATTCCGGCGCCGAGGGGCCTCGACCGAGGTTACGACGGGGTCTTGCGCGGGCGGTGCCGCCGACACGATCTTGTGACGTGCGCGGCGGATTGGCCGAAGATCATCGGAGTTCACTTTTCGGCCATCAAAATTCCTGTTCGTGCTCTCGATCCTTTCGCCCCTTTCGCTTACAGTCTGCGCACCTGATCGGTTGTGGCCGGTGACCGGTACTGACACGTGTCATCGGCCATCTCATGCTGCCCCGGCGTGCCGTGCGGCGTCGCCGCGCGTCCGCGTGCGGGGCACCGGACCAACTTGGAGTGGTATGAAGCTCCGTCGTACAAGAGCGGCCACCTGCGCGATGGTGGCCACGCTTGCCCTCGGCACCACAGCGGGAACCCTCGCGGTCTCCGGGACGGCCGTCGCGGCTCCGTCCCACCAGTCCGCCCACAGTGGCCGGACCGTCCTGTCCGACGCGGCGGCGGAGGCCGCGTCGGACGGTTCGGTCAAGCTGTCGTGGACGGCGAACCGCACCGGCGAGGTGCGGGTGTACGCGTCGACCAACCCGTCCTTCCCGGCCCTGACCGGCCGTCAGGTCGCGGTCACCAAGGCCACGTCCGTGACCGTCACGGGCCTGGACCCGGCCAAGCGCTGGTACTTCCAACTCGTGCCGGACCGCAACCCGCTCGGCGCGGTCACGGTGGCACCGCGCGGCGTCGGCCTCTCGGCCGCGGGCAACGCCCGTGACCTGGGCGGCTACAAGGCGGCCTACGGTCTGACCGTCAAGTACGGCCAGGTCTACCGCTCCGACGCGCTCACCAAGCTGACCGAGGCGGACATCGCCCGCCTCAAGGCGGTCGGCGTGGACACCGTCGCCGACCTGCGCACCGACTTCGAGCTGAACCTCAACGGCGCGGACAAGGTCCCGGCCGGCACCGAGGTCCTGCGCGTGCCGGTCTCGGACGGCGGCATGTACCAGAAGCTGAACGAGGTCATCGACAGCAGGGACCCGGTCAAGCAGGCCGAGGCGCTGGGCAACGGCAAGGCCGAGCAACTGCTGGTCGACGCGAACCGGTCGTTCGTGAACGACCCGGCGCAGCGCGCGCAGTTCGCCCAGGTGATCAAGCGGATCGCGAACGGCGAGACGACGCTGTTCAACTGCTCGGCCGGGAAGGACCGCACCGGCTGGATGTCGGCGGTCATCCTGACCGCGCTCGGCGTCGACCGGGCGACGGTGACGCAGGACTACCTGCTGAGCAACACGTACCTCAAGGCCGCCAACGACAGGACCAAGGCGGGGCTGAAGTACGCGGGCCTCATGGAGAACCCGGACCTGCTCGACCCGCTGCTCGGTGTCCAGAAGCAGTACCTGGACGCGGCGTTCGACGAGGTGCAGAAGGAGTTCGGCTCGTTCGACCGCTTCCTGCGCGTCGGGCTGGGCCTGGACGTGGTGACGCTGACGAAGCTGCGCCTGCAACTCCTGACCGTCTGACAGGGCTCACACGTCTGCCTGCCTGACACGGCCGACAGCCTGACGGTCCATCAATCAGCGCAGTAGCAACGGAGCGGCGGCATCCGGGACGAACTCCCGTGTGCCGCCGCTCTCGACGTGTGTCCCCGTGTACGTCTCGGGGCGCGTCTCCGCACCCGACCGCACGGTGCGCCCAATCGGGGCGACATGTCGCTTCCTGGACTTGTTCATGTGGTCTGTCCCACCGGTGAGCGCACCCTCCCCCGAAGGGTGGCGATCACCAATCCGTTGGTTCCCCCCTGTAATTCCTATGGGTTTCCTGCCATGAAACAGCGGGATTCCGTCGCGTCCCCGGCCTCCCCCCACCCCCCAGGGCGTGTGCCGCGCCGGCTCGCGGCGACACGGCCCTGCGTTCAGCAGTCCCCCAGCTCGGCGCGCAGGCGCGTGAGAGTGCGGGACAGGAGCCTGGACACGTGCATCTGGGAGATGCCCAGCTCGGTGGCGATCTGGGACTGCGACATGCTCTGGAAGAACCGCATCATGAGGATCTTGCGCTCGCGCGCGGGCAGTCTGGACAGCAGCGGCCGCAGGGCCTCGCGGTACTCGACGCCTTCGAGCGCCTGGTCCTGGTAGCCGAGGCGGTCCGCGAGCGTGCGCTCCTCGGTGCCGTCGGGGGCGTCGAGCGAGGAGGGCGCGTACGCGTTGGTGGCCTCCAGGCAGGCGACCACTTCTTCCTGGGTGACCTGGAGGTACACGGCCATCTCGGCCACCGTCGGCGCGCGGTCGTTGGCCTGTGACAGGGTCTCGATCGCCTCGGACAGCGACAGCCACAGCTCCTGGACGCGTCGCGGCACGCGCAGCGACCAGCCGCTGTCGCGGAAGTACCGCTTGATCTCGCCGATGATGGTGGGCATGGCGTACGAGGGGAACTGCACGCCGCGGTCCGGGTCGAACCGGTCGATGGCCTTGATCAGGCCGATCGTGCCGACCTGCACGACGTCCTCGTGCGGCTCGTTGCGGTGCCGGAACCGGTTCGCCGCATAGCGGACGAGCGGGAGGTTCTGGCGGATGAGACGGTCGCGGACGTAGCCGTGCTCCGGTGTCCCGCGCTCCAGTTCGGCGAGCCGGGCGAAGAGCACGGCGGACATGCGGCGGACCTCGGAGCTGTCGCGTGGCCCGTCGGGATCGGGTTCGAGTGTGTCGAGTGGACCCGGGTCGTCGGCCGGCGGGAGTGCGGCGGGCCGCCGCCCGATCGGGACCTCGGGGAGTGTGCGAGGCGCGAGTTCGTCGTGAACGTGCTGGGTGTCGAGCAGGGCAGACATCCGTACCTCATCGCGGGATCGTCTAGAACCGGCAGTGCTTTCCGGACTGGCCGGATCGATACCGGTCGGTGTCCATCAGATCAATACCAGAAGCCGCGTCCTTATCAAACCGCTTCGGGCAAACCAGACATTTACCATCAAAATTCTTCATATCACACAGCCTCGGGTAGGGTACAGATCAAATCCAGGCGAATGTCGATCAAGATACGTAGTTGTTTATGCTCACGAGTGGCGCGAATCGGCCGTTATTGCTATAGGTGTGTTGTCCAACGGATCCGGTGTGCACCGCGTAACCTTGCGCGACAGTGCCACCCGGGGAGTGGCCGCGCGATGCCGGATCCGTACTCGGGGCGGGGGACTCGCGACGGATGCGCGTCCAGGGCATCGCGTCACCACCGAGGAGGCAGCGCATGGGGGACGAACGGGGGAACGGATTCCCGACGACCCCTCGAACCGGAGTCGCCGCGATGAGCGCCGCCGTCGGAGCGGGGGCCGCGCGTCCCGGCCGTGGCTTCGTGCCCGCCTGGTCGTGGCCCGGTCTCCAGGCACCGCTGGAACCCCTGCTTCTCGACCTGGTGGAGACGTGCGGCCGCGAGTCGCCGGTCGCCGTCGTGATGCTGCACCTGTGGCACGAGGACATCGCGGAACTGCGCGGTGTGGCCGGTCTCCTGATGGACTTCGTCGGCCCGCCCACCATCTGCCACCTGTGGTGCCGCATCCTCCCGGACGAGCACCTGCCGGTCACCGAGGCGCTGCGTTCGCGCCGCGTCGTCACCGTGGAGGACCAGGTCGCCGGGGCCGCGCGCTACCCGCGCCGGGAGGCGCAGACGTGGGGCGGCCGCACCGGCTCGTGCATCGCGGTGCCGCTCGGCGGTCCGATAGGCGCGTCCTCCCGAGAGGAGCCGGTACGCGGTGTCCTCACCGTCGCGTTCCGCGACCCGATGCGGTTCGGGCCGCGGCTGACCGCGCGGGTCCGGGCGTTCGCCGAGCTGATCGGCGAGGAGATCGCGGGCCTCGGCGAACTCCCGCTGGCGGAACCGTTTCGCCGGGCGCACACCGTCGGGACGGCCGCGGCGAACGGCGGTTGGGCGTCAGGTCCCGTGGCCACTCCTGCCCCCACCTCTTCCCCCACCTCTTCCGCCACTCCGGGTGCCACCGCGCTGACCGCCCCCGCCCGGGCGTCCGCCGGCGGGCCGGTCCGCGCGTCCGCCCCGGCCGCCGAGCCGCTGGGCGTGCGCATCGCCGCCGAGCAGGGCACCGCTCCCGCACCCGCCACGCCCGCCGCACCTGCCACGTCCGCCCGGCGTTCCCGCCGGTCGCGGCCCAATCTCCAGTCGACGCTGGACGCGCTCGACGCGGCCGGCACCGGGACGTTCGACTGGGACCTGGTCAGCGGCGAGATCGTGCTCGACCCCCGGCTGGGCGGGCTCCTGGGTTCGCGCGGGGCGTACGTCGGACCGATCGAGTCGGTCCTGTGCGCGCTGCACCCGGACGACTACCCGGGGTTGCGCCTCAATCTCGCCGAGGCGTTCGCGAACGACGGGCGACTCAGCTCCGGGCACCGGATGCTCGACCCCGAGGGCGGCCCGCACCGGTGGGTGGAGGTGCGCGGGAGCGTCGTGAAGGCGTCCGGCGGCCGCCCGCGCCGCCTGCGCGGTGTGGTCACCGACGTGACCGAGGTGTCCGACCTGCGCCTGAGCCTCGCGCGGCAGGCCGAGGAGGTCGAGGCGCTGGTCATCGTCGTCGACGAGGAGTGGCGCGTCATCTACTGCAACGGCCCCAGCGAGCAGCTCTTCCGCAGGCCGCGCGCCGAGATCCTGGGACGCCCGCTGCACGCGCTGCTGCCCGAGGCCCGCAGCCACGGGTGGGGGCGCCACCTGTTCGCGGCGCTCCAGGAGCGCCGCCCGCAGTCGTTCACGCTGCATGTGCCGGGCGACGACCGGTGGTTCCGGGTCCGGGCGTACCCGCGTCCGGACCAGATGCTGTTGTTCTGCCTCGACATCACCGAGGAGCGCCGGCAGGAGGCCGAACGTCGTGAGGCGGCCCAGCTCGCGGCCGCGCAGCAGGCGCGAATCCAGTTGCTGACAGCGGCACTTGCCGAATCACTGACGGTGCGCGACGTGGTGCGCGCGGCACGTCGACTGCCCGCGGTCTGCGGTGCGGACGGCCTGGTGATCGGGATGGTGCAGGACGGCCGGCTCCGGGTCGTCGGCCACGCCGGGTACCCGCCGCGCGCCGCAACCGGCTACACCGCATGGGAGTTGGACGAGGACGCGCCCTTCGTCGAGGCGGTGCGCCGCCGCAGCGCCTTTGCGATCACCTCGCGTAGCGAATACCTGCGCCGCTACCCGCACTTGGTGGACCTCGCGGGCGCGGCGGGCAAGCAGGCCTGGGTGTTCCTGCCGTTGGTCGCCTCCGGCGAGGTCGTCGGCACGGCGATCCTCTCCTACAACCACGAGCGGCAGTTCGACGCCGACGACTACCGCCTGTTCGGCCAGTTGCGCGCGCTGCTCGCCCGCGCGCTGCACCGCGCGCGCCGCTACGACGACGAGCACGCGATGTCGTCGGGCCTGCAACGCGGCCTGCTGCCGGGTCGCCCGGCGCGCGTCGCGGGGCTGACGGTCGCCACGCGCTACATTCCCGCGACGGTCGGCATGCAGGTCGGCGGCGACTGGCATGACGTGATCTCGCTGCCGGACGGACGCGTGGGGCTGGTGATCGGCGACGTGCAGGGACACGGCGTGGACGCCGCGGCGATCATGGGAATCCTGCGAACCGCGGTGCTGGCGTACGCGGTCGAGGGGCACGAGCCGGCCGAGGTGGTGCGGCGCACCAACATGCTGACCGCGGGGCTCGGCACCGACCTGTTCGCGACGTGCGCGTACGTCGAGTTCGACCCGCACACCGGCCGCGCGGTCGCGGTGCGGGCGGGCCACCAGCACCCGGCCGTGCTCGGGCGCGCGGGGACGGCGCTGGTGGACGTCCCGGGCGGGCTGCCGCTCGGCATCGACACCGACGCGCAGTACCCCGCCACCGAACTGGTGCTGGAGCCCGGCGACGTCCTGGTGCTCTGCACGGACGGCCTGGTCGAGTCGCGCGGGCTCAGCCTGGACGACGGCGTGGCGTGGATGCTGGAGACCCTGGAGCACGGCCGGGGCATGACCCCGGACGGGCTCGCGGGACACCTCATCGCCCGCCGCACCGGCGAACTGGGCGACGACATCGCGCTGTTGCTCGCCCGGTACGACGGCGTGGACGGCTGAGGGCTACGCCGACAGGTCCGCGCGCAGTCGGGCCAACGCCCTTGCCAGCAAACGCGATACGTGCATCTGGGAGATGCCGAGGCGCTCGCCGATCTGCGACTGGGTCATGTTGCCGAAGAACCGCAGCATGATGATCTGCCGGTCGCGCGGCGGCATGCGGGCCAGCAGCGGGCGCAGCGCCTCGCGGTACTCGACGCCGTCCAGCGCCTCGTCCTCCTGGCCGAGCCGGGCGATGAGCGCGTTGTCGCGGTCGTCGTCCAGGTCGTGCGCGTCGAGGGAGGCGGGCGAGTAGGCGTTGGCGGCCTCCATGCCCTCCAGGATCTCCTCGACGGACATGCCCAGGTGGTTGGCGAGTTCGACCACGGTCGGCGCGCGGTCGTGCTTGTGCGAGAACTCCTCGGTGGCCTCGGCCAGCGCCAGGCGCAGCTCCTGGAGGCGGCGCGGGACGCGTACGCTCCACGACGTGTCGCGGAAGAACCGCTTGATCTCGCCGATGATCGTCGGGACCGCGTAGGTCGGGAACTCCACGCCGCGGTGCGGGTCGAAGCGGTCGATCGCCTTGATCAGGCCGATGGTGCCGACCTGGAGGACGTCCTCGTACTGGTCGGTCCGGCTGCGGAAGCGGTTCGCCGCGAACCGCACCAGCGGAAGGTTGAGTTCGACGAGGGTGCCGCGCACGTACGCGTGCTCGGGCGACCCCTCCTCGACCTCCGAGAGGCGCAGCAGGAGGGTGCGCGAGAGCACCCGGGTGTCGAGCGGGGCCTCGGGGGCGGCCGCGGCGGTGCGTGGTGCCGTGCCCGGGGTGGCGGACCCGTCCCGCGCGGCCGGCACGGCGGCCGTGCCGGAGCGGGGGAGGGGCACGGAGACGGATTGGGTTGCGGAGTCAGCCTCGGCGGCATCCACCGCGGACGCATCGCGTAGCAGCACTGGAGAGCCCACCTCCTCGTCGGAGCCGAACCTGGTCGGCCGTCCGTCGGGTCCGGGCGGCCGTCGTTCGCTACCCACATACCGGTGTGCGCGGCGGCCAAACCCCTTGCGACATCCTGGATTTGTCACCTGAAGCGCGTCAACTCGGACGTGGTCCCCCGGGCAACCAGTGATGAAGCGGGCAAATGTTGTGCCGAACGGGTTGGAAATCGCGGGAAGTTACCCGTGGGTCGGGTCCTTCGGGCCTTGCCGGGACCCGCGTTCGGACCCCGTTCGGCCCTCGTTCAGGTCTCCGGTGTTCAGCTCTCCAGGTCCGCGACGACCCAGGTGGCGAACGCGCGCCACAGGGCGGCGGCGGCCTGGTGGTCGGGGTGCGTCAGGTAGCGCTGGAGCGCGTCGCGGTCCTCGACGTCGCAGACGATCGCGTAGTCGTAGGCGATGTCCCGCTCGGTGATGTTCCATCCGCACTGCCACGACTTCAGCTCGGGGACGACGCCGTCGAGTGCCGCGAACGCCTTGTGCCCCTCGGCCACGCGCGGCTCCTCGCGCGAGACGCCCTCGTTCAGCTTGAAGAGCACCAGGTGACGGATCATCGCTTACCCCTTGGCATCGAACAGCAGGTCGCACATCCGGACATAGATCGTGTCCGGCCACGGAACATACTGCACGTCCTTCAGGGCGTCCTCGGTGACGTCCGATTCCAGGAGCAGCGTGCCGTGCCCGAGGATGCGGCCGGACAGCGAGCGCTGGAACTTCAGCTCGCTCACCTCGCCGAGCGGCACCATCAGCACGTGCCGGGTCAGCACGCCGTGGGCCACGATGACCCGGCGGTCGGTGACGAAGAAGTAGTCGTGGCGCCAGACCAGCACGTGCCAGGTCAGCCACAGCACGGCGGCGACGACCGCGGGCCACAACGCGAGGTGCACGACGGCGTTCTCCTCCGGGAAGTACCACGCCATCGCGAGGGCGAGCACGGCGGCGCCGAGGGCGGCGGCCCCGGGGCGGATGAGGATCGACCAGTGGCGGCGCACCGCCACCACGCACTTCTCGGCGGGCAGGAGGTACCGCTGAACGGTCTTCGGGGATATCGACGGGTCCAGCATCGGCGGCGGCGTTCTCGGGGTTCTCGGGGTTCCGGGCGGCGGGGGTTCCGTGGGCGGCGGGGGCTCGGTCCGGCTCAGTTGGCCAGGTTGCCGATCTGGTTGCCGACCCACTTGGAGGCCGAGGAAATGGCCGAGAACCACTGCGCGATCAGGTCGCTGGCCTTGTCCGGTGTGGCGATGATCGTATAGACGACGAAGCTTATGAGCAGTACGCCGATGATCTTCTTGGCCTGCACCTGCATCGTCCTGCCTCCCCTGAGAAGCGCCGCCCGACGCTCACCCTCATTGATACCGGTCCCTGCGGACTGCGGCGAGCCTCCACGCCGTACGGCCGGGGGAAGCGAAACATGGCGATCCCGGTATGCCCGCGAATGACCTGTAAGTCCGTCCGGCGGGCGCGGATGGGGCCGTAAAGAATCCCCAAAGCGGGTGAGGAAAAACCAGAAGAAGAGGGAGCGGCCGCGGGGGGAATCGGTCGCTCCCTCTTCTTTGCAGGGACCCGGCCGGCGCAACGGTGGGTCGAACCGTCGCAGGCATCGGCCTGGAGTCCCGGGTGCCGGCGGGGCTCCTGCCCAGCCCCGGGCACACCACCAAGCATGCGCCGTACCGAACGGTTGTGCATCCGGCGGACGTCCCCGTTTGCGGGGGTCTTTGGTCCCGGGTCCCCGTTCGCGGGGGTCCCGGGTCCCGGGTCCTGGGTTCTGCGGGTTCTCGGCCGCGTGGGCTGTGGGCGGGTCCCGCCCGGTCAGCCCGCGGTGCCGTAGAGCCGGTCGCCCGCGTCGCCGAGGCCCGGCACGATGTAGCCGTGCTCGTTGAGCCGTTCGTCGACCGCGGCGGTGACCACGGTGACCTGCACCTCGGAGTCCTCGAACGCCTTGCGCATCACCTCGACCCCCTCCGGGGCCGCGAGCAGGCACAGGGCTGTGACGTCGAGTGCGCCGCGTTCGATCAGCAGGCGCGTCGCGGCGATGAGAGTGCCGCCGGTGGCGAGCATCGGGTCGAGGACGTACGCCTGCCGCCCGGTCAGGTCGTCCGGCATGCGCGTCGCATAGGTCGACGGTTGCAGCGTGCCCTCGTCGCGGATCATCCCGAGGAACCCGACCTCCGCGGTGGGCAGCAGCCGCACCATGCCGTCGAGCATGCCCAGCCCGGCCCGGAGGATCGGCACAACAAGGGGACGCGGGTACGACAGCTTCACGCCGGTCGTCGCGGAAACAGGGGTGCGCAGGTCCACGCGGTCCACCCGGACGTCGCGGGTCGCCTCGTACGCCAGCAGTGTGACGAGCTCGTCGGCCAGCCGTCGGAACGTCGGCGAGTCGGTGCGCTCATCGCGCAGCGTGGTGAGTTTGTGCGCGACGAGGGGATGGTCGACGACATGAATCCGCATGGTGAGACAGTATCCGCTCGCTCGCGCCGATCCCGACTGCGGTGGCGTAAAACCCGCTGAACGGGCAGGTTAAAAGGAGTCGGGACGAAACACGACAGGGACGCGAGGGGAGCCATGGCCCAGTCGAGGCGCAGCACGGCACGGACCCGCACGGCCGCAAACCCTGCCGCAGGGCCGCCTGTCACGAGCCCGCCCGCGACTGCCCCGCCTGCGACTGCCCCGCCGGCTTCTGACGTCTCTTCCGGGGGCGCGTCCGGACGGCGGGCTCCGGGGACGGGTGCCTCCGGAGGCTCGGGTGCCGCAGGTTCCTCGGGGTCTTCGAGCGCCGCCGACGTGTCGGGCAAGGCCGATACCCCGGCCCGCTCCGCTCGTTCCGCCCGGTCTCGCTCCCCGCGGTCCCGGCGCGGCGGCTCCTCCGGCAAGCCTGCCGACAAGTCCGCCGAGAAGCCGACCGGCGGGAAGTCGGGGTCGGCACGGAGCAAGTCCGGCGGGTCTGCGGCGGCCAGGTCCGCGGCGGGCCGGACGGCGTCCGGCAAGGCGGCCGAGTCGGCGAAGGGGCTCGGAACGGCGTCGGTGAAACCGACGGGGTCCGCGGGTCGGTCGCAGGGGGCGTCCCTGAACGGGGCCGTGGACCAGCCGGGGTCCCGGACCCGGCGTTCGCCGGCCAAGTCCGCCCGTGCATCCGCGTCGGTCGCCAACGGCGTCCGGCCCGCAACCACCGCGCGCGTGACCGACAGCGCGCCCGGCCCGTCCGGGCGCAAGGCGTCGTCGGAGCGGGGGAAGAGCGGAGCCGGGCGTACGGCCTCCGGTTCCGCGAACGCGTCGGGTGCCGAAGGCCGACCTGGCTCCAGCCCGGCTGCGGCTGCGGCTTCGGCCGGGTCCGCCGCGCCCCGCGCCCGACGCCGCGCGTCCGCGTCGCGCAAGACCTCGGTGCGGCGCCCGGTGTCCCGGGCCGCCGCGGCCGAAGCGACCGACGAGACTCCCGCCGCAATTGCCGCCCCCGTCCCGGCCGACCCTGCGGTCACGGGCGCCACGGCTGTCGACGCGCCCGCGCCCGACCCGACTTCGTCGACCGACCAGACCGACCCGACCGACCCGACCGACCCGATCGACCCGATCGACCCGAACGTTCCCGCGGGCGAACCCGTCGAGGGCGCGCCGCCCGGCGCCGGGCTGCCGTCCGTCGAGGCGGCCGTACGCGCGCCCGAGGGCCGTCCCGAGGAGACGGACGCCGAACGCCGCCGCCGACGGGCCCTGTTCCTGCGGGAGTTGGCCGAGGCGCACGAGCTCCGCGAGCGCATCCAGCCGCGGCGCACCCGGACCGCCCGGCTGCGTCAGATGATGCGTATGCGCACCTTCCGGTACTGATCCCGCCGTCCCTCCCACACACCCCTCACGACGCCCGCGCGCCCAGGGTCCCAATCCGCGCGCGGGCGCCCTCGTTTCTGCCACGATGCGTGAGGGAAGCACATCCGTGGTTCCGGGCCCGCGGGGATCCCGGCACGCGAGCCGGGGGACGGCGGGGAACCGAGAACACGGCAGGGCGCGCGGACGGGAAGCCGGCCGCGCCGAGTCTGACGACCTGGGAGAGTCCGGTGGCGTACTTCGCCGCAGTGCTTGTGCGTACTGAGCACCAATGGGAGGCGCAAGAGGTCGACCTCGACGATGTCGAGGACCTCGACGGGATCGCCGATCTCGCACGCGCCTTGTCGGTCGACGACGAACCGGTCCTCCTGCTCGTCGAGCAGGAGGACACCTGGTTCGCCGTCATTCGCGTGGACGGCGAGGAGGATCCGCGCATCTACGTCTCCGACGCCGCCGCGGTCGCCCGCAGCGCCTACGGCGACACCCTGCTGACCGCCGAAGTCCTGGGCCACGACCCGGACGACGACGAGGAGGCTTCGCCCACCGGCCCGGCCGGCGACGAGACCGTCCTCGCGGACCTCGGCGTCGACCCCGACGAGCTCACCGAACTCGGCGGCGGCGGACGGCTGCCGGCCGACGCCCTCATCGTGATCGCCGAACGCCTCGGCTGCGCCGACGAACTGGAGACCGTGCGTTGACGGTCCCGCCGGCCACCCCGGACCGGGATCGCAGAGGCCCGGTCCGGACCCGGTACGAACCCTGGATGCGCCTCGCCCTGGACGAGGCGCGCCAGGCCCCGGCCACCGGCGACGTGCCCATCGGCTGCGTCGTCCTCGGCCCGGACGGCACGGTCGTCGGCCGCGGTCGCAACGAGCGCGAGGCGTACGGCGACCCCACCGCGCACGCCGAGGTCGTCGCCCTCCGCGAAGCCGCCCGCACGGTCGGCGAATGGCGCCTCTCCGGCTGCACTCTCGTGGTCACCCTCGAACCCTGCACCATGTGCGCGGGCGCGATCGTGCTCGCCCGCGTCGACCGAGTCGTCTTCGGCGCCTGGGACGACAAGGCCGGCGCCGCCGGCTCCCTCTGGGACGTCCTGCGCGACCGCCGCCTCAACCACCGCCCCGAAGTGGTGTCCGGCGTCCTGGAACAGGAGTGCGGCACCGTCCTCAGCACCTTCTTCCGGCAAACCGGTTTCGGGACACAGGGTCACGTCGGGTAGGCTCTCCCTCGGTAGCGTGTCCGAGCGGCCTAAGGAGCACGCCTCGAAAGCGTGTGAGGGGGCAACTCCTCCGTGGGTTCAAATCCCACCGCTACCGCTCTCAGCAGTATCGACGCCGGGTCGGTCCATCATGGACCGGCCCGGCGTCTGCGTTCGGTCTCGCTCGGTGGTCTCATTCGGGGCGGTTGGCCGCACTTCCCCTTCACGCCCGCCGTTGATGCGGGCTTGTTGATGCGGGCTTGCGTCAGGGGTTGCCGCGGCGGGGGGCGGGGTGGGTGAGGCGCCTGCGGAGGGGGACGTACCAGGAGGCCAGGACGCATGCGACGGCGAGGAGTTGCAGGAGCAGGGTGTACCGCTCGGGGTAGAGGACGCCCTCGATGTAGTGGTCGATGAAGCCGGAGGGCGGGAGGCGGTTGCCGCCGGCGCGGTCGCGGGCCCAGTTCTCGGCGGCGGTCAGCGGGCATTCGACTCCGGCGGTGAGGATCAGGACGCCCCACACGCCCGCCGCCAGGTGCGGCCACAGCATGCGGGGCCAGTGCCACGCGAGGAAGCCGCCGACCACGACGTATCCGATGAAGGCGAAGTGCGTGACCATGGCCGCGTCGGCGAGGATGCGGTAGCCCATACACCTGTCATGCCCCGTGGGGCGGGTCATGACAGGTGGGGACGGCGTGCGGTTCGGTCAGCAGCCCGGTGCCGCGGAGGTGGCCGGGGCCGGGGCGGGCGGGGCGAGGGCGGCCGCGGCGGCGTCCGGCGCGGCGAGGGCCTGGAAGGTCTCGCCGAGGACGACGTCGACGGAGGCGTCCGTACGCGCGTCCTCGACCGGCTGCATGCCCGCCGCGTGCGCGCCGACGACCGAAGACGGGGTCTTGCCGGGGATGCCCGCGCGGATCTGGCCGGGGCCGGGCATGGCCGGGGTCTTGGGCTGGCGCAGCGGGTCGTTGGCGACCGTGCCGATCACGAAACCGCGCGCCTTGAGCTCGTCGGCGACGCTCTTGGCCAGGCCGGTGCGGTCGGTCGCGTTGTAGACGTTGACCGTGATGGTGTTGGCGGCGGGGAGGTCGCCAGGGGTGCCGGGTACGACGGCCGCCTGGGTGCCGGGCGCCGCGGGCGAACCGCTGGGCGCCGGCGTGCACTGCTTGCCGGCCGCGGTGTTCTTGTCGTCCGCGGTGTAGTGGTACACCGCCCAGGCTCCCGTGCTCAGCACCGCGAGCGCGACGAGGCAGGCCACGATGATCGGCCACTTGCGCCGGCGGCGGGTCATCCGCGGGTACAGCTTGCCGGTGATCTTGTACTGCCCCCGCATTCCGCGGGGAGTGAGCATGCTCATCGACGCGCCCCCATCCTCCTCGCACCCCCGGCCACACGTGCGTGGTCAGGGCGGTCTGTTGCGTACCGGAACCCAACGTCGGTTCCGGCCCGCCGTGCTGCCGAGACTAACGCCGACCTGCGCGGATCCGCGCGGGGACGCGTCGTGTGCGACCGGGTTCTGCTGGGCCGTCAGGGTGAGCCCTGACGGGTGGTCCTGGGGTGGCTGCGCCGCGTGTACGACCGGGCCTCGGTGTCGTCGGGAGCCTGCCCGGACCGGCCCTGCGTCAGTCCAGTTCGAGCACGCGCGCGTGCAGAACCTGGCGCTGTTGCAGGGCCGCTCTGACCGCACGATGCAGGCCGTCCTCCAGATAGAGGTCGCCCTGCCACTTCACGACGTGGGCGAACAGGTCGCCGTAGAACGTCGAGTCCTCGGCCAGGAGAGTGTCCAGGTCGAGCTGTCGTTTGGTCGTGATGAGCTGGTCCAGACGCACCGGCCGCGGGGCGATGTCGGCCCACTGGCGGGCACCCGACCTCCCGTGGTCCGGGTACGGCTTGCCGTCACCGATCCGCTTGAAGATCACAGGGGTCACCCTACCGGGGCCGGGGTGCCTGCCGTCGCCGCCGTGGCCTACTCGTTCTCTGCGATACGTGTTCGAGGGCGGTCCGGACCGGCGCGCCGGGTGGCCCGGCGCGATCGTCAAATGGGATATTTCTCGCGTAATGGTACGAATGGCTGGTGATGCTGGAGGAGACCATGGCCAAGGGCACCGGGCAGAACGCGGACGCGGTCGCCACGATCGCCGCCGGATACGCCTTCACCGGCCCCGCCCTCGACCTCGGCGCCCTGGTCGTCGACGGCACGGGCCATCCCGAGGCGCAGATCCGCATCCCCCTCGGCGTCCTCAACCGCCACGGACTCGTCGCGGGGGCGACCGGAACCGGCAAGACCAAGACGCTCCAGCTCATCGCCGAGCAGCTCTCCGCCCAGGGCGTCCCGGTCTTCCTCGCCGACATCAAGGGCGACGTCTCCGGCATCGCGCGGCCCGGCGAGGCCAACGACAAGGTCGCCTCGCGCGCCGCCGACGTCGGCCAGGAGTGGCAGCCGCACGGCTACCCGTGCGAGTTCTACTCGCTCGGCGGGCTGGGCCCGGGCATCCCGATCCGCGCCACCGTCACCGCGTTCGGCCCGACTCTGCTGGCGAAGATCCTCGACCTCAACGAGACGCAGGAATCGTCGCTGGGCCTGATCTTCCACTTCGCCGACCAGCGCGGCCTGGAACTGCTCGACCTGAAGGACCTGCGCGCGGTCATCCAGTTCCTCACCTCCGACGAGGGCAAGGAGGAGCTGAAGAACATCGGCGGGCTCTCGGCCGCCACCGCGGGCGTCATCCTGAGGTCGCTGATCACGCTGGAGAACAACGGCGGCGACGTCTTCTTCGGCGAGCCGGAGTACGACACGTCGGAGCTGCTGCGCATCACGCCCGACGGCAAGGGGCTGGTGTCCGTCCTCGAACTGCCGGCCGTCCAGGACAAGCCGCAGTTGTTCTCCACCTTCCTGATGTGGCTGCTGGCCGACCTGTTCGCGGACCTGCCGGAGGTCGGCGACCCGGACCGGCCCAAGCTGGTCTTCTTCTTCGACGAGGCGCACCTGCTGTTCACCGGTGCCTCGAAGGCCTTCCTGACCGCGATCACGCAGACCGTGCGGCTGATCCGATCGAAGGGTGTGGGCATCTTCTTCGTGACCCAGACCCCGAAGGACGTGCCCGGCGACGTGCTCGCGCAGCTCGGCAACCGCGTGCAGCACGCGCTGCGCGCCTTCACGCCCGAGGACGCCAAGGCGCTCAAGGCGACGGTCTCGACCTTCCCCAAGTCGACGTACGACCTGGAGGAGGTGCTGACACAGATGGGCACCGGCGAGGCGGCGGTCACGGTGCTGTCCGAGAAGGGCGCGCCCACGCCGGTCGCGTGGACGCGGCTGCGGGCCCCCGAGTCGCTGATGGCACAGCTTGAGCCGGCCGCGATGCAGGAGGTCGTCAACGCGTCCCCGCTGCTGGGGAAGTACGGGACGGCGGTGGACCGGGAGTCGGCGTACGAGAAGCTGACGGCTTCGCAGCAGGCGGCGGCGGAGGAGGCGGCGGCCCGGGCGGAGGCCGAGGAGCGGGCGAAGGCGGAGGCGTCGCGGCCTTCCCGGTCGTCTTCGTCCTCGGAGTCGCCGCGGTCCTCGCAGTCGTCGCGTTCGCGGAAGCAGGAGCCGACCGCGGTGGAGTCGGTGCTGAAGAACTCGGCGGTCAAGGGCATGCTCAACACCGCGGTACGCGAGATCACCCGCAGCCTGTTCGGCACCTCGAAGCGCCGCCGCTGACCGCGGTCTTGTGCGGGGCGTCCGGCTCTGCCGCGGGGTTCGGCCGGGCGCTGCCGGGGTTATCCACAGGTGTGGACGGGCGCGCACCGCCTCGGCGGCGGCGGGGCATACTCGGGACCAGCCCGTCGCCCTGCCGGAATCGGGGGATCATGACCGTCACCGCGCCTTCCGCCACCGTCCCGCCGCTCAGCCTGCCGCTCGCCGCCCTCGCCGAGCGCGAACCGGCGCATGCGCGCGCGGTTTTGGTCCGCCTGACGGCGCTGTACGGGCCGGGCGCGCTCGCGCCGCAGCTCGCCGTACACAGCCCGGTGCCCGACGCCTTCGTGGCGGTCGTCGCGGAGGCGGGCGGCGAGGAGGAGCGTGCGGCACTCGCCTGCAACGCGTGTCTGACGCCGCCTCAACTCCGGCTGCTGGTCGAGGTCGGCGGCGAAGCGATCGTGCGGGCGGTCTTCTCGCCGCTGGAGCCGGAGGTCACACACCGGTGGGTGTCGGTGCAGGGGGAGGCGGGGGCGGGTGCCCCCGTCGACGAGGGGGATCCGCTCACACCGGCGGACCTTGCCCGGGAACGCATCCGCGATGCGGCGTGCACCCGCGACCAGGCGCTGGAGCTGCTCGCAGCCCACCCCGAACTCACCTACAGCGCACGGGTCCGGCCGCACTACCGGCAGCGGTCCGCGGTCGGCACGCTCGATCTCGCACCGCTGCTGCACCGTCCGGACCGCGTGTGGCGTTCGCTCGATCCGCTGGTGGAGCCGGCGAAGGAGTTGCTGTCGTGGGGCGCGGTCACCGCCGACGACCTCGCGGCGCACCTGCGGCCCGCGCTGGTCGCCGCGCAGGCCCTCGCGCGCCTCACCCGCGACCACGCCCCGATGCTGCACGACGACGACGCGGCGAATGCGGTCGTACGCCCGCTGCTGCACGGCACGGTGAAGGCCGACCCCCATGCGTGGGCTCGGCTGGCGGACACGCTCGGGACGGCGGAGGGCACCCTGCCGCAGGCGCTCGCGGCGGCTGCGCAGAACCCGTCCCCGACCCCGCGGATCGCGCCGCCCGCGCGGGTCCGGCCCGCGCTGCTCCACCTGCTGCGGCGTCTGGAAGCGGACGACGTCGCCGTGTTGCTGCCGCACCTGGCCGAGGAGGTGGCGTCCGACCTGATCTCCGGCAACGTCGCGATACCGCCGGGCATGCTCGAACTGGCGCATGCCACCGGCAACCGGGCGCTGCTGCGCAAGATCGCCTCGCACCCGCACCTGCGCGACGAGCAGGCACGGCGCCTACAGGCGTACGAGGACACCGAGTTCGACCGCATCCTGGCCTGGAACAAGGCCGGGATCAGCGCGGCCGTGCGCCGCGACGTGCTCGCGGGGCGCTCGCCGAACGGCGGCGGGCGGCGGCCGATTGATCCGGAGCTGCGGCAGCGGGTGTTGGCCGAGCCGCAGCACATCGAGGCGAGCACGCTGGTGTACTGCGGTGATCCGGCGCTGGTGTGCATGGCGCTGCCGGACTGCCGCAAGCTGCGTCGGATCGATCTGATCGACGTGGTGCTGAGCGTGTGGGAGCGCGTCGGGCCGGAGGAGGTGGCCGGTGTCGTCACCTCGGTGCCGGACGCGTTCCCGAAGGCGGTTCGGGCGCTGGTGGACGAGGCGCTGGCGCGGGGGTCGGCCGAAGGGCTGGTCGAGGCGCGCGCCCGGTTCGACCGCGGGAAGCGCGGCCCGGCCAAGCCGCGGGCGGCACGGGAGCCGTGGGACCTGCCCGCGCGGGAGCGGATCCGCGAACACCCGCTGCCGCGCGAGGGCTACGACGAGTGGACCCGGTCCCTGCCGCCGGAGGACCCGGTGCTGATCGGCCGCCCGGCCCTCGCCGCGCTGCACACGCTCCGCTGGCACTGCCGCGACGGCGCGGGGCCGCGGGCACGCGAGGCGATAGCCGACGGCGTGCTCACCGTGCTGGGCACCGACCCCGAGGCCTGGTCGGTATTCGCCCAACTGCTTCCGGATTTCGAGGGCACCCTGCCGGAACTCGCAGGCGTGTGCGCGGCGGCAGTCCACCGGACGGGTTGAGGGGTAGGACGAGTCGACGGGGGCAGCGTGTCGGCAGGGGCAGGGGCAGGGGCAGGGGCAGGGGCAGGGGCTGGGCGTGGGCAGGCCGCGTTGACGGCGCGCCGTGACGAGCGGTCGGTCCGGACACTCGCGACCGTCACCCGGCACGGCCACGCGGCCGCCGCACCCGCCACCCAGCTCGCCACCCGGCGCCCCGGCCCCGCTACTTCCTCGGCATCCGGGCGAAGGCGTCGATCCAGAAGCGCTGCTTCTCCGCGGACTGGCCGACCAGGTAGCTGGACCGCAGTTTCGGCGGGAGGCAGGCCAGAAGGCGGGCCACGGTGTCGATGTGTTCGCGTAGTTGCGACAGCTCGGCGTTGGCCAGGACCTGGTGCACGGTGTCGGTGTCGTTCGTGCCCTCGCCCGACACCTCGTTCCCGGCGCGCAGGCGGTCCTCCCACGCCTCCAGATCGGCGGTCAGGTCGCCGAGACCGGTGCGCGGTTTGTCGGCGAGGCGGGCTTCCAACGCGTTGAGCGGCACCGGGGCGTACTCGCCGTCACCGAGGTAGACCTTCGCCATCTCCAGGCTCATGCCGCGCCGGTGCAGCTTGATCAGCCGTTCCAGGGTCCGCTTGGTGATCCACTCGCGGCCCTCGTCGTCGATGTCCGACTTCCACCACTCCAGCACCGTCTCAGCGATCGGGCCGTACGTCGCGATCAGCCACTCGTTCGCCGGGATGTCCTCCGGTCGCACCTGCAACGACGCCGTGAAGCGGGTCGCCTGCGCGATGTTGTTGCGCGCCACCAGCATCTTGCGGCCCAGGTGGTACGGCGGGTTCTGGAGCGCGATCTGCGCCCGCAGCCCCGGGATCCGCCGTCCCGCGATCGACCACTCCTGGGTGATCTCCATCAGCTTGGCGAACGCCGACTTGTCCTTGGGGCGGTTGTACTCGTCCCAGACGATCACCTTGTCGCCCGGCGCGGTGAAGCGCTGCGCGAGGAGGTTGTCCAGGGACCCGTCGACGGTCGGCACCGGGGCGCACAGGTCCTCGACGTTGGTCACCGGCAGCGAGAAGTAGATGGGGTCGTGGCCGAGCGCCTGCCGCACGACCTCCCGCACAACCTCGGTCTTGCCGCAGCCGGGAGGGCCCTGGATGAGCACGGCCCAGCGCCGCGCGACCGCCTCGCGGACCACGCGGCGGACCGCGTCCGGGGTGTGCTCGGGGTTGCGTACGCCCAGCGCCGTCGCGATGCGGTCCAGGGTCTCGTCGGTCCGGTCGGGGCCGGAGCCGCCGTCCTTGAGCACTTCGACGAGGCGCAGCCGGTCGCCGTTGAGCAGCGGCAGGCCCCACTCCAACGGGAACCCGGCGAGTGCGCAGTCCAGGATGTGTTCGAGTGTGCGCGGTGACAGGAGTTGCCGGAGCGCGGGGGACAGGCCGGTCCAGATGCGGAAGACGCCGGACAGGTCTGCGTGGGGGAAGCGTTCGGCGAGCTTGATGCGCCACGACGTGTCGCTCGCGGTGATCTTCACGGTGACCATGCGGTCGAGGATCGCCAGGTCGCTGCGCCGGGTCGCGGTCTCGGTGAGCGACTCGTTGTCGGTCAGGAAGACCCCGATGCAGCCCAGTTCGCGCAGGTCGAACTCGCCGAGCGTCCAGTTGCAGGCGACCTGCATCAGTTGGGACTGGATCGTCTCGCCGGCTTGCAGGGCGTCGTCTATGAGCAGCACGAACTTGCCGCCGGGCCGGAGCTGACGCATGATCAGTTGGCGCAGCACCAGCTCGTTCGTGCGCGGGTCGCGCACGGGGGTGTTGACGAGCAGGTCGTCCGGCGTGAGGTTGGCGGCGGGGACGAACACCAGGGTGGTGTCCGGGTATTTGTCCGGGATGTGGGTGAAGAACGTCGCCGTCTTGCCGATGCCGTGTTCGCCGAAGATCTGGCCGGTCTGGCCGAGGTCGATCATCGCGTCGATGAACTCCTCCAGCTTGGAGACGCCCTTCCAGCCCTTCGGCGGCTCGGGGAAGGTCGCGGTGGCCTTCCAGCGCGGGCGGGCGGTCCGTCCCCCGGTCTGCGGGGTGTCGGCGGTGATCGTCATGGGTCCTTCCGCAAACGGGGGGTTCGGGATGCGCGTGCCGGGCCGGCGGTCGGCCCTCGGGCCGGGCGGTGGGACGCTGCCTCGGGCCCGGTCACCGGTCGCCGGTGAGGACACGGTGGCACGCCATCGGCGGGTTGTGGCTCTCGGGCCACTCGTCGCCGCCTTCGGTGATGAGCCAGATCCACTTGTCGGGTTCGGCCGGGGTGATGTGCGGGGCGTAGCCGTCGGTGAGCATGAGCACGGCGTCCGCGGTGTCCTCGAAGCGCTGTCCGGCGACCGCCAGGCGCCCTTCGACGTAGTCGGCGACCTGCTGGAAGTCCGTTCCGCCGCCGCCGTACACGCGCTCGCCGGGCTTGAACGGCATGAGCGCGCCGTCGAAGCTCAGCCAGTGGGCCTCGACGCCGTCGGTGTGGCCGACCAGTTCGGTCAGCCATTCGACGACGTGGGCGGGCATGGAGCCCGAGGTGTCGTACGCCACCACGACCACCTTGGTGCGCTCCTGGCCGCGCCGGGCGAGCATCGGGTCGTGGCCTAGCGTGGCCAGCAGGGCGCCGCGCTTCTTCGGGTAGACGAGGCGTTCGCCGTCCCGCAGCTTGGAGGCCAGGACGTCGACCAGCCACTGCTGCCACCAGTCCACGCGCCGCGTCTTCTGCGTCTCGCCGCGCAGGAACCCGGCGCCGAGGTCGCCCCAGAGCCGCGACACGGTGTCGGTCGCGCCGTCGGTGCGTTTGAGCAGTTCGAGTAGTTCCTCGCGGGCGAGGCGCATGCCGCGGCGGGCGGAGAGGAGGACGGCGCGCAGCACCTCGGAGGAGATGCGCGCGGTGGTCTCGGCGTCCAGGCCGTCGCCCTCGCCGGTGCCGTCGCCGAGCACGAGGTGCACGCACAGCGGCGGCGGGACGGGCGGGTCCTTCATGCGCTTGAGCTCGGCGTAGACCAGCGCGTCGGTCTCGATGAACTGGTCGTAGGGGAGCGGTTCGAGGCCCTGTGCGGTGAGGTCGTCGACGTACGCCTGGTGCACCTTGCGCGGGTCGACGCCGGTCGGCTCCTCGGTCTCCTCGCCGGTGTCGGGGTCGGTGCGCCGGATGGTGGGCAGTTGGTCGCGCCCGAGTCTGCGCATGGCGACGTGGTTGATGGTCACCTCGCCGGCGAGCGTGAACACCGGGTCGGCGCGCAGCTCGGGGTCGGCGAACAGGTGGCGTTGGATGAGGTGCCGGGCCTCGTGGAACAGCACGAACTTGACGCCGTCGAGGCCGAGCGCGACGAAGAAGTCCGGGTTGTAGAGCAGCAGGCACGTTCCGTCGCCTGAGGCCATGACCGCGGCGGTGTCGATCGCGGTGGTGGGGATCTGGTGGTGGCACTTGGTGTAGAGCCAGGACGCGACCACGCTCGCCTGCATGCCGAAGTCGAGGAGCGCCTGCTCCTTGAGCTCGAACGCCTTGGCCACCGTGGCCTCGTCGGCGGGCTGGTACGCCTCCAGTGCGCGCCGGTCGGTCAGCTCGACGACCAGCGGCTTCGCTTTGTCGGTCTGCCCGTACGCCATACCGATCACCTCCCTTCGCGCTGGGTCGATGGTTCCAGGCGTGTGTGACACCCGTCCAAGCAATTGACGCGTGGAAGGGGCCGGTCAGTTTCCGCTCGCGGCGGGGTGACGGAACGCACATGCCGCGGCGGTGGCCTGCGGCGCCGCGGGTAGGGCGGTTCAGTCGACCGGGGAGGTGGCCGCCGCGACCGTGGCGATGAGCTCGGTGAGCGTGCCGGTGAACTCGTCCAGCAGGGCCGCGGCGACGGCCCAGGCGTCCGACCGGTCGGCGGACAGACGGGCCGTCTCCTCGGCCATCCGCTCGCGCAGGACGCCCAGTTCATAGGGGTACGCCCCGATCAGCCGGAGCACCGAGCGGGCCGGGCGGCCGAGCGCGAACACGTCCTCGGCGGTCAGCGCGCCGGATTCCAGGCAGCGGGCCGACCACAGCAGGTCCGGGTGCAGGTGCCCCTCCATCCAGGTCGGTACGACGGGCAGCATGCCGAGGGCCGCCGTCGCCCAGGTCCGCGACCGGTGCGCGAGCAGGAACGGCACGGCCGTGGTGCCGTCGTCGGCGCGGAGCAGCGCGATCGCAACCTCGTCGGGCAGGTCCGGGTGTTCGGCGAGCAGTTCGCGCGAGCGCGCCGGTGTGCGTCCGGTTGCCAGCAGCGACTGGACCTCGGGCCACGGCGGCGGTTCGTCGCGTTCGAGTTGGGCGTGCACCGCCTCCGCCGTGCCGTGCTGGAGGTCGTGCACGGCCTGGGCGCGGTCGAGGGCGGCGAGGCGCCGGTCCAGCGCGCGGGGGCCGCGGACGGCGAGGGTGCGCCGGATCGCGGTGCCGAGCAGGGGGTCGAGCGGTCCGTGCCGCTCGGCCAGTTCGGCGAGTTCGGTGATCCGCCCGCTCGCGGCGAGGAAGCGGCACGCGGTGATCTGGTGCGCGGTGGTCAGCGGTCGGTGCAGCGCGCCGAGCACGAGGTCGGCGTCGCGGGTGTGCACGGCGAACCGCGCCGCGCTGCCGCTGCCGGGCCTGCGCTCGTCCCTGCCGCCCTCGCCGCCCTCGCCGCGCAGGTGCGCCAGGACCTCCGGGTGCAGTGGCACCCGGGCCTCGGAGCCGGGGGTGTGCGGCGTTCCAGAGGCGATCTCGTACCACGTCCGCCGCGGCACGTCGCTGCCGCGCAGCAGCGCGGCGTTGACTGACGGGTCGTCACGGCGAAGCAGGCAGGCCCGGGTTCGGTCGTGGTACGCGTGGTGCGGCATGAACACGTCGAGCAGTTCCGGCCCGGCGTGGTCGAGGAAGGCGTCGACCAGGGCGTCAGGCAGCGGCTTCTGGATGTCGTAGTGGGCGATCTCGCCGAGGTCGTGCGGGTCGAGCGCGCCCAGGATGCCGGACAACGCGGCGGGTTCGGCGAAGCGGAGCAGGTGGGTGAACGGAGATGTGGAGACCTGCTGCGTGTGCGGCCAGGCGCGGCGCGGGTGCGGCGGTGCGGGCGTGCTCCGGGCGGCGGCCGCGAGGTCGGGGAGCGTGCCGGGGAAGTCGCCTGCGCTCAGATGGCCCAGGAGAGTTCGCCAGACGGCTGGGTCCTCGCCCAGCGACTCCCGGACCAGGGCGGTCAGTTCGCGGTGCAGCGCACGTATGTGCGCGGCGTGGGCCAGGGGATCGCGGTCGCGGTCGAAGCATTCGAGGGTGCGGAGCAGGTGGGTGGCGTGCGGTGCGCGGCGTACGACGTCGGCGGCGGTGAACGTGCCGTACCGCAGCCCGGCGGTCAGCGTGTCGGCCCGGACGTCGTCGCCGGAGTCGTCGTGGAGCAGCGCCAGCGCGATGTCGCGCGGGCATTCCGGGAGTTCCACGAGCACGGTGCACGGCGCGGGGTCGAGCGGATCGGCGTCGTGCAGCGCGGCGAGCGCGGCCCAGTCGGCCGGCTTCCACGTGTCGGTGCGGAACAGCGCGAGGCGGCCGCGGAGCAGGGCATGGCTCTTGGGGGAGGTGTAGGTCGTGCCCTTGAACCAGGCGTACAGCGCCGCGGGCGTGTTCGCGGGGCGCGCACCCTTGGGGCCGCGGGCGAGGATTGCGGCGCGCTTTGCGAGGTCGGGATGCGGGCAGTCGAGCGCGGGGCCGAGCAGCCTGCGGGCAGTCATGTGCATGACGCAGGAACGCAGTTCGTCGGGTGGGTCGGGGGCTTCGAGGAGACGGCGGCGGAGGGCGGCCGTGGTGTTGCGGTGGCGGTAGACGGTGGCTGCGAGTACGCCGTCGACCGGTTTCCCGTCTGTCGCCGCGCGTTGGTGGGCGCAGGTTACGAGTCGGTCCAACTGTTCGCCGTCGAGGCGGGGGTTGGCCGCGAGCGCGCGGAGTTCGTCGCCGGTGCCTTGGGCGAACGTCCAGTCGACGAGCGCGGGATGCCGGGCGGCGGCGTGGCGGAGTAGGTCGGCCCGGTTCTCGGCCGGGAGGCGGGCGAGCGTCGTGGCGAGATCGGTGGTTGCGCAGGAGTCGAGGAGGAGGGCGAGTTCGTTCGGTCGGCTCGTCATGAGGCCACCGCCGCAACTGTGGCCAGGAGTTCCGGCAGGTTGCCGACGAAGCCCGGGAACAGGTGGACGGCCACGGTCCATGCCTCGGGGTCGTCGCCGAGCGTGCGCGCGACGAGTCGGCCGGCGTGTTCGAGGGCGGCGGCGTGTGCCTCGGGCAGTACCGCGCGTACGTCGCCCAGCGCCTCGAACATCGTGCGTACAGGACCGGTCAGTTCCACGAACTCAGCCGGGGTGAGGCTGCCTTCGTCCAGCGCGGTCAGGTACCACGCGTTGCGCGGGGTCTGCCATGCGGAGGGTTGCAGGTGCAGGGGGTGTCGTGCGGCGGTGAGGGCGTACGCGCGGGAGCGGCCGCCGAGTTGGTGGGCCAGATCAGGGCAGAGGCGGCAGGCGTCCAGGGCCAGCGGGTCGGGACATGTGGCGCGCGAGGCGAGTTCGCGCAGCACGGGCTCGGGCAGCGGGTCCCGGGCGTGCTCGGCTACCGCGAACGGCCAGAAGTCGTCGGGCAACGGGTGTGCGGCGAGGGCCGGTTCGCGGCGCATCGCGACGATCAGGGCCTCGGGACGCTCGTGGCGGGCCACGGCGTCGCGGAGTGCGGCGTATCCGTCGGGGGAGGCAAGGGCCTGGCGGGCGAGGGCGGCCGCCGCTTCGTCGAGGTGCACCGGGCGGTCGGAGCCGCCTTTGCGGGCGCGGGGGACTTGGCGGGCGCCGGGGCGGGCGGTGCCGGGGCGGGCGGCTGCGGCTCCGGGGTGTGGGCTGCGGGGCTGTGGGCTGCGGGAGTGCGGGCTGCGCGGCTGTGGGCTGTGCGGATTCGCGCCACGGGGGCTCGGACCGCCCGGGTGTGCCGACGCGGTCGGGTGCGGACGCGGCGGCCCTGCGGTCGCCGTCTCGTCCGCGGCCAGGACTTCGGCCACCAGTGCGCCCGTCGTCTGGCATTCCCACAGGCTCAGCAGCCCGCGCAGCGTCATCGCGGTGCCGAGGCGCGTGCCGAACTGCTCGAACGTCGCCCGGATGAGCTGCGGACAGTGCCCATGGACCGCGGCGCCGTGCGGCTTGCTCCCGGCGTCCGCGGCGTGTTGGATCTCCGACCGGGCGTCGGGGGTCAGCGGGACGGCCCGATTGCCGTCGCGGCGCGTGGCGCGGAAGACGGCGTACGCCAGCTCCGGCCGGTCGGGCACTTCCGTCAGCAGCGCGCTGTTGACCTCCGCGTCGCGCAGGCCGAGCAGCGCGCCGAGCGTGCCGGGCGAACGGTCGGCCTGCCGTACGAGCTGCGCGGTGAGCTTGGGGGCGCGCCGAAGGGCGGGGACGACGACCTTGGCGGGCAGCGCGGGCGTCTCCAGGAAGGTGCTGACGAGCGGCACCGGCATCGCCGCGATGAGCCGTGCCGCGATGTCGCCGCGGGCCCGCGCCAGCAGGCCGGACGGATTGGCCAGGTCGCGGTGCACCGAAGTCGGCGGGAACGGGGGCGCGGTGACCGGCTTCCGCGGCGCAGACCGGCCGGATTCGGCGGGCGCGTGCGACGCGGCGTTCCCCGGCCCGCGGCCCGCGGCCTCGCCGACGGCGACGGCTGCGGCGCACAGCTCCGGGAACGTGCCGCGGAAGAGCGGCCCCTGGTCGAGGAGCCACCACCAGGCCGCGATGTCGTCGCCGGGCAGCAGCGCCGCCGCGTCCTCAAGGACTCGGCGGATGGGGTGCAGCCATTCGCCGTACGCCGTCGCGTACTTCTCCAGCACGCGCAGCGCCGACCAGCCGGGCGCGGCCTCGAACATCACCTGACGCGGCGTCAGCACGCCGCGCCGCAGCGCCGCGGCGAGGGTAGCGGTGCCGAGGCCGCGGCGGTTCGTCGAATGCGCGACCACCAGGTGCAGTGCGGCCCACGGCGGGCAGTCGATGCGGGCGACGAGGCCCGCGCCGATGGCGTCCGGCAGGGGCGCGCGCCGGTGTTCGGAGACGATGAGGTCCCAGTCGACCACGGCGACGCCGTCCAGGACGTAGCGCGGGTCCTTGCCGCGGCCGGAGCGCAGAAGGGCGATCACGTCGTGCGGATCGCCGGTGGCCGGCGGGCCCGGGTCGGGATGCGGTGGCAGGCCGAGGCGTTCGGCCATGATGCCGCGGGTCTCCGGTCCGGCGTGGCGGAGCAGCGGGTGGTCCGCCGCCGTCATGCCGCCGCCCGCGCGGTGGCGACGAGTTCACCGAGTGTGGCGTGCGGGCTCTCGGCGAGCAGCCGAGCCGCGACGACCCACGCGTCCGCGGACTCGCCGAGGCCGGTGTGCAGCAGGCGGGCCACGAGCCGGGCCAGGGGTGCGTCGGACGCGGCTGTGGTGACGACGTCGGAGGCGTTGGCGGCGGCAAGGTACTCGTCGGGGGAGATCGATCCGCAGGCCAGGGCGGTAACCGCGGTGAAGTGGTAGGCGCTACCCCGACCGAGGGCGTCCAGGGCGAGCGGACGGTGCCGCAGGGCCGCGTCGGCGGTGCGGCCTGCGACGTTGTGGGGGAGAGCCAACATGCCCTCAAGCCACACCTTGCCCAACTCCAGGGGAAAATCCGGGCGTTGGGCGAGTGCGCGGAGCACGTTGTGGCCAATTTCGTGGCGCCCGGCTGTGGCGATGACCGCCCGCCAGTCGAGGCCCGGGTCCGCGAGGGCGCCGTGCAGGCCGAAGGCGTCGTGGTGGTAGGGAAGGCTGCTGGTGCTCCTGATCATCTTGTGCCACTGCGCGTCGCACTCGCGCAAGCAGGCGTCGAGGCTCGACAGCCCGCCGCTTCCCCGGGCATCGGCGATCTCCGCGTCGTCGGGCAGGCCGTCGAGCGCGTCCACGCCGTGCAGTTCGGCGAGGCGGTACGCGGCGCGCAGCCGGGTCCACTTCCCGAACTCGCCTACAGACGCCTGGGCGACGTGCCGCAGCAGGGCGGCTTCGGCGCTCGCCAGCAGGGGCCACAGGTGCTCCGGCCGGGTTTCCGCGAGCAGTTCGGCGCGCAGGTCGTCCTCGATCCCGTCGACGGACAGGATGTACTGCCGCAGCGGCATCGGGCAGCGCGGATTGCGGTACGCCGCCGAGGCGATCGCCCGGTCGCCGCCCAGGACCAGCGCCTCGACCAGGTCGACGCGCAGCGCCGGGTTGCCGGCGAGGACCCGCCGCGAGACCGGGCCGCCGTGCGCGCACACGTGGTCGGCCACGGCCTGCGGCAGTTCGCGGCTTCCGGCGATCGGCGCGAGGTGGGTGTCGTCGAGGAAGTCCAGGGCCTGCACGGTGTGTTCGGGGTCGGCCAGGGAGATGAGGACGGTGTACGCCCAGGTTCCCTGCCGCCCGGGCCGGGGCAGCTCGCCGGCTCGGCGTGGCTGGTGCGGGATGCCCGCCGCTGCGGCAAGCAATTCGCTTATGCTGCCGCCGAATTCAGGGAGGGCTGCGTAGAGCGCCCGCCAGGCGCCCGGGTGTTCGGCGACCAGCGGGACGAGGATGCGGCGTACCTGCGCCGCGGCCGCGGCCTGGGTCGCGACGGCCTCGATGCCGCCGTGCGTGAGTGCCGTCAGGGCCAGGCGTGCGGGCCGCACTTCGGTGACGAGGTGCCGGGCGTCGATGCCCCCGGTCGCCATGCCGCGCAGCAGCACCTGTTTGGTGAGCTGGTCCTCGCCCTGCTCGTGGCAGACCCGCACGGCCTCCATGCCCGGGCGGGCCACCGACTGCACGGCGCGCGGGTGGGTGGCGAGCAGCTCGGCCTGGAACCGGCGTGGGCAGCGCGAGTGTTCGAGCAGCGCGACGGCCGCGCCCCAGGGCAGCGGGTCGGCCGCGTGCCGGGCGGCCAGCTCGTGCCACGGCGGATCGAGGACGTCGCGGACGATGGCTCGCCCGTGCGAAGTGCGTACCGCGCCCTGGAGTTTGGCGCAGAAGCGTTCCGCGCCGTACTCGATCCGCAGGAAACGCTCGACCGCCTCGACACTCTTGGCGCCCGAGAGTCCTTGCACGACCTCGTCGGGTGTCTCGGGCGGGAGTTGGAAGGGGGCGGCCTGGTGGACGTGTCGCAACTGAGCCCAACGCCCATGCCGCACCAGGGTCATGGCCGCGACCACACGCGCGTACTCGCCGCCGTGTGCGCCTCCGCCGTGGCCGTTGACGAGGGCCCAGAAGGCCAGTTCGGGATCGGCGGCGGACAGCGCGGCCTGCACGTCGCCGCGCGAGCCCCGGGCGAGGATGGTCTGCCGCAGTTCAGGGTCGAGGGGCACCGGCGTTTTGTCGCCCGGTTCAGGCCCGAAGGGTGCCTGGGAGAGGACGGCCTGGCGCAGGGCCGCCCAGGTGGACTTGCGGAAGAGGGCGGCGTTGACGTCCGGGTCGTCGCGTTGCAGCAGGCGCAGGAGGATGTCGGGGTCGCCGCCGTGCCGGCTGGACCGGTCGTACACGCCGACCACGCCGTCGGTGTCGCCGGTACGCACCGCGTGCTCCAGGAGGGCGGGCGGCAGCAAGGGGGCCCCTGGAGTGTTGGAGGGGCTTCGGTGCGCGGTGCGCACGGGGATCTCAAGGCGACCGAGGATCTCCGCGCCGAGCGCGGGCCCGGCGTACCAGAGCAGGCCGGTCACGGTGTCGGTCATGCCCGCTCCCCTTCCACCGTCTTCCACGGTCCTCCAGTGTCGGTCCGGCGCGTTCCGCCGCCAGGCTCGGGCCCGGACTGCGCCGGTGCCGCGAGCTCACATTCTGGCCGCCCGGGGCTCAGGGGGCAGCCGGGTTTTCCGGCCTCGGGCCGGGGTGAGTGTTCGGGCCGGGAAGGCTTGCCGGGAACCGGTGAACCGGTGAACGTTTCCGGTCATGGCAGCAGGGCCGAAATGTGTTCGTCGGCGGTCATGGCCCGCCCCGCGTCGACGGCTTTCGCGTACGTGCGGGCGCCCAGTCCGGTGCGTGCCCGGGCGGTCGCCCGGTCGACGTCCTCGCGCTCGGCGTCGGGCAGGGGGCTGCCGACCGAGGCGCGCAGCGCCTCCGCGGTGCCGAGCAGCGCGGCGGCCCGCTCGTGGTCCCCTGCCAGCGACCGGGCGCCGGCCAGGCCCTCCAGCGCGAACGCGACCGCGCGGGCGTCGCCGGTGCGGGCCGCCGCCGCGTACCCCTCCAGATGCAGGGACGTCGCGGCCTCGGCGTCGCCGCGCTGCTCCGCCACGAGGCCGAGTAGGGACAGCACCAGGGCCTCGCCCGCGGCGACGCCGAGGCGGCGGTTCCATGTGACCCACGGCCGCAGCAACTCCTCGGCACGGGCGTGGTCGCCTCGGCGCCGAGCACCGATGGCCAGACCGGTCGCCGCGAACTGCTCGGCGGGTTTGTGCGATTGCTCCTGGGCGAGCCGCAGCGCCCGGCTGTGGAACTCGTCGGCCTGCTCGAACTCCCCGGTCAACAGGGCGATCCGACCGAGGCGCGCGAGGCGGAACGAGGCCTCCACCCACAACTGCAACTCCTCGGCCACGCGCAGCGCGTCGCGGTGCAGCCGGGCCGCCTCGGGGTAGTCGCCGGCAATCTCGGCGAGGACGCCGAGTTGTTCGGTGGCGCGCAGATGCCCCCAACGGTCGCCCAGCTCCGCGAACAGTGCGGCGCTTTCGACGGCGTTGGCGCGCAGGGCGGGCAGGTCGCCGTCGTAGATCGCCTTGGACGCCCGCGTGCCGAGTGCGGCGGCGAGGCCCCACGTGTCGCCGGTGGCGCGGAACTCCTCCAGAAGTGGCGTGAGTTCGGCAGCCACGTGGGACGTCTCGCCGAAGCCCACGCGTGCGAAGGCCAGGAACCACGCGGCACGGGGCGACGCGTCGGGGGCGGTGGTATCGGCGTACGTTCCGTCGCCGGCCAGCAGGGCGAACGCCGCCCGCCGGGCGACCGCGTCGGCGTGGGACTGCGGTTGTGCCGGGGCGCCGTCCGCGGGGACCGCGGCGAGTACCGCGTCGAGCGCGCGGCGTGCTTCCGCGAGGCGGCCGCGCAGCATCCAGTACCAGGACAAGGCGTTGACCAGGCGGATTGCGTCGGGTGTCGAGCCGTTGTCCGTGATTGCGTTGTCGAGCGCGGCGCGCAAGTCGGCCGCGTCGTCGTCCAGTTGCGTCAGCCAGACACGTTGGTCGCGGGTGTGCAGGTGCGGGGCGGCGCGTTCCGCCATGGCGGCGAAGTGCGCCCGGTGCCGTGCGGTGAACCGGACGGTCTCGCCTGCCTCGTCCAGGCGTTCGCGGCCGTACGCGGCGACTGATTCGAGCAGCCGGTAGCGCGTGCCGGCCGCCCCGGAGACGACGGTCAGGAGCGAGCGGTCGACCAGGCGTCCGATGATGTCGAGGACTTCGGCGCGGCGGACGGCCGGCGCGTTGTCGTCGGCTTCTTTTGGCCTGGGTGGGTCGGCGCAGACGTCCTCGGCGGATTCCAGTGAGCAGCCGTTCCAGAAGACGGACAGCCGGCGCAGCACGGCGCGTTCCGGGGCGGTGAGCGGCTCCCAGCTCCAGTCGATGGTCGCGCGCAGGGTGCGCTGTCGGGACGGCGCGTCG
>NZ_JBPKBH010000008.1:349630-362979 GCF_051388915.1 Yinghuangia sp. YIM S09857 | reverse complement strand
CCCCCCCGCGGCCAGGACGCGGAAGCGGTCGCCGAGACGGGCGGCGAGTTCGTCCAGGCCGAGTGCGCGTACGCGGGCCGCCGCGAGTTCGATGGCGAGGGGTAGATGGTCGAGGCGCTGGCAGATCGCCGCCACGGTCTGGGAGTTCGTGTGATCGAGGGCGAAGCCGGGGGAGGTCGCGGCGGCGCGGGCCGCGAACAGGCTCACGGCGTCTGCCTCTTCCAGCGGTACGACGGCCTCGACCACCTCGCCGGCGATGGCGAGCGGTTCCTGACTGGTCGCCAGCAGGCGTACCCCGGCGGCGTCGCGCAGCAGGCGCGCGGCCAACTCGGCGACTTCGTCCACGACATGCTCGCAGTTGTCGAGCAGCAGGAGGAGACGCCGGTCGCGCAGGAGGGCTGTGAGGCGGTCGAGGGCGGAGCCCGGGCCGACGTCGTCGCGGAGACCGAGCGTGGCGGCGACGGCCGGGGCGAGGGCGTCCTTTCCGGGGGCGAGCGCGGCGAGTTCGACGAGCCAGACGCCGTCGGGGAAGGGGTCGACGGCGTGCCGGGGGTGATCGCCGCGTGCGCGGGCGGCCGCTGCGGCCAGCGCGAGGCGCGTCTTCCCGACCCCGCCGGGACCGACCAGCGTGACCAGCCGGGAGGCGTCGAGGAGCCCGCACATGCGGGCGATGGCGGCATCGCGTCCGACCGGGGCGTCCAGGTGCACGGGCAGGTTGGTGGTGGGGCGAGCGGCGGAGGCGACAGGTGCGGCGGGGGCGGCGAGTTCGGGGGCTCGGACCAGGATCGCCTGGTGCAGCGCGGTGACGGCGTCGCCGGGGTCGAGGCCGAGTTCGTCGGCGAGGCGTCCGCGCAGATCCTGGTACGCGGCCAGGGCGTCTGCCTGGCGGCCCGCCCGGTAGAGCGCCCGCATCTGCGCGGTCCGCAGGCGCTCGCGCAGCGGGTGTGCGGCGACGAGGTCCGCGATTTCGTCGGCGACGAGGGCGTGCTCGCCGAGGTCGAGGCGAAGTTCGGCGAGGTCTTCGACGGCGGTCAGACGCTGCTCCTCCAGGCGGGTCACGGCCGCGCGCGTGAACTCGGCGTCCCGGAAATCGGCGAACGCGGGCCCGCGCCACAGCGCGAGGGCGTCGGTCAGCAGAGTGACGCGTGCAGTGGGCTCGGTCTCTCTGCGGGCCCGCGCCACCAGCGCCGAGAACCGCGCGGCATCGACGGCGTCGTCCTCGACCTGGAGCAGGTATCCGGCCGGTAGGTAGGCGACGAGGCCCCGCGCCCCGGGCTCGGCGAGATCCAGGGCGCGACGCAGCTGGGACACCTTGGTCTGGAGCGTGTTGGCGGGGTTGCCGGGCGGTTCGTCGCCCCACACGTCGTCGATCAGACGGTCGGCGGAGACCGGAGCACCGTGATGGGCGAGCAGAGCTGCCAGTACGCCCCGCACCTTCCCCTCGGGCACGGCAACGGACCCGCCATCCGCACTCCGCACCCGAACCGGACCCAACACCTCAAACCACATCCCCCAACGCTATCGAGCGGGCCGCGTCCGCTTGCCGTGCGGCGGCCTTCCGCGCCTCGTGCGTGGAGCGTGCGTGGGTCGTGCGCGGTGCCTTGCAGAGTTCTGGATCAGCGGCGGGACCACCGCCCCACGATCCGCACAGCGAGGAGCGCGTCATGTCGAACGACACCGCCACCCACTCCGCCGAGATCCGCCTTGCCACCCGTCCGGTCGGTGAGCCCGGGCTGGAGACCTTCGAGCTGGTACGCACCGAGGTGCCGAGGCCCGGCCCGGGGCAGATTCTGATCCGCAACACCCTGATGTCCGTCGACCCCTACATGCGCGGCCGCATGAACGACGTCCCCTCCTACATCCCGCCCTTCGAACTCGGTGCCGCGCTCGAAGGCAGCGCCATCGGGGTCGTGGTCGAGGCCCGCGAGCCGTCGGTCCCCGTCGGCGCGACCGTGACGCACTTCGCCGGATGGCGTGAGTACTCGGTGGTCGACGCCGCCGACGCCACCGTCGCGGACACCGAACTTGCCACTCCTGAGGCGTATTTGGGCGCGCTTGGCACCACCGGTCTGACCGCGTACGCCGCCCTCACCCGCGTCGCCCCGGTCCGCGAAGGCGACGTCGTCTTCGTCTCGGCCGCCGCCGGTGCCGTCGGCAGTGTCGCCGGGCAGATCGCGCGCAAGCTCGGCGCGAGCCGGGTCATCGGCTCCGCCGGCGGGCCCGACAAGGCCCGGCGCCTGGTCGAGGACTTCCGGTACGACGCGGCGATCGACTACCGCAAGGGCGATCTCGAAGGGCAGTTGGCCGCCGCCGCGCCGCACGGCGTGGACGTGTACGTCGACAACGTCGGCGGCGATCACCTCCGCGCGGCTATCGGTGCGATGCGGATCGGCGGCCGGATCGCGATGGTCGGCGCGATCAGCGCCTACAACGCGACCGAGCCCGTGCCAGGCCCCGACAACCTGTTCGAGGCGGCGGCCAAGGAGGTCACTCTGCGCGGTCTGCTCGTCAACAGCTATCTGCCGCTGTTCCCGGAATGGATCGGCAAGGCGGCCGGGTGGCTGGCGGACGGCAGCCTGCGTACCGAACAGACCGTGGTCGACGGCATCGAGCAGGCTCCGGCGGCGTTCCTCGCGATGATGCGTGGAGCGAACACCGGCAAGATGCTGGTCCGGATCGGTGTGTGACGATGAACGCGCAGACTTCCCAAAACCAACTCCCGTCCAAAGCACGCGCATTGCTTGTCGTGGCGCATCCTCGCTCCGACGCGCTGACGGCAGCCGTGGCTCGACGCGCCCGGGAGCGGTTGGCCCGCGGCGGTTACGAGGTCGACGTACTGGATCTCCACGCCGAGGGGTTCGACCCCCGCCTCGGCCCGGCCGACGAGCCGGACTGGACGGACCGCGACAAGGTCTACTCCGCCGAAGTCATGGCCCACCAAAGGCGGGTGGACGCGGCGGACTTGATCGTGGCGGTGTTCCCGGTGTGGTGGTTCGGCCTCCCGGCCATCCTCAAGGGCTGGATCGACCGCGTGTGGAACTACGGCTTCGCGTACGGCCGCAGCCGCGCCCGACTGGCAGCCAAGCGCATGGCGTGGATCGGCCTCGCGGGCTACCCGCGCGAGCACTTCGTCGCGAACGGCTGGGACGACGTCCTCGAACGCACGCTGCGCGTAGGCATATCCGAGTTCTGCGGCATCAGCGATGTGTCTGTCACGCTCCTGTACGACTCACTGGAATCCGCCCCGGCACTGATCGCAACCGCAGATGCCACCTTCGACCAACTCCTGGACAGTCGACCCGAGTTGCTGGCCCAACCCACAACCACCGAACAAGCGCTCACGCCACCCTGAAGCGGACGCGAAACAGCCCCGACCCGGCGTGGACCGGTCGGGGCTGTTCGCGGCCCCGGCGCGTAGGCGGAGGGGCTGGCCCAGTTGGCAGGCGCGGTGGCCGAGGGCTGCGGGTTCGTCCGCGCCACGTCCTCACCGGGCGGCAGCAGCGTCGCGGTGATCGGCTCGGTGAGCCGGACATCTGAGCTGCGAGAACATCCGCAGTCGGCGCCAGGAGCCGTCCGCAGGACGCACGCGAAACGGCTGGTATTACTGGGGCATGCAGGAAGAGACGGCACGCTCCGCGATCGACACCTTCATCTCCGCGTTCAACGCCTCGGACGACAGCCATGTGACTGCCCTGCTCTCCCAGGCCGTGACCTCGGACGTGGTCTTCTGGGGACCGTTGGGTCGCAGCGAAGGAATCGCGGCGCTTGAGCGGTTCGTGCTGGACATCCGGCGCCATCCGGCGGGGACCGGCACGATGGTGCGCTGCTCAGCGGTGGACATGCCTGACGAATGGGCCCGGTACCGGTGGGTCTTCACCACGCCTGACGGAGGCCCCCGCCTGGCGGGAACGGACGTCGTCCATCTGCGGCGGAGCCTCATCGACCAGGTCATCGTCTTCGCGGGGGAGATCGAGCCGTCCGCCTCCTGAGGCTCGTCCTGCTGTCGCTGTCCACCTGAGCGCGACCCGGTGTTGGCGGTGCCCTTGCGGCGGCGGTTGACGCCTCACAACCGGTCGGCGTTCGCGGAGTAGCGGCCCGGCGCGCTGGTACGCACGGATCGCGGCAGCGTTGGGTTCGAGGACGGCGAGGTGGACGCTGTGTAGTCCGTGGGCGAATGCGGCCTTGAGGGCGGGCCAGGTCGCCGGCCGGGGGCCCACGGCCCGGCGAGAGGGACACAAAGGCCCGTGACCGTGGTCACCTGGAATCGGGCCCGCGCACCTGGCGTGCCTTCTTGGACGCGGTTGAGCGCGGCCGGACCCGCCCTGTCTCACCGGCGGCAGGGGCGTACGCACGCGCATCGGCCCGGTGGTCGGGGGTGTGCCTTGGCTAGGAACCGGCGGCTGATACCCGGTCGGCGAGTACGTACGACGCGGCGGCGACTGTGCCTGCGGCGGCGAAAACCGACGGCCAGGCGCCGATCTTCTTTGCCAGGGGGTGGGACGCGCCGAAGGCCGCCACGTACAGGCCGGTCAGTCCCGCCGCTACCGGCACGCCCGCGGCGTCCTTCCAGCCCTTCGCCGCGACGGCGCCCGCACCCGCGAGGACCACGCCTCCCAGCGGTCGGCGCTTTGAGAACCGCGCCACCGCGTACCCGCCGACCAGACCCAGCCCCGCAACAGCGGCACCCGGAACACGCGCCACGACCGCACCCACTCTCCACCGCGCGGCTTCCGCCGCCGAACAAGTCCCCTCGAACGTACCTCGCTCCGGATCGGGGGCAGTGTGGTGGGCCCGGCGGGCCTCCTCCGGTGCGGCATTCGAAGGCTGTGTCCACGGGCGGTGTGGTGGCGTCCGGGGAACGACGTGACACGACGCGAAGGCAGAGAGCCTGCCGTGCCGCAGTTTCCGCCGATGCGGCAAAATCCGGACCCGATCCGGCAGTTCACACCGCGGCACGATCGCAATGTGGCTGGCCGCAGGCCGTTGTGCGATCAACAGGCCTTCCCCTGCCGGAAAGTTGCACGCACACTGCTGTGGAGGGTGTCGATCCGGTTGGGGGCCACCATGGCCGGCGGGCGGGGTACGGGTGGGCTCGGGGCGTCCGAGCTGGTGTTGGTGGGTGGCGCGCTCATCGTGGCCGTCGCGCTCGTCTACCGGGTCTCCGGTTGGCCGTACGCGCTGGCCGCGCTCGCCGCGGCGACGCTGGGCGGTGTCGCGTGGTTCGCGATGCACACGGACCGCCGCGTGCGCACGGCCGACCACGAATGGCGCGCCGAGGACGCCATCGCGGCGGGTCGCCGCACGCTCGACGAACTGGACTCCATGACCGGAACGCAGTTCGAGGAGCACGTCGCCGCGCTGTGCCGCCGCGACGGGTGCACCGACGTGCGGCGGGCGGGCGGCCCCGGCGACAACGGCGCCGATGTGCGCGGCCGCATGCCGGACGGCCGCACCATGGTCGTACAGTGCAAGCGCTACGCCCCCAAGGCCGCCGTCCCCGCCCGCGACATGCGCGAACTGCGCGGTGCTCAGGCGCACTTCCAGGCGGACGTCGCCATCCTCGTGACCACGAGCCGCTTCACGCGCCAGTCGACCGCCTTCGCCGTCGACAACGGCATCATCGCCATCCACCGCGACTTCCTCGGCCTGTGGAACAACGGCACGCGCCTGCCGGTCCTGGCCGCGCTCAACGGAGCGGGTCAGGGCGACCGCAGGCACCGCGAGCGCTGGAGGCGGACGTACGACGACCGCTGAGCCACCGATGCGAGCGGCGGCCCCGCCCGGAAAGCGAGAGGGGCCGCAGCGGACGCGACTAACTCACGTAAGCAGGAGCCCGGTTCGTCACCACATCACGTGCAGGCGTTCCGGCATCCGCTTCATGAACCCGGTGCGCCACACGATTTGCTCAACCGGCACCGCGAGCCGCAGCTCCGGCATGCGGGCGATCAGCGTCTCCAACGCAATCTCCGCTTGCTTCTTGCCCAGTGCCGTCGCCGGGCAGTAATGCTGTCCGCCGCCGAACGACAGGTGGGCGTCGCTTCCGCGTGGACCCTGCCCAGCATGTAGCCCTGCGCGGACGCCAAGTGCAGGGCCTCTTCGTGGAGTTCCCGGGCGCGCTCCCGGTCGCGCGTGAACAGCGCGAGCCTGTCGAGACCGCTGGACGCCGGTGTCGACTTCATCGCGCTCGGCGGCTCGTTCCTGGCGAACCCCGACCTGGTCGACCGCCTGCGCACCGGCGCGCCGCTCAACCAGGTGCGCGACCGGCACCTCATGTACGTCGGGGGCGAGACGGGCTACACCGACTATCCGACGCTCGCCGAAGTGCTGCCGCCGCCTGAGACCGTGGCCCTTGAGTCCGCTCACCGCCCCCCAACGGCCCGCACACCGCGGTCACCTCGCAATTTGCCTGTGCTGACCCCGTGCTCACCCCTCGCCCGCGCTCGGTCGCCCGGAGTATTGTTCGACCGCTTTCGCGGGGCACGGTGCCGAGGGCCGTCGTACGGGGGGAGGCAGGGGCAAGACGCCGCGACGGTGCCCATGTCTCCCATCGTGCCCGACGACCTGACCGACCTCATGGCAGGAGGCCACTCGTGAGCGAGCACCACACCGACGGTCCGCGTCCGCTCGTCCTCGTCCCCGAGGACGTGCCGCGCATCGAGGCGGTACCCCTTGTCGAGCGCGAACTACCCGCCAGTACCTACGAGTTGCTCCGTCGAACCGCGCGCGCCACGCCGGAGGCACCCGCCCTCTACCTGCTCGGCGAGGACGACGGGCCGTGGCGCGAGGCGCCGATGTGGACGTACGACGGCCTCCTGCGCCGCGTGCACCAGGCCGCCAACACCTTCACCGCGCACGGCGTGGGGCCCGGCGGGGTGGTCGCGATCATGCTGCCCAACAGCGGCTGGATGTACGCGGTGCTGCTCGGCGCCGAGGCAGTCGGCGTCGCCAACCCGGTCAATCCCTCCCTCGGTGAGGAGCACATCGCGCACATACTGGAGCTCACCGGCGCCGAGCTCCTGATCGCCGACATGGGCCTGCGCGACAAGGCCGAGCGTGTCCGTGAGTTGGTCCCTGGTCTCCGCGAAGTCCTGGTGTTGGGCGGCGGCTTCGAGGAGGAGGCCGGGAAACAGCCGGACGACCACCTCACGAGCGGGCGGGAACCGCAACCCGGGGACATCTGCGGCTACTTCCACACCGGCGGCACCACCGGAACGCCCAAGGTCGCACCGCACACGCACGCGATGCAGGTCTACATGTCCTGGGTGATCGGGTGCATCGGCAGCTACACCGGTGACGCGGTGGCACTTGCCGGACTGCCGCTCTTTCACGTCAACGCCCTGCACGTGACGGGCCTGGGCTCGTTCATGCACGGCCGTCCCGTGGTCAGCCTCGGACCGCTCGGCTACCGCGACAAGGCGCTGACCGCCGACTTCTGGCGCATCATCGAGCATTTCCGGGTCACGTCCTTCTCGGCGGTCCCCACGGTCTACGCGGCGCTGCCCCCGGTGCCGGAGGACGTCGACCTCTCCAGCCTGCGCGCCGGGGCCGTCGGCGCGGCACCGCTGCCGGGGCGGGTGCGGGACCGGTTCGAGGCGGCGGCGAAGGTGCCGATGCTGGAGGGCTACGGGCTGACCGAGGCGACCTGCGCGACCTCCGCCACACCGCCGTTCGCGCCGCGGGCCGGTTCGGTGGGGCTGCGGCTGCCGTACCAGCACGTCAAGGCGGTGGCGGTGGACGCGGACGGCCGGCCGGTCGCCGACCGGGAGTCGGGGGAGACCGGCGTCCTGGCGATCTCGGGGCCGTCCGTCTTCCCGGGCTACCTCGGCCCCGACGGGCCGGACCCGGACGGGAGCGTCTTCGACGGGTGGCTGCTCACCGGCGACCTCGGCGCGGTCGACGAGGACGGGTACGTGTACCTGCAAGGGCGGGCCAAGGACCTGATCATCCGCGGCGGGCACAACATCGACCCGCGCCCGGTCGAGGAATCCCTGCTCGCCCACCCGTCCGTCACCGGCGCCGCGGTCGTGGGACGTCCCGACCCGCACGCCGGAGAAGTCCCCGTCGCGTACGTCACCGTCGCCGCGGACTCCGGGGCGGTGACCGAGGAGGCCCTGCTCGTGTGGGGCCGGGAACACGCCCCGGAACCCGCCGCCGCGCCGAAAGCGGTGCACATCATCGACGCCATCCCGGTCACCGCCGTCGGCAAACCCGCCAAGCCGGTACTCGTCGCCGACTCCATAGCCCGCATAGTCGCCGACACCCTGAGCATCTGCGCCCTGGAAGGCACCGTCGAAGTGACCGCCGCCAACGGCAAGTTCACCGCGACCATAGGCGGAACCCCCGGCACCCCGGAACTGTCGGCGACCCTCGACCGCTACCCCTTCGCCCACCAACTAGCCGCCGAGAGCTGACGCTTCCGAAGCCGACGTGTGTGAGCGCCGGCGCGCACACCGCGCGTGGCCGCCGCCCGTCGCGCCCACGCACATCGCCCGGACCCGCTCGCGCCCCCGCAACCGCTCAGCGCCGCCACTTCCGCCCCGCGCGCCCCCGCGCGGGCGGGGCGGGACGGCGTCAGCCCACCGGAACGAAAGAGCGCGAAGCAATGTGCTCCGGGCGCGGGGCCGGGGCCGCGAAAGGCTCCACCAAGGTGTTCTCGACGCTGTTGTAGACGATGAACACGTTGGCGCGCTCGTACGGGGTGATGTTGCCGTTCGACCCGTGCATGCAGTTCGAGTCGAAGAACGTCGCCGACCCCGCGGGCCCGGTGATCTGGGCGATGCCGTGCCGGTCCGCGAGGCGGCGTACGTCGGCCGGGCCCGGGGTGCCGACCTGCTGGTCGCGGAGCGAGACGCGGTGGTGCTCCGGCGGGGTCTGGCCCGGGCACGGCAGGAAGGTGCGGTGCGATCCCGGCATGATCATCAGTGGGCCGTTGCTCGGCAGGTTGTCGGTCAGCGCGATCGACACGCTCAGCGCGCGCATGCGCGGCATGCCGTCCTCGCTGTGCCAGGTCTCGAAGTCCGAGTGCCAGTAGAAGCCGTTGCCTCCGTAGCCGGGCTTGTAGTTGACCCGGCTCTGGTGGATGTAGACCTCCGAACCCAGCACCTGGCGCGCCCTGGCGACCAGCCGCGGGTCGGCGGCGAGCCGGGCCAGGATCGGGCTGATGCGGTGCACCTCGAAGATCGATCGCACCTCGTCCGAGTCCGGCTCGCGCACCGCCCGCTCGTCGTCGCGGTGCTCCGGGTCCGTGCGCAGCCGGTGCAACTCGCCGAGGAACTGCGTCACTTCGAGCGGGGTCAGCAGCGACTCCGCGGTCAGGAAGCCGTCTCTGCCGTATCGGTCCAGCTCCGCCGGCGTCAGCGGCCCGGGCGGCCCGCCGGTCCACACGGCCGGATCGAGGCGCGGCGCCTCGACGTACGCGGTCGCCGCCTCCCGGGTCGGGTACGCGTCGACCGACGGCGAGGTGTCCGTGTCGGTTCCGATGGTCATCAGACCGCCTCCTCGGTCAGCAGGGGGTATACCCCGTGTTCGTCATGGACCTCCCGTCCGGTGCACGGCGGGTTGAAGACGCAGACGAACCGCATGTCGCTGGCGGGCCGCATGGTGTGGCGCTCGTTCCCGTTGAGGACGTAGAGCGAGCCGGGGCCGATGCGGTGCTTCTCGCCGGTCTCGTCGTTGGTCAGCTCGCCGTGGCCCTGGACGCAGTAGACGGCCTCGATGTGGTTGGCGTACCACATGGACGTCTCGGTGCCCGCGTACATCACGATCTCGTGCAGGGAGAACCCGACGCCTTCGCGGGCCAGGACCATGCGCCTGCTGCGCCAGGTCTCGGCCTGCACGTCGCGTTCGGTGCCGTCGAGGTCGTCGATGGACAGGACGATCATTGGTGGGGTTCCTCGCAGTTCGTTCGTTCGGTGGGCGGACGGCGGTCTTCGCGCAGAGCTTCTCGGTCTCCCGGTCGCCGGTCTTCCCGGTCGCCGGTCTCCCGGTGCTCAGCCGGTGGGCGACTTCGGTGCTACCGCGCGGACGGCGTCGGAGAGAAGCGCCAGGCCCTCGTCGATCTCCGCGGTGGTCACGGTGAGCGGCGGCATGAGCTTCAGCACCTCGCCGCGCGGTCCGGACGTCTCCACGAGCAGCCCGCGCTCGAACGCCGCCGAGCCGATCCGGTCGGCCAGCTCCGGGTCTTCGAAGGTCAGGCCGCGGATCAGGCCGGAGCCGCGGGTCTCGGCGCCGAGCGGCGCGTACTCCTCCGCGAGCTCGGACAGCGCGCGTCCGATCCGCTCGCCCGAGGCGCGCGTCTGCTTTTCCAGGGCGTCGTCGCGCCAGAAGTCCAGGGCCGCGGTCGCCGTGACGAACGCGGGGTTGTGGCCGCGGAAGGTGCCGTTGTGCTCGCCGGGCGTCCACACGTCCAGGTCGCGGCGGAACAGCGTGAGGGCCATGGGCAGGCCGTAACCGCTGATCGACTTGGACAGGCACACGATGTCGGGAGTGATCCCGGCGGCCTCGAAGCTGAAGAACGGACCGGTGCGGCCGCACCCCATCTGCACGTCGTCCACGATCAGCAGGATCTCGTGCCGGGCGCACAGGTCGGCCAGAGCCCGCAGCCATTCCGGGCGCGCGACGTTGACGCCGCCCTCACCCTGCACGGTCTCGACGATGACGGCGGCGGGCTTGTTGAGGCCGCTGCCGCTGTCCTGGAGCAGCGTCTCGAACCACAGGAAGTCCGGCGTCTGCCCGCCGAGGTAGTTGTCGTACGGCATCGGCGTCGCGTGCACGAGCGGGATCCCGGCGCCCGCACGCTTCATCGAGTTGCCGGTCACCGCGAGGGCACCGAGCGTCATGCCGTGAAAGGCGTTCGTGAAGCCCACCACGGCCTCCCGACCGGTGACCTTCCGGGCCAGCTTCAAAGCAGCCTCGACGGTGTTGGCGCCGGTCGGCCCGGGGAACTGCACCTTGTAGTCCAGACCCCGCGGACGCAGGACCACCTCCTCGAAACCCTCCAGGAACGCCTGCTTGGCGGCCGTGGACATGTCGAGCGAGTGCGTGACGCCGTCGCGCTCCAGGTAGTCCAGCAGAGCGCGTTTGAGGTGTGGGTTGTTGTGGCCGTAGTTCAGCGCGCCTGCCCCGGCGAAGAAGTCGAGCCAGGAGCGGCCCGCGGTGTCGTACATCCGGGCGCCCTGCGCGCGGTCGAAGACCGCGGGCCAGGAGCGGCAGTAGCTGCGGACCTCGGATTCGAGCGACGTGAAGACATCGGGCATGGCGGCGGTGGTCACAGGGCCTCCGGGGGGTCGGGGGAAGAGGTGGTGCTGCGCGAGTGCGTCGGCGAGGAGCAGGCTGCTGCCCACGGCTCAGCCCGCCAGGGACGCGAGGGGGCCGATCCGGAACAGGACCTCGGGTTCGTGCCCGCCGCCGGGGAACTGGTCGGCGGTGAACAGGTCGCAGCGGGACACCGGCATCGCGCGGTCGCGGCCGAACGCGGTGAAGAGCGCCATCGAGGCCGTGTTGTCGGGGGTGACGGTCGCCTCGACGAAGACCTGGCCGTACGGCGCACGCCGTTCGAGCAGGTCGCCGAGCATGCGGGCGGCGATGCCGCGACCGCGTGCGTGGTCGGAGACGGCGACCTGCCACACCATCAGCGTGTCGGGGACGTCCGGGCGCACATAGCCGGTCACGAACCCGCACACGCGCCCGTCAAGGCGGGCGACGACGGAGGTCGCGGCGAAATCGCGGCACCACAGCAGGTAGTGGTACGCGGAGTTCAGGTCGAGCGTCCCGACCTCGCGGGTCAGGCGCCAGAGCTCCGCCCCGTCCTCCACGGTGGGCGCTTCCAGTGTCAGGGCATCGGCACAACGTGTTTCAGCCATGCCACGGCAACTTACCGAGAGGTCACCTCGGCGCGCTGAGGCCCGGGGGTTCCCTGACGGCACCTTGTCGGCTTACGGTTCACGCGCACCCGCACGCGTAGACCGGACTTCGCCCGGGCAAACATCGAACTGGGGTACGCAACACGCGCGGAGCGCCCGAAGCCGCAGATTCTTGTGTGTCAGGGACTTCTTGACGGACGATCAGCGGACAAATCGGGTCTCAATCGGGATTAATCCGCGGAACTTCCGCACGGGTCCGGATGTGGCCCGGAGGCGTCCGCCACGTGAAATTGTCGACAAAACGCGGCCGGGCGGCGCCCGGTCCGCGTTCGATGTGAGGATCGACACCTGGACGCCTCCGGCGGTAGCGCGGGGTGGCGTCCGGGGGCGCGCGGAGGGGCGCTCGGCAGGCCGCCGCCGACACGGCGGAGGATGCCGTACAGGACACAGTGTGGACACCGATTGGCGTGTGTGAGCAGGCACGTGCCCCGCCGGTGCCGTGCACGCCTTATCCTCGCTGTGCTGCCGTGCGGTCGTCCGGTGCGCCGGACCGTCCCTCGGCGGCGCCCGGTCGTCCGGAGCCGGGCGTGCGGTCACCGGGCCGGACCCGTCCCACAGGAGTGTGCATGTCGATACCCCAGGGTGGCGGTTACCCGCCGGGACCTCCCCCCGGTGTGCCAGGACCGCCCGGAGGCGGCTGGAACTACCCGGGATCCCCACCGCCGCCCGGGGGACCGATGCCGCCCGGCGGGCCGGTCCCGCCCGGAGGATGGCCCCCGCACGGCTACCCGCAGGGACCGCCGCCCCCGCCGGGCGGCGGCAACCGCACGGCCGTCGTCATCGGGGTCATCGTCCTGGTGCTGGTCGTCATCGGCGGGGTCGTCGCGGGCGTGCTGCTGACCCAGGACGACGACGGGGACAAGAAGGCCGGGCCGACGACCGGTCCGCCCAGCCAGACCGACACGTCGAAGCCGCCGTCGAGCCGTCCGCCGACCACCGACGAGCCCACCGGGCCGACGGGGCCGACCACGCGCCCGGTCACGACGCCGGCCAGCAGGCCGCCGTCATCGTCGTCGGCGCCGCGCGGCTCGGTGCTCGCCAACCTCAATGTGGACGACTGCATAAACAGTGTGTCCGGGAACTCGATCGTGGTGGACCCGATCTTCCCGGTGCCCTGTGCGAGCGCGAATTCGCACTGGAAGGTGGTCGCCATGTTCCCGTCCGCGGACCCGACCGCGTGCGACAAGCTGCCGCCCGAGGACGGGTACGTCGGCCAGATCAAGGAGTTCAACAGCTCCGGCCGCATGGCGTGCCTCGGTTTCACCCGCAACACGACCCTCCAGGACCTCAAGGGCCTGGCGGGCTCGGCCGTCGCGAACCTGACCGAGGCCGACTTCGCGGCACTGGTGCAGAGCTACAAGGACAAGGGCGTGGTGATCGAGTAGCGCACGCCCGCGATCCGCGAGTGCCGTGGCCCCGACCGCCTGC
>NZ_JBPKBH010000008.1:323781-349605 GCF_051388915.1 Yinghuangia sp. YIM S09857 | reverse complement strand
CCCCCCCCCCCCCCCCCCCCCCCCCCCCCCCCCCCCCCCCCCCCCCCCCCCCCCCCCCCCCCCCCCCCCCCCCCCCCCCCCCCCCCCCCCCCCCCCCACGACGCTTTCCGGTCGGGGCCACGACGCTTTCCGGGGCATGGCGTTCACGAGGCGGTACGCGCTCCCCAACTGCCTTGCCGTTACCGGGCGTTCCACGGGTTGTGCCCGCCCAGCGCCTCGGTTGCGGCGCGGCCCGCGGCGACGAGGGCGGCGGCCGCCCCCTCGCGTTCGGCCGGGGAGAGCGCGCGGTCGAGGACGGCGGTGAACAGGTAGCGCTGGCGTCCGCGGCGGTCGAACACCGGTGCGGAGATGCTCGACACGGTCGCCGACGGGTCCTCCTCGCCCGGGACCTCGTACTCGCGGAACGTGGTCGGCGGCAGGTGCGCGCACACCCTGCGCAGCACCGGCTCCGGGAGGTGCGAGGAGACGAGCTGCGCGACGACGGCGTGGCCGATGTCCCCGGCGCCGCCCGCCCGTTCGAGGAGATAGCCGCGCTCGCGGGCGCCCGCGGCCACCGCCGCGAGCCGCCCGGGCTCGGGGTCGAGGCGTACCAGCGGCTCGCGCCCGAGCCAGTCGGCGAGCACGTCGTCCGGGTTCCACAGGTTGTTGACCAGGCCGAGCGGCGGTACGAGCGGGAAGCGCTCGCCGACGAAGTCACGGGCATCGCCCTCGGCCAGCGCGCCCCGGCGGTCGAGGACGACCATGTCGTCCCCCACGTTGCCCACGATCAGGCAGCCCGCGCCCAACTTCCCGTGCAGACGGTCGAGTTGCGGCCGCATCAGGTCGAGCGGGGCAACGCTGTTCTCGGCGGCGCCGGCCATCCGCAACAGCGCCGGGCCGAGGCCGTACGTCTTGTCCTCGTCGCGCGTCAGCAGCCCGCCCGCGGTGAGGCTGCCCAGCACGCCCAGGCATGTCGGCTTGCTGAGGCCGAGCCGGGTGGCGATCTCGGTGAGCGTCAGGCGTTCGGCCGGGTGTTCGGCGAGCAGTCCGAGGATCAGCACCACGCGGTCGGCGGACGGGGACATGCGTTCCGCCAAGGCGCGCACTCCTTCGGGGTGGGGGCCGTACTGGCGTCCGCGGCCGGCGGAAGCGGTCGGACCAGGACTGGTCGTTGACGGTGCGTCAGATCCACGCCTACCATCGATTCACGATAGTGAATCATGAATTCGCCATTTGGAACAACGGGTGTGGCGGGGAACGCCGAGGCGAAGAACGGCAAGGAACAGCACGACAAGGAACAGCACGACAAAGAACGGCACGGCAAGGAACGGCAAGGCAAGGAACGGCACCACCCGAGACCAGGAGTCCAGATGACGAGTTGGCTGTCCCGGACCACCCCCGAAGCGGTGGACTTCCCCGGCACCTTGGGGCTCTTCCCTGCCCTGCGGACCAGCTACGGCGACTACTTCACCCGGCTGTGGGAGCCGCAGGTCCTCCCGACCGCGATCACCGAGCTGTGTCGGCTGCGCATCGCGCAGTTGCACGAGTGCGATTCCGAACTGGCCGTGCGCACGCGCCCGGCGGTGGCCGGGGGGCTCGACGAAGCCAAGGTCGCCCGCCTCGAACACGGCAGTGGTGACAGCGTGTTCGACCCCGCCGAGTCGGCATCCCTCCAGTACGCCGAGCAGTTCGTCATGGCTCCCGGCTCCGTCACCGACAAGGAACGCGCCGAGCTCACCGAACTGCTGGGCGAGGCAGGCCTGGTGGGACTCGCCATGTCCTGCGCGGTGTTCGACGGCTTCGCCCGCTACCAGGTCGTCCTCGGCACGCACACGGTCGCCGGCCCCGCCGCCGCCCCGCGCGTGGCGGACTTGCCGGGCCTCGACCCCGCCGCCCCGGCGACCCCGCCCCCCACCGACCCCACCGACCCGATCGCGGCCAGCCCGTTCGCCCTCCAGCCGGACCTTCTGGCGTCGTTCCTGCGGCTGTACGGCACCCTCTGGTCGGGCGGCACCGTCGACCACCCCTCCAAGGAGGTCGCCCGGCTGCGCAACGCCCGGGTCACCGACTGCCGCTTCTGCCGCGCGGTCCGCTACGACCAGGCCCGCCAGGCCGGTCTGACCGAGGACCTGGTCGCACTGATCGACGACGGCTTCGAGGCGAGCGCTCTGGAGGAGCGCCACAAGGTGGTCATCCGCCTCGCGGACGTCTTCCTCGGCAACCCGCACGGCGTCACCGACGACCTGCGCGCCGAGCTCCTGGAGGCGTACGGCCCGGCGGGCACCGTGGAGCTCACCGCCGGACTGGCGCTGTTCATGGGCTTCTCCAAGATCGCGGTGAGCCTCGGGACCATCCCCGACAACCTTCCCGCGCAGATCCCGCTGCCCACCCCCACCCGCTGACCCGCTCCTCCCAGGTCGGCGCCCACCCCGCGTGCCGGGGCCGCGTGGCGGGCGCCACCGGCGGCGGGGGCACGGGGCACCCGCCCATCGGCCGGGGACACCGGGCGAGAGCGTGCGGTGACACGGCCCCGACCCGCGCCCGCGAGTATCTGTACGACTGCGACACAAACCGGCCGCCCGGCCGTGCCACCGGCCCCCGAGCCCCGGAAATCGGGCAAGTACAGTACCTGGATGGCAAACCTCCGCGAGCAGATCGCCGCCGAGCTCGGCGTCCGGGCGACCATCGTCCCCAAGGTCGAGATCCGGCAGCGCGTCGACTTCCTCAAGGCCTACCTGCGCTCGACCCCCGCCAAGGGGTTCGTACTCGGGATCAGCGGCGGGCAGGACAGCACGCTCACTGGCAGGCTGTGCCAGCTCGCCTGTGAGGAACTGCGTACCGAGGGCCACGACGCGACGTTCGTCGCCGTCCGCCTGCCGTACGGCGTGCAGGCCGACGAGCAGGACGCGCAGATCGCCCTCGGCTTCATCGGCCCCGACCGGTCGATCACCGTGAACGTGAAGCCGGGCGCGGACGCCGTCGCCGCCGAGACCGCGCGCGGCCTGCGCGAGGAACAGGGCGCGGAGCCGGGTGAGGCCGCCGCCCTGCGCGATTTCGTGCGCGGCAACATCAAGGCCCGCGAGCGCATGGTGATCCAGTACGGCGTCGCCGGGCAGCTCAACATGCTCGTCGTGGGCACCGACCACGCCGCCGAGGCGGTGACCGGCTTCTTCACCAAGTACGGCGACGGCGGTGTCGACCTCACCCCGCTGACCGGCCTGACCAAGCGTCAGGGTGCGGCTCTTCTCCAGGAGTTGGGAGCGCCCCCGAGCGTCTGGAAGAAGGTGCCGACCGCCGACCTGGAGGACGACCGGCCGGCCCTCCCGGACGAGGAGGCGCTGGGCCTGACGTACGCCGAGATCGACGACTACCTCGAAGGCGCCGACGTCGCGCCCGAGGTGGCCGCGAAGCTGGAGGCGACGTACCGCGCCACCCGCCACAAGCGTGCCCTGCCGACGACGCCGCTCGACACCTGGTGGCGCTGAACCGGCGGCACCGAACGCGGTGCCGCTGACCCGCGGCACCGACCGGCGGACGCCCGCTCAGGCCGTCGGCACGACCATCGGCGTCCCGGTGACCGGGTCCGGCACCACGAGGCTCGGCAGGCCGAACACGTCGTCCATCAGTGCGGCGTCCACGATGTCGCCGGGTGCTCCCTCGGCGCGCACCCGACCGTCCTTCATGGCCACGATGTGGTCGGCGAACCGGCACGCCTGGTTGATGTCGTGCAGCACCGCGACGATCGTGCGCCCGTCGTCGCGCAGTTGCGCGAGCAGGCGCAGCAACTGGTACTGGTGCGCGAGGTCGAGGAAGGTCGTCGGCTCGTCCAGCAGGACGTAGGGCGTCTGTTGCGCGAGCACCATGGCGATCCAGGCGCGCTGGCGCTGGCCGCCGGAGAGCCGGGCCACCGGACGCTCCGCGAGGTCCCGTACGCCCGCGGCCGCCATCGCGTCGTCGACCGCGCGCATGTCGGCGGCGGTGCGCACGGACAGCAGCGAGCGGTGCGGGAAGCGCCCGCGGTCCACGAGCTGGCGTACGAGGATGTTCTCCGGGGCGGCCAAGTCCTGGGGGAGGAAGGCCATTTCCCGGGCGACGTCCTTGGGACGGCAGTCGTGCACGTCCCGGCCGTCCAGCAGCACCGCGCCCTCGGACGGTCGCAACAGGCGTACCAGCGCCCGCAGCAGGGTGGATTTGCCGGACGCGTTGGCGCCGATGATCGCGGTGAAGGCCCCGTCGGGGATGGCGAGGCTGAGGTTCGCGGAGACCGTGCGGTCGCCGTACGTGAGGGTGATGTCCCGCGCTGTCAGGCGTGCGGTCACGATCGTTTGACTTCCTTGAGGAGCAGCAGCAGGAGGTACGCCCCGCCGATTGCGGTCGTCACCACGCCGACCGGCAGAGTGGTGGGCGCCAGCAGCGTCTGCGCCACCAGATCGGCGCTCAGCAGCAGCACGGCCCCGGTCAGCGCGGCCGGGACGAAGTGGATGCCCGGCGACCGGGTGACCGCGCGGCCCAGGTGCGGGGCGGCGAGGGCGACGAACGCGATCGGGCCGGTGATCGCGGTCACGGTGGCGGTGCAGCCCGCACCGGCCACCACGGCCAGCAGACGGTGCCGGGTGAGGCGCACGCCCGAGGTCACCGCGATTGCGTCGCCGAGCGCGGCCTGGTGGGTCGCCCGAGCGTTGAGCACGAGCAGCACCGCGAGCACCACGGCGGCGACGAAGGCGACGTCCAGGTCGGCCCAGTCGACGCCGTTCAGCGAACCGACGTTCCACATCTCGGCGGCGATCGCGATGTCCAGGTCGGCGCGCAGGATGATCCACGAGTTCACCGCGGTGAGCATGGCGTTGACCGCGATGCCGATCACGATCAGGCGGTGCCCGCCGAAGCCGGAGCGGGTGGAGAGGGCGAGGACCGCCCCCGCGGTGAGCAGGCCGCCCGCGACGGAACCGGCGGCCGTCGAGGCCGTGGAGCCCTCGATCACCACCATCACGGTCAGCGCGCCCGTGTAGGCGCCGACGTCGAGCCCGATCACGTCCGGGCTGCCCAGCTCGTTGCGCGTCAGGTTCTGGAACACCGCCCCGGCGCAGCCCAGCAGCGCGCCGAACAGGCACGCCGCGACGACGCGCGGCAGCCGCCACTCCTGCACCACGACCGACAGATCGCCGTGCCCGGCAAGGGCGTCGGCCACGTCGAGCGGATTGCTCCAGGTGTCCCCGCGGCACAGTCCGGCCGCCGCGAACCCGAGGAGCAGCACGACCAGCACGGCCATTCCGCCGACCGCCCGCGGCTCGACGCCGAGCGCACGGCAGATCCGGGCGAATCGCCCCGCGCGGTACGCCGCCTCCGGCGCCGCGGGCGCGGTCGGCCGCGGCTTCGGCCGGGTTGCGTCGGCCTGCGGGAGGGTCCGCGTCGGCCCGGTCACAGGGTGCTCCCTTCGTAGCGCCGCACGGCCCAGATCAGGACGGGCGCGCCGAAGAAGGCGGTGACGACCGCCACCGGAACCTCCCCGGTCGGCAGCAGCAGGCGTCCGGTGACGTCGGACGCGAGCAGCAGCACGGGCCCCAGGAGCGCGCTGTACGCCAGCAGCCACGGCACCGACCCGCCCGCGGCGCGGCGCACGATGTGCGGAACCATCAGGCCCAGGAAGGCGATCGGGCCCACGACGGCGGTCGCGGTTCCGGCCAGCAGGGTCACCGCGGAGAGCACCGCGAGGCGGGTGCGGACCACGTGGGCGCCGAGTCCGTGCGCGACGTCCTCGCCCAGGGCGAGGGTGTTGAGCGCGCCGGTGAGCAGGAACGCAACGACCAGCGCGGCGAGGATCAGCAGCACCGGCAGCAGCAGCGGCGCCTGTTCGCGCCCGGCGAGTGAGCCCACGCTCCAGAACCGGTAGTGGTCGAACGCATCCGGGTCCAGGATGCGCAGCGACATCGAGACGCCGCTGAGCACCGAGGCCAGGGCGACACCGGCCAGCACCAGACGGAGAGGCGAACTGCGTCCGACGGCGTGCACGACGACGCCCGCGACGAGGGCGCCGACCAGGGCCAGCGACACCTGGACGCCCTGACCGCCCGCGATCCCGGTCGTCGCGCCCACGGTGACGGCGAAGCCCGCGCCCTGCGTGATGCCGAGAAGTCCCGGCTCCGCCAAGGGGTTCCGGGTCAGCGTCTGGGTCAGCGCCCCGGCCACGCCGAGCGCCGCGCCCACGCAGATGCCCAACACCGTGCGGGGCACCCGGATCTCACGGACCGTCAGGTCGGTGTCACGGCCCGCGGGGTCGACGAGCGCACGCCAGACGTCGCCGAGCGGGATCGACCGGGCGCCGAGGGCGAGGCTGAGTCCGCAGACGACGGCGAGCAGCGCGGCGAAGCCGAGGAGCAGGAGGATCTTGCCGGGGTCGGCTCTCGGAGGCGCGGCGGGCTTTCCGGCGCGCGGGTCCGCCCAGGCCACCGGGTAGGCGCCTTGGGCCGGGTCGGATCCCTCGGCCGGGTAGGACCCTTCGGCCGGGTCGGATTCGACGTCGGGTGCGGTCCCGAAGCCCGGGACGGGCTCGGTCTCGGAGACCCGCTCAGTCTTCGAGTCCGGCGACACCGCGCCTCCAGTACCCGGTGAACAGGGCGTCGAGGCGGCCCTTGGCCCACGCGCGCAGCGGCTTGATGTCGTCCGCCTCGCCCGCGGCGAACAGGAAGCTCCGCCCGGCGGGGAGCGCCAGCCCGCGTACGGTGTCGGCGAGTTGCGAGGCCCCGTCCTTGCGGGTCAGCCAGATCACCTCGGCGCCGTCGCGCGCGGCGAGCGGGTAAAGGTGCTCGTCGGTGTGCTCGGTCTCGACCACGATGTGCGCCGAGACGTCCGCGGGAGACTCCTCCAGCCAGCGCGCCGCGGCCGGGAGCGCCGTGGTGTCGACGGCGAAGACGTAGTGGTCGTAGTTGTGCGGGAACGCCTTGGCCCCGGGCGGCCCGGCGATCGCGACGTCGTCGCCGGGCTCGGCGGCGACCGCCCAGTCCGAGGCGACGCCGCCCGGGTGCACGACGAAGTCGATGTCCATCTCCGGCGCCGCCGCGTCGTACCGCCGTGCGGTGTAGCGGCGGCTGACCGGCGACGGCTTCGGCCAGGTCAGGGACTGCTCGTCGTCCGGGACGGGAAGGCGCAGGGTACCGTCCGGGTCCGGGAAGACGATCTTGAAGTGGTCGTCGCACTGGTACGAGTGGAAGCCCGCCAGATTGGGGCCGCCGACGGTCAGCCGCAGGATCGAGCGCGTCACGTACTCCTTGCGCAGCAGCGTGACGGTGCGGATGTGGATCGGGTAGCCGATCTTGACGATGCCCTCGCCGTCGGCGTGGTGGGCGGCGACGCGCGGGCCGGGGTTGCGGCGGTCGATGAGCACGGCGGATCCGATCACTTGGCCAGAAGGGGGGCGAGTGCCTGGTCGACGGCGTCCAGCGTGCGCTGGGCCTGCGCGTACGTCACCGCGGCGGTGTAGCGGATCGGGAAGGCCTTGCCGGCCTTGACCGCGGGCAGGTTCTTCCACAGCGGCGAGTCGAGGACGTACTGCACGCCCGCGCTCGGGGTGCCGTCGTCCTGCACGGTGTAGGTGATGACGTCGGCCTCGCCGAGGCTCGCGGGCAGTTCCTCGATGGAGGGCGTCTCGGAGACCGCAGACGAACCACCGGTGTCCTTCTTGACCTGGCCGTAGTAGTTCAGGCCGATGTCCTGCGCGATGTTGGTGCCCCAGGACCCGGCGAACTCGCGCTGGAAGGTGCCCTGCGAGGTCTCGTTGTACGCGCCGACGTGCCCGAACTTGAGGTTGGCCACCGCCCCCGCGTACTTGGCCTTCAGCTCCTCGGCCCGCTTCTCGTACGCCTTGCGGGTCTCGTCCGCGTGGCCCGCCCGGCCCGCGGCGTCGGCCTGACGCGCCGACAGTTCCCGCCACGCGGACGGCAGGCTGGGCCCGATTGCGACCACCGGGGCGATCGACTCCAGGCGCTTGAGGTCTAGTTCGCCGAGCACCGGCTTGGGCACGCCGATGATGATGAGGTCGGGCTTGGTGGCGGCGATGGCCTCGTAGTTGGTCTCCTTGGCGGTCGCGCCACCGATCTTGTGGAGTTGGTCATATTTCGTCCGCTCGTCCGGGGTCATCAGCCCCAGGCCGCGCGGCCAGGTGGATATGCCGACGAGCGGGGCGTCGGCCTCGATCAGCACCGGTACCGCGTATCCCGTCGCGACCACGCGCTTCGGCTCGACCGGGATGGTGATCTCGCCGTTGTCGGCGGTGACCACGCGCGTCGCGCCCTTGCCGCCGCCCGAACCGCCGCCGTCGGAGTCGGACCCGCAGCCGGCCAGGAGGGCGGCCGCGGTCACGGCGGCCAGCCCGGCCGAGACAAGACGGAGGCGCGGAGACGCGGACATAAGCATTCCTTCGGGTTGAACGGGTCGAAGACCTTCAGGCGCCCCCAATCGGTCGGCGCGGCCAACTTAGGCTAGCCTCACCTGAGTCTTGATGGTTGTCCGGAAAGGTCACCCGATGTCGATCAGAGGACAGGATGTGGGCGGCGATCCGATCGCCTGCGACGCGTTCGGGTATGGCCTCGGGCGTCCCGCGGGCATCCTCGTCCTGCTCTACCGCGCCGACGGCCCGCTGGGGTTCGGCGCCGTCCGGCACGACCTGCTGCACCAGCTCTACTGGTCGCCGGACGGCATGCTCTCCGCGGTCTACGGCGGCCGCTCCTGCTTCACCGCACCCGGCGAGGCCTTCTGGGCGGAACGCGGCGTCAGCCACGAGGTGCGCGCCGCCGACCGGCAGACCGTCTACCGCCTCTGCCTGCGCGAAGTCCCCGACGCCCTGGCCGGGTTCCGCCGCGGCCACGTGGCGGTCGGCGCCGCGGCGGCGCGCCTCGTCCAGGAGATCGCCACACCCGGGTACGACGAAGGCCGTGCGCTCGACGCCCGCGAACGCATACTCGGCGACCTCACCCCGATCACCGCGGACGTCGCCGCCCACTGCGCCGACGGCAAGGGCTACGCCCGCGCCGTCGCCCGCGCGATGTCCCACAGCCCCGCCGACCCGACCCGCCTCGACGAGTGGGCGGAGCGCCTGCACATCAGCGCCAAGACCCTCCAGCGCGACTTCGTCCGCGAGTTCGGCACCCCGTTCACCCGACAGCGCACGATCCTGCGGCTGCGTGCCGCGCGTGCCCTGCTCGCGGTCGAGCCGGTCTCGGTGGTCGCGCACCGAGTGGGCTACGCCAGCGTCTCGGCCTTCGTCGCGGCGTTCGCCAAGGAGTACGGCACGCCGCCGGGGCAGTATTCGCGGGACCGGTCCGTCGCCGCGGTGTGAGCGTGCGTCGCGACGCGTCCTGCGTCCCGCTGCTCATGCGACGGCTCGGTGCCGGTCGGTCGCCGCCGGTCAGTCGGTGACTCGGCTGCGCGACTGGTACAGCACGTCCTGGTAGTCCGGGTGCCGGGCGATCCACCCCGCGTAGAACGGGCAGGTGGGCAGCACCGCCATGCCGGTCCGACGGGCCTCGTCCAGCGAGGTGCGGACCAGCGCCGCGCCGACGCCCTGCCCCTCGAACTGCGGCTCGACCTCGGTGTGCACGAAGGCGATCAGGCCCTTCGACCGGATGTACTCGGCCACCCCGGCGACCGTGCCGTCGATCCGGGCCTCGTAGCGGTTCTCGGCCGAGTTGTCGATGACCTCGACGACGCTCCCCATCGGTGCTCCTCCGGTCGGTGCGTGGCAGTGCGGTGCGCGCCCTGAGGGCGTGCGTACTGATCACCATTGTTCACGACGCGGCCGCAGGACGCCGCTCATCCGACCGCGTCGAGGACGGCCAGAAGGCCGCGGGCCGGTTCGGGAGCGGCGGTGGTCAGGTGGCGGGTCAGGTACGCGCGTACGTTCGTCCGCTCGCGCGAGGCGACTTCGCCCGAACCGGCGTAGTGCGAGATCCACTCGCCGGTGGCGTCGGGATCGGCGCCCGCGTCGGCCAGGGCCTGGAACACCGCGGTCAGTCGGGACACGTCCTCGGCGCTCATCGTGTCCCACCGCCGGTACTGCACGCGGAAGACCGCCCACCACAGGACCGGGCGCCCGCTGTCGGGGTGCGGGGCGGTGACGTCCGCGCCGCGGTCGAGCATGAGCCGCAGGACCGCCAGGCTCTCGGCGGCGGCCTCGGGGGCGCGGCCCAGCGCTCGCGCGACCGCCGCCTCGACCGCGTCGTTGACGACCGGCTGGCGGTTGGGGACGTCGGGGGCCTCGATGAAGTTGAGGTCCGCGCCGCGGTCGATCAGCAGGCGGGCGATGGCGTAGTGGCCCGTCTTGAGGGCCACGCCGAGTGGCTGCTGCCCGGCGTCCTTCTTCGGCGGGGGCTTGCGCGTTGCCGCGACCAGCGCGGGGTTCCTGTCGAGCAGCGCGGTGACGACGTCGGCCTCGCCGTGGCGGATGGCCCGGAACAGCTTCTCCATCCGGCGACCCTAGGGCCGGCTACGCACCTGCGCTTGGGGTCGGTCGGCCACCGGGTGCCGATCGATGTGCGGACTCGCCGGGGCTCGGGCTGCTGGTCGGCTGTTGGTTCGACGGCCGGTCGGCCGGCCCATCGGCTTGTGGATCGATCTGCGCGCCGGCCGCGGTCTTGCGGGCGTGCAGGACGCTGGCGCCGAGTGCGAGCGGGGAACGCGTCCACAAGGCTCAGACCGGCACCGGCGAGGAGCCGGGCGTAGTGGTCGGCGCGGCGCTCGCGGCCGCCGACGTTGCACATCATGTGCAGGTCCCACGCGGTGGCCAGCGAGGGCGAACCGTCGGCGGGCAGCAGGCGTTCGACGACCAGCAGGTCGGCGTCCGGCGGCATGGCTGCCGCGCAGTGCCGCAGGATCTCCTCGCAGCGCTCGTCGTCCCAGTCGTGCAGGACGCGGGAGAGGACGTAGACGTCGCCGCCCGCCGGCACGTCGGCGAAGTCGCCTGTACGGAAGTCGCAGCGTGCGTCGAGGCCGGACGCCTCGAACGCGCGGCGGGCGGCATCCGCGACGTGCGGGCGTTCCAGGAGGACGCCGCGCAGATTCGGACGCGCGGCCAGCAGACGTTCCAGCAACTCGCCGGTGCCGCCCGCGACATCGACGACGGTCCTGGGCTCGGGCGCAGCATCGGCCGCCGCGATGACCGGATGCAGCGGCAGCGGATCGAACATGCACGCGCTCGCGGCCATGGACTGGTCGAAACGGACGGCCAGTTCGGGGTGGCGAACGAAATAGTCGAAGTGGTTCTCGCCGAACAGGTGCTCGAATCCGGTGACTCCGGTCCGCACCGCTTCGGTGAGCAGGGCGAACGACTGGTAGAACGGGCCGCCGTACATGAGCGCGAGCGGACGCATCGAGCCGGGGGTGTCGGCGCGCAGCAGGGCGCCGAGTGCGGTGAGCCGGTAGCCGTCGGGCTCCTCCTCCGCGACGCCGAGCATCACCAGATAGCGCAGCAGCGTCGCCAGGTTCTGCGGATGGGCGTCGACTTCCCTTGCCAGGGCCGGGACCGCGGTGGCCGTGTGGTCGTCCAACGCGTCGCACAGCCGCAGTTGGGCGCACGCCGCGAGGGCCTGCGTGGTCCACGCTCCGGTCAGCAGGCGCAGCAGGGTCTCGGCGGGCTGCCGTGCCCGGTGGTCCTCAAGGTGGGCGGCGAGCACCTGGCGGTGGTCACCGCGGGCGTACATCTCAAGCCGCCGGTACCCGGCCTTCGAGTCGGCGGGGGCGGCGAAGTAGAAGACCGTGCCGTCCTCGTGCGGGTTGTAGCCGCCGCCGTCGGCCACCGCGCCGTGCCGCACGAACATCGACCACAGCCCGCGCAGCACCAGCGGATCCGGCCGGTCGACCTCGAACGCCAAGTGCGCCTCGTGGTCCCGGGTGCGCTCGTGCGCGGCGATGTCGGCGAGGTCCGAGCCGGGCGGCACGGCCAGCACGAACACCTCCACGGATCGCCGTTCGCCCTCGGGGCCCCGGACCGCGGGCCGCAGGATCCCGACGTCGAGGTCCGCGGCGTCACGGCGGTGCCGGGCGGCAAGCCGGTCGCGTACGACGACGCTCGGCTGCGGCGCCGCGGCGGCCTCCAGGCCGTGTTCGGCGAGTTCGGCCTGGAGGGCGGGTAAGTCCGGTGGGAACAAGACGAGTCCGGCGTGCGCGAAGCGGCACCGGTCGACAAGTGCGCGCAGTTCGAAGCCGTCGAGACCCGGCAGCAGCAGCGACAGCAGCCCGGTTGTGTCCTGGTGGCGGACGAATTCCACCGCGGCGCGCAGCCGGGCCGGGTCGTCGGATGCGTTCGCGGAATCGTGCCTCCGCTGACCGAGGAGGGGCTGATTCGGCTGCTGAGTGGGCGCGGTCGTCGTCGGCGTGGTCATCGCGAGAGACATCCTCGGGGCTGTATTTCGGTGCACAACGGGGCAATTCGTTGTGCGAGGGCGTGGGGGAGCACCGGCCGGGCGGGACGCCCGAGGCCGTCAGATGCCGACGTAGTTCTCGGCGAACCAGTCCTGTTGGGTGCGTGAGGTGCGCAACGCCTCGATGCGTGAGCGGCGCAGCCGGTCCTGGAACAGCGAATCGCGGTCCGCTTCCGGTGCGCTGTGCAGGAGCCGGATCATCCAGTGGGAGAACTCCTGGGCCCGCCAGATGTATTCGAGGCATTGCGCGGAATAGCCCTGGAGCGCCTCGGGACCGGCGCCCCGGAGGTCCTCCGCCAGTGCGGCGGCGAGAATCTCCGCCTCCAGGACCGCGAGGTTGGCCCCCTTTGCGGCCGACGGGCTGATCAGGCTCGCCGCGTCGCCTGCCAGGAACAGCGAGCCGTGGCGCAGCGGTTCGAGTACGTCCGACTCCAGGCCGACGACGGCGCGCTGCACGATCGGACCCTCGCGCAGCGCCTCGTAGTCGGACGCGCGCATGCGTACGGCGAGTTCGTCCCAGATCCGCGCGTCGGACCACGCGTCGGGCGGCATGCCGGGGTCGCACTGGAGGTAGTAGCGCGTGGTCTCCGGTGTACGGGCCATGTGTCCGGCGAAGCCGTGCGGGTGGACGGCGTAGCCCACGGCGTCGAAGCTGGGCGGCGCGTCGGCGAGCAGGCCCAGCCAGGAGATGCCGTGGTCGCGGTGGTGGCGGCGTACCGTCCCCGGCGGGATCGAGCGCCGTGCCGCGCCGTGCCGCCCGTCGCAACCGGCCACGTAGCGGGCGTCCCACCTGACGGGGCGTCCGTCCGGGTCGCGGGCTTCCACCCACGGGCGGTTGCCGTCCGCCTCACGGACGGCAACCGCCTCGGTCTCGAAGTGAATCCGCCCGCCGGCGCCGAGGTAGCGGGTGAGCAGGTCGGAGACCAACTCCTGTTGCGGGTACACCGTGTGCCGCTCTCCGGCGCCGAGTCGGCTGTAGTCGAGGCGGAAGCGGCCGTCCTCGGTGCGGAACTCGCAGACGCTGTGTTCGCGGCCGCGTCTGCGCAGTCCGTCGGCCAGGCGGTTCCGCTCAAGCACCCGAACGGTGTTGGCGGCCAGGAATCCGGCCCGGGCGCGGGTCCGTACGTGCTGTTGCGTCGCCCGTTCCAGGATCACGCAACCGATTCCCCTGTCCTGCAAGAGGTTTCCGAGCACGAGCCCGGCGGGGCCGGCGCCGAGGACGACCACATCGGCGGCGTCGCGGACGGTTCGGGCTCCCTGGCTTTCTGTCACGGGAGTGGATGGTAGTCAGAGTTAACTACCCAACTGGTTAGATATCACCCGATTGCCCGCACGTCCTCGGCAAAGTCTGCCGGAAGACCATCACCGGTGTGTGCGCCCGGGCGCAGCGGCGCCTCGGGTACGTCGAGTCGTTCCGGCGCCGGTGTCGCGGTTACGCGTCCGCCTCGTCGCCGTTGATGGACTCGACGGTGATCCAGTCCGGCGGCATGGTCGGCGGGGTCTTCCAGAAGATGTCGAGCTTGGTGATCAGCCCGTCCTCGTTCAGCTCCATGTGGTTCGCGAACCGCATCGCCAGCGGCTCCTCGCCCGGTGCGTAGGTGATGATTTCGACCGCCTCGTTGAACGCGTGGCGGCCGTCGGCGCTCAGGAACGTGAAGCGGGACTGGAGTTCGTGGGTCTGCGTACGGCCGATGACGCCGGTGACGAAAGCCAGGTAGGCGGCCTTGCCGCGGCACGTGTCCTCTTCGTTGTCGCGCATGCCGATGCGCACGAAGTCGTCGGCGAGGGTGGACGCCACCAGGTCCCAGTCGTGGCTGTCGATCCCCTTCCAGAAGTTGGCGACGGTCGTCGCCCGCTCTTCACGGTTGCTCATGTGCATGGCCCTTCTCTGTGACAGTACGTCAGAACACGTCCTGCAAGCGGTGATGCGTCGTCATGGCCGACCCGGCGGGCCCCATGAGTTGGTGGGCGCGCCACAGGCGCCGGTGGAACAGCGGCACCAACTCCGCGTCGTGGGCGCCTTCGTCGGCGATCACGAATTCCTCCAGCGCGGCGTCGCCTTCCTGCCACGTGCGGGGCCGGTGCCCGAGCAGCGCGACGAGGTCGTCGAGATCCGCCTCGGCGCACTCGCGGCCGATCGCGTCGAACCGCTGGAGGTGGCGGGCCAGTCGGAACAGCCGCCGCGTCTCGTAGTCGCCGGAGCGCAGCGATTCGACGAGGTGCCGGGTCGGAACCGCGGCCGGGGACGCCGACTCCGCGTCCGCCTCCGGGAGTTCGGGGGTCGTGAGCGTGATGCCGAGGAAGTCGGCCAGTGCCTCGACCGCGAAGAGGTTCGTCTCGTTGCACCACTGGGCGTTGGTCATGTAATCCGATCCGGGTGGCGGATCGGCGAGCGCCGAGTGGAACGCGAGTGCGTTGGTGAGCGTGAACGCGAAGTGGTGGTGGGCGATCGCCTCCGGGTCGACCGGAGTGCCGGACAGTTCCTCGTATTTCGCGTACATGCGGCGGAAGTCGCCGTACCCGACGATCGTGTCGCGCATGCGGTAGGCGGCGAGGTCCATCAACGGGTCGCCGATGTGCGCGAGTTCGAGGTCGAGGATGGCGGAGACGCGCCGACCGTCGTGGTGGAACTGCCCGGAGTCCCAGACGATCACCGACTCGCGGCCGCGCGTGTCCAGCGGATGGCGGCGCAGCCAGCCGAGGCAGAATTCCATGAACGGATCGGGCCGCTTCTTGGACGAGCGGTACCAGGTGCGGTACGCGTCCATCCCGCCGCGCCGCACGCCGGCCTCGGCGAACGGGGCCACGTCCAGCGCGTGCAACTCGGCGAGGATGCCCAGGTAGTCGTCCATCACCGCGTCGCGCTGCGCATCGGTGCAGCCCGTGAAGTCCGGCTGCCCGCCGACCCGGTCGATGACGAACGCGCGCGGCTCGTCGATCCAGCCGTGCACCCCGGCCACCCGGACGCCGCGCTCCTGCATCAGGCGCTGCGCGAGCATCTCGTGCTCCAGCGGGAACACGCCGGGGTAGTCCGTCCGGTCCCCGCGCACGCACAGTTCCAGGAGCCGGCCGTCGCGGACCACGTCGGCGAACCAGACCGGCCGCCACCGCCCCTGCCGCTCCAGCCGTTCGACGCGGCCGATGTTCTTCTCGAGCCACTCCCGCACGCGGATCTCCATGGCCGTCACCGAAGCATAGTTGCGCCACTCATGCAACCATTTCTAGACTGCGACCGCCGGACGCACCGGCCCCGACGCGGGAAGGCTCACGACGGAACCATGGCGGACAAACCCCTGCAAACAGGTACGCGGCCGCGCCTCAGCGAGACGTCCATCGCGGGCGGAGGCGCGGACGGGGACTGGCTGCGTGCGGTGATCCCGCCGCTGCGGGACCTCGTCCGGACGTCCCGCGACGACCGGCTCTTCGAGCGCGTCGGGCGTGAGGCGGGCGTACGCGTACCGACCCACCTGGTGCTCGCGCTCACCCGCATCGGCGACTTCCAGCCGGTGCGGCTGTCCGACCTGGCCGACCAGATGGGCATCGGACGCACCACCCTGAGCCGCCAGGTGACCGACCTCGTCACCGCGGGGCTCGTGGAACGTACTCCCGACCCGGCCGACGCGCGGGCCGCGACCCTCGAACTCACCGCGGCGGGCACCGATGCCCTGCGCCTGATCTGGGACGCCTGGGGGCGCCTGATCGCCGAACTCACGGGCGGGTGGCCGGAGTCGGAGCGAGCCTTGCTGCCGGAACTGTTGGGGCGGCTTGCGCTGGGGCTTCAGGGGTTGGCGGAAGAGGCTTGAGCTGCCGGGGTGTCGGCCGGTAGGCCGCCGACTTTCCCCATTCTCCCGTCGCCCGTCGGGTGTTCGTCCGTTGTGCGTGCCCCGCCCCGCCCCGCCCCGCGTGTCGGCCTGGCCGAACCGCCGCCCCCCGCATTCCCGTTCCCGGCGTCTGGCCCCGACGGAGCCGCGCTGGCAGGGTGGAGGCGAGTCGAATACGGGGGAGGGCCGCATGGATCCGGCAGTTGTGGCATTGGCGTCGTCGGGCGCGACGACACTCGTCGGCGTGATGGTCACTGACGCCTGGGTGCAGGCGCGCGGGCGATTCGCACGATGGTTCGGCGGCGCCGACCCGCAGGCCGTGGACGCCGCGGGCGAGGAACTGGACGCGTGCCGCGAGGAACTGGTCGCCGCTCAGGCCGCGGGCGAACTGGAGGTGGCCCAGGACGTCGAGGCCGAATGGCGCGGCCGCCTCCGCCGCAGGCTGGCCGCCGACCCCGAGGCACGGGCAGAACTCCGCGCCCTGGTCGAGGAACTGTCCCCGGGCGCGTCGGTCGTCGGAGACGACGGGGTCGCCAACTCGGTGACCGGCGGCAGCCAGCAGACCGTCATCCAGGGGCGGGACTTCTCCGACGTGACCTTCAACTCGGCCGTGCTGACGCCGCCTTACGGGCCGCACAACACGCGCTGACCGAACGCCGCCCGAGCTCGCCCCCGTGCGGCATTCCGTTCGCGGCCAACCGCGGGGACGGCGTCCGGCATCATGGTGCCCGGCGGTTTCGTGGCGCGACGGGGGAGCGATGGCCGAGACGGAGAACAGCATCAGTGGCGGCCGGTTCACCGCGCCGGTCGTCCAGGCGCGCGTCGCGAACTTTCACATTGTGCAGCCCGAGCGCAGCGCGCAGCGGCAACTTCAGGGGTCGTTCCGGCATTTCGTGAATCGGGTCGCCGAGTTCGAAGCGCTGGGTGCCGCGCTGCCGCCGTCCACCGGACCGACCGTCGTCGTCCTCACCGGCATGGGCGGAGTCGGCAAGACCGCGACCGCCCTGCGCTGGCTCATGGACGTCCAGGACCGCTACCCGGGCGACCACCTCTCCATCGACCTCCGCGGCCAGGAACCGGACGCATCCCTCGCGCCCACCGTGGTCCTCGACCGCTTCCTGCGCGACCTCGGCGTGCCCGCACCGGAGATCCCCGGGGACGTCGCGCGCCTGCCCGAGCGGTTCCGCTCGCTGACGTCCGGACAGCCGGTGATCGTCTTCCTGGACAATGCGCGAACCGCCGCGCAGGTCAGGCCTCTGATGCCCGGTCACCCGGACAGCCTGGTCGTGGTGACCAGCCGCTACGCGCTGACCGGCCTGGTGGCCAGTCATGGTGCGATCAGCATTCCCGTACGCCCGCTGGACGAGGGCGACGCGGCGGAGCTCCTGACGGCCATGACCGGGCAGACCGCCGCCGCCTCGCTCGCGGCGCGCGCCTGTGGCGGACTGCCCATCGCGCTCCGCGTGTTGGGCGCCCAGGTCGTCGGCCAGGTGCACGCGAGCCTCGGCGACGCCGCGGTGGCCCTCGACGGCGGCGGTGGCGCGTCCGGCCCGGACTGGGAGGTGTTGGAAGTGCCGGACGACGAACTCTCCGTACGTGCCGTCTTCGACGCCTCCTACCGCTCCCTCGACGCCACCGCGCGGGTCCTGTACCGAGGTGTCGGACTGCACCCGACGCCTGCATTCGACGTCCGGGCGGCCGCCGCCGCGTCCGACCTGCCAACGTCCGTCGTCCGCACGGGCCTTGCCGCTCTTGTCCGAGCCAGCCTGCTCGAACGGGACTCGGGGACCGAGCTGTTCCGCATGCACGACCTCGTCCACGCACACGCCCGCGACCAGGCTGCCGCCGCGCCCGCCGCGGAATGCGACGCCGCCGTGGACCGGATCGTCGGCGATTACCTTCGCCGAGCCGTCGACGGGGACCGCGCGGTCAGCGGCCGGTGGCGGCACGGCCCGGCGTTCGCCACCGCGGCCGAATCGCCGTACCCGGACGCGGCTTCGGCCCTGGACGCGCTCGAACGCGACCGCGACAACCTCGTCTCCGCGGTGCGGCTCGCGGCCCGCACCGGTCGGTGCGATGTCGCCTGGCAGCTCTGCGAGGCCTTGTGGGGACTGTTCTTCATGCGCCGTCACTTTGCGGACTGGATCGAGACCTACCAACTCGGCGTCGAGGCCGCGTCCGCCGCCGACGAACGCGTCGCGGAGGCACGCCTGCGCCTGCACCTCGCCTTCGCCCACTTCGAGCGGAACGCCGGGCCCGACGACGAACACCAGGCCCGCACCGGCTTCGATGTCGCACTGCGTTTGGCGCAAGAGGCCGCGCACTCCCGGACCGTGTCCAGCGCGTACGAATCACTCGGGCTGCTCGCCCTGCGCACCGGCGACCCGGCCCGCGCCGCACGGGACTTCGGGGACGCGTACCGGGCGATCGAGGGGATCGACCACCCACGCGGCCGCGCCCTGCTGGCACATCACCGCGGTCGGGCGCTGGCGCAGAGCGGTCAGGACGCCGAAGCGGTACCCCAACTGGCCGCCGCACGCGAAGCTTTCGCAAGCCTCGGCGACCCGTACAACGAAGCCCGCGTCGCCACGAGCCTCGGCGAAGCACACCTCGGCGCCGGACGCCCTGAGCACGCCCTGGCCGTCCTGGCCGACGCGCTCCCGCACATGACGCAGAACAAGATCCGCCACGAGGAGGCCCGCATCCTCCACCTGCTCGGCAATGCGCACGCCGCCCGAGGGGCAGCGGACGAAGCCCATGCAGCCTGGTCGCGAGCCGCAGACACTTACGACGAGATCGGCGACCCCCGCGCCGACGAGGTCCGAGCGGCTCTCACTCCGCCGGAACCTCCACGCTGAGCCGTACCGCCAAGCTTCCCAACCGCACCACGACGGCCCCCGCCCCCACGCGTTCCGGCAGCAACGCATAGACGGCCGAAGCCGCCGCAGCCACCGTCATCCGCGGATCGTCGCATTCCCAGGCAACCCGCCCCCTCCACCCATTCCCCGCGACGACCAGCGCCGCACCGACCCCCTGGGGCCGCGCCGCCACCCAACACCCCGGATGGTCCCGCAACACCCAAGCCAAGTCCCCGTCATCGCATGCGGGGCTGATCAACACATCTGCCTGCAACCGAACTCGCTCATCCGGCTCGCCCACATGCGCCACCAAGTGCGCATCCACCAAATGCTCATGCGCCCGGTCGCCGGCGCCGCCGACCGGATACCGCCGCAGCCTCACCCCGTCGTCGTCCACGACGGCCGCACACATGGCCGACGCCGGAACCGGCGACCGTCGCGGCTCCATGAACACCGCGTCGTCCGGGAGTTCCACCGGCTGCACCACCACGGGAGCGGCCGGCTCCGGCAGTTGCATCGTGTCGTAGAAGACCTCCCGCAAGATGCGCGCCGAACTCCCGGGCACCGAAGTTGCCTTCGCCGTCACCTCACCAATCCGCGGATCAGCCAGGAACCGTCGTACCGCCCCCTCCACCTGCGACACCAGTGGGACGCCCCGGTCCACGCGCTCCAGCAGCGGCAGCAACTCCGCAATGGGCGAATCCGGTGCCAGCGTGCCGTCCGAGGGCAGCCCGGACAGCAACGTCGGCACCCCCAGAGCGGCTCCGTAGAAGGTCACCGATCCGTAGTCGCCGACAACCAGATCAGCCGCCGAAAGCGCGGCCTTCCACCCGTCCCCCTCGGGTCGCAATACCGTCAGGCCGGCAGCCTGGAGCGGAGCCATCCAGGCCCGCAATTGCCAAGGACTGTGCCCGTACCAGACATTTGGATGAACAACGGCCACGACCCGAAATTCGTCCCGCGGCAGCGTGGCCACCGCATGCCCCACCACTTCCCAGGCACTGCCCAACTGCGACTCGCGACTCCAGGTCGACGAAATCACCACGAACTTCTGGCCCGGCAGCAGCCCCCACGCCTCACGATATTCGGTACGAAACGCACGACTCGCCCGCAACTCGTCCAGACACGGATCCCCCGCCACCACGGCCGCCGAAACCGCCTCCGGACACCCCTCCGCAAGCCGCCCCAACTGCTCCTCGTGCGACAGAACCACCGCCGCGGGAACGACACTTCCCCCATGCATCAACCACTCGCCCGTGAGCCCGAAAGCTCCCGGCTCCCGGCTCCCGGCTCCCGGCTCCCGGCTCCCGGCTCCCGGCTCCCGGCTCCCGGCTCCCGGCTCCCGGCTCCCGGCTCCCGGCTCCCGGCTCCCGGCTCCCGGCTCCCGGCTCCCGGCTCCCGGCTCCCGGCTCCCGGCTCCCGGCTCCCGGCTCCCGGCTCCCGGCTCCCGGCTCCCGGCTCCCGGCTCCCGGCTCCCGGCTCCCGGCTCCCGGCTCCCGGCTCCCGGCTCCCGGCTCCCGGCTCCCGGCTCCCGGCTCCCGGCTCCCGGCTCCCGGCTCCCGGCTCCCGGCTCCCGGCTCCCGGCTCCCGGCTCCCGGCTCCCGGCTCCCGGCTCCCGGCTCCCGGCTCCCGGCTCCCGGCTCCCGGCTCCCGGCTCCCGGCTCCCGGCTCCCGGCTCCCGGCTCCCGGCTCCCGGCTCCCGGCTCCCGGCTCCCGGCTCCCGGCTCCCGGCTCCCGGCTCCCGGCTCCCGGCTCCCGGCTCCCGGCTCCCGGCTCCCGGCTCCCGGCTCCCGGCTCCCGGCTCCCGGCTCCCGGCTCCCGGCTCCCGGCTCCCGGCTCCCGGCTCCCGGCTCCCGGCTCCCGGCTCCCGGCTCCCGGCTCCCGGCTCCCGGCTCCCGGCTCCCGGCTCCCGGCTCCCGGCTCCCGGCTCCCGGCTCCCGGCTCCCGGCTCCCGGCTCCCGGCTCCCGGCTCCCGGCTCCCGGCTCCCGGCTCCCGGCTCCCGGCTCCCGGCTCCCGGCTCCCGGCTCCCGGCTCCCGGCTCCCGGCTCCCGGCTCCCGGCTCCCGGCTCCCGGCTCCCGGCTCCCGGCTCCCGGCTCCCGGCTCCCGGCTCCCGGCTCCCGGCTCCCGGCTCCCGGCTCCCGGCTCCCGGCCGAGTATTTTATTATATCCCATTCCATGCGGCGTACCGATCAGCGGCGACCTGATTTTATGCAGATCCCCACCCCTGCTGGTGGAAATAGCCAAATCAAATTCCGCGCGCACCGCATCCCGCCACGGAATATAAGCGAGCCCTTCTCGAACAACAAACTCTGATATCCCCTGCCGAAACGGCGAGGAATCCGGGCAGGTGAAAACAGTCTGCACCCGAGGATCCCCGTCAAAAACCCGCAGCAGATCCAGCAGCCGCGTAGCAGACGTGACGTTGTGGATCACCCCGAGAACCGTCCGCTCCGGACGCATCGTCCCCCACCGCCCCGAAACCGGAGCCGAAACCCCCCAAAAGCTCTCCAGCACCCCCACCCCCAACCCTTTGGACCCCCCAGACCCTAACGCCCACCCACCCCGACCCAGGTCCCACCCGATATGCAGAAGTCGTGCCGAGAGGCGCAGTTCTTCATGTCCGATCGTGGGATCCCCCCGCCTGTCGGGCGTCTGTTGAGTGCCGGTCGGTTCAGCGTGCCGTGGCCCTGGGGGAGTTCACCGGGCCGGTGGTCGTAGAGCCAACCGGTCGCCCTCTCATGGAATCGTCCGAAGACCAGCGGCATCACGGCGTTGCGCACACATGCGGCGATCGGTCCTGCCGTCTTCGCGTCGCGGTCGGCCGCGGCCCCCTTGGCCAGACGGACGGTCCGGTCGTGGCGGGCACGGTCGAAGGCGGCGAGGGCGTCCGGGATCGGGGCGTCCGCCAAAGCCGTCGCCGGCGCGACCGCGTCCTCCAATGCGATCGACGCTCCCTGACTCGCGCCGACCGGGTGTGCCGCGTCGCCGACCAGCACCGTGCGGGCATCGTGGCGCCGCGCGACCGGTGGGAGGACGTGCGGCAGCGTCGCCGAGTCGACCTCGGCGTCGCCGCCGAGCAGGGCGGACGGAGTCGGCTCGCCCTCGAAAAAACACGGCCGGTTCGCCCGGACTGAACTGGGGCATGGACGCCGCGGGCGACCCCGGCGGCGAGCCGGGGGAAGAACACCCGCCCCACGACCTCACCGACAGCGCCCAGCTATGCGAACGCCTCGCCACCGCCTGGCACTTGACGCACGCCAACCGGCCCGTGACCGTGGCGCTCTTCGAGTCGGCCATCGCCTCGGGGCCCACCTCGGGGGAGTTCTGGAGGCGCCTGGCCGAGGACACCACGGTCCTGCGCGAACACCTGGAACACTTGCGCGCCCACGGCCGCGTCCTGCCCGCCGACACCGGGAGCTCGTGGCCGCGGCCATGGGCACGATGCCGGCGATGCTCGCGTGCGCCCTGCCGGACAGCGACGCCGAACCCGCCGCAAGCCACTGCGACGACGACGTCGTCACCACCCTCACCGAACTACTCCTGAACGGCCTGGCGGGCCCACCCGCCCCCTGACCCGTCACCCCACTGCCGACGCGCCGACCCCGGACGCCGCCGCGTCGAAGTCTCAGTACTTCAGGTACCCCTGCAATTCCGCGAGCGCCCGGCCGACGCGCTCCTTGTCGCCCCGGTACGGCACGTTTGCCGTCGCGGCGCGAGGTGACCACGCCGCCGAGCTTGAGCAGCGTCAACTGCTGCGACGCCGCCGACAGGCTGATCCCGGATCGTTCGGCGACCGGCCCGACCGGCCAACAACGGGCGGTGGGCCGAGCGCAATTGCGCGTATGCCCCCGGGCGGCTCGTCAAGCTGCCGAGTTCGTCGCGGCGCCGGAGGCGATGGCGATCATATCTCGGACGTCGCTCCCAGCTCAGGCGTCGGCGGGGAGGATCTCGGCGAGCAGGCCCTGGATGCGCTTCTCGATCTCGTCGCGGATCGGGCGGACGGCGTCGATCCCCTGGCCGGCGGGGTCGTCGAGAGCCCAGTCGAGGTAGCGCTTGCCGGGGAAGATCGGGCAGGCGTCGCCGCAGCCCATGGTGATGACGACGTCGGACGCCTGGACGGCCTCCGGGGTGAGGACCTTCGGGGTCTGGTCGGCGATGTCGATGCCGACCTCCTTCATGGCCTCGACGGCGACGGGGTTCACCTGGTCGCCGGGGATGGATCCGGCCGAGCGGACCTCGACGCGGCCCGCGCCGAGGTGGCGGAGGAACCCGGCGGCCATCTGGGAGCGGCCCGCGTTGTGGACGCAGACGAACAGCACCGAGGGCTTCTCGGACATGGGGATCGGGGTTCCTTTCGGGGGGTCGTCGGTGCGGCCGGTCGGTGGACCGGTTCAGCGGTGGTCTGGGGCGCCCAGTTCGGCAAGCAGGGCTCGGACGCGGGCGTCGATGTCGTCGCGGATGCCGCGTACGACGTCGTCGAGGCTGCCGCCGGGGTCGGCGACCGGCCAGTCCGCGTACCGGCGGCCGGCCAGCAGCGGCGGCGCGTCCGCGCAGCCGAGCGTGACCACCATGTCGGCGGCCTGGACCACCTCGTCGGTGACGGGCTTGGGGAACGCGTCACCCGCGTCGATGCCGATCTCCGCGAGTGCGGCGACGACCGCCGACTCGATTTTCGCGGCAGGTGCGGTGCCCGCCGACGTCGCCGACGCGGCGCCGTGCGCGTGCCGGTTGAACAGCGCCGCGGCGAGCTGCGACCGCCCCGAGTTCGCGGTGCACACGAACAGCACCCGCGGGCCGGAGTCGGGCGCACGCCCGCCGGTGTGACCGAGCGCGTCGAGGCGCTCGCCCGCGAACCGCTCGCTCAACAGCGGCAGATGCGCGTGCACGGACGACGCGGCCACGAGTTCGAGGTACGAGTCCTCCACCACCGCACGTACGGCGGCCGGTGGGAACACTCCGGCGTATCGGGCGGTCAGCCGCCGGACCGCGCCCGCAAGCAGCGCCTGCGGGACCAAGTCGGCCACCGAGGCCATCCGAGCCTCCTCACCCGGGGTTCGCGTTTCGATCCCCGCGCCGCTAACGTATCATCCTATGCTGATGTCAGTTGATACTGACACGATGAAGGTGCTGGCCGACCCGCTCCGGATGCGGATCATCACCCTCCTCGCGTCCGAAGCCCTGTGCGTATGCCACCTCGTCGAGGAAACCGGCGCGCGCCAGACCAACCTGTCCAACCACCTCAAGGTGCTGCGCGAGGCGGGGCTCGTCGAGACCGAGCCCTGCGGCCGGTTCACCTACTACAAGCTCCGGCCGCAGGCGCTCGCCGCCCTGGCCGCCGCCCTCGGCGGCATCGCCGAGGCGGCGCAGACCACCGCGGACACCGCACGAAAGAGGCCCTGCACGTGACCGCGACGGACCCCCGCACGCCCCCGGGGGCCGCGACCGACGCCGGGGCTGCCGCGATCGTCGGCAAGCTCTCGACCCTCGACCGGTTCCTGCCCGTGTGGATCGGCGTGGCCATGGGCGTCGGCCTCGGGCTCGGCAAGCTCATCCCGGGCCTGGACGACGGGCTGAGCAAGGTCGAGATCGGCGGTATCTCCCTGCCGATCGCCCTCGGTCTGCTGCTGATGATGTATCCAGTGCTCGCCAAGGTCCGCTACGACCGCCTCGACACCGTCACCGGCGACAAAAAGCTCATGGCCTCGTCGCTGGTCATCAACTGGATCATCGGCCCGGCCGTGATGTTCGCGCTGGCCTGGATCTTTCTGTCCGACCTGCCCGAGTACCGCACCGGCCTGATCATCGTCGGACTCGCGCGCTGCATCGCCATGGTCATCATCTGGAACGACCTGGCCTGCGGCGACCGCGAGGCCGCCGCCGTCCTGGTCGCGCTCAACTCCGTGTTCCAGGTCGTGATGTTCGGTGTGCTCGGCTGGTTCTACCTCGACCTGCTGCCCGGCTGGCTGAACCTCGGCGACGGCGAACACCTGGACGTCTCGTTCTGGAAGATCGCCCTCAACGTCGTCGTCTTCCTCGGCGTCCCGCTGCTGGCCGGCTACCTCACCCGCCGCCAGGGCGAAAAGGCCAAGGGCCGCGACTGGTACGAGACGAAGTTCCTGCCGAAGATCGGCCCGGTCGCGCTGTACGGGCTGCTGTTCACGATCGTGATCCTGTTCGCGCTCCAGGGCGACACCATCACCTCCGAGCCCGGCGACGTCGCACGCATCGCGTTGCCGCTTCTTGTGTATTTCGCGGTGATGTGGTTCGGCTCCTACGCGATCGGCCGCGGACTGGGCCTGCCGTACGACCGCACCGCAACCCTCGCCTTCACCGCCGCGGGCAACAACTTCGAACTCGCCATCGCCGTCGCCATCGGCACCTTCGGCGTCACCAGCGGCCAAGCCCTCGCAGGCGTCGTCGGACCGCTCATCGAAGTCCCCGTCCTGGTGGGCCTGGTGTACGTCTCCCTGGCCTTCATGCGCCGCTCACGCGGTACCGCTCCGGTCGGAGCCGACGGCTGATCGATCCGGGGAACGAAAGGGCGGGTGCGGAACGCATGTTCTGCGCCGGCCCTTCCCCCTCTCGGCGGCACCAGAGGGCAGACCTGCGAAGACTCGTCGCCCAACTCCGGATCGGCGTGAACCGAGCCGAACGAACGTGCGCGGCACGGGTGCCGAACCGGCCGATCGCGCGCGAACCGAGACGGAAATTGAGACGGAGACGACGTCGGCCCCGACCGCTGCTGCGGTCGGGG
>NZ_JBPKBH010000008.1:267999-323681 GCF_051388915.1 Yinghuangia sp. YIM S09857 | reverse complement strand
TGCTGCGGTCGGGGCCGACGTTTCGCCTGTTCAGGCTGGCGGAGGATACGAGATTCGAACTCGTGAGGGGTTGCCCCCAACACGCTTTCCAAGCGTGCGCCCTAGGCCACTAGGCGAATCCTCCGCCGGACAGCTTACCGGAGGGTTCGGGGTGGTCGCGCACGAGTATCGGGGGAGGGGTGGGTGGGAGCGCGAGGGGCTTCGGGTCGGGTACTGTAGGGCCGGACCCCCCGTGTGGCGGCATCCTGCTAAACCCCCCCAGGGCCGGAAGGCAGCAAGGGTAGGTGGGCTCTGCCGGGTGCGCGGGGGGTCTTTTGTGTGCGTGGGGGTCGGCGGCGGGGTGTTGGGGACGCGGCTGGCTCCGGATGTGGGTCGGTCCGGCTATCGTCGTCGTCGTGTCGCTCGCCCTGTATCGCCGCTACCGTCCCGAGACCTATGTCGAGGTCATCGGGCAGGAGCACGTGACCGATCCCTTGCAGCAGGCCCTGCGGAACAACCGCGTGAACCACGCGTACCTGTTCAGTGGGCCGCGCGGGTGCGGGAAGACGACGAGCGCGCGGATCCTGGCGCGGTGTCTGAACTGTGAGCAGGGGCCGACGCCGACGCCGTGCGGGGAGTGCCGGTCCTGTACGGATCTGGCGCGAGGCGGGCCGGGCAGCATCGATGTGATCGAGATCGACGCGGCGTCGCACGGTGGTGTGGACGATGCGCGCGATCTGCGGGAGAAGGCGTTCTTCGCGCCGGTCAACTCGCGCTACAAGATCTACATCATCGACGAGGCCCACATGGTCACGTCGGCGGGCTTCAACGCGTTGCTGAAGGTGGTCGAAGAGCCGCCGGAGCACCTGAAGTTCATCTTCGCGACGACCGAGCCCGAGAAGGTCATCGGGACGATCCGGTCGCGCACCCACCACTATCCGTTCCGGCTCGTGCCGCCCGGGGTGCTCCGCGACTACCTGGAGCAGGTGTGTTCGACCGAGGGCATCTCGGTCGACAAGGAGGTCTTCCCGCTGGTCGTGCAGGCCGGCGCGGGGTCCGTGCGTGACTCGATGTCGGTCATGGACCAGTTGCTGGCCGGAGCCGACGAGGGCGGTGTGACGTACGCGATGGCGACGTCGCTGCTCGGGTTCACCGACCGGGCGCTGCTGGACGACGTCGCCGAGGCGTTCGCGGCGCGGGACGGGGCCGCGGCGTTCCAGGTGATCGACCGGGTGATCGAGGGCGGGTTCGACCCCCGGCGCTTTGTCGCGGACCTGCTGTCGCGGCTGCGCGACCTGGTGATCCTGGCCGCGGTGCCGGACGCCGCGGACAAGGGGCTCATCGACGTACCGGCCGACCAGTTGCAGCGGATGGTCTCGCAGGCGCGCACGTTCGGGCAGGCCGAGCTGACGCGTGCGGCGGACATCGTCAACACCGGGCTGACCGAGATGCGCGGCGCCACCTCGCCGCGACTTCAGCTCGAACTCATCTGCGCGCGAGTGCTGTTGCCGGGTGCCGGAGCGGACGAGCAGTCGCTCGGGGCCCGGCTCGACCGGCTTGAACGGCGCGTCGACCTGGGGGGATCGGGCGGCGGATTCGGCGGTTCGGTGGCGGCGGTCGGTGGCGGCGGTGCCGACGACGCTCCGCCGGTGCGGCGGGCGCCTGCGTCGGAGGTACGGCCGCCCGTGCCCGCACCCACTCCCCGCGAGGTGCCTGCCGAGGCGCCCGCGCCTGCTGCCGTTGAGGCGGCCGGCGGGTCCGGGACGACGCCTGGAGCTTGGCCCGCCACGTCGCGGCCGCCGCAGCAGCAACAGCAACAGCAGCAGCAACAAGCGCAACGGCCGCAGCAGCAGTCCCAGCCGCCGCAGCAGGAGGGCGTACGCGCGCCTCAACAGCCCGCAGTCGGCGGAGGCGGCGACGTGAACCGGGTCCGCGGGATGTGGCCGCAGATCATCGAGGCCGTCGCGCGGCGCAAGCGGGTGACGTGGGTGCTGCTCCAGCGCGCGGGCGTGGCCGGGTTCGACGGGTCGACGCTCCAGGTGTCGTTCGAACACGCCGGGGCCCGCGACGGGTTCGTGAACAGCGGGCACGACGAGGTCTTGCGCCAGGCCGTGATGGATGCGGTCGGCGTCGAGTGGCGCATCGAGTGCATCGTCGATCCGGGAACGGGCGGCGGCTCGGGATCCGGCGGTGGTTCGGGACCGGGTGGCGGCCTCGCGTCCGGCGGACACGGCGGACACGGCGGACACAACGGCGGCGGGAGCGGCTTCGGCGGCAACGGCGGTGCCCCCGGTGGCGGAGGCGGGCGTACGCAAGCCTCCGCACCCCCCACGTCTCCCGCCGCGCACTCCCAGCAGCAGCCACCGGCGCAGCAGGCCCCGGGGGCATGGCCGGCAACCTCGCGCCCGCCACAAGCACAACCACAACCACAACCACCCCAGGCTCAGCAGCCCCAGCAGGCACAGGGCTCCGTCGTCACGCAGGCGATGGCGTCGCCCATGCCCGCGCCCGTGCCGCCGTCGCCACCGCCCATGGCGGCCGTCCCGGCCCCCGCATCGCGGCCCGAGCCGCACTACACGGACGAACCGCCGCCCATCGAGGCGTACGAGCCGCCCTCCGTGCCCGAGTACATGCCCGACCCCGCCGACGAACCGCCGCCCCCGCCGGACCATGCGGTCGACTACGCGGACGCCGGATCGTACGAGGACGAAGAGGTCGGCTTCGGCGGTGTCAGCAGCCACGAGCTCCTGGCGCGCGAGCTGGGCGCCACAGTGATCGAGGAAACCCCGGGCCCCTGACGGTCGGCGGGCAAGGTGTCGGCACGGCGACGGTCCCGATGACCGGCTCGGCGACCGTCATTCCGGGTGCGCCCCCCAACGCCACCCTTCCCGCGTGCCTCTTAACACCGCCACACCTCTTCACCCCGTAGTCTCAAGCCCAAGCGGCAGCCGCGATCCGAGTTGCCGTGGACCGCGACGAAGGGTGCACACGTGTTTCCCGGTGGAGGCCAGCCCGACATGCAGCAACTGCTGCAACAGGCGCAGAAGATGCAGCAGGACCTCATGGCCGCGCAGGAGGAGCTGGCGCGCACCCAGGTGCAGGGCACCGCGGGGGGCGGCCTCGTCACGGCGACCGTCAGCGGCGCCGGGGAGCTGCTCGCTCTGGAGATCTCGCCCAAGGCGGTGGATCCTGAGGACACGGAGACACTCGGCGATCTGATCGTCGCCGCCGTCCGCGACGCCAACCGCGCCGCGGCGGAACTCGCCTCCCGCACCATGGGCCCGCTGGCCCAGGGCCTGGGCGGCGGGGGTCTCGGCGGTCTGGGCCTGCCGGGAATGTAGTCGGTCGTACGGAAAGGCAGGACCGCAGGCCCACCGGTCCGCACGACTGGCCCGCACCACAGCAGAGCCCGCAAACCCGGCGGCACAACCCGCAGCCCCACAGCCGCGGAACAGCACCAGAAGCACCACAACACCAGAAGCACAGAAGCACAGAAGCAGCACCACGAGACCGACGACCCGAGGAGCCCGCAGGTGTACGAAGGCGCCGTTCAGGACCTCATCGACGAGCTGGGCCGTCTGCCCGGCGTCGGTCCGAAGAGCGCGCAGCGCATCGCCTTCCACCTCCTCGCCGCCGACCCCGCCGACGTACGCCGCCTGGTGAACGCCCTCGTCGAGGTCAAGGACAAGGTCCGCTTCTGCACCACCTGCGGCAACGTCGCCGAGGCCGACCAGTGCCGCATCTGCCTCGACCCGCGCCGCGATCCCGCGGTCATCTGCGTCGTCGAGGAGTCGAAGGACGTCGTGGCCGTCGAGAAGACACGCGAGTTCCGCGGCCGCTACCACGTCCTCGGCGGCGCGATCAGCCCGATCGAGGGCGTCGGCCCCGACGACCTGCGCATCCGCGAGCTCATGACCCGGCTCGCGGACGGCACCGTGACCGAGCTCATCCTGGCGACCGATCCGAATCTGGAAGGAGAGGCGACGGCGACGTACCTGGCCCGCCTGTGCAAGCCGATGGGTCTCAAGGTGACCCGACTGGCAAGCGGGCTGCCGGTGGGGGGCGACCTGGAGTACGCCGACGAGGTGACCCTCGGGCGTGCCTTTGAGGGGAGACGACTGCTCGATGTCTGACGACCTGACCGACTTCACCGCGGAAATCGCCGACCAGATCGAGAGTTTCGTGGTGGCCGTCACGGAGGTGGCCCGCGGCGAGGAGCCCGGGGCGGCCGTGTCGATGCTGCTGCTGGAGGTCTCGCAGCTCATGCTGGCGGGCGGCCGACTCGGCGCGATCGCCGACGTGGTGCCCGACGAGCGCTTCGAGCCCGACTCGGGCCCGGATCCGGACGTGGACGCGCTGCGCTCGTCGCTGTCCGAGCTGCTCGAACCGATCGACGTCTACTACGAGGTCTTCGACCCGTACACGCCGCGTCCCAAACCGGTCGCCTTCCGCATCTCGGACGACATGGCGGACGTGGTCACCGACCTGATGCACGGGCTCGCGCACCACCGCGCCGGGCGCACCACCGAGGCGTTGTGGTGGTGGCAGTTCTCGTACCTCGCCAACTGGGGTGCGACCGCCAGTGCCGTGCTGCGCGCGTTGCAGTCCGTCGTCGCGCACGCCCGTCTCGACGCGGCGACCGCCGAGGGCCTGGAGTCCGCGGTCGACGACGCGCTGGGCGACGAGTTGGCCGACGAACTCGCCGAGCAGCTCGACGACGCCGTCGTCCTGGGTGGCCCGCAGAAGTCCTGAGCCCGCCCGAGGTTCGGCGGCCGAATGACCGATCACCCGGCTGCCCCCGCCTCACACTGTCCTGGCCAGCGGACAACCGGAACCGCAGCTTTTCGCGGTTTCGGTCGTCCGTACGCCACATTTGGCGGCTTTCCAGCCAGCCTGTTCAAAAAGTGATACGTACGTCTCACTATGTGAATAGAGGTTGGGTCCCCGAGCCGCCTCGTTAGACTGTGCCGACCGCAGCTAACACGAAACGAGGAGCGCACGTGGGCCTTGTCGTGCAGAAGTACGGAGGCTCCTCCGTTGCCGATGCCGAAGGCATCAAGCGCGTCGCCAAGCGGATCGTCGACACCAAGAAGCTCGGCCACGAAGTGGTCGTGGTGGTGTCCGCCATGGGCGACACGACGGACGAGCTCATCGACCTCGCGCAGCAGGTGAGTCCCATCCCTGCCGGGCGCGAGCTCGACATGCTGCTCACCTCCGGTGAGCGGATCTCGATGGCACTCCTGGCGATGGCGATCAAAAACCTCGGTGTCGAGGCCCGGTCGTTCACCGGCAGCCAGGCGGGCGTCATCACCGACTCCGTTCACAACAAAGCGCGCATCATCGACGTGACGCCCGGTCGCATCCGCTCCGCGCTCGACGAGGACGCCGTGGCGATCGTCGCCGGCTTCCAGGGTGTGTCGCAGGACACGAAGGACATCACCACGCTGGGCCGCGGCGGCTCGGACACGACGGCGGTCGCGCTGGCCGCCGCGCTCGACGCCGAGGTCTGCGAGATCTACACGGACGTCGACGGCGTGTTCACCGCCGACCCCCGGGTGGTCAAGAAGGCCCGCAAGATCAACCGCATCAGCTACCAGGAGATGCTGGAGCTGGCGGCGAGCGGTTCCAAGGTGCTGCACCTGCGGTGCGTCGAGTACGCGCGCCGCTACAACATGCCCGTCCACGTGCGGTCGTCCTTCTCCGGACTCGAAGGCACGTGGGTACGAAGCGAGTCCGAAGGGGACGACGTGGAGCAGGCGATCATCTCCGGTGTCGCCCACGACACCAGCGAGGCGAAGATCACCGTGGTCGGGGTCCCGGACAAGCCGGGCGAGGCCGCGAAGATCTTCCGCACGGTGGCCGAGGCCGAGATCAACATCGACATGGTCGTGCAGAACGTGTCGGCGGCGTCGACCGGTCGCACCGACATCTCCTTCACGCTCCCCATGACCGACGGCCAAAAGGCCATAGAGTCGCTGGGGAAGGCGCAGGAGAGCATCGGTTTCGAATCGCTCCAGTACGACGACCAGGTCGGGAAGATCTCGCTGGTCGGCGCCGGGATGCGCTCGCACCCCGGGGTCACCGCCGAGTTCTTCGAGGCGCTGTCGAACGCGGGCGTCAACATCGAGCTGATCTCCACGTCCGAGATCCGCATTTCGGTGGTGTGCCGCGCCGACCAGGTGCCCACCGCCATCCAGGCCGTCCACAGCGCATTCGGCCTCGATGCCGAGTCCGAGGAGGCCGTCGTCTACGGAGGTACCGGCCGATGAGCGCCGCCAGCAGTACCCGCAAGCCCACCCTCGCCCTCGCCGGAGCGACCGGCGCGGTCGGCACCGTGATGCTCGACCTGCTGTCGACGCGCCAGGACGTGTGGGGTGAGATCCGCCTCATCGCCTCCGCCCGCTCGGCCGGCAAGAAGCTGGTCGTGCGCGGCGAGGAGGTCGCGGTCCGGGCGCTGTCCGAGGAGTGCTTCGAGGGCGTCGACGTCGCGATGTTCGACGTGCCCGACGAGGTGTCCGCGCAGTGGGCGCCGATCGCCGCCGCCAAGGGCGCGGTCGCGGTCGACAACTCCGGCGCGTTCCGCATGGACCCCGAGGTGCCGTTGGTCGTGCCCGAGGTCAACCCGGCCGCGGCGCGCCTGCGTCCGCGCGGCATCATCTCCAACCCGAACTGCACGACGCTCAGCATGGTCGTCGCGCTGGGCGCGCTGCACGCCGAGCTGGGCCTGCGCGAGCTGGTCGTGTCGTCGTACCAGGCGGCGTCCGGGGCCGGTCAGCCCGGCATCGACACGCTGCGCGAGCAGCTCGCCAAGGTTGCCGGCTCCGCGACGCTTGGCACGCAGCCGGGCGACGTGCGCCGCGCGGTGGGCGAGTTCGGGCCGTTCCCGGCGCCGCTCGCGCTCAACGTGGTGCCGTGGGCCGGTTCGCTGAAGGACGACGGCTGGTCGTCCGAGGAGCTGAAGGTCCGCAACGAGTCGCGCAAGATCCTCGGCCTGCCGGACCTCAAGGTCTCCGCGACCTGCGTCCGCGTGCCGGTGATCACCACGCACTCGCTGGCCGTGCACGCGGTGTTCGAGAACGACGTGACGGTCGCGCGCGCCCACGAGATCCTGGCCGAGGCGCCCGGGGTCGTGCTGTGCGACGACCCGGCCAACGGCGAGTTCCCGACCCCGGCGGACGTGGTCGGCACGGACCCGACCTGGGTCGGCCGGGTGCGTCAGGCGCTGGACTTCCCGAACACGCTCGACATGTTCATGTGCGGGGACAACCTGCGCAAGGGCGCGGCGCTCAACACGGCCCAGATCGCCGAGCTGATCGCGGCCGAGCTGACCGGGCAGGCCTGAGCCGCCGGGCGACTGAACCCCCGGGCTGCGCCGGTACGCTCCGGCGCACGCGCGTGACCACGGCGACGCCCCCGATTCCGCGACCCGCGGGACCGGGGGCGTCGCCATGTCCGGGTGTCCGGACGGGTGTTGCCGCGTCCTGCCGCCGTGCGCCGCACGGCCGCGCGTGGTGCCGCCCACGCGCGCCCCGCCGTGTCTCGACCCGCAAGAAGCCCCTCCCCGACGGGCCGTCACGCAGTAGCGTGTCTCCCCAGGCCGACAACCTGATTTTCCCGGAGTGACCCGGCGGTCCCCGACGACTTCCCGGGAACTTTCCGAACAACCTTCCGGGGCGGCTGGGTGTCTAACGTTCGTGGCGGAGTTGGTGGGGGTGGAACCACGGGTCAAGCGGGGCGTCCGCGCCGCGCACCCGCCTGTCGACGTGCCGGTCGCCGGACCTCCGGCGCCCTCGTCGGCGGCGTCCGGTCCGCCGGGGGGCGAGTGGGTGTCGATGGACGCGCTGCTCGGGTATGCGGTGACTGACGTGGCGTCAGATCTGGCTCCCGACACCGCACCGGACGCGGGTCCCGGGCGGTCGGCCGAAGCGCCGGGGCGGAGAACCATGTCGGGCGCGGATGCGTCCGACGATGCGGGGGTCTCCGTTGATCTGCTGACCGAGACATACCGTGCGCACTACGGCACGCTGCTCAGGCTCGCGGCCCTGCTGCTCGACGACCCGCATTCGTGCGAGGACGTCGTGCAGGAGGCGTTCGTCCGCGTCCACGTCGCCCGGCACCGGCTACGGGAACCGGACAAGACGCTGGCGTACCTGCGGCAGACTGTCGTGAACCTCTCGCGGTCGACCCTGCGCCGAAGGCTCATGGCACTGCGCCTGATGCCCCGGCCCGCGGTCGACGAACCGGCCGCGGAGGAGGGGGCGCACAGTGTGCTGTTGCGCGACGCCCTGGTCAGGGTGCTGCGCGAACTGCCGAGAAGGCAGCGTGAGGTGATCGTGCTGCGCTACTACGCGGATCTGACGGAGGTTCAGGTGGCTGACCTGCTTGGACTGTCGGTCGGTTCGGTCAAGGCATACGGTTCGCGGGGGCTTGAGGCGTTGCGGGCCCGGATGGAGACGTCGTGAGCGCGATGAACGAGGACCCGGGGGCGGCCGGAGGGCGGTCCGACGACGGGATGCCCGACAGCCTGCCCGCCGAGCTGCGCCGCAGACTCGACGCCGCGGTGTCGGACATCCGTCCCGCACCGGACGCGCTGGACCGGCTGCGCGCCGCGGTGCCCGCGCGGCGCCGGCGCCGCCGTGCCATGGTCCTGACCACGGTCGGCACCGTGGCGGTGCTCGCCGTCGCGACGCCGGTCGTGCGCACCGTGGTCATCACCGACCAGACGACGCAGAAGAGCGGCACGCAGGCCGACGCGGACAACGCGCAGGACATCGGCGACACCGAGGGCAACGGCGAGGACGACGACGGCCGCGACGACGACGGCCAGGGCTCGCTCGGTTCCAACGGCTCCGGGAAAGAGGACAAGGACTCACGGCCGAGCGCGTCGGCCCAGAACATCCTGCCGAGCCCGACCGGGCTGCCGACGTTCGGCCTGATCCCCACGCCGCCCGCGCCGCAGTCGAGCGCGCCGGTCGGTCCGAGCATCACCCCGACCACCGCGACCGCGACCGTGGGGCCGACCGGCGCCACGACGGCTCCACCGCCGCCCGCCTGCACGGTCAACGACCTGGAGCAGGGCCTGGCCACGGCGCTCGGCCCGGCGGGGTCGGACGGGATCGCGTACGGCGTCGTCGAGATCCGCAACACGTCGCGGCGGGACTGCTCGATCTCCGGCCCCGGCAACGTCATCGTCGCCGCGCCGCCCGGCAATCCGCCGGTGCAGGTGTCGGTGATCGTGCACCAGAGCTCCGACCCGGCGGTACGCCTGCCGCAGGTGGCCGCGCCGACGGGGCCGCTGACGGTGCGCAAGGGTGCCACGTACGAGTTCCAGTTCGCCTGGCAGCCGGACACCGGGAACGGCGGGAGCACCAGCTGTACGCCGGGCGACCCGGCCGGTCCGCCGCCGCCCGTGCCCGCGCTCGGGTACGCGCTGGCCGACGGCGGGGTGAAGCTCGCGGACGTGCGGCTGACCGCGGCCTGCGGCGGTGTGGTGTACCGCACGGACGTGTACCTGTCGGGGGCGTACCCGAAGGCGTAGCGCGGCGGATCGCGGTGCGGGGCCGGTGCGCGGCCCGCGTGGGACCCGCGGGTCGGCGGCCCTTCTCGTCCCGGTTACCGTGGTTGCGTGCACCGCTTCCTTTTGCAGCCGCGCTGGATGGCCTTCCACGTCCTCGTACTGGTGGCCGTCCCGGTGTGCGCGGCGCTGGGGCTCTGGCAGTTCCAGCGGTACAACGAGCACAGCAAGTCCACCGAGAAGGCCGCCGAGACCAAGGTCTCGGTGGAGCCCGCGGTGGCGCTCGCCGAGCAGTTGCGCGGCGGTGTGCGCGTGACCTCGGACGACCGGGGCCGCCCCGTCTTCGTGGAGGGCCGCTACGACGCGGCCAACCAACTCCTGGTGCCGGGCCGCAAGGTGGACGGGCGTGAGGGCTCGTACGTCCTGACGCCGTTCGAACCGCGGGGCGGCGGCGACCGCCTGCTCGTCGTCCGCGGCTGGGTGCCGGGCACCCCGGGGCCGGAGGCGGTGCCGCCGGTGCCGACCGGGGAGGTGCGCGTGACCGGCCGTCTCGAACTCTCCGAGACCGAGCACGGGTCGGGCATCGACCGCCAGGTGGGGCTGCCCGCGGGGCAGGTCTCGATCATCAACCCGCCGGACCTGGTGAACATCCTTCCGTACCCGATCTATGACGGGTACGTGGCACTCAGCGCTCAGGAGCCCCCGGCCGCGGCCGGACTCACCCCGGTGCCGCCGGCGAAGGCGCAGAAGGGCGGCGGCATTTCCGGCCGCGCGTGGCAGAACCTGGGTTACACCGCGCAGTGGTTCGTCTTCGCGGGGGCGTCGGTGTTCCTGTGGTGGCGGGTCGTGCGGCGCGAGATCGAGGAGCGCCGGGAGGCCGAGGAGGCCGCGGTGCTGCGCGAGTTGGGGCTGGCCCCGCAGGGGGCGGAGGAGCCACAGGTCTCCGCCTGACGGGCATGCCGTGGAGCCGACAAGTCCTGGTCGGCGGGAGTCGGCCGCGCCCCGCATGCCATCGCGCCGGCGAGCGGGCGGACCCGTCGGGCCCACCCGCTCGCCGCCTCGCTCACGCCGACGTCGGCATCCCCAGGTGCCGCCTCACGAAGTCGAGTTCCTTGCGCACCTGCCGGATGCGCTCCTCGACAACCGCCGAGCCGTGCCCCGCCTCGTAGCGGTAGACCTCGTGCACCGCGCCCAGTTCGCCGAGCCTGGCCACGTAGTTCTCGATCTGCCGGATCGGGCAGCGCGGGTCGTTGAGGCCCGCGCTGATGAACACCGGGACGCGCACCCGGTCGACGTACGTGATCGGCGACGACGCCGCGTACCGCTCCGGGACCTCCTCGGGCGTGCCGCCGACGAGCGTGCGGTCCATCGCCTTCAGGGCCTCCATCTCGTCCTCGTACGCCGCGACGTAGTCGGCCACCGGCACCGCGGCCAGCCCCAGCGTCCAGTTCTCCGGCTGGACGCCCAGCCCCAGCAGCGTCAGGTAGCCACCCCACGAACCGCCGGACAGCACCAGCCGCCCGGGGTCCGCGAGCCCGGACGACACCGCCCACTCGCGCACCGCGGCGATGTCCTCCAACTCGATGAGCCCGACCCGCTCGCGCAGCGCGTCCGTCCAGTCCTTGCCGTAGCCGGTCGACCCCCGGTAGTTGACCCGCACGACCGCGAAGCCGTGGTCGATCCACACCGCGACGCCGGGGGCGAACTGGTCGCCGTCGTGCGCGGTCGGGCCGCCGTGCACCTCGAAGACGGTCGGGTACGGCCCCTCGCCGCCCGCGGGCCGGGACACCAGCGCGTGGATCAAGCCGCCCGGCCCCTCGACCCACGCGTCCTCGACCGAGACCGAGCCGGGCGCCCGGTCGCCGGGCGGCACCAGCACCGTGCCGCCGCCGGTCGAGCGCAGCTCGCTCGGGCGCTCGCCGCTGGACCACAGGTATTCGACGCTCCCGTCCGGCCGCGCGGTGGCGCCCAGCACGGTGCCGGCCGGGGTGGCGAGGCGTTCCAGGGTGCCGGTCGCGAGGTCGTAGCGGTACAGCTCGGACCGGGCGTGGTGGTCGTGCTCGACCAGCAGCGCGCTCGCGTCCGGGTACCAGTCCACGCCCACGTCGCCGGGCAGCCCGAGGTCGATCTCGTGCTCCTCGCCGGTCAGCGGGTTCCAGATCATCGGCTCCCAGCGGCCGCGTCGCTGGTGCGAGACGAGCACCCGGGAGTCGCCGAAGACCGGGGCGAAGCCGGTGCAGGACAGGCCCGAGGCGGGGGCCTCGCCGGGGGCGCCGTCGTGCAGGTCGGCGACGAGCGTCCCGTCCAGGCGTACCGCGCGCAGCGACGGGTGCATCGTGTCGCCGTGCTCGCTGTGCTCGATCACCACGAGGGTGTCGTCCTCGGACAGCGCCGATACCCCGGCGGACTCGCGGTGCCGGTAGATGGTGGTCGGCGCGGTGCCGGAGCGTACGACGTGGACGGTCGAGCCCTCCTCGTCGGTGGACCGGGCGACGACCGCGAGGCCGTCGGCGCCGATCGCGAGCCCGGCCGGGTACGAGGGCGCGAGGCCGGGGGCGGCCTCGGCGTCGGGACCGCCGCCGAACGGCTGCCGCATCCACACGCCGAACTCGTCGCCGTCGGTATCCGCGAACCACCAGATCCATTCCCCGGTCGGGTCGATCGAGGCCATCGTGGTGCCGTTGGCCCGCTCGGTGACCTGCCGCTGCGCGCCGGTGCCGCGGTCCCAGGCGTAGATCTCGTACGTGCCCGACGCGTTCGACAGGAAGACCGAACGGTCGGGGGCGTGTTCCGCCCAATCGGGCAGGGTCACCCGGGGGGCCCGGAAACGCCTTTCCCAGGCGGGTGCGGCTTCGTCGAAGGGAACGGCGGAATCGGCGGTGCCAGGGGAGTCTGCGGAATCAAATGGACCCACGGCAGCGACCGTGGACGCGGAGTCGGACATGCGCTCCATTGAACTACGCCCGCCCGCCGCCCGGCGGGTCCCCGGTCTCTCCCGTGGTGACTCCGGCCCCACGGGCCCATCCGCGTCCCACGGGCACCGCGGCCCGCGGCGGTGGGGGAAAGCGGTGACCGTCCGGGAACACCACGTGCCCGGCGGCGGTTGAATACCCAGGCGAACCGAGGAGCAGCCCCATGGCAACGAAAGCAGTGCGCGGCCTGGTCACCGGCGGGGTGGCACTGGCCACCGCCGGGTGGGTGCTGCGCGACCTCCCGGCGGAGTTCGGCGGCAAGGCGGGCGGCGAGCGGCTGGCCCGCATGGAGCGGTCGCCGCAGTTCCGCGACGGGACGTTTCACAACTCCGTGCCCGCGAGCGTGCTCGACCCGGGCAGCGCGCCGCAGATCATGCGCGAGATGGCCCGCAACCGTGCGGCGCGGCGTCCGGCCGGGGACGTGCCGCTCGTGTCGGTGCCGAGCACCCCGGCGGCCGAGGACGGGGTCGGCGCGATCTGGTACGGGCACGCCAGCACGCTCGTCGAACTCGAAGGCCGCCGAGTCCTGTTCGACCCCGTGTGGAGCGAACGCGTCTCGCCTTCACAGCTCGTCGGGCCGCGCCGCCTGCACCCGCTGCCCGTCCCGCTCGCCGAACTCCCGGCCCCCGACGCCGTCGTCATCTCGCACGACCACTACGACCACCTCGACCGGGCCACCATCCGGGCGCTCCTCGCGGCGCACTCGGCGCCGTTCCTGGTGCCGCTCGGCATCGGCGCGCACCTGGAGCGCTGGGGCGTCCCGGCGGAGCGCATCGTCGAACTGGACTGGGAGGAACAGGCGGTCGTCGCGGGGCTGCGCTTCACGGCCACCGCAGCCCGGCACTTCTCCGGGCGTACGCTGCGCCGCAACGACACCCTGTGGGGTTCCTGGGTGGTCGCGGGCGAGCGGCATCGTGTCTTCTACGCGGGGGACTCCGGCTACTTCGACGGCTACGCCAAGATCGGGGCGGAGCACGGGCCGTTCGACCTGACGCTGATGCCGATCGGCGCGTACAGCCCGAGTTGGCCGGACATCCACATGGATCCCGAGGAGGCCGTCGCGGCCCATCTCGACCTGGGCGGACGCCTGTTGCTCCCGGTGCACTGGGCGACGTTCGACCTCGCCCCGCACCCGTGGGCGGAGCCGGTCGACCGGCTGCTCCGCGAGGCCAAGGCGACGGGCACCGCGCTGGCCCTGCCGCGGCCCGGCGACCGCGTCACCACCACTCTGCCGGCGCAGGCGCCTTGGTGGGAGGGTCTGGTCGCCACACGCTGAACCTCCGGGCGGACGCCCGCCGTTCGTTGCGGCGACCACGGACACGATGGATCAGGCGTCCGCCGACCGCCGGGGCTCGGTCGGCGGGGCGATGCGGTTGTCCCGGACACTCGCAACTGCGGTGCCGAGCTGGTTCGGTGGCGCGGCGAACGCCCCGGCGGACGCGTACGGCTGACGACGCGTACGGCGCCGGCCTCGACGTTCGCCCTGACCACTGCCCTGGCATTGGTCGGAATCTCGCTCGCCCATCGAATCCGGCCGAGGGGTCGCTGACCGACACCTCTTGCGTTCGGCAGGCCCGCGCGTCACGCTCCCCGTGGATATATCGAAACTTCCTTCGATATATCAAAATCAACACGGTTTCAGGAGGTCCCATGACCGGCGGTTCCGGGCACTCGGACGTGTTCACCCTCCCGGGCAAGACGGCTGTCGTCACCGGTGCCGCGTCCGGCATCGGGCGCGAGACGGCGGTGGTCCTGGCGGAGGCGGGGGCGGCGGTCGTACTGGCCGACGTCGACGCCGCGGGGCTGGCGGCGACCGCCGAGGCGGTCCGCGCGGGCGGCGGGCGCGCGGACGTCGTCCCCGCCGACGTCACCGACGCCACCCAGGTCACCGCACTCGCCGAGTACGCCGTCGTCACGCACGGCAGCCTGGACGTATGGGCCAACGTGGCCGGGGTGATCCGCTCCGCCCCGGTGGTCGACACCACCGAGGAGACGCTGGACCTGGTCATCGGCGTGAACCTCAAGGGCACGTACTTCGGCTGCCAGGCCGCCGCCCGCGTGATGACGGCCCAGGGGTCCGGGGCGATCGTCAACGTGGCGTCCGCCGGTGCGGACATGCCGGCGCCCGGCATTTCGGTGTACGCGCTGACCAAGGCGGCGGTGCTCATGCTCACGCGCACCCTCGCCGTCGAGGCCGGTCCGTCCGGGGTGCGCGTCAACTCGGTGGCGCCCGGCTTTATCGACACCCCCATGGTGCAGGGGTATTGGACCGCGCCCGACGGCACCGTGGACCAGGAGGCGCGCACTCGCACCATCGGAAACCGCGCCGGACAGGCGCCACTCGGCGTCATCGGCGAGCCCCGCGACATCGCGCTCGCGATCCTCTACCTGGCCTCCGACGCGGCGCGTTTCGTCACCGGGCAGACGATCCGGCCGAACGGCGGGGTCGTCATGCCGTGAACCGTGCGGGACCGCCGCCCGCGCCCAACGTCGTGTCTTCAAATTCCCGCCGGGCCCGCGGCGCCGGGTCTTGACGGCCCTCCCAAGCCGAACCCGGGCCGAGCCGCGGGCCGCGCCTTGCCAGCGCACGCACCACGGCCCGCGGGCTGTCCGACGGTGATTTGAAGACACTCCTCAGGCGCCGCGCACCGCGCCGACATCGGCCCGGTAGCCGAACGCGAGGTAGCGCAGCGGGAGGTGGTCCAGCGTCACGGCGGCCTCCTCCGCGGCGTTCCGGAACGCCTCCTCGAACCGCACGATGACCGCCGTCGCCTGGTTGCCGAACGCGAACGCGGTGTGCCCGCAGCAGGGTTCGTCCTGCGATACGCACTGCGCATGGTCGGTGTGTCCGGCCACCGCATCGCGGTCGAGGCGCGCCACCGCCGGGTCGCCGCCGGAGGCGATCCACCACCTGCGGACCACCTCGCTGAGCGGCTCCACGTCGTACGTCGCGCTCGCCACGTTCAGCGCGTCGTGGAACTCCCGGTCGAAATGGCGCCGTTCCTCGTCGGACAGAGCCGCGTACACCGCGGGTCCGGTCATCTCCAACGGAGTTGCCGTGCCGAGCCGCGTCGAGTGGATCGCACTCATGGCCACCAGTGTGGCCCGCCGCCGCGGCGAATGCGAGGGGTCCTTCCGGATAAGGGATTTCGTTCGCACAGTGGCTGTTCGCTGCGACGACCCGAGCATCTCGTGTCCGCATTCAGTCGTTACCGAGGCCCCGTCATGCGGTCGAGCCACCTCAGCAGCAGGGCGGACTCCTCGGGCTCCAGCGCCTCGGCACCGGCCAGTTGCAGTTGGGCGTGCAGGCGGCGGGCGGCCGCGCGTACCGGATCCTCGTCGTCGTGCCCGGCACCCGGTGCCGCGGCCGGGGTCAGGACGCGGGCGAACACCGCGTCGCGCAGCCGGTGCGAGCGCTCGGGGCTGTCGAACCGGGCGGGCTCCGCGATGTGGTCGAGCGCGACGCCGACGTTGGCGGCGAGGACCATCCCGGCGGCGTCCCGCGGTTCCATCCGCAGGGCGCCGACCGCCGCACACCGCACCAGCGCGGCGACCAGCAGCTCGAACACCCGGTCGCGGGCGTTCGAGTGCGACCAGGGGCGCGGCGCGAACATGAGCTGGTAGAGCGCCGGATCGGCGCGGGCGAACGCCATGTGGCCGTCCCATCCCGCCAGCAGGTCGGCGACCGGGTCGCCGGTCCGCTCCTGGGCCGCCTTGAGCCGCGCGTACCGTTCGTAGCCGTGGTCCGCCACGGCGTCCAGCAGGCCGCGCTTGTCGCCGAACAGGCGGTACAGCACCGGCTGCGTGACGCCCACGGCCTCGCAGACCGAGCGGGTCGCGATGTCGAAGTCCGGCGACGCCGCGAGCTGCCGCTCGGCGGCCTCCACCATCTGCGTCCTGAGCTGCTCCGGATCCACCATGGAATCAATGATACGTAGCGACGCTAGCGGCGCTAGCGCAGGGGGCGAAGTGGTGCTATGGTCGATTCATAACGGCGATACGAAAGACGGGTATCGCTGGTATGAGATCGGAGGCTTCCATGAGCAGCGAGCGTGTCGCCGTCGTCAGCGGCGGTTCCCGGGGGATCGGACGGGCCATCGCCGAGGCGTTGGGAGGCCAGGGTTACGCCGTGGTCGTCGGGTATGCGTCGGCGGCGGACGCAGCGGCCGAGGCGGTCGACGCCGTCACCGCGGCCGGCGGCCGGGCCGTCGCGGTCCGCGCCGACGTGGCCGACGAGGCGGATGCGGCGGCGATGTTCGACGCCGCCGAGCGGGAGTTCGGCGGCGTCGACGTCGTCGTGAACTCGGCCGGACGCATGGCTCTTTCCCCGGTCGCCGACCTCGACCTGGCCGACCTCGACGCCCTCTACCGCACCAACGTCCGCGGCTCCTTCGTCATGGCCCGCGAGGCCGCCCGGCGCGTCCGGCCCGGCGGCGCCGTCGTCACGCTGTCGACGTCCGTCGTCGGCCTGCGCTTCCCCGGGTACGCGGCGTACGCGTCCGGCAAGGCCGCGGTCGAGACCATGACGCAGATCCTCGCCCAGGAGCTCCGCGGCAAGGACGTCACCGCCAACGTGGTCGCGCCCGGACCGACGGCCACCGACCTCTTCCTCGACGGCAAGGACCAGGCGGTCGTCGACCACCTGGCCAAGCAGCCCCCGCTCGAACGCCTCGGCACGCCCGGGGACATCGCCGAGGTGGTCGCGTTCCTCGCGAGCCCGGCCGGGCACTGGGTCAACGGCCAGGTCGTCCGCGCCAACGGCGGGATCGTCTGATGCCCGCCGAACGCCACGTCGTCCTCGTACCCGGAGCTTCCGGGACGGCGGCCCCGGCACCGTTCAGCCGCCCGGCGCGGTCCGCACGGAGGGGTGCAGGTCGTCGCGCATCGTGGCGATGACCTGAGGCCGGACCTGGTCGTGCCTCGCGGGCAGCAGGCCCCGGCACCACACCGGACAGGGGTGCCGCCGGGGGCGGAGGGACGCGCGAGCGGACGTCTCCCCGCCGGGGGCGCTGTGGGGCGGCTCTTGTGTGCCGACCACCGGACGCGGCGTCGAACTGCTGGGTCAGCCGCCGCCGTTGCCGGTCAGGTAGATGGCCAGCCAGATCGCCCCGCCGATGAGGTGGGTGGCAAAGAAGAAGACGAACATCCAGCGGATGATGCCGCGTTCGATGTCCTTCTGGGACTCCCCGCGCCGGACCGGCGGCGTCGGCCGCGGCTCGGGCGCAGGTCCGGATCCGACCCCGGACTCCGGCGACTGCGGTGCGGTGGCGGGCTGTTCGGTCACGACGGTTCTCCCGGCACGGGGGTGAGCAGGTGGCCGAGGCGGTGGCCGTGGACCAGCTGCGGGCGCAGGCGCAGGATCAGGTCGTGCGGCCCGTGCGCCCAACCCGGCAGCGCGCTGCGGTAGTGCGCCGCCTCGTCGGGGTGGCTGACGGCTTCGGCCGGGCCGGTGGCGGTGACCTGCCAGCCGCCGCCGGTCGCCGGGTCGATGTCGTCGGCCTGGTAGAGGACCAGGTCCTGTGTCCGCCCGGGATCGGCGAGCACGGCCTTGGGCACCGGCGCCCGGACGACCAGGGTGCCGTGCTCCCATACGTGGCGGGCTGGGCGTACCCCCGGCACACCGTTGACCGTGAAGACCAGGCGGCCGCCGCGAGCGCCGCCCAGCAGCCACAGCGCCTCGGCGCCGGACACCTCGACGAGCCGGGGCGCGGCGGAGCCGTTCGCCGTCATCGCGCGCTCTCCATTCTGCTGTCTTCCCGCATGTCGCAGGCGGCAAGGATGCCGGTGTGGTGCAGGTTGTGCCGGGCTGCCGCGATCGCCTCCGGCGTGCTGTCGAACACCCTCCCGGCAGCCCGCAGTTCATCGATCACGTCGAGCGCGTCGAGGGTGCGGAGGTGGCCGGTGCGGATCCCGGAGATGTAGACCGCGAAGGCACGCCGTTCCGACGCCGGGCGGAAGCAGGCGCCCATCAAGTGCCCATCAGGCGGACGCCTCCGCCTCGCGCAGCTCTTCCAGCAGTTCGTTCTGCCCCGCCAGCATCTCGGTGAGGATGCGGCGCGCGGCGCGCATCAGGTCCGCGACGTCGCCGCCGGCCAACTGGTAGACCACGGTCGCCCCGTCGCGTGTGGCGGTGACGATGCCGGAGCGGCGCAGCACCGCGAGCTGCTGGGACAGGTTGGACGGCTCGACCTCGATGGCCGCCAGGAGGTCGCGCACCGGCATCGGGCCGTTCTGGAGCAGCTCCAGCACCCGGATGCGCACCGGGTGTCCGAGCATGCGGAAGAACTCCGCCTTCGCCTGGTACAGCGGAACCGGCGCCATCATGAGCTTCTCCCCGACTCGGTCTCGCCGCCCTCGGGCCCACCGTGGGCAGGCGGCTCGGAGTCGATGATGCCCGGCCCGGGGAGCTCGACGTCGTGCGCCCGTGCGGTCGACAGCGCTTCCTCCAGCTCGTCCACCGCCTCCTGCACCGCCGATCCGTCCTGCCGGGACGCCGCCTCCGCGAGGTCCGCACGGGCCTGTACCACCCGGGCCCGCACTGCTGCGGCGAACTCCTCGGCCGCACCGCCGTCTTCCGCGTCCACGCTGGCAACCGCCCTCTCACGGCGGTCTCGCGCGCACCCACGCACACCGCACCGGTCCGGCGGCCGGTTCTCCACCGGCCGGTGCCGCCCGCGTGCCCGACAAGCGCGGTCGGCAGCGCACGACCGAAGCCGGACGACCCTCACGGCCCATCGGGCGGCTCATCTGGCGCACGCACTGGCCATGATGTATGGAATTGCAGAAACTTTCAATTCGTGAAGACGGCAAGCGGTGGTGGTGGGTAGGTGGGGCGTGGTCGGTCAGGCTGCGGGGGTGCTACTCAGTCCGTACGCGGGCCGGATGCCGACCCCCGCTTCGCGAACCTTCGGGCGGCCGCTGCATGCGATCTCCAACTGCTTTGCTTCGTGCGTCAGTTGGTCGGGCGGGCGGCGGCCGCGACGGTGTTCCAGGCGGCCATAGCGAGGTTGGCGGTGCGGGTGAGTTCGGCTTCGGAGGCGCCGTCGCGGGCGCGGATGGAGAGGCCCTGGACGATGGCGGTGTAATAGCCGGCGATTGCGGCGGTGTCGGTGCCGAACGGGAGTTCGCCGTCGCGTACGGCCTGGTCGAGCCGGGCCTGGAGGGCTCGGCGGCCCTCCTCGCGGCGGAAGGCGAGGAGGTCGCGTACGGGCGCGTTGGCCTCGGTGCAGTTGGTGGCCGCGACGACGAGCATGCAGCCGGCCGGGCCGTCCGCGTCGGCGGTGCGGGTGTTGGCGTACAGGATGGCGGACACGGCGTCTCGGGCGGTGGGTTCGTCGACGAGGGCACGGTCGACGGCGGCACCCACGGTGGCGTCGTAGAGGGCGACGGCCTCGCGGAAGAGCTGCTCTTTGGAGCCGAACGCGGCGTAGAGGCTGGGCGACGCGATGCCCATGGCGGTGGTGAGGTCGGCCATGGAGGTGGCTTCGTAGCCGCGTTCCCAGAAGACGCGCATGGCGTTTGCGAGTGCGGTGTCGCGGTCGAAGCTCCGGGGGCGCCCGGCGGCTCTCGCCATGAGTCGGTCCTTCCGCCGTGAATTCTGTGTCGTTCCTTCAATATATGCCTTGACGTGCGCGGATGGAGCCTGCCAAGGTTCTGTGTCAATCAGCACAGAATTGAGGTCAAGGCATGAGCACACCTACCGCACCCACACAGCTGCCGCGGGACGGCCGCGCCCTCGCGGGCCGGGCGGCGCTGGTCACCGGGGGCAGCAGGGGGATCGGCGCGGCGATCGTCCGCAGGCTCGCCCGCGACGGTGCGGACGTCGCGTTCACGTACGTCAGTCCGGCCGGGGCGGAGCACGCCGCCAAGGTGGTCGCGGACGTCGAGGCGTCCGGCCGCCGCGCGCTCGCGCTGCGCTCGGACGCCGCCGACGCGGCCGCCGTCACCGCGGCGGTCGACCGGGCCGCCGCCGAGTTCGGACGCCTGGACATCCTGGTCAACAACGCCGGGGTGTTCCCCAGCGGCCCGGTGGAGGACGTCACTCTGGCGGAGCTGGACCATACGCTCGCGGTGCACGTACGCGCGGCCTTCCTCGCCTCGCAGGCGGCGCTCCGCCACCTGCCCGACCAGGAGGGGCGCATCGTCGCCATCGGCAGCAACCTCGCCGACCGCGTGCCCTTCGCGGGCGTGACGCTGTACGCCGCGAGCAAGGCCGCACTGGGCGGCCTGACCCGCGGTTTGGCCCGCGACCTGGGCCCGCGCGGCATCACGGCGAACGTGGTCCACCCCGGCTCGACCGACACCGACATGAACCCCGCGAACGCCCCGGACGCCGACGGACAACGCGAACTCACGGCGCTGGGACGGTTCCTGGCCCCGGACGACGTCGCCGCGACGGTCGCGCACCTCGTCGGGCCGGACGGACGCCACATCACCGGCGCGGCGATCACGGTGGACGCGGGCACAAACGCCTGATCGGGCGCGGCGGTTGGAGCGGTAAGTGCCGCTGACCAACGTGGAGTTCCTCGTTCAGCGTGAGTCCGCGTCCGAAGCACACCGGGAGGCCGTCACCGCAGTTGAGGCCGCCCCTGCCGTAGAAGCTGCGCGCGCAGGGACGCCGCCACCTCATCCGCCGCCCGCGTGGTCGCCCCCGACGGGCTCACCGTGCAAGTCCGTTCCCTGGACGGCTGGTTCGACGCCGCAGACCGCCGCCACAAGCTACGTCGCCGTTGGCGTGGCGCTGGTCAGCGGCTTCGAGGGATAGGAACGAAGCACCAGCGAGGTGGTCACGGGTCCGAAGCGCGCGAGAGCGTCGACAACCTCTTCGAGGCGCCCTGCCTCCGGACAGTGGACGTCGAAGATGAGGCAGTCTTCGCCGGTGACCCTCAGGATGGACGTGATCTCAGCAGTCTGCGAAGCAAAGTCCAGGGCGCGCGCAAGCTGCGCATGCGTGGTCCGCAGCCGAATGACCGCCTGGATGTGCAGCCCAAGGGCCGCCGGGTCGACCACGGCCCGATAGCCGGTGATCACACCGCTCTTCTCCAGCCGTTGGATGCGCGCACTGGCCGCAGGCTGCGAGAGCCCCACGCGACGCCCCACCTCGGCGCCGGACAACCGGCCCTCGGCCTGGAGCAGAGTGAGGATGTCCCGGTCGATCCGGTCGAGTGATTCCATCGTTGTCCGCACCATCTTCTTTGAGATCATTTGCGCCGCGGCCATCGTCCCGCTGCTTCCTCCAGAATCTGCGCCAGGTACCCAGGGACCATCCGGGTCTGACGAATGAAACGGTGGCAGGCAGTGGTCGCGTACGTCATCATCCCCGGCATCGACGGCTCGGACGAACAGCACTGGCAGACCCTCTGGGAACGGCAGTGGGGTGCGTCGGCGGTGAGGATCGCCCCGACCTCCTGGTCTGCCCCTGATCTGGACGACTGGGTCAACGCCGTCCAGTCGGCGTACGACGCCGCCGCCCGCCAAGACGACCGCGTCGTGCTCGTGGCCCACAGCCTGGGCTGCTGGGCGGCGTCCACCTGGCTGACCCGGCACCCGTCGACCCCGGTCCTCGGCGCGCTGCTCGTCGCCCCGCCCGATCCACTCGGCCCGGCATTCCCCCGCCAGGCCGCCGCGACGTTCACCAAGCTGTCCGCTCAGCCCCTGCCGTGCCCGAGCGTCGTGGTCGCCGGCACCAACGACCCGTACTGCACCCCCGAAACAGCCGCCGACTTCGCAACCGGGTGGCACGCGTGCTACCACCCGGCAGGAGCCAACGGGCACCTCAACTCAGCCGGCAACCTGGGCTTCTGGCCCCAAGGCCGCGAACTCCTCGACTCCCTCACACGTCGGTGATCGGTCGGCCGCTCGGAACTCGCCCATCCCGTCTGCGCAAGGCTTCGCCTCAGGCTCCGTAGTGGATGGTGCCGTCCTCGTCCATGGGGGCGTGTTGCTCGCCGGGGTCGGAGATGTCGACGTCGGAGGGACGGGGGCCTTCGGGGCCGTCGGGGCCGATGCGCAGAACGCGGGCCACGCGGGCGACGAGGAACCGGCGGCCCAGCAGTTCGTAGGCCCGGGCGCGGGGCTCGGCTCGAAGCAGGGCGGCCGCCTCCCGGAACTGCTCGGGTGCGAGTCCGCCGCCGTCCTGCGGAACGCGGGGCCACAGCCAGTCCAGAAGGAAGTGGAGCTGCTTGCGGGCCTCTTGGGCGGTGGTGTGCAGGCCGCCGCCGACCGGGGACCAGGTGCCGGGGGTCTCCTCAAGGATGGCGAACGAGGGCGGAAGCAGGATCACGGCGGGGTGGGTGTGCAGCGCGTTCGCGGAGTCCGCCCGGACGTCCTCGGGGTACCGGGACGCGGTGTAGTGCAGCCCGCCCAGGGCGTGGCGTTCGGCTGCCGTCATGGGACTGACCGGGATGGCGGGGTCGATGACCAGGCCGTCGTCGAGGTCCGGCCCCACACGTTGCGTGCCCCATTCCGGATCGGCCGGCTCCGGGTCGGTCGGCCGCGGTCCCTCGACGGTGCCGTCCCGCGTGTAGACGATCTCGTCGGCGCGCACCACCTTGTACTGGACGCCGAGCACGGTCATCTCGTCGATGCGCTCAGACTCCAGCCGCTTGACGGCGTGCAGGAGTTCGCGTCGCTGGACACGGTCCTCCGCTTCGTCCTTCGCACGGAACCACAGCTTCGACTGCATGCTGTCGCGCGCGGACTGGGCGTCGCCCCGGCTGATCGAGGTCAGCGCCCGCCATCCCCGTTCCCCCTCCGCGCGGGCCACCAGTCCGAAGACCGGCCCGCGGATCACGTAGTGCCCGAAGTGCACAGCCGCGTCCCGCGCGTCCGCCTCGGCGGCCGCGGTCACCGGGTGATCGGGAGCCGTCACCAAGGTCACCCACAACGGCCACGCCTGTTCATCGTCACTGGCCATAAACCCAGTGTGACCACGCCCGCCGCGCCGCGAGGCATTTCGCAGATGCTTCCCACCACAGCGCCGCAGACCGCCGGACACCCGCGCCGGCTTGTCGGCGTCCACAACCGTCCCGGGCGTGGACTCGTCGCCGGCGCCGGGGAGAATGCCGCACGTTCGGGGTTCGTCCGACGGCGAGGGGAGGAGGGCGCGGCCTCGCACGAGCCGAAGCCCGCCGCCCTTTCCGGCGCCACACTGCGGCAACTCTCCCACTGACGGCACGCGTCCGCTGAACGTGTGGTCATCGACGGCCGCGAGAAGCGTGTGCCCCGCGGTTCGTCGCTCGGCCCGAGTTCGACCGGACCAGACTGCCGGGGTCGGATCTCGTGGTCACCAACCGGGACTTCGAGGGCCGAGCGGTGTCATGAGTCCACTCGTTCCTCCAGGCGCACGGTGATGCTGTCGCCTTCGGTCTTGCCGATCGCCGCGCGCACGTCGGCCTTCACCGGCAGCTTGTGGGTGCCGTCCCCCAGAGGCATGAACGAGCTCCGAAACGGGTGTCCGTCGATCGTGCCCCGCACCTTCACCAGGCCGCGGGTGCCGAAGAACTCGGCGGACCCGGGCCACACGACGTAGGTCCAGCCTCCCTTGTTCGGGCTCTTCAACAGGGTTGCGGTGAACTGCTGGTCCAACATGGCTGCCACCTGTTCCGTAGTTTGGTCGTCCGCTTCCTTCGTGTTCACCTAATAGACGGAGGAAGACGGCGAAACTCATCGCGCCGCCAAGGAACAAAGGTGTGTCTGCTGCGCGTCCGGGCCGCCACCAGAGCCGGGACGGGCCGCCGACCAGCCCGCGCCGGATGACTCGGCAACCATGACGGACGCCGAGCCCTACACCGCGGACGCCCTCATCGAGAAGACGGCAGTCGGAACATCGGAACGGTCGCGATCGCGAACAGTCGCGAAACGAGTCAGGGGCCTGATCCGATTTCTCGGATCAGGCCCCTGACCTGGTACATCAGCGTCGGGGTGGCGGGATTTGAACCCACGACCTCTTCGTCCCGAACGAAGCGCGCTACCAAGCTGCGCCACACCCCGTTGATGCGCGTTTAGCTTAGCGGACGGGTGGGCCCAGGCGAAATCCGGTTTTGGTGCGGGAGAAGGTGCAGGTCAGGCGGGGGTGAGGGTGAGGAGGGTGGCCTCGGGGGGGCAGGCGAAGCGGAAGCGGGCGTAGCGGGAGGTGCCGCAGCCCGCGGAGACGTGGAGGTAGGTCTCGTTGCCCGCGGAGTCGTAGCGGGAGAGGCCCTTGACGCGCTTGCGGTCGAGGTCGCAGTTGGTGGTGAGGGCGCCGTAGAAGGGGACGCAGACCTGGCCGCCGTGGGTGTGCCCGGCGATGACGAGGGGGTAGCCCTCGGCGGTGAAGGCGTCGAGGGCGCGGCGGTAGGGGGCGTGCACGACGGCGAGGGAGAGTTGGGCGGCGCGGTCCGGGCCCCCGGCGACGAGTTCGTAGCGGTCGCGGTCGATGTGCGGGTCGTCGAGGCCGACGAGTTCCACCTCGATGCTGTCCAGCTTGAGGCGGCCGCGTGCGTTGTTGAGGTTCTCCCAGCCCGCCCCGTCGAAGCCGTCGCGCAGTTCGGTCCAGGGGTTCTCGACGCCGAAGCGGCGGGTGCCGTCGTCGCGGCGGAGGTAGCTCGTCGGGTCCTTGGGGCGCGGGGCGAAGTAGTCGTTCGAGCCGAAGACGTACGCGCCGGGCAGGGCGAGCAGCGGGGCCAGCGCGTCGAGGGTTTCCGGGACGGCCTCGGGGTCGGAAAGGTTGTCGCCGGTGTTGAGGACGAAGTCCGGCTTCAGGGCGGCCAGTCGGCGCAGCCAGTCCTGCTTCTTGCGCTGGCCGCACACCATGTGGATGTCGGACACCTGGAGCACCCGCAGCGGACGCGCGCCGCGGGGCAGGACCGGGATGTCGACGCGGCGGAGCCGGAACGATCGGGCCTCGTAGGCGGCGGCGTAGGTCAGGCAGGCGGCACCCGTGGCGGCGATCCCCAGGGGAAGCGCAAACTTCGTTCGCATTCTTCCCATGGTTCCAGAGGACGGCCGGTGACGGGGAGCCGCCGCTGGTCTGGGAGGCGTAATGGGAGAAGGGAGTGGTGCGTGTCGCGTATCGCCGGGTGCGGGTCGCGTTGCAGGTCGGGCGGCTGATCGGTGGCTAATTGGGTGGGGGCGTGCGCGGGGCTGCTGCGACACTAGGGGCATGGGTACCTTCAAGAGCCGCCTCCAGAACGACCTGACCGAGGCCATCCGCGCGCGTGACGAGCTGCGTTCCTCGACGCTTCGCCTCACGCTGACCGCGGTGACGAACGAAGAGGTCGCGGGCAAGGAGGCCAGGGAGCTCTCGGACGCCGAGGTGCTGAAGATCGTGGTACGCGAGGCCAAGAAGCGCCGCGAGGCCGCCGAGGCGTTCGACCAGGGGGGCCGCGCCGAGTCCGCCGCCCGGGAGCGTGCGGAGGGTGAGGTCCTCGCCGAGTACCTGCCCAAGCAGCTCGACGACGCGGAGCTGAAGGACATCGTGGCGGCGGCGATCGCGGAGACGGGTGCCTCCGGGCCGTCCGCGATGGGCCAGGTCATGAAGGTGGTCCGGCCCAAGGTCGGCGACCGTGCGGAAGGCGGGCGCATCGCCGCCGAGATCAAGAGTCAGTTGGGGAGCTGACCGGAGCCGACCGGACCGGACAGCCCCGGAACGAGAAACGTGTGAGGCCCGCTCCGGGATCGGAGCGGGCCTCACGTGTGCTTCGGACCCGATCGGGAGAACCGGGGTCAGCGGGTCAACAGATCACCGGTCGTTGCCCGGCGGCCTGGCCGGTGTGGTCGGGAATCCGGGGATCCCCGGGATGCCGGGCGTGCCCGGAGTCCCCGGGTTGCCGGGACGGTTCGGGTCGGGCTTGTTCTGATCGTCGTCCGGCTTGTCCTCCGGCTTGGGCGCGTGCTGCGGCACGGGCGGCGGGATGACCCCCGCGGCCGGCGGCGTGAACCGCAGCTCGGGCTGACCGGCCAGGGCCTTGGTCATCGCCTTCTGCCAGATGGGTGCCGGGACCGAGCCGCCGAAGACCTGGGTGACGCGCTTGCCGCCGATCATGATGCCGCCGGACGGCTCCATGGTCTTCTGCGTCTTCGGGCCGCCGACCCAGACCGCGGTGGACAGCTGCGGCGTGTAGCCGACGAACCAGGCGTTCTTCTTCTCGTCCGTCGTACCGGTCTTGCCGGCCGCCTCGCGCGAGAGGTTGGCCTGCTTGCCGGTACCGCGCTCGGTCACGCCGTTGAGCAGGTAGTTGATGATGTCGGCGTTCTCGGCCTTGATCACCTGGCGGCAGTTGCTGCCGTCGATCGCCGGGATCGGCAGCTTGGTGCCGTCGAGGCGTGTGACCTCGGTGATCGCGCGCGGCTCGCAGTACTTGCCGCGGGCGGCGAAGGTCGCGTACGCGTTGGCCATCATCAGCGGGGTCACCGTCTGGCTGCCGAGGGTCAGCGAGGGGACCTGGTCCAGCGGCTTGCCGTTGCCCTGGGTGATGCCCATGCTCGCGGCGAGGGTCGCGACCTGGCAGAGGCCGGCGTCCTTCTCCAGCATCACGAAGTAGGTATTGATCGAGTACTGGAGCGCGGTCTGCATGTCGTACGTGCCGAACTCGCTCTTCGACTCGTTCTTCAGACCCTTCTTGCCGTCCCAGCCGTCACCGAGCACCGTCTGGTTGTCGCAGGTGGTGAACTTCTCCTTGTCGTACTTCATGATGTACGACTCGGTCGTGTAGGCCTGGCCCGGCGAGAACCCGGCCTCCAGGGCCGCCGCCGCAGTTATGGCCTTGAACGTGGATCCCGGCTGGAAGCCGAACGTCGAGCCGCCGAGCGCCTTCTCCACCGAGAAGTTGATCACGGTCTCGTTCTTGACGTCCTCGAACCCGTACGGCCGGCTCTGCGCCATCGCCTTGATCTTGCCCGTGCCCGGCTCGACCATCACGACGGCGTCTGCGACCTCCTCTTGTTGCAGCACACCCTCGGTGGCCGCCTTGTACGCCGCCTCCTGCATCTTCGGATCGAGCGTCGTCTTGATGCGCAGCCCGCCCGCGCGCCACAGGGCGTCGCGCTCTTCCTTCGTCTTGCCGAAGACCGGGTCGTTCTTCATCACGTTGCGCACGTAGTCGCAGAAGAAGGCCGAGCCGTTGAACTTGTTGGCGACCATGCAGCCGTTCTCAAGCGTCTGGACGTTGAGGTTCAGCTCGGTCAGCTTGGCCTGGTCCGCCTCGACCTGCGGCACCGCGCCGACCTCGGCCATGCGCTGGAGCACGATGTTGCGCCGCGTCTTGGCGGCCTCGGGCTGCGCGATCGGGTCGTACTTCGTCGGCGCGTTGACGATGCCCGCGAGGAGCGCGGCCTGAGGCAGCGTCAGGTCGCGGGCCTTGACGCCGAAGTAGCGGAACGCGGCGGCCTCGACTCCGAAGGCGCGCTGGCCGAACGGGATGATGTTGAGGTAGCGCTCCAGGATCTGGTCCTTGGTGAAGCGCTGCTCCATCCCGATGGCGTACTTGAGCTCCTTGATCTTGCGGGAGAGCTCCTGCTTCGTGGCGTCCGCGACCTTGGCCTGGTCGTCGCCGGCCAGCTCTACGAAGATGTTCTTGACGTACTGCTGGGTCAGGCTGGAGCCGCCCTGCACCTCGCCGCCGGACTGGTTCTTGATGAGGGCGCGCAGTGTGCCCTTGAGGTCGATCGGCCCGTGCTCATAGAACCGCGAGTCCTCGATGGCCACGATCGCCTTGCGCATGAGCGGCGCGACGTCGTTGATGCCGACGAGGATGCGGTACCGGTCGTACACCGTGGCGAGTTGGTTGCCCGCGGCGTCGTAGATCGTCGACGGCTGCGCGAGGAACGGTGCCTCCAACTCGTCCGGGAAGTCGTCGAAGTTCTCCGCACCGGCCTTCGCGGTCAGGCCGAGGCCGCCCACGATGGGCAGCGCGATGCCCGCGACGAGAGCGCCGGCCAGGATGCTGGCTCCGACGAACGCCGCGAGACGGCCGGTGAATCCTATGAACGACATCGGGCGCGTGGGACTTCGACCGGGTGCGCCGGGGCGGGTCCTGCCGGAGGGGGTACGGGCCATGCGGCACAGACTACGTGGCGAAACCGCCCGCAAGTCGGAGGGACTTCGCTTAGTCTGTAACAGCAGCCGGGGGACAGCTCCCCTCACCTCGTTCACCCTTTCGAGTGAATTCGGTCCAAGGCGGGACCTACCCGGCGGCCCCTCGGAGGGGGACCACGGGCCATAGCCCCAGGTCGCGCAAGAGTTTTCACCCGGACGGGTGGGCCCATATTTGCGCATAGTCCGTCCGGGTCATTCATGACCGCCCAGTAGGGGCTGTTGCGCGCGCCCGTCTTTTCGTAGCGTCCTGCTTGGCAACGGGATTTCCCCGTCGCCGCCGTAGGGGGAGCCTCGAATCGGGAGAGGACGGCACCAGCATGAGCTGGGTTACCGACTGGAACGCACTGGCCGCGTGCCGCGCCAGCGATCCGGATGAGCTGTTCGTGCAGGGGGCGGCCCAGAATCGCGCAAAGGCCGTATGTACCGGGTGTCCGGTGCGTACCGAATGCCTGGCCGACGCCCTCGACAATCGGGTCGAGTTCGGTGTCTGGGGAGGGATGACCGAGCGGGAACGCCGCGCTCTGCTGCGCCGCAGGCCGACGGTCACGTCCTGGCGCAGGCTCTTGGAAACGGCCCGCGAGGAATACGAGCGGGACATCCACGCCGACTATCACGACAATTTGGGGTTGCGCGCGGCAGGCTGACGGCCATCCGCACCATGCGGCGCCGCGCGGCTCCGGAGCACCGCACCACCTATATGCACCACCTGTAGGCACCACCCGTAAGCACCACGCACAGCGCACCAGCCGACGCGCAGGCGTCCGACGCGCACTCATGGTCCACCGGGCCCGGGAGTCAGGCCCCGGCTCGGGGACCCGGGTGGCGCGCCGGGCTTCCGCGTGCCGAACACCGGTCGTCCGTCGGTGAATCCGCGACGTGCCGCCTGTCAGGGGCGGCCCGGGCGGGACCGGTCCGGGCGGTTCGGGCGTTCGGCCCACGGGCGTTCAGCCCAGGTGGCGGCCGATCGTCCGCAGGCCGTCGAGGTCGTGGACGTCGCCGGGGAGCGCGGGTACCTCGACGATCGGGACGTCCGGGTGGATGGACGTGAAGCGCGTCCGTACGCGCTCCTCGCGTCCGATCATGCGCAGGCGTTCCGCGTGCAGGGTGAGCAGCCCGGCGACCAGCCGAAGGTCCTCCGCCGACGGCCCGTCCGCGCCGGGCTCACACAAAGGCTCCGCGGACTCGTGTTCATCGGACGCACCTTCATCGGACGCGCCCTCATCGGTCTCGGTCGGCGCCTCGCTGGACTCGTCGTCCAGGTCGAACGCCTGTTCCAGCAGCGCCTCGGCCGCGGCGGTGCTCCGTTCGGCGGACAACTGGCCCGCACTGGTCTCGTGCACGCGGTTGAGCACCAGGCCCGCGAGCGGCATGGACTCGGAGTCCAGCCGTTCGACGAAGTACGCCGCCTCGCGCAGCGCGTCCTTTTCCGGTGCCGCCACCACCAGGAACGCCGTGCCGTGCGCCTGGAGCAGCTTGTACGTCGCGTCCGCCCGCTTGCGGAAGCCGCCGAACGTCGTGTCGAGCGCCGCCACGAACGTCTGGATGTCGGTGAGCAGATGTGTCCCGACGACCTTGCTCAGCGCACCCGTCATGAGTCCCATGCCCGCCGACAGGAACTTGAGCGCACCGCGCCCGCCGACCTTCGCCGGCGCGGACAGTATGCGGATGAGCCGCCCGTCGAGGAACGAACCGAGCCGCTGCGGGGCGTCCAGGAAGTCGAGGGCGGAGCGGCTCGGCGGGGTGTCGACGATGATGAGGTCCCACGAGCCGCCGGAGTGGAGCTGGCCCAGCTTCTCCATCGCCATGTACTCCTGCGTACCGGCGAAGCTCGACGACAGCGACTGGTAGAAGGGGTTCTCCAGGATCTGCCGGGCGCGCTCGGGGTCGGCGTGCTGTTCGACGATCTCGTCGAACGTGCGCTTCATGTCGAGCATCATCGCGTGCAGGCTGCCGCCCTTGGTCTCGTCGACCCCGTCCACCCGCCGTGGGGTGTTGTCCAGCTCGGTCAGCCCCATCGACTGGGCGAGCCGCCGCGCGGGGTCGATGGTCAGTACGACGACGTCGCGCCCGCGTTCGGCGGCCCGCAGGGCCAGCGCCGCGGCGGTCGTGGTCTTCCCGACGCCGCCCGATCCGCAGCACACCACGATGCGCGTCGACGGGTCGTCGATCAGCGGGTCGATCTCCAGCGTGTGGGTGGCCGGCCGGGCACTGCGCGCGGTGGCCTTGGGCGTGGTGGCCTTGCGAGCAGAGCCGTTGCCTGCGGAGCCCTTGCGTGCGCTGCCGGTGCCTGCCGAGCCGGTACGCGCCGAACTACTGCCTGTCGAGCTGCTGCGCGCCGAGCTGCTACGTGCCGGGGTCATGCCACCCCCTGCTCGCGGAGCGCGTCGGCGAGGCGGTAGAGGCCGCCCAGGTCGACGCCGTCGGGGAGCAGCGGCAGTTCGTACACCGGGAGGCCGAGGCCGCGTACGGTACGCCGCTCCTCCGTCTCCAGCGCGATCCGGCTCGCGTGCTCGTCGGCCTCGTGCAGCAGCGCCGCCACGAGCGCCTTGGTGGGCCGTACGCCTGCCGCCCGCAACCCGGTGTCCAGCAGTTCCGGCCCGAGTCTGCGCCCGGTGTCCGTCTCGTCGTCGACGCTCAGCGGCGGCCGGGCCATGTTGACCACCACGCCGCCCACCGGCAGCCCCGTGCCGCGCAGTTCGGCGACGCCGTCCACGGTCTCCTGCACCGGCATCTCCTCCAGCAGCGTCACCAGGTGTACGGCCGTCTCCGGCGAGCGCAGCACCCGCATGACCGCCTCGGCCTGCGAGTGGATCGGGCCGAACCGCGCGAGCCCGGCGACCTCTGTGTTGACGTTGAGGAAGCGGCTGATCCGGCCGGTCGGCGGCGCGTCCATGACCACCGCGTCGTACGCCCACTGCCCGCGGTCGCCCTTGAGCCGCCGCCGCACCGACTCGCAGGCCTTGCCGGTGAGGAGGACGTCGCGCAGACCGGGGGCGATGGTGGTCGCGAAGTCGATCGCGCCCAGCTTCTTGAGGCCCTTACCGGTGCGGCCCAGGTGGTAGAACATGTCGAGGTAGTCGAGCAGGGCCTCTTCCGGGTCGATGGCCAGCGCGAACACCTCGCCGCCGCCCGGGGCCACCGCGATCTTGCGCTCCTCGTACGGGAGTTCGGCGGTCTCGAAGAGCTGGGCGATGCCCTGCCGCCCCTCGACCTCGACGAGCAGGGTCCGGCGTCCGCCGTGGGCGAGGGCCAGCGCGAGCGCGGCGGCCACAGAGGTCTTGCCGGTGCCGCCCTTGCCGCTCACGATGTGCAGGCGGACGCCCTCCCAATCGGTGTCCCCGTCGGATTCCGGACCCGCCGTGCGGGGATTGTCCGCTTCAGTCACCTGGCTCACATTGTCGAGACTAACCACCCCCCGGGCGACCGAACCGCCCGCGGTCCGTGCGGGTGACGGGCATCACTCCCACACGGGACGGGGGCGGGGGTGGCAGGCGTACATCTGCCGGCGTGCGCTTACCGGACGACCGGACGACCGGACGACCGGACGACCGGACGACCGGACGACCGGACGACCGAACAACCGGATCACCGGACAACCGGCAGACCCGCGGACCTGATGCCCGGTCAGGTGACGGTGGCGCGTACCGCGAAGCGGGCTTCCCGGTGCGTGCCGGTGGCCAGGATGTCACCGAGGACCGCGGCGGCGTCGACGACGTCCGTGTAGGACACGTACAGCGCGTTGAAGCCGAACCGCAGGATGTCGGGCGGGCGTACGTCGCCGATCACACCGCGCTCGATCAGCGCCGCCATCACCGGGTGCGCCTCGCCGTGCCGCACCGCCACCTGGCTGCCGCGGCGGGCGTGGTCGCGCGGGGTGACGACCTCCAGGCCGAAGCCCGCGTCCAACTCCTCGACGCAGGCGATGAACAGGTCGGTCAGCGCGAGGCTCTTCGCGCGGATCGCGGCCATGTCGGTCTCCCGGAAGACGCCGATCGCGGCCTCCAGCGCCAGCATGTTGAGCAGCGGCGGGCTGCCGATACGGGCGCGCGCGATGCCGTCGGCGGGTCGGTAGCCGGCCTCCATCGCAAACGGCTCCTTGTGGCCGTGCCACCCGGTGAGCGCGGGGTCGAAGACCTCGTGCAGGCGCCGCGCGACGTACAGAAACGCCGGCGCGCCGGGGCCGCCCGACAGGTACTTGTACGAGCAGCCGACCACGAAGTCCAGGTCGTGTGCGTCGGCGTCGATCGGGACCGCACCCGCGGTGTGGCAGACGTCCCACAGCACCAGCGCGCCCGCGTCGTGGGCCGCGCGCGTGAGGCCGGCGAGGTCGCGCAGTTCGCCCGTGCGGTAGTCCACATGGTTGTACGCCGCGACCGCGACGTCCGCCCCCTCCTCGCCGCCGAGCAGCGCCACCGCCTCCTGGGCGGGTACGCGCCGCACCGTCGCACCGCACAGGCGGGCCACCGAGTCGGCGAGGTAGCCGTCGGTCGGGAAGGTGTCGGGGTCGGTGAGGATCACCGGGCGGCCGGGACGCAGGCGCACGGCCGCGACCAGGGCGTTGAACAACTGCACGGAGGTCGAGTCGCCGCACACGACCTGGCCCTCGGCCGCGCCGAGGATGGGCGCGATCGCGGCGCCCACCCGGGTCGGCGCGTTCCACCAGTCGTTGTCGTTCCATGAGCGGATCAGGTCGACGCCCCACTGCCGCAGGACCACGTCGTCGAGGGTGCCGGGCACGTCGGCGGGCAGCGCGCCCAGCGAGTTGCCGTCGAGGTAGAGGACGCCTTCCGGGAGGCGGAAGCGCTTGCGCAGCGGGGCCAGCGGGTCGCGGGCGTCAAGGGCCTGGGCGTGGGCTCGGGACGTGTCGGGCACGGTCGGTTCCCCAAACGGATCGGCGGCGGGTCTCGGGTGGCTTTGTGTCGGTGGGGTGGTGGGGCGGTGGGGCGGTGGCGGCGGAGGCCGGAGACGGTTCGTGGAGCGGCGGTTCGGTTCGGCGCTCGGGACCGGCGGTGTGACCGGCTGTTCGCACCGGCGATTCGCACCGGCGATTCGGTTCGGTGGTGCGGGTCGGTGGTGCGAGTCGGCGAATCAGATCACGGATGTGCGCATCGTCCACAAGTCCGGGAAGACCCGGTCGCGTACCGTCCGCTCCAGCCACTCCGCCCCCGACGAGCCGCCTGTGCCCGGGCGGTTGCCGAGTGCGCGCAGCGTCGCCGCGAGGTGGCGTTCCCGCCAGCGGGTCCAGCGCTCGGACAGGTCGGTGAGCACTTCGCCCAGGTCGCGCAGGTCCGGGTAAGCGGTGCCGGTCGCGAACACCTCGGCCCACGCCGCCTCGACCCCCGGGTCCGGCCGGTACGCGCGGGTCCGGTCGGCCTCCAGCGCCGCGGCGGGCACCGGCAGGCCGCGGCGGTGCAGGGCGGCGAGCGCGGCGTCGTACAGGCTCGGGGCGTGCAGGGCGGCGTCGAGTTCGGCGTGCACGGCGGGGACTTCGTCGTACAGGCGCATGACGTTCGCCCGCTTGAGGCCGAGGAGGAATTCCAGCTCGCGGTACAGGTGCGACTGGAAGCCGGACGCCTCGCCCAGCGCCTCGCGGAACGCCCCGAACTCGGCGGGCGTCAGCGTGGCCAGCAGGTCCCAGGAGTCCACGAGGACGTCCGCCTGCCGCACGCTGCGCCGCAGTACGCGGGTGGCGTCGGCCACCTCGTCGCGGTCGAGCAGTTCGCGGGCGACCGTCCACTCGTGCTTGAGCAGTGCGAACAGCAGCTCCATGACCTGCGACGCGATGACGAACGACATCTCGGACGGCTCGTCGGTGCGCGGGTGCTGGAGGCTGAGCAGGCGGTCGAGGCCGATGTAGTCGGCGTACGGCGGCTGGTCGGCGTACCTCGTGCGCGGCTGTTGCGGCGGTGGAGCTTGCGGCTGTTGCACGCTCGCGGTTGCTCCACCGCCACCCGTACCGCCGCTCGTGCCGCCGCCGCCCATACCCATGGGACAGATCCCGGACATGCCGACCTCCGTTCCCGCGGTCGTGCCGCCCATCACCCACCACCTTGCCGCCGGTCCGCTGAGTGCCTTTATCGAAGCGCCGAGGTGAGCGGTTGTGAATGGACGATCAGCGGCGATACGGGCCGATCGTCTTACGATGGAAAAGCGAAACAAAGCACAGTTTGACGATCGAAAAGGTGTCCCAGATGGCGCTGGATGCGACCGATCGGAGGCTCCTCGCGGAGCTCCAGCGGGACGCCCGTACGTCCTACAACGAACTCGCGCGGCGGGTCGGCCTGTCCCCGCCCACCGTCGCCGACCGCGTGCGCCGCATGGAGCGCGCCGGGGTGATCACCGGCTACCACGCCCACGTCGATCCGGCCGCGGCCGGGCGCGGCGTCGTCGCCCTCGTCCGCATGAGCTGCTACGGCCCCGGCTGCCTTCTGAGGCGCGACGCGGACGAGGTACGCGACTGGCCCGAGCTGCTGCAACTGCACCGGGTCACCGGGGACGCCTGCTGTCTGCTGATGGTGGCGACCCCGACGATGCACGACTTCCAGGTGCTGATCGACCGGCTCGCCGAGCACGGCACGCCGTCCAGCACGATGGTCCTGTCGAGCCCCGTCCCGTGGCGTGCGGTCGACACCCCCGAGCCGCGTTAGAGTCCCGTCCCATGAAGAAGTGGGAGTACTTCACCGCGCCGTTGCTGATCCACAACACCAAGCAGATCCTCGACACCTTCGGTGAGGACGGCTGGGAGCTCGTCCAGGTCGTGCCGGGGCCGAACCCGGAGAACCTGGTGGCGTACTTCAAGCGGGAGAAGCAATCGTGACGGACGAGTTCGTGCACCCGGAGGATCGGCTGACGCAGCTCGGCCTGACCCTTCCGGGTGTGGTGCCGCCGGTGGCCGCCTACGTGCCGGCGCTGCGTACCGGCAACTACATCCACACGTCGGGGCAGCTCCCGATGGTGGAGGGCACGCTGCCGCAGACCGGCAAGGTGGGCGCCGAGGTGACGCCCGAGGACGCCAAGGCCCTCGCGCAGCGCTGCGCGCTCAACGCGCTGGCCGCGGTCAAGGCGGAGCTGGGCGACCTGGCGCTGGTCCGCCGGGTGGTCAAGGTCGTCGGGTTCATCGCCAGCGACCCCGGCTTCACCGGCCAGCCGGCCGTGTTGAACGGGGCGAGCGAGCTGCTGGGCGAGGTCTTCGGCGACGCGGGCAGGCATGCCCGGAGCGCGGTCGGCGTCGCGGTGCTTCCGCTGGACGCGCCGGTCGAGGTGGAGATCGTCGTCGAGGTGGTGTGAGGCGTCGTCGGGGCGCGGGGGCGGCGTCGTTTTCGGACGTCGCCCGGCGGCCCGGCGCCGACGGCTGATCTTGCGGCGGGTTGTCGGTCGGCCGAGTTTGCGTTCGGTGGATTCGTCGGTGTCTGCCCCCTTTGGTGGGTGCCGCACCGCAAAACTGACGACCTGTCAAAAACTCTCGACGCCGCGTAGCATCCGCCGCATGACAACGCCCGGCTTTCCCGCGTCCTGGCTGGAGCGCGCCCGCGCGATTCTCGACGGCGACCTTGAGCCCGCCGAGCCGCGCCGCGCGGCCACCGTCGTTCTGCTGCGGCAGCGGCCCGACGGACCTCAGGCGTACCTGCTGCGGCGGCACGCGGGCATGAAGTTCGCGGCGGGCATGTACGCGTTCCCGGGCGGGGCCGTCGACCCGCGCGACGCCGACCACGAGGTGGCGTGGGCGGGCCCGGCGCCCGAGGACTGGGCCAAGCGGTTCGGGACGTCGGCGGCCGAGGCCCGGGCGATCGTCGCGGCGGCGGTACGCGAGACCTTCGAGGAGTCGGGCGTCCTGCTGGCCGGTCCCGACACCGAGTCGGTCGTGTCCGACACCACGGGCGACGACTGGGAGGCCGATCGCGTGGCCCTGGTCGACCGTACGCTCGGGCTCACCGAATTCCTGGACCGCCGCGGCCTGGTGCTGCGCTCCGACCTGCTGGGCGCGTGGTCGCGCTGGGTCACGCCGGAGTTCGAGGACCGGCGGTACGACACATGGTTCTTCGTCGCCGCGCTGCCGGAGGGGCAGCGTACGCGCGACGTGTCGGGGGAGGCGGACCGCGTCGCGTGGGCGCGTCCGGCCGACGCGCTGGAGGGGCTCAAGTCCGGGGAACTGGGCATGCTGCCGCCGACGATCGAGACGCTGCGCAATTTGGCGGCATACGACTCACCTGCGGCCGCCCGGGACGCGGCGGCCGACCGGGACCTCACAGCGATCATGGCCAGGCCGAGGTTGGACGGGGACCGGCTGGTGATCGAGTGGGCGGGCATCCCGGACCCGTTCGGGACCGGGTGAGGGACTGCGGGGTGCGGCCGGAGGCGGCGGCGACCGCGCTACGCCTGCCGTGCGCATACGGACCTCAGACCAGGCCCGCCTGAACGGACTCGGAGCGACTCGGAAAGACTGGGTACATGGACTCTTACCGCATCCCCGGGGACCCGCGGCAGGTCGTGGCGGGTCCGGCGACCGCCCGTACCACCTGTGTCCTGGCCCCGAACCCGAGCCCGATGACGCTGGACGGCACCAACACGTGGCTGGTCGCGGAGCCGGAAGCGGACCGCGCGGTGGTGATCGACCCGGGGCCGCTCGACGAGGGACATCTGGCCGCGGTCCTGGCGGCGGCCGAGGAGCGCGGCGTACGCGTCGCCGAGATCCTGCTGACGCACGGCCACCCGGACCACTCCGAGGGCGCCGCACGGCTCGCCGAGCTGGCCGGGTGCGGCGTCCGCGCGCTCGACCCCGTGCACCGGCTCGGCAGCGAGGGGCTGGTGGAGGGCGACGTCGTCACCACCGGTGGGCTGGAGCTGCGCGTCATGGCGACGCCCGGGCACTCGTGGGACTCGCTGTCCTTCGTGCTGCCGGCCGACGACCTGGTCCTGACCGGCGACACGATCCTCGGCCGCGGCACCACGGTGGTAGCGCACCCGGACGGCACGCTGGGCGACTACCTCGATTCGCTCGCCCGCCTGCGCGCGCTGGTCCAAACCGGCGAGGTGAGCCGCGTCCTGCCCGCCCACGGCCCCGTCCTCGACGACGCCCTGGGCGTCGTCGAGTTCTACCTCGAACACCGTGCCCAGCGCCTCGCCCAGGTCGAGGAGGCCGTGGCCCTCGGCGACACCACCGCCCGCGAGGTCGTCGAACGCGTCTACGCCGACGTCGACCAGGGCCTGTGGTGGGCCGCCGAGATGTCCGTCCGAGCCCAGCTCGACTACCTCAGAAAGCGCAACGGACGCCCCTGATCATCTGACGCGATTCGACCGTTCGAAACGCTTCGAGGGTCCGAAACGCTTCAAGGGTTCGCCGCGCGTCAAAGGTTCGCCGCGTGTCCCGGGGCCAACGCGTGGCCGACCGGCCGGACGACGAACGCCCGGCCGGTCTGTTGTCGTGTATCCCGAGGCCCTTCGCGGCCCCGCGTCAGCGGGAGCGGCGGGAGAGTCGTTCCACGTCCAGAAGGACCACGGCCCGCGCCTCCAGGCGCAGCCAGCCGCGGCTGGCGAAGTCGGCGAGGGCCTTGTTGACCGTCTCGCGCGACGCGCCGACCAGTTGGGCCAGCTCCTCCTGGGTGAGGTCGTGTGCCACGTGGATGCCCTCCTCGGCCGGTACGCCGAAGCGGCGCGACAGGTCGAGGAGCGCCTTGGCCACGCGCCCGGGCACGTCCGAGAAGACCAGGTCGCCCAGGCTCTCGTTGGTGCGGCGGAGGCGGCGGGCTATCGCGCGGAGCAGCGACAGGGCGACCTTCGGCCGCCCGTTCAGCCACGGCTGGAGGTCCTGGTGCCCCAGGCCCAGCAGCCGTACGTCGGTCAGCGCGGTCGCCGTGGCGGTACGCGGCCCCGGGTCGAACAGCGAGAGCTCGCCGAACATCTCGCTCGGGCCGAGCACCGCGAGCATGTTCTCCCGGCCGTCGTTCGAGCTGCGGTGCAGCTTGATCTTGCCTTCGATGACCACGTACAGACGGTCGCCCGGGTCGCCCTCATGGAAGAGCGAGTCGCCGCGCTCAAGCCCGACCTCGGTCATGGAGGCACGCAGCTCGGCGGCGTCCTCGTCCTCGAGTGCCGCGAACAGCGGCGCCCGCTGTAGAACGTCGTCCACGAGGGGTCCCTCCTTGCCGGTCCCGATCACCCGATCGGAGCCTGGCGGTCAAACAGTGCGATCGGTCACAGTCTGACGCACGCGGATCAGGTTTGTTCACGCGGGTGGTCCGACTCACTATCCGGAGGCTTCCGGGTGTCTCGGACATATCCCCCTGCGTGATCATGTGTATGCGTGGTGATACGAGGATCTCACCGACCGGCGGGCATCGCCTCCGCGCCGTTTCCGCGCCGCGTTTCGCCACCGACCGCCCGGGCGACCGGCAGGTTGCGCACCCCATGTGTAGCACCCGTCTGCGTACTCTGGCCGGGTGCCCGTGAAAAAGCAGGAGAGCCGCGTCGCTCTTGTCCGCCGCGCCCGCCGGATCAACCGGGAGCTGGGTGAGCTCTACCCCGGTGCGCACTGCGAGCTGGACTACGAGAACCCCTTCCAGCTCCTCGTGGCCGTGGTGCTGTCCGCGCAGACGACCGACCGCAGCGTCAACAACGTCACCCCGGCGTTGTTCGCGCGGTACCCGGACGCGGGGGCCCTGGCCGAGGCGGAGCCGGCCGAGCTGGAGGCGATCATCAAGCCGACCGGCTTCTTCCGGGCCAAGTCGCGCTCGATCACGGGCCTCGCGCAGGCGCTGTGCGACAAGTTCGGCGGTGAGGTCCCGCGCAAGCACGCGGACCTGGTCACCCTTCCGGGCGTGGGCCGCAAGACGGCCAACGTGGTGCTCGGCGAGGCGTACGGCGTTCCGGGCATCAGCGTCGACACCCACTTCGGCCGCCTGGCCCGGCGCTTCGGCTGGACGACCGAGGAGGACCCGGTCAAGGTCGAGCACGAGGTCGGCGCGCTGTTCCCGAAGAAGGACTGGACGCTCCTCTCGCACCGGGTGATCTTCCACGGCCGCCGCGTCTGCCACGCCCGCAAGCCGGCCTGCGGGGTCTGCGGAATCGCGCCGCTGTGCCCGTCGTTCGGGGAAGGGGAGACCGACCCCGAGAAGGCCCGCAAGCTCTTGAAGTACGAACTGGCCGGGCAGCCCGGCCAGCGCCTCCGGCCACCGGCGAAGCCGGTGCTCGCGACCGGGGCCGCACCCGAGGATGGGGCGGCACCACGAGAAGGGACCGCATGAGGGACCGCATGACCGAGACCGATCAGGTGTCAGGTCGGATGACCGGGCAGGTGACGGGGCAAGCGACGGGGCAGGTGACCGGGCAGGACGCGCCGATCGTCGGGGACGGACTGCCCGCGTGGCTCCGGCCGTTCGCCGACGCGGCCCGGGCCGTCCGCCCCGAGCAGCTCAGCCGTTTCCTGCCGCCCGAGCAGGGGGGTCGGCAGGCCGCCGTGCTGATGCTGTTCGGCGAGGGCGACGACGGCCCCGACGTCCTGTTGCTCGAACGCGCCCATACGCTGCGCAAGCACGCCGGCCAGCCGGCGTTCCCGGGCGGCGCGATCGACCCCGAGGACGCCGGGCCGGTCGACGCGGCGCTGCGCGAGGCGCAGGAGGAGACCGGCCTCGACCCGTCCTGCGTCCAGGTGTTCGGGACTCTGCCGTCGCTCTACATCCCGGTCAGCAACTTCGTGGTGACGCCGGTCCTGGCCTGGTGGCGGGACGACTGCCCGGTGGCGCCGGTGGACGCGGGCGAGGTCGCGCGCGTCGTCCGGGTGCCGCTCGGCGACCTGGCCGACCCGCTGCACCGCGCCCGCCTGCGCCATCCGACGGGTTACCTCGGTCCGGCGTTCCTGGTCGACGGGATGGTGGTGTGGGGCTTCACCGCGGGCCTGCTGGACCGGTCCCTCGCGCTGGCGGGCTGGGAGCGGCCGTGGGACCACGAGCGCGAGGTCGAGCTGACGGAGGCCCAGTGGCGGCTGGCGCGGCGCGGCTACGACCGGTACGAGGAGACCGCCTCCGATCCGGCCTCGGGCTGACGTACCGCCGTCCGGACGAGTCGCGGGCGTCGGCTGACGCACCGTCAACACGGTTGGGGGCGACGGCCCGACGTCGTCGGGCCGGGTCCGTCGGGTCTTGCTGCCGCTCACGTGTTCCGGCGCCGTGCATCGCAAGGCGCGGGGCGTGTGCCAGGCGCGTCACACCACGTCGACGAGGCCGTCGCCACTGCGGACATTCGGCATGCCGCCGTGAGAACGTGACCAGGTGAACGTCCTCGACCTGATCCTCATCGTCGCCGCAGTGGCGTTTGCGGTCTCCGGCTACCGGCAGGGCTTCATCGTCGGCGTGCTGTCGTTCATCGGGTTCCTCGGCGGCGGTGTCCTCGGGATGTGGCTGGTGCCGTACATCCTGGAGCACTTCGAGCCCGGGCTCGGCCCGTCGATCGCGGCGATCTGCGTCGTGCTCGTGCTGGCCACCCTGGCCCAGGCGATGGCGACGTCGCTGGGCAGCAGACTGCGCCGCCATCTGACCTGGCAGCCCGCCCGGCTCGTGGACGCCGCGGGCGGCGCGGTGGTGAGCGTGTCGGCGCTGCTGGTCGTGGTCTGGCTGATCGGGTCGTCGGTGGCCGGTTCGACGATGCCGACGGTGGCGCGCGAGGTACGCGGGTCCCAGGTGCTCGGCGGCGTCCAGAAGGTGCTGCCGCAGGGCGCGGACACGTGGTTCTCGTCGTTCAGCAACCTGCTCGACAGCAACGGGTTCCCGCAGGTCTTCAGCCCGTTCGTGCACGAGGACATCCCGCAGGTACCGCCGCCGGACCCGGCGCTGCTCAACTCGCCGGCCGTGCAGAGCACGCGCGACAGCATCGTCAAGATCGTCGGGACCGCGAAGAGCTGCGGCAAGGTCATCGAGGGCTCGGGCTTCGTGTTCGCGCCGAACCGCGTCATGACCAACGCGCACGTGGTCGGCGGCGTGCGCAAGCCGACCGTGCAGATCGGCGGAGAGGGCAAGCAGTACGAGGCGGAGGTCGTGCTGTACGACTGGCGCCGCGACATCGCCGTCCTCGCCGTGCCCGGACTCAAGGCCAAGCCCCTGGAGTTCGAGCAGAAGGCGCCGCCGGGCTCGGACTCCCTGGTGATCGGCTTCCCGGAGAACGGCTCCTTCCACGTCGAGGCGGCCCGCGTGCGCGCGCAGATCAAGGCCGGGGGACCGGACATCTACAAGCGCGGCACGGTGAGCCGCGACGTCTACTCGCTGTACGCCAAGGTCCGCCAGGGCAATTCGGGCGGCCCGCTGGTCTCCCCGGACGGCAAGGTCTACGGCGTGATCTTCGCCAAGTCGCTGGACGACGAGTCGACCGGCTACGCGCTCACCGCCGACGAGATCCGCGAGGACATCGAGGCGGGCATCCGGAACACCAAGCCGGTCGACACGCAGGGATGCGCGCTGTAGCGGGCCGGAGGCCGAGCCCGGCGTGACAACCACGACCGTGAATTCCGCAGGCGTGGACACCGCCGTGGCGGCGGTCGTGGCATGCGGTGTGTGCCTTGGGCCGGAGGCCTAGCGGGCGCGTATCCGCAGCGAAAGCCAGCGCACGCGCCGACGCAGTATGGCTACCAGTCCCGCGAGATGCCCCGCGCGGTCGGGGGACGTCCAGTGGTACGTCCGGCTCATGTCCCGGCGCCTACCCCGGCGCTTCAGCGGATAACCGCGCAATGCCATGCGCACAGGATTTCACGGGTACGGCTCGTCCTGGTTTGTAGAGAACTGCCAGGAATTCCCGCTCAGTTGATCGACATGATCCAGTCCGTGCGGCGTCCGCCGTCCGGCGCCGCGCGGACGCCGCGCAGACGCCGCACGGTCAGCGCTCCGGCTCCGGGTCCTTCAGCCAGTTGAGCAGTTCGTGGGTGAACGTATCGGGGGCCTCCTCGTGCGGGAAGTGACCGACCCCGTCGAGCAGCCGCCAGCGGTACGGGGCTTCGACGTACCGTCCCGAACCCGCCGCGGTGCGCGGCAGGATCGCGGTGTCGAGCGCGCCGTGCAGGTGCAGGGTCGGCACTCCCACCGGTGTCTTCATGCGCGCGGCGTACTGGAGGCCGTCGGGGCGCGGCAGCGAGCGCATGAGCCAGCGGAAGTGCTCCGCCGCGCAGTGCGCGGTGCCCGGGATGAGCATCGCGCGGCGGTAGCGTTCGGCGACCTCGGTGTCCGGCCAGCCGGGGGCCGCCCAATCGCGCATCAGGTCCTCGACCATGGCCGCGTCGTCGCGTACGAGCCGGCGTTCGGGAACCCACGGGCGCTGGAACGAGAAGATGTGCCGGCTCGCGGCGATCTGGTGGCGGTCCGTCAGCAGCGCGGTGCGCAGCCGCCGGGGGTGCGGCATCGAGACGGCGACCAGGCGGCGTACCAGCTTGGGGCGCAGCACCGCGGCGGTCCAGGCGAGGGACGCCCCGACGCCGTGCCCCGCGACGATCGCGTCCGGTTCGCCGAGCGAGCGGATGACGCCGGTGACGTCGAGCGCGAGGGTGATGGAGTCGTAGCCGCGCGGCGGACGATCGCTGCCGCCGTACCCGCGCAGGTCCATCGCGACGGCCCGGAAGCCGGCGCGGGCCAGCGCCTCCATCTGGTGGCGCCACGTCCACCAGAACTCGGGGAAGCCGTGCAGCAGCAGGATGACCGGCCCCTCGCCGAGTTCGGCGATATGGAAGCGCGCACCGTTCGCCGAGATGTCCCTGTGTGTCCAGGGACCGTCGATATTGACCGCTGAGCTCTCGGGAACCGTCACGTCAGCAGACTTGCACACATCGCGGTGGGTCCGGTGGAGCCGTGCGCGCCCGGTACGTCACATGTGTTCCGGCCGCTTGTACGACGGCCTTTGCGGCCGCCTGTCCGACTGCCGGAGCTGCCGCCTCTGCCACCGCCTGTGCCGCCCGCCTGTGCCACTGATTGCGTCACCGCCTGCGTCACCGCCGGTGCCACCGTTCGTGCCGCCCCCCGCGCGGCCGCGCGCCCGGCGCCGATCAGCCGACGTTCTTGAGTGTCGCCACTGTTTCCTGCGTCGACCTGATGGTGCGCTGCGGCGGCCGCACCTTCTTGAACGACATGACGCCGAACACCCCGAGCAGGACCGCGAGCAGCAGGTACGCCCCACCGACGATCAGGAACGACCAGCCGAGGCCCAGCCCGAGCGCGTGGATGCCGTACGCGATCGCGACGCTCAGGAACGGGAACGCGAAGAACGCCAGCGCGCCCGCCGCGATGAACGCCCCGCTGCCCTTCGCCGCGTGCACGACGTTGATCTTGATCTCGCTCTTGGCGAGCTCGATCTCGCTGCGCACCAGCGTGGACATGTCCCGCGTGGCGTCGGAGAACAGCTCGCCCAGGGACCGCTGGCTGTCGACGGGCACGTCCTGCGCGCGGGGCCTCTCGGTGCCTGACATGCTCTCTCCTCGTCGTGCTACCGGCGTGTAGCCCCGATCATGCCCTGCCGCGGCGCCCGCTATCCACCGGGGCGCGGCGTACGGGTGTGACAGATGTGTCGCGTTTCGCCCCGCGTCATTCGCCGGAGGCGTCGCGGAACGCCGCCGGGGCGTGTCCGAGCTTGGCCTCGCGGGCGCGCCGGGCGTCCTCCTGGTAGACGTCCGGAATGCCGTCGCCGTCCTCGTCGAGGTTCTCCGCGTCGATCAGCGAGCGGTACTTGTTGTTCCTTATCCGCAGCAGTACGGCGGCGGCGAGCGCGGCGAGCACCGAGCCGACCAGCACCGCGGCCTTGGCCTGCTCGGTCAGCCCGGGGGTCTCGTGGAAGGCCAGCTCGCTGATGAGCAGCGACACGGTGAAGCCGACGCCGGCGAGCATCGCCAGGCCGAGGACGTCCGCCCAGGCGAGGTCCTCGTTGAGCTCCGCACGGGTGAACCGGGCGGCCAGGTAGGTGCCGCAGAAGATGCCGACCGATTTGCCGAGCACCAGGCCGATCACGATGCCGAGCGGCATGCGGTGGCTGAACACGTTTTCGAGCGCGGTGGCGGACACGGCGACGCCCGCGGAGAAGAGCGCGAAGACGGGGACGGCGATGCCGGCCGAGATGGGGCGTACCACGTGCTCAAGGTGCTCGGCGGGGGAATGCTCCTCGTCCTTGTCCGGGAGTACGCGCATCAGCAGGCCCATCGCCACGCCCGCGACCGTGGCGTGCACGCCGCTCTCGTGCACGAGGGCCCAGACGACGACGGCGAGGGGGACGTACAGCCACCAGCCGCGCACGCGGTAGCGCTGCATCAGGTAGAAGGCCACGAGGCCCGCGACGGCGAGCCCGAGCGCCCAGAACTTGACCTGGTCGGTGTAGAAGATCGCGATGACCATGATGGCCAGCAGGTCGTCGACGACGGCGAGGGTCAGGAGGAACGCGCGCAGCGCCGACGGCAGGTTGGTGCCGATCACCGCGAGCACGGCGAGGGCGAACGCGATGTCGGTGGCGGTGGGGATGGCCCAGCCGTCGAGGTCGCCGCCGCCCGAGTTCACCGCGAAGTAGAAGAGCGCGGGCACCGCCATGCCGCAGACGGCGGCGATGACGGGCAGTGCGGCGGCCGAGGGCGAGCGGAGTTCGCCGACGACGAGTTCGCGCTTGAGTTCGATGCCGGCGACGAAGAAGAAGATCGCCAACAGGCCGTCGGAGGCCCACGTGCCGAAGGACAGGTGGAGGTTGAGCGCGTCGGGGCCGAAGCTGAAGTCCCTGAGGTCCTCGTAGGCGTTGCTCCACCCGGAGTTCGCCCAGATGAGCGCGACGACGGCGGCGATCAGGAGCAGCGCGCCGCCGACCGTCTCGGTGCGCAGCGCGTCGGCGACGAAGTTCCGTTCGGCGAGGGTGGACGGCCGCCGAAGGAAGGTACGGCGGAGTGCGGAACGCACGGAAGAGCCTCCTGGTCGCGACGGCGATCGCAGGCCTATACCGCACTGCGAATCGGACAAAACTGCGGATACGTTGCGTATCCCCGCCGACCAGACTTCCCGGCATGCCTCCTGGCGAGGGAGACCCTTCGTGCGTCGGGCGCCGATGCGGTGGCGCGGGCCGGAGCGTCGCGCGTACTTCCCGGGCTGCCATGGTGGTTCGGGGAACGTGCAGGCAGCCCGGTGCTATCCCGATCGCATCAGTATATCGACAAGATTTTCGGATCAGGAGCTGTCGGGCCGAGTGCGGTGTCGTCGTCGCAGGCGCCGGTGCGGATCGTCAACGGCGACGCCGGTCACAACCCCCAGAACTCACCGTGCAGGCCCACCGACCGGAAGTACTCGGCGGCTTCGGCCGGTTCGCGGCGGCGGTAGCCGGGGCCGAGGCGCCCGGCGTACCAGCCGCGCGCCAGCTTCCACAGGGTGGCGAGGTCCATGACGTACCCGCGTGTGTCGCCGGTCGCCTTGAGCCACGCGTCGACGCACAACTGGCGGCAGAAGAGCCGCTGGTTGCCGCATGTGCGGACGACGTCGTCCCACATGTGCGCGGTCGGTACGAGGAAGTGCGCGACGTGGTTGCCGGGCGGGGGCGCGTCGCGGTCCACCACCCAGGCCAGCGGCGCGCCGCAGCCGGGGCAGCGCGTCGACACCAGAACCTCGGGCTCGCCGCCCACCAGGTGCGGGATCGCGAAGGCGTCCCACGCGCAGCCGCCCCACCACAGCGTACGCGCGCCCATCACGGAGAACCCGAGGGGGATCGACGAGAACGGGTGGGCCATCGCGATCGTGCCGTCCGGGGCCAGGACGACGTGGCGCTGCTCGTGCAGCGTGTGCAGGACCGTGCGCACCGCCCCCTGGTCGGTCGCGAAGCGTGCGGCCAGTTCGGCGGGGGTCGGCGCGCGGCCTTTCGTGGCGAACGCGTCGTACACGGCGATGCGCAACGCCTCGGTGTCCGGGGTCATGCCCGGCATTGTGCCCCGCCACCGCGGGGAACGCCCGTGTTCCGGGGCACTTCTGGTGGTACGTCGGATCCGGAACGCGAGCCTCCGCCTTCGCGGACGCGCTCCGGGTGGCCCGTCACGGCCGCGGGTCGAACGCCAGGATCACCCGGTCTTCCACCGGTTCGTAGCCGATCTTCCGGTAGATGTTGTTACTCGTCGGATTCGCGAGATCGGTGAAGAGCAGCACCTCGTCGGCGCCCGACGCGAGGGCGGTCGCGGTACGCGCGGCGGTGACCGCGGTCCCGTAGCCGTGCCCCCGGTGCTCGGGAGGCGTGTAGACGGGCCCGACCCGAGCGGCGCCCGCGATGGCCGGGGTCTGCCCCGCGAACGACACCAGGTCGCCGTCGCGTTCCCAGAGGGTGTAGCCGCCGTGGACGAGACGCATTTCGACGTGTGCGGCGATCTCGTCCGACGCCATGGCCTCCGGGGAGGACTCCACTTGGTAGTGCCGTACGTAGTCCGCCAGCACGGGGATGTCGGACCGTTCGGCGTCCCGCGCGCGCCCGGCCGGTGCCGGATCGGGCGGCGTCAACGTGCCCAGCCGGAACAGCCGTTGGGACTGGACGACGCGCGCCACCGCACCTGTGCGCGCCGTCCACACCTGCGCAAAAGCGTCCGCGACGGCACCCCGGGCATTGACGCCGAGCGTCGCCGCCCCCGGCACGGCTCTCTCCATCAGCGCCTCCGCGAGCGGTTCGAGGGCCGCCTCGACTGTGGGCGTCAAGAGCATCGGAAACGGCGGTGTATGCACGAACGCCCCCGCGACGTCCCCCGCGTCGTCGGACCACCACCCGTAGACGGGGCCGTCCTGCCCGAACGCGTACGGCCCGCGCTCGCGCAGCGCGTGGATGACCGTCAGGTGCTGCGTGTGGGTCACCGGATCGGCGTGCAGGAAAGCACCCGCGGCGGCGTGGAAGGCGTCGAGACCGTCCGTGAGAGTCCAAGCCATGAACCATCATCAGGGGATGAAAGGGCGCCGCGCGATTGTTTTTCCGTCGCCGGAGGCGAGGGCCAGCACGAGGGCGAACGCGAGGGCGAGGGGAGACGCTGTGAGGGTCCGCCAGAGGGATCGCGACACGCCGGGACCGGACAGCCCGTGGAACGAGATCATCCACAACCTGTGGATGGGCGGGCACTTCTACCGGTCGCCGTGGGGAGCGTACGAACCGGCGATCGTACGCAACCAGTTCGACGTCGTGGTCAGCCTGCACGAGTCCGACGGCCACGGTCCGTCCCCCGGCACCGAACACCACTGCGCCGCCATACCCGACGACCCGCTCACCCCCGAACAACTCGCCACCGTCGAGTCCCTGGCGACCACCGTGCGCGGCGCCCTGCGCGAAGGCCGCCGCACCCTCGTGCGCTGCCAAGCCGGCTACAACCGCTCCGGCCTGGTCGTCGCCCAGACCCTCGTGGAACTGGGTTACGACGCCCCCACCGCCATAAAGATCATCCGCGAACGCCGCTCCCCCTTCGCCCTCAACAACGAAGTGTTCGTCGACTATCTGGAAACCGGCCTGAACATAGCCCGCCTCCTCACCGACCTCGACGCTCCCGCCTGATCGCTCCGCGTACCCCTTGTCGGAAACGCGGCCGGGCCCTGGCGCCGCCACCCCGCATCCGCGGCCGAGCCGGGACGAAGGCCCCGCACCTCCAATTGGGAGGTACGGGGCCTTCGGATTGTCCGGTGCCTCAGTCCCGGGTGCCTCAGTCCGGGGCGCCTCAGTCCCGGGCGCCTCAGTCTTCGGAGGCGTTGGGGAGCTTGGTCTGGATGAGGTCCATCACGGAGGCGTCGGTGAGGGTTTGCACGTCGCCCAGTTCGCGGTTCTCGGCCACGTCGCGGAGGAGGCGGCGCATGATCTTGCCGGAGCGGGTCTTGGGGAGTTCGGGGACGATCAGGACGCGCTTGGGCTTGGCGATCGGGCCGAGGGTGGCGCCGACGTGGTTGCGCAGTTCGTCGACGATGCCCTCTTCCTCGGCGGCGTTGCCGCGGAGGATGACGAAGGCGACGATGGCCTGGCCGGTGGTGGCGTCGGTGGCGCCGACGACGGCGGACTCGGCGACCTTCGGGTGGGAGACGAGGGCCGATTCGACCTCGGTGGTCGAGATGTTGTGGCCGGAGACGAGCATCACGTCGTCGACGCGGCCGAGGAGCCAGATGTCGCCGTCCTCGTCCTTCTTGGCGCCGTCGCCCGCGAAGTAGAGGCCTTCCCAGCGGGACCAGTAGGTGTCCTTGAAGCGCTCGTCGTCGCCCCAGATGGTGCGGAGCATCGACGGCCACGGCTCGGTGAGCACCAGGTAGCCGCCGCCACCGTCGGGGACCGGCCGGGCGTTGTCGTCCACCACGTCGGCGGCGATGCCGGGCAGCGGGCGCATCGCGGAACCGGGCTTGGCGGCGGTGACGCCCGGGAGGGGGCTGATCATCATCGCGCCGGTCTCGGTCTGCCACCAGGTGTCGACGATCGGGCAGCGGTCGCCGCCGATGTTCTTGCGGTACCACATCCACGCCTCGGGGTTGATCGGCTCGCCGACCGAGCCGAGGACGCGCAGCGAGGACAGGTCGAACTTCGCGGGGATGTCGTCGCCCCACTTCATGCACGTGCGGATCGCGGTGGGGGCGGTGTAGAGGATCGTGACGCCGTACTTCTGGACGACCTCCCACCAGCGGCCCTGGTGCGGCGTGTCGGGGGTGCCCTCGTACAGGACCTGCGTGGCGCCGTTGGAGAGGGGGCCGTACACGATGTACGAGTGGCCGGTGACCCAGCCGATGTCGGCGGTGCACCAGTAGACGTCGGTCTCGGGCTTGAGGTCGAACACCGCGTGGTGTGTGTAGGACGTCTGGGTCAGGTAGCCGCCCGACGTGTGCAGGATGCCCTTCGGCTTCCCGGTGGTGCCGGAGGTGTAGAGGATGAACAGCGGGTGTTCGGCGTCGAACGCCCGCGGGGTGTGCGTGTCGGACTGCGCGTCCACGACGTCGTGCCACCACACGTCGCGTCCCTCGGTCCACGCGACGTCCTCGCCGGTGCGGCGGACCACCAGGACGTTGCGTACGTCCGGACACGTCGCAAGCGCGTCGTCGATGGCCGGCTTGAGCGCGGAGGGCTTGCCGCGCCGGTAGCCGCCGTCCGCTGTGATGACTACGCGCGCGTCGGCGTCCCGGATACGGGACGAGACGGCGTCCGCGGAGAAGCCGCCGAAGACGACCGAGTGCGGGGCGCCGATGCGCGCACACGCGAGCATCGACACGACCGCCTCGGGGATCATCGGCAGGTAGATCGCGACGCGGTCGCCGGCCTCGACGCCGAGCTCGGTGAGGGCGTTCGCCGCCTTGGAGACCTCGCGCTGGAGTTCGGCGTACGTGATCGCCCGGCTGTCGCCCGGCTCGCCCTCCCAGTGGATCGCGACGCGGTCGCCGAGCCCCGCCTCGACGTGGCGGTCGACGCAGTTGTACGCGACGTTCAGCTCGCCGTCGGCGTACCACTTCGCGAACGGCGCGTTCGACCAGTCCAGCGTCTCGGTCGGCTCCTTCGCCCAGGTCAGGCGCGCGGCCTGGGCCGCCCAGAAGCCGAGTCGGTCGGCGTCGGCCGCCGCATATGCGGCGGCCGTCACATTGGCCGAGGCTGCGAGCGCGGGGGGCGGCGGGAAGCGTCGCTCCTCCTTGAGCAGGTTGGACAGTGCGTCGCGGTTCTCGGCTGCGTCACTCACGCGTTTTCCTCCGTCAAACAGACTTTGCGTGACATCTTCTATCGCCAGTAGCGAATCAGTGACGGGGCGGGGCTGACAAGGGGCCGAAAGAAATTGGTTTAGACCTTTAAGGGGCGGTGCCCGCGAGGTCTGCCTCGGGGGCTTCCACGGGCTCCTCCATCGGCTCCTCCATGGGCTCCTCGGGGGCCTGCCCGCTGCCGCCGAGCTCCGGCGCGAGCAGCCCCGCGTCGGCGCCGAAGCCGAGGAAGAGGCCGGCCCAGCGCTTGTCGAGGTCGGTCGGCGGCTTGCCGTCGCAGAAGGGCTTGCGGCCGTTGGCCGTGTAGTGGCGGAGCATCTCGAACACCTTGCCGGTGTCGCCCTCCTCTTCCGACGTGTACTCGACGCCCGGCTCGTTGGCTTGGTGCTCCTGGCATGCCGCGGTGCCCGGCGCGGGCGCGAAGCCGCCGTCCCCGGCGGCCGGCGCGTCCTTCTTGCCGCCACCCCCTGAGCACGCGGTCAACAGGGCGAGGACGGACGCCGCGGTCACTATGGCGAGCCGTCGCGTGAACGTGGTGCGGGTCATGGCTGCTTCCTCTCACTGGAGCAGACAGGTGGGCGGGCTGGTGCCGGTTGGTTGGTTCCGGTGGGCTGGTCCCGGTGGGTTTGTTCTCGTGGGTCTTTTGGTGGGTCGGGGTTCGGTCAGCCGAAGGCGGAAGGCGACGACAGTCCGCGCCAGGCGAGGACGAGGCCCACGGCGACGACGAACAGGGCGGTGAGGGCCGGGGCTCGGCGCAGGGTCGGGCGGATCAGTCGGGCAAGGCGGGTGGTGGTCTTCGGGAGGCGCTTGCGTGCGCGCTCGCGGACGCGGACGAGGAGCAGCCCCGCGGCGATCAGCACGGCGGCCATACCGAGGCCGTACGCGAGCACGAGCAGCACGCCGAACGCGGTCCGGCCGAGGGCGATGGCGCCGAGGAGGACGACGAGTGCGGAGGGGCTGGGGACGAGGCCGCCTGCTATGCCCATGCCTACGAGAACTCGGCGTCGGGGGCGATGGTCGTCAGTGAGCGTGTGCGTGTGCGCAGGTGTGTGCGCGTGGTGGTGGTGCGTTGCGCGGTGTTCGCCGGCGCCGGGCTGGGCGGCGTGTTCGGTGTCGGCTTGCGGGGGTGCGCCTGTGGTGGCCGGCACACGCTCGTGGGAGTGCGTGCGAGCGTGGTCGTGCGTGTGGGGGTGCGCGTGATGGTGGTCGTGGCTGTGCGCGTGCCCGTGTACGAGGTTTTCGCCCCGCAGTGCCGAGCGCAGCAGGCTGGCCCCGACGGCCACCACCAACACGCCGCTCGCCGCGCCGAGGTACGCGATCACCGAGTCGCCCGCCAGCGATGCGGAACCGGTCAGCAACAGCCCGAGCACCAGGACCCCCGCGGTGTGCGTCAGCGTGACGGTCGCCCCCACGGTCACCGCGTCGCGTACGCCCTGCCGCCGCCCGTCCGCACCCCGCAGCGCCAGGTAGGCGGCCATCACCGTCTTGCCGTGCCCCGGCAGCACCGCGTGCGACGCGCCGAGCAGCAGCGCCAGCATGACCGCCGCGATACCCGCGACCGGCGTGATGCGGTCCGCGCCGACGAGGTTGTCGAAAGCGCGCTGCACCGCGCCGTGGGCGTCCTCGACGAAGTCCGGAAGCGGGCCACTCGGTGCCGCGGCGTCCTTCGCTCGCGGCGCCGCATCGGCGCCCGGGCGCGTCCACACGTCGACCGCGCGCACGTTGAGGGGCGAGGTGAGCAGGTCGGTCGGGTACGACCGCAACTGCGCACTCGGGCTCACACGCGGCGTCCCGTCGTCCGGCAGCGCGACCCCCGCGCCGACCGCGGTGAACTCGCGCCAGCCCACTCGGTCGACCAGGTGCGCGGACGCCACCCTCAGCCGCGCCTCCGTCGTGAGGTCCACCGGCGCGGTCAGCTCGCACTCGATCCGCGTTGTGGCCAACCCGCCGCTGCCGCGCGGTTGTTCGGCACGGGAGGCGGTGACGCGGAAGGACGACGCCCGGTCGTCCACGGTGATGCGCAGGTCGGCGGCGACGCTTGCGCACGTCCTGTCCGCGTAGGCGGCGAGCTCCGTGGGGGACGTGCCGCCCGCGCGGTCGGCGTCGATGCGGTCCCGCTCCTGGAGCGTCGGGATCTCGGCGAGGTCCACGACCGCGAAGTCGTCGACGCGGTCCGGCCGTACGGTCAGACCGTGGTACTGGTTGACGCTCAGATTCCCGAGCGGGTGCGCGGATGCGGACGAACCGGCCGCGCACTGCCCGGCCACCGTGAGTGCGAGAGCGCCGAGCACCAGAGCCGTGCGGCGCCGCCACGGACGAGGTCTGGTCATGGACGTCGTCACGCCACACCTCCACGCGCCTGTACGTCCCCCTGCGGTCCTGCCGGTCGGCCCGTCGCCGCCTCGATCGCCGCCAAGTGGCCGACCGGCAGCGGGTCGTGCCAGCCGCCCGCGACCGCACGCCGGGCGTACTCCAACGCCTCGACGTCGCGGCCGTTGCGGTGCAAGGCCCAGCCGAGCGCATCCGCGGCGAACACGGACGGCGCGCGCTCCCACTGGGCCTGGGCCCGCCGCAACGCCTCGGCGGGGTCGCCGTGGTCGGCCTCGAACTGGGCGCGGGCGAGGTCGTCGTCGGCGCCGTTGGCCTCCAGGAGCGCGAAGGACGCTGCGGCGAGGTCGTATTGCGCACGGGCCTCGGCCGGGCGGCCGACTCTGTCGAGGAGTTCGCCGTACTCGACCAGCAGGCCCGGCACCGCGCGCGCGGCCGTCGCGGCGGCGTACTCCGCGAGCGCCTCGTCCCGGCGGTCGAGCGCCGCGAGCGCGGCCGCACGCCCCGCGCGCAGTGCGGCATCGCCGGGCGCGGCGAGCAGAGCGGCGTCGAAGTGGGCCGTCGCGCCGGCCGCGTCGCCCGTTCGCCGGGCGAGTTCGCCGAGGTGGCGGCGGCAGTACGCGATCTCGTCCGGCGTCCCCGCGATCTCCGACGCCCGCTCCAGCGCGGCCTTCGCACCGTCCGTGTCGCCGCGCAGTTCCAGGTCGTAGGCGGCCCGTGTGAAGGACGCCACGGAAGGACGCAGGTCGAGCATGCGCTGCACCGCCGCCGTCGCCTCGTCGGCGGCGCCGAGTTGCGTCAGTGCGTCGGCGAGGGCCCCGTGCGCCGTCGCGTCGAACGGCTCGGCCTCGACCGCCCGGGAGGCGAACTCCCGGGCTGCCGCGAAGTCGTGCCGCGCGTTCGCAAGGGCCGCGAGCCCGACGAGCGCCGGCACGTGCGCGGCCGAGCCGGGCACGGAGAGCGCGAGCGCCCGCGCCAACGCCTCCTCGGCACGCGGGTAGTACGCGGGATCGCCGGTCACGCGGGCCTGTTCCACGTACGCGGCTCCCAGCGTCGCCAACGTGCGCGCGTCGTCTGGGCTGGTACGCAACTTGCCCTGCGCCGCGGCGATCACGGCGTCGAGCGAACCGCGGCCGGCCGACCCGTCCGGTATGGCCGGAACCGCGGCCGCCGGAGCCGCCGGACCCGAACCGCCGTCGGGCGGGGCCAGCAGCGCGGGGACACCGATCAGGAGCGTTGCCGCGGCGGTGGTCGCGGCGAGCAAACGGAGGGCGCGCGCACGCGGTTCACGCGGCTGCTGCGCGTGCCCGGCGGTCCGCGAGGTGGGCGGTGTGGTGGGCTCGTTGGTCGAACAAGGTGGCTCGGAAGCGCCGTTCGTCCCCTCGGCCCATGTGCTGGTCGCCTGCTCGGTCATGGCGTGCTCCCCCCAAAGGAGCCCGGCCGGGGGCGTGTGCCCCCGGGCCGGCGTGTCGAAGAGTTCTCGGCCGAAGTGGCCCGGGCCAAACGGCGTCCGGTCGAAGGCCTACGTCCGAAGCGCCGTGGCATTTCCGGCCGACGGGACCTCGGCCGACCAAGTCCGCGGCGAGGTCCGGCGGAAGAAGACCGCGGCCCAGCTCAGCCCTTCGGCAGCGCGCGGTTGACCGGCCAGTACTCCGGGAGCCCGACGTACGGGAACGTGTTGCCGAAGCCCTTGTTGTTGACGTCGACCATGTCGCCCTTGGCCAGCGCCGGAACGAGCTTGCCGGTGGCCGCCGCGCCCTCCAGTGCCTGGAGTTCGATGTCCACGACGTCGTCGGTCAGCCTGCGCCCGTTCGGGAAACCGGCCAGGTCGCCGCCGAGCACGCCGAGCCGGCTGGGCTTCGCCGCGGGCGGCACCGACATGTTCAGCCGCAATTCCTCCGCGGGCACGAACTTCTTCGGGTCGACGTCCTTGTTGAGCAACTGCGAGTTGAGGTCGGCCTGGATCGGCCCGTCGGTGGCCTTGGCGATTCCGGTCAGGAAGATCTCCACGAGGTCGGCGCGCGGCGCGGCCGGGGCCTTGAGGCCGTAGATCTTCTCGATGAGCTGCGGCACCTCCGGGTTGTTGACCCGGTCCACCAGCTCCGTCACCTTCGCGTCCTGGTCGGGCGTCAGCGCGTTGAAGCGGTCCTTCAGCGCGGCCGGTACGACGACCTCGTTGACCAGCGGGTTCCCGAGCCGCGAGACCTGGACGAACTTGCCCCAGTCGCGGTTCTTGCCGTCCGCGGTGACGATGTCGAAGCCGCGCCGCTCGGTGGTGCTCCACACGCCGATGACCGGGTTGCGGTCCGCGTCGCCGTTCAACGCGAGGGCGTTCTTGGGGAGTTGCAGCGCGATGGTGTTGACGTTGTAGCCCGCGACGGTGTCCTGGCCGACCTCGCTGAGGTCGCCGCCGTACAGCAGGTCGAAGACGCGCAGGTCGAGGAAGAACGGGTCCTCGGTCTGGCCCGCGAACACCTTGCCGCCGCCCGGTAGTTCGGTGAGCGCCGCGTCGCGCAGCGCCCCGTAGTCGGGCATCGAGGCCTTGCCCACGTTGGACGGTGCCGCGAGCGCGTTCTCGACGAGCTTGCGCGGGCCCTTGCCCGGCCGGATCTCCTCGACGGTGTACGTCTGCCGGAACAGCAGGTTCTCATCGTCGAGCGAGGTGACCGGCCCGTTGTTGTAGAGGAACGTGCTGGTGCCGCGCTTGTCCTGGTTCTTGAAGGTGAAGCGGTACGTCACGTCCGGCTTCGCGTCGCCGTCCGCGTCGACGTTCAGGTTGTAGCGCGCGTCGGCGGCGAACGGGTGGAAGTTCGGTCCGCCGTTGGGCTCCTGGAACGGCACGAAGTTCGCGACCAGCGTCACCGTGTCGGTCCTGTCGGGGCTCACGAACGCGTACAGGTCGGTGTTGTCCAACTGCGGGCTCGTGGCGATCAGCGGCGCCTCGCGGTGGCTGGAGGCGCCCGCGGGGTTGCCGTCCGGCAGGGCGACCGTCGCGGTGGCGAGGAACGCCCCGGCACCCAGGAGCGCGACGGTCGGTGTCATCCGCCGCCGCGGTCCGGACGGCGGTCCGGGTTTCTGCGCGGCCGTGCCGGGGCGCCCGGCCGTGCCGATGGTACGGGTCATGTCGAATGTGCCCCTTCGGTCCTGGGACGGTTCCG
>NZ_JBPKBH010000008.1:238716-267847 GCF_051388915.1 Yinghuangia sp. YIM S09857 | reverse complement strand
GGGGGCGGGCGCGGATCTGTCAGGTCGGACCGGGTCCCCGGTGCGCACCGCCACGACGCCTAGGTCGTCCCGCGTGGCGGTGCGTGTCTGTCCTCACCCCTCTTTCGGAGCCGAACAGCCGAGGGTTGGGCGCGATTTCGATTTTCTCGGACGGCATTCCCGCGGAGCCGTCCGACCTCAGGGCCGTCCCGCGGCGGCGGCCTCAAGGGCCTGCTCGGGCGGTACGTCGGGCGCGTCGGGGGCGGGCTTGTCGAGCGGCGCCACCACGGGCTCGAACTGGCCGGTGGCGGCGTCGTGCACGTACATGTGTGCGGAGGCGAGGTCGAAGTACAACCCGAACAGCCGGAGTTGCCCGTCCTCGACCGCGCGGTGCACCACCGGGTGGCCGAGCAGGTTGTCGAGCTGCTGGAGCACGTTGGTGAGGCAGAGCTGCTCGGCGGGCGCCGGAGCGTACCCGGACAGGGTCGGTGCCGGACGTTCGAGGTAACGGTCCACGCTGGTGCGGCCGTTGGCGAGCCAGCGGCGCAGATGCGGGGTGTGCTCGGGCAGGCCCGACGTGGTCGGCACATCGTCCGCGACCTGACCTGCGTCCGCGTCCTCGTCGGGCGCCTTCGTGTCCAGGGCAGTAGCGGGACGCCCCCCACCCTCGACACCCGCCAGAAGAGCCTGCATCGCCCCACACCCCGAGTGCCCGCACACGGTGATGCTGCGCACCCCGAGGACGGACACCGCGTACTCGATCGCCGCGCCCACCGAATCGTCCGCGCCCGCGTGTGCGTCCGAGCCGTGCGGGTGGGGAGGCACGAGGTTGCCCACATTGCGCACGGTGAACAGGTCACCCGGGCCGCTCGCGGTGATCAGATTGGGGACGACGCGCGAGTCCGCACACGTGATGAACAACTGCGCCGGGTTCTGCCCTTCGAGTGCGAGACGCTCCAGGAACGGCTGGACGAGCGGCGCCGTGCGCAGTTGGAACTCCCGGGCGCCCGCGACCAACGGATGCGCGGGCGGGCGCCCCCGCCGCGGGTGCAGGCGCTGCCAGTGCCACCACGGCGCGAACCAGCGCGCGGACGGCGTGGGTCCGATGCGGCGCGACCCCGGCTGTCCGTCGGCGGCGCGGCCGTAGTGGTCGTCGTGGATCTCCTCGATCTCCACCTGCCCGCCGCGTGCCACATAGGCGTTGCGCCACGTGTGCACGGCCTCGAACGCCGCCTGGTCGAGGTAGTCGACGGTGAGGTCGAGCACCACGTGTTCTCCGGCGGGCAGTTTGTCGAGGACGCGCGACAGGCGCGGCACCGACAGGAAGGTGAGGGCCCCGTGTACCTCCACGTGCAACGCGCCGTCGCGCTCGTACGCGTGCACCGTGCTCCGGCTGAGCCGCAGCAGCGCCATGACGACGGCCGCGATGACGCCGAGCGCCACGCCTTCGAGGACGCCCGCCACGACGACACCGGCCACGGTCGCGACGTACGCGGGGAATTCGCGGTGCCGGTGCACGTGGCGGATGTGCGCGCGGTTGACCATCTGCATGCCGACGACCATCACCAGCGCGGCGAGTGCGGCGAGCGGGATGCGTTCGACCATGCCGCCGAGCAGTCCGACGAACAGCAGGACCCACAGGCCGTGCATGATCGTCGCGGCGCGGCTGGTGGCGCCCGCCCGGACGTTGGCGGTGGAGCGGATCGCGCCGCCCGAGATCGGGAAGCCGCCGACCATGCCGGAGACGACGTTCCCGACGCCCTGGGCGGCGAGTTCGCGGTCGAGGTCGGAGCGTTTGCCGTGGTGGAGGCGGTCGGTCGCGACCGCGGCCAGCAGCGACTCGACCGCGCCGACGACGGCGACCGTCACGACGGCCGTGACCAGGCCCGCCCAGCCGAAGCCGACCGGGACCGAGGGCAGCACCAGCGCGGCGCCCGGGAGGTCGACACGTGCCACCTCCAGGCTCGCCGCGGTGGCGACAAGGGTGGCGAGGGCGACCGCGACCAGCGGAGCGGGGATGCGCCGCAGCCCGTTCAGGCGGGCGGGCAGCAGCGGCCAGGCCAGCAGCACGGCCACGGTCAGCACGCCGACGGTCAGTTCGGGGGCGCGCAACGCGGCGAACTGGCCCGGGAGTTCGTGCAGATTGTCGAGCGCTTCGCTCTGCGGCGAACCGCCGAGGACCACGTGCAACTGCGCGATCGCGATCACGATGCCGATTCCGGCGAGCATGCCGTGCACGATGGCGGGGGACAGGGCCAGTGCGGCGCGGGCCACCTTGGCGAGGCCCAGCAGGACTTGCAGGAGGCCCGCGGCCACGGTGATCGCGCAGGTGACGCGCCAGCCGTAGATCGGGACGAGCCCCGCGACGACGACGGTCAGGCCCGCGGCGGGGCCGCTGATCTGGAGCGGCGCGCCGCCGATCGTGCCGACCACGATGCCGCCGACGACCGCGGCGATGATGCCGGAGGTCAGCGGGGCGCCGGCGGCCAGGGCGATGCCGAGCGAGAGGGGGATCGCGATGAGGAAGACGACCAGGGATGCGCCCAGGTCGTGGCGGATCACTGCGCGGGCGCGCAGCACGGTGCGGGCCGCCTTGGGCGGGCGCGTGGGGAGGGTCATGGTCCCGTCTCCTCCGGGTGGTCAGCCGCCGCGGCCGGGGGGCGGCGCGGGCGGTTGGTCAGGCGGTGGACCGGCGGGTGGCCGGGCGGCGGACGCCTTGTGGGCGGATGCCATGTGGGCGGGATGTGCCGTACGGCCGGGGTGCCTTGATGGGGGCGTGCGACGGCGTCGTGGGCGGCTGGGCGTGCGGCAGCCGAAACGCCAAGATTGCACTAAGTAGTCTTTACGCTACCGTCAGTTTCTCATCGAGAAACGGTAAAGATCCGGCTCAAACGGGTGAACAAATCCGCGGGGGCGGCTCCGTGACCTTTCGGGCCACGGGGTAGTTGTCACCTACAGTGATGTGGTTCGGTTCACATCGTCGGCTTGTGATCATCGCTTTCTGCCGGGTATGCGGCGGTAGTTGCCGTTAGTCCCTGCAACCGAAGCGGCTCCCGGGTGCGTGTCTGTGGACAAGTGGTCATGCCAGATGCGTCCCAGACCGTGGGGTCCTGCCAACAAATGAGGTGAACTGTGCGTTCTGTCCGAGGTGCCGCGGTCCTTGTCGTCGTGGCGGTGCTGGCCGCCATCGGCTTCGTCGTGTTCGCCAAGGGCGGCGACGACAAGGATTCCGGTGCCTCGCCGGCCAAGAACTCCGGTCCCGGCCCCGACGGGAGCCCCGGTTCGGACTCGCCGTCCCCCACCGGTCCCCGCGAGGCCAAGCCCATCGGAGACGGGTCGACGAGCGACACCGGCCCGCAGCCGAACCAGCCCAAGGTGGAGAAGCTCAAGCCGGGGGAGAAGCCCCCGCAGTTCGTGGTCTTCTCCTGGGACGGCGCGGCCGAGATGGACGGCGTGAACCTCGTCTCCCGCTTCCGCAAGGTGGCACGCGAGAGCAACGCGTACATGACGATGTTCCTCTCCGGGATCTACGTCCTGCCCGAGTCGAAGAAGTCGCTCTACCAGGGCCCGAAGCACGGCCCGGGCGCGACCGACATCGACTTCTTGCTGGACAAGAACGAGCGCTCCACGCTGATCCAGATGCGCGAGGCATGGCTTGAGGGCGACGAGATCGGCACCCACTTCAACGGCCACTTCTGCGGTGCCAAGGGCGGCGACAACTGGTCGGTGGAGGAGTGGAAGAAGGAGATCGAGCAGGCCTACTCCTTCGTGCAGAACTGGCGTACCAACTCCGGCTGGACGGACATCCCGTCGCTGCCCTTCGACTACAAGAAGGAGCTGATCGGCGGCCGCGCGCCGTGCCTGGAGGGGCAGAACACCCTGATCCCGGCGGCGAAGGAGTTCGGCTGGCGGTACGACGCCTCCTCGAAGGGCGGCCTCCAGGTCTGGCCGAAGAAGAAGGACGGCCTCTGGGACCTCCCGCTCCAGTCCCTGCCGTGGCCCGGCCCGGGCGGCAAGTCGCAGCTCTCGATGGACTACAACATCATGTTCCAGCAGACCAACGGCAAGAAGGACGCCCCGCAGTCGCAGTGGCCCGCGCTTGAGCAGCAGGCGACCGATTTCTACATGGGCGGCTTCGAGCGGGCCTACACGACGAACCGCGCGCCACTGTTCATCGGCAACCACTTCGAGACGTGGAACGGCGGCGTCTACATGAACGCGGTCGAGAACACGATGCGCGGCGTGTGCAAGAAGGACGGCGTGCGCTGCGTGTCCTTCCGGCAGTTCGTGGACTGGCTGGACGCGCAGGACCCGGGTGTCGTCGCCAAGCTCCAGGGCCTCGGCGTCGGCCAGGCACCGGCCGACTGGGGCACGGTCACGGGCGGCCAGCAGGCTCCGCCCAACCCGGCGGGCTCGGCGCCGTATGTCGCGCCCGCTGCTCGGCGCGACTGAGGTGGACCGCGTGCCGCGAGTGGCTTGCGCGACCCGAGCGGGTTGTGCGGCGCGATCGAGTCGTGCGGCGCGCACAGGTCGCCACGTGCCGCGAGTGAGTGGCGCCGCGCGCCGCTGAGGCAGACGTACCGCCAAGAGGGCGGGTCCGCATATCGCGGGCCCGCCCTCACCGGCTTCGCGGACGGTCAAACCTGTCCGGCCAGCGCCGCGGGGCCCAGGACGAAGTCCGGGTCGACCTGGGTCGTCAGGTCGACGCCGGTTTTGGAATTGGCCCAGCTGTGCGCGTTCTTCACGTGGAACTCGACCATCTGCGCGGTGTAGCGCGCCCAGTCGCGGCGCTCATACGTCGCGTCCGCCGCCTCGCGCATGCGCTCCAATGCCGCGCGGTTGTCCGCCTCCAGCAGCTCGAACCCGGGTGTACGGCCCTTCTCGACCTCGCGCACGAACTCCGACTGGCCGGTCCACGTCAGCAGGTCGGCGCCGACGTGCTCGCGCAGGAACTCCAGGTCGTCCGGGCCCTGCACCTTGTTGCCGACGACGGCGAGGGAGATGTCCCAGTCGCGCGCGTAGTCGCGGTACTGCCGGTAGACGCTCACGCCCTTGCGCGTCGGCTCGGCGACCAGGAAGGTCATGTCGAAGCGTGTGAACAGCCCGGAGGCGAAGGCGTCCGATCCCGCCGTCATGTCGACGACCACATACTCCCCGGCGTCGTCCACGAGGTGGTTGAGCATCAGCTCCACCGCGCCGACCTTGGAGTGGTAGCACGCCACGCCCAGGTCGCCTTCCTGGAAGGGGCCGGTGGCCATGATGCGCATGCCGCTACAGCAACTGCCCACCGGACGGCGGCAGGCGTCGTAGACGGGGTTGTCCTCGTCGAGGCGCAGCAGCCGCGAACCGCGCCCGGGCGGGGTCGTCTTGACCATCTCGTCGGCCGACCCGATGCGCGGGTTGTCGCCACGCAGATAGTTCTTGATCAGCCCGAGGTGCGCGCCGAGCGGCGGGATGGCGGCGGCCTTCGCGTCGGTGAGCCCGAGCGCGACGCCGAGGTGCTGGTTGATGTCCGCGTCCACGGCGAGGACCGGGAGGCCGGCGGCGCCCAGGTGGCGGACGAAGAGGGACGAGAGCGTCGTCTTGCCGCTGCCGCCCTTGCCGACGAAGGCGATCTTCACGAGGCCGGTCCTTCCGTGCGTGGTGTCACGTCGCCGAGACGACGTATTCGTGTCGGTGGGGTGTTGCGCGGGTGGTGCGCTGGTGTGGGCCCGGGTGTGAATCGGGTGTGGTCCCGGATGCGGGCCGGGTGCGGCTCGGTGCGGGACGAGGTTCGGGACGGGTGCGGGACCGTGGATTGTCGGGAGTGACAATCGTTTTCGACAAGGATCATCCGTCGCACTTCGTGTCCGAGTCAAATCGGAGTGTGAGGGCGTTTGTTGCGCCGGGGGGCGTACGCGCGGGGGCGCGCGTTGCGCGTAGGGTCGGCGCGTGGACACCCGAGACCCGTTCGCCGCCGTCGCCGCGCTGCCCGGCGTGCCCGAGGCCGTCGAGACCGCCCGCAAGGCCGTCGACGCCCTGCTGGGGCACCGCACGATGCGCCGCCGCAGCCCCGAGATCAGCGCCGAGTCCGCCCTGCGCGGGGCCCGTGCCAGCGCCGCGCTGGAAGGCGCCGACTGGTCGCTGGAGGAGGTGCGCCGCCGCACGGACTACTCGCGTACGGACGACCCCGAGGCGGGCATCGTCGGAGGCGCCCTGCGGCTCTCCGCCGAGTACGGGACCCTCGTCGACGTCTGGCGCCGCAGCCCGATCCAGGTCCTCGCGCGCCTGCACATGGTCGCCGCCGCGGACGTCGTGGCTCCGGACGCACTCGGCCGCCCGCGCCTCGCGGGGGAGGACGTCGCGGTCCGCCCGGACCCGGGCGTGCTGCCCGGCGCCGATGAGGTGACCGCGCGCCTCGACGGCCTGGCGCGGCTGCTCATCGCGCCGAGCGACGCCCCGGCGATCGTCGTCGCCGCGCTCGTGCACGGCGAGATCCTGGCGTTGCAGCCCTTCGTCTGGGGCAACGGGCTCGTGGCGCGCGCGGCGCAGCGCATCGTGCTCATCACGCGCGGACTCGACCCGAAGTCGGCGGTGGTGCCCGAGGTGGGGCATCTCGACCAGGGGGCGGACGCGTACGAAAAGGCACTGCGCGGCTACGTGTCCGGGACACCCGAGGGTGTCGCGGCCTGGGTCGGGCACTGCGCGGAGGCCGTGACGCTGGGGGCACGCGAGAGCGTTGCGGTGTGCGAGGCGGTCATGCGGGGGATGTGAAAATTGGCGGCGCCCACGGGGAGGACGCCGCCACTCGTCACGTACAACGGGGTACCAGAGCGTGCACCGTTATGACGGCCGGCCCGGGGGCGAGCCCCGGTGGTCCGGCGCGTTCGGCCCCTACGAGGGTCGGTCGCGCGTGGGTTCCCGATGTCCGTGCTCGGTCCGTGTGGCCGTCTGCCTCGGTGGGGTGTCGCCACCCCGCCCGGAGGCGGTCCCGCGGGCCGTTGACCCCCTTTCTACTGGGTCGCCGGAGTCAGGGGAACCCTTCGCCCAAGATCTTTACCTTTCGGGTCGAAGGTGATCAATCGGACGCCACGGCCGCGCGGTTCGGGCGGGTTCGCCGTCGTGCGCGCGGTCGTTCGGTGCGGCTTGGCCACAGGGCGGCTGGGTACGCGGTGGCGGAACCCGCCGGACCCGGCCGCCCGTTCGTGTGCCCAACCGGTGCGGCGGGGGCGCCCGAGTGGGGTCCGGTCAGCGCCTCCGCTTCGCGGCGTACCAGACCAAGCCCGCCGCGGCGGCGCCCGCGCCGAGGGCCGTCGCCGCCAGCACGGACCGGGACGGGACGGGCAACGTCGGGACGCGCTGGCGCAGTTGAACCGGCCGGTTGAACGTCAGCACCGGCCATCCCCGTGCCACGGCCTCGCGGCGCAGGCCCCGGTCCGGGTTGACCACGTAGGGGTGGCCGACCGCTTCGAGCATGGGCAGGTCGGTGACGGAGTCGCTGTACGCGTACGAGCGCGCGAGGTCGTAGCCCTCGCTGTCGGCGAGTTCGCGCACCGCCTTGGCCTTGTTCTCGGCGTAGGCGTAGTACTCGATCTCGCCGGAGTACCGCCCGTCCTCGACCACCATGCGCGTCGCGACGACCCGGTCCGCGCCGAGCATCTCCCCGATGGGCTCGACCACTTCCGCCCCCGACGAGCTCACGATCACCACGTCGCGGCCCGCCGCGTGGTGCTCCTCGATCAGCGACGCGGCCTCGTCGTAGATCAGCGGGTCGATGAGGTCGTGCAGTGTCTCCGCGACGATCTCGCGCACCTGTTGCACGTCCCAGCCGCGGCACAGCGCGGAGAGATACTCGCGCATGCGCTCCATCTGGTCGTGGTCGGCGCCGCCCACGAGAAACACGAACTGGGCGTACGCGCTCTTCAGCACGGCCCGGCGGTTGATCAGACCGCCCTGGTAGAACGATCTGCTGAACGCCAGCGCGCTGGACTTGGCGATGATGGTCTTGTCGAGATCGAAGAACGCTGCGGTGCGCTTGGGTACGTGGTTTTCCACGTACCCGAGGATAGGGGGAGCCATTCGGCGTAAACTCAGGCACGCGGGTTTGCCCGAGAAGCCTCTCGGGTACATCCTGGAAGCCACGGATCGTTCTGCGACCGTGCTAACCCGGTCCGGCTCCTCCCCCCCCGAGTCGGCCGTGGAGACGACCCCCGCTCTCCCCCCCGGCGGGGGTCGTCGCTTGTCCGAGGCGATTTCGCGCGGGCGTTCGGGGTGGGCTCCCAAGGCGGCTCCGCAGCGGTGTCGCCCGGCATTTCCGGACCATTTCCCGGCTGTTCGGGGCCGCTCCCGGCTCGCTGTCGGCTTCCTAGGCGCCGCGGGCGTGACCGTCCGACCTCGGCGAGCGGTGTGCGCACTGGGTGCGCAGATGTGTCCAGGGGCCGCGCACGGAGATCGTACGCCGCGCTCACGCACGGCTCGCGGGCGTCGCCAGGACGGCCGCCGACTGGTGCCCTCGCGTTCGTCTGCGCTGTGTCTTGCTATCGCCCTTGTTTACGCGCGTGCATACCGCTTGGCCGGGAACCGACTAACCCTGGGCTAACCCGTGCGCCGCCGACGCGCGGACTGTGCGGTGTCCTGACATGCGCGGCGGCGCGGGCGATCCGTTCGGATTTCTTCGGTTCTCTCGGGTTCCGTCAAGTTCCTTCTGGTTTCTTGGAGTTGGTTGTTCGTGTTCGCGGATCGGAGAGTTCCGCGCGTGGTTCGGCGATTTCCGTCTCATCGCCCGCACATATGCACTCGATCGCTACTTCACCATCCCTCAAAGGGGTGATTTCGTTATCCACAGGGCGGAGTTATCCCCAGCTTTGCTCCACCCGCTCGGCCGAACCTCCGGGGTGCGCGAAGGTTGAGGCAGCCCTTCGGGAGGCCGCACACCGGACAGCAGCAGCACACCGCACCGCCCCCGCGCACGCTCCAACGCGCGGCTTCGAGGCCCTGCTTCGAGCCGCCGTCGGGTCGTCAGCACCGCGTGGGAGCACCGCGGCCGGATGACGTGGCCGAAGCCTCTGTGAACACAAGACGCGCACCGACCTCCCGAGCACACCCGACCGAGCCGACGCATGCGTGCGTCCGGCGGCCGGTCCACGCACTCGGGAGCACGGCATGTCCTCGTTGTCACCACCACGTCCGGTCGGTCCACCGCGTCCCCTGCTCGTCACCGGGGACCCGCGGCTTCTGGACGAACTCCTGCGCCTGTGCGCGGTCACCGGCATCGAGCCCGAGGTCTGCGCCGACGCGGGATCCGCCCGCGCGGGCTGGGGCGCGAGTCCGCTGGTGATCGTCGGCGACGACCTCGCCGACGAAGCCGCCCGCTGCGGACTCCCGCGCCGCGACGACATCGTGCTCCTCGGCTCGGACCTCGACGACGGCGAGGTCTGGCGCCGCGCCGTCGCGGTCGGCGCCGACCACGTCATCTTCCTGCCTGACGCCGAGGCCTGGCTGGTGGACCGCTTCGCCGACATCGCCGACGGGGCCACCAGCGCCGCGCTGTCGGTGGCCGTGGTCGGCGGGCGCGGGGGAGCGGGGGCGAGCACCCTCGCCTGCGCGCTGGCCGTCACGGCCGCGCAACGCGGGCGGGCCGCCGCCCTGATCGACGTCGACCCGCTTGGCGGCGGCATCGACGTTCTGCTCGGTGGCGAGGCCGTCGGCGGGCTCCGCTGGCCCGATCTGCGGGGCGCCCGTGGGCGCGTCGACGGCGGGGCGCTCTCCGCCGCGCTGCCCCGGCTGCACGGCCTCACCGTGCTGTCGTGGGACCGCGGCGCACCCGGCGGCGTCCCACAGGACGCGATGCGCGCGATCGTCGGCGCCGTCCGCCGCCGCCACGAGGTGGTCGTCGTCGACATGCCCCGGCGCCCGGACGCCGTCTCGGAGGAGGCCCTTGCCCAGTGCGGGACGGGCCTGGTGGTGATCCCGGCGGAGTTGCGCGCGATCGCCGCCGCGGCCCAAGTGGTCTCGCTGGTCCGGCCGGTGGTCCGCGACCTCCGCGCCGTCGTGCGCACCCCGTCACCGTCCGGCCTCGATCCGGACGAGGTCGCCGCCAACGCCGGCCTCCCCCTGGCCGGTGAACTCCGCCACGAGTCGGGCCTCGTCGAGTCGGTCGAACGAGGCGAGGCCCCCGGCACGAAGTCCCGCAGCCCACTCGCCAGGTTCTGCCGGGACTTCTTGGACAGAGCCATGCCCGCAGCCCATCCGGAGGTCGCATGAGCGCCTTCGTGCCGCAAGCGGTCGCCACAGCCCCATCGGGGGTCGCATGAGCGCCTTCGTGCCGCAAGCGATCGCCACACGATCCGAAGCGGCCATGCCCGTTGCCGCCCCCTCGTCCCCACCCGGGCCCACCCCGAGGAGTCGTTCATGAGCCCCAGCACCCCCTCGCACGGCGTCGCCGGCGTCTACCCCGCGCACCCGGCGCTTGCCCCCACACAGGCGGCCCGCCCCGGAACTCCGGTCGCCTCCGCACCTGGTGGCGGCTCGATCCACACCGCACTCATCGCGCCCACCCCGCCTGTCGCTCCGGCACCTCGGCACCCGCTCACCCCACCGCTCCCGAGCGCACCCTCGCCCTCGTCACCGACCCCGGCTCATGCCCGGCCCGTTTCGCCCCCGCCGCCTCGGCCGCCCGTACCTCCCGGCCCGCCCGCACCTCCCGGCCCTCCCGGGTCGGCCGGCCCTCCCGGGTCGGCCGGGGCGGCCGACTTCCCACCCGCCGAGGCGGCGATCGATCCACAGCTTGTGGACAGCGTGCGAGCCCGGCTCGCAGCGGAGGGACGCGACCCCACGCACGCCGCCGTGGCCGACGCCCTGCGCGCCCAGGGCCGCGTGCTCGGCGACGCGACCGTCATGGCCGTGCTGCGTGCCCTGCGTTCGGAGATCGTCGGAGCCGGTCCCCTCGACATGCTCCTGGCCGATCCCGAGGTTACCGACGTCCTCGTCAACGCGCCGGACGAGGTATGGATCGACCGCGGCGCGGGGCCGCAGCGCACGCGCGTCACCTTCCCCGACGACGCCGCGGTCCGGCGCCTGGCCCAACGCCTCGCCACCACCGCGGGCCGACGGCTGGACGACGCCTCGCCGTACGTCGACGCCCGCATGCCGGACGGCGTCCGCCTGCACGCGGTGCTCAAGCCGATCGCGGTCCGCGGCACCTGCCTCTCGCTCCGGGTGCCGCGTCGCACCACCATGTCCCTGAACGACCTGGTCACCTGCGGGGCGTTCCCGCCCGAGGTGGCCGAGATCCTGCGGGCGATCGTCGCCGCCCGCTGCGCGTTCCTGGTCTCGGGCGGTGCGGGGACTGGCAAGACCACCTTGCTCGGTGCCCTGCTCGGGACCGCCCACCCCGCCGAACGCCTGGTCCTGATCGAGGACTCCGCCGAGCTGACGCCCCGCCACGCGCACGTCGTCAGGCTGGAGTCGCGGCCCCCCAACATCGAGGGCGCGGGTGCCGTCACCCTGCGGGACCTCGTCCGTCAGGCACTGCGCATGCGACCCGACCGCATCGTCGTGGGCGAGGTGCGCGGCGCTGAGGTCACCGAGCTGCTCGCGGCGTTGAACTCGGGCCAGGAAGGCGGCGCGGGCACCATCCATGCCAACTCGGCCACGGATGTGCCCGCGCGCCTCGAAGCACTCGCCTCCCCGGCAGGTCTCACGCGCGATGCACTGCACAGCCAACTGGCCGCCGCCTTGGACTTGGTCGTCCATCTGGTGCGCGACCGCGACGGGCTGCGGCGGGTCGCCGAGATCCACGTGTTGGAACGCAATCCGCGGGGGCTTGTGCACCCCGTTCCGGCGCTGCTGCTCGACCGCACCGCCCCACACCGCCAAGGCCCCGGTTTCCCCCGCCTGGCGGCCCGCCTGGCGGGCTGGTGGCGCCCCTGAGGGCGACGGTCCAACCTCCGCACGCCTTTTCGTGCCCAATCCAGCGATCCAGACAGGCGGCTTCCCCATGACCACACTCGGCATCACCGTCATCGCGATGCCACCGCCGACCACGCTTGCCGCACCGCTCCCGACTCCGATGGCCGTCGGTACCCTCCTGGCTCCGGCCCTCGCCGCCGGTGCCATCTGGATCGCGGGTGCCCGGGTGGGACGTGCGCGGGTGCGCGACCTTGCGGTGTCCTCGCCCGGCGGAGTCCCGACACTTGATGACCCCCACGGCGTAGGCGACTTCATCGATCCGTGCGCCCGCGCTCAGCCGGTCCACGGTCGGTTCCGGGTCGCACTCCGTGCGCCGGAGGCTCGCGGCGTGGCGATTCTGCTCGGTTGCTCGGCCCTGCTCGCGGTGGTGACGGGGTCCCTCGTTCCGCTGGTGCTCGCATTACCGGCGACCGCGTACACACTGCGACGCCGCGCACGGGCCCAGGTATTGCGGGCCGCCATTGACCGTCGCGCGGGAGTCACGGAGTTGGCGACCGCGATGGTCGGCGAACTCCGCGCCGGACAAGCGCCGTCCGAGGCATTCACGGTCGCTGCCCATGTGCTTGCCGGGCCCGTCCGTACCTGCCTCACCGAGGCGGTGGCCGTCGCGCGCGTCGGTGGTGACGTCCCCGACGCACTCGTCCGGGCCGCCGCCGCACCGGGCGCGGACGCGCTTGCCCGCATCGCGGCGTGCTGGCGGGTCGCCGCCGAGCGCGGGGCGGGGTTCGCACCGGCCCTCGACCGGATCGCCGCCGGACTGCGCGCGGAGGAGTCCGGGCACCGCGAGTTGGAGGCCGAGCTGTCCGGCGCACGTACCACCGCACGACTGCTCGCGGCGCTTCCGCTCGTCGGTCTGGTGCTGGGGCAGGGTGTCGGAGCCGACCCGCTCGATGTCCTCCTGCACACGCCGTTGGGCGTCGGATGCCTGGTCCTGGGACTGATCCTCATTGCTCTCGGCCTCGACTGGACGGACCGTATCGCCCGTGACGCTCGGGGGCCGCGATGGACGGCGTAGCGGCCGCACCGGGGTTCGTCGGAGTGGGCGTCCTTGCGGCCTGCGCCGTGTGGTTCGCCGTCCCGGCACCCCGCACCGGCGGCCGAGAGCGACTCAAGGCCGCCGTCGGAGCCAGCCGTACGGACCGTGCCGGCACTCCGCGGCCCCGGGAACTCCGCGCCGCCCGCGTGCGACGCGGAACGGCCGCCGCACTCGCGGGATTTGCGGCAGCGCTGGTCATCGGTGGACTGCCCGGCGTGCTCGCCGCCCCGCTCGTCGGTGCGGCCGTGGACCGACAACTCGGGCGCATGGCCCCGGCGGCCGACCGACTCCGCCGTGAGCGCATGACGGCTGATCTTCCGACCGCGGCAGACCTGTTGTCGGCCTGCCTCGCCGCAGGCGCGCCCCCGGCCGAGGCGGTGACGGCTGTCGCCGACGCCGTCGGGGGGCCGCTCGGCGGCGAACTCCGGGCTGCGGCAGGCGCCGTACGGCTCGGCGGTGATCCGGCGCGCTGCTGGTCGACCCTGGCCGCGCACCGCGAACTGGCCCCGCTGGCCAGGGCGCTGTCCCGCTCCGGCGAGGGCGGCGCACCGCTCGCGGAACGCATCGCCCACCTTGCCGACGAATGCCGCGACCGGCGTCGCAGTGACCTGACCGCGGCGGCGAGACGTACGGCGGTACGCGCAACTCTCCCGCTCGGCGTGTGCTTCCTGCCCGCCTTCCTGCTGATCGGCGTGCTGCCGGTGGTCGTCGGCCTGGCAACACCGCTGCTCGCCGCCCAGAGCTGACGGGACCAGCTGCCGCAGACCGACCACCTGAGCCGCCGCTCTCACCCTCAGAACTTCCGAGTCCCTGCCTCCCGCAGGCTCCGCCCCGTTCACGCATCACAGGAGAACTCATGTCCGACACCACCACCGCAGTCACGCCCACAGCACCGTCAAGCGTCGCAAGCGAGAATCCCGCCACGCCGATCGTCGCCGTCCCGACGACCCCCGCGTCGACCGCCGAACCGACGGCCTTGTACGACACCAAGTCCGACACCACCTCCGACACCACCTGCGACACCACGCCGGACGCGACATCGGACAACGCACAACCGGACACTGTGCCTCCGCGTCCTGCGTCCAACCCGTCGGCACCCGCTTCGGAGCCGCAGCCCAGCACCGGTCACCCGGCCGGCGCCGACCGTCCGCACGGCCCCGACGAACCGCCCGCCGCCAAATCAAGGCCCGGCATTCCGTACGTTCCCGCAAAGCGTTTCCGTGCCCGAAGTGCCGTTCTGTTGAAGCGAGTTGGTGTGCTTCTCCGGCGGGACGACGGAATGTCCACGGCGGAATACGCGGTCGGCACCGTTGCGGCCGTCGCATTCAGTGCGGCGCTCTACAAGGTGGTCACGAGCGACGTCGTGACGAACGGGTTGAGCGCCATCATCGGAAAGGCGCTCGATGCGACTTTCTGATGCGACCGACACGCTGTCCATGCCGACTGCTCGGAAAACAAAACGGAAGTTTGCCGGATCGGACGGCGGATACGTCACCGCGGAATCGGCAATGGCGCTTCCGGCTATCGCCCTGGTCCTGCTCGGTCTCACGACCATCGTCATCGCGGTGGCGGTGCACATCCGCTGCGCGGACGCCGCGCAGGCGGGAGCACGGGCGTTGGCGCGGGGTGAGGCTCCGGCGGACGCACTGGCCGTCGTTCACGAACTGGCGCCGCACGCCTCTGTCGCCGAGCACACGAAGCGTGACGGACGGGTCCGCCTGCGGGTGACCGCCGAAGTCCCGCTTCCCGGGCCGTGGAGCAGGTTGCGGATCCCCGTGGAATACACCGCAGTTGCCGTGGACGAGGAGTCACCCCCGTGAGCCGGCCCGTGAACCGACCTCCGAACCGGCCCCTGGCCGGGCCCCTCAACAAGCCCGCAGAACCCGCGGCTTCCGATCGTTCCCCGCAACCGCACGCACGAACAGGAGAGGAGGGCTCCGGAACCGTCTGGGTGGCGGTCTGGTCGCTGCTGCCGGTGTGCCTGGCGATGGTCATGCTGGCGTACGGCGCCGCGGTTGCGACACGCCATCGCGCCGCCGCCGCCGCGGACTCCGCGGCTCTGTCGGCCGCGTACCAGGCGTCGGTCGGCGGCCAGGGCAACAACCCCTGTGCGGTGGCCCGTCAGGTGGCCGCCGAGCACGGCGCGTCCCTCACGGCGTGCAGCCTGAACGCCGAATTCGCCGACGTCGTCGCGGAGTCCAGACCGCCGCTCCTGCTGCGCCCGTTCGGCACCGCCCGCGTTGCCGCCCGTGCCGGCCCCCGATGAACGAAACACCGTGCGTCCCTCGGTCCCACCCCCGAGGGGCGCACGGCCCCCTGCCTCACACGCGGCTCACACCCGGCGCGCGCCCGACTCAACCTGCTCACGCCCGACGCACATCCGACTCAACCTGCGCACATACGACTCACACAACGACTCACACAACGACTCACACAACGACTCACACCCGCCCAACCTGCTCACCCCCGGGCCTGCCCACCCACACTCATGCCAACTCCGGAGTCACTTCCCCCGCCTCCGCCCGTCCTCCGAGCAGCACCGTGAGCAGCCTGATCGCACCCGGCTTGTCGAGCGGGAAGTTGCCGTTGCCGCACTTCGGGGACTGGACGCAACTGGGGCAGCCGGACTCGCATTCGCACGCCGCGATGGCGTCCCGGGTCGCGGTGAGCCAGGTGGCGGCGGTGGCGTACGCGCGTTCGGCGAAGCCCGCGCCGCCCGCGTGGCCGTCGTAGACGAACACCGTGGGCAGTCCGGTGTCCGGGTGCAGGGCGGTGGAGACTCCGCCGATGTCCCAGCGGTCGCAGGTCGCGAAGAGCGGGAGGAGGCCGATCGAGGCGTGTTCGGCGGCGTGTGCGGCGCCGGGGAGGTCGGTGTCGTCGAGTTCCGCGTCGGCGACCTGGTCCGGGGTGACCGTCCACCAGACGGCGCGGGTGCGGAGCGAGCGTTCCGGCAGGTCGAGTTTGTGCTCGCCCAGCACTTCGCCGGTGACGATGCGGCGGCGCTGGTACGACACCACGCGGCTGGTGACCTCGACGGAGCCGAAGTGCAGGCGGCCCTCGCCCCAGGGTTCCGCCCGCACTTCCTCCAGGATCCGGATGTCGGTCTTCTCGCGTGCGGAGGTCGTCCAGTCGGGCGAGGCGCGGCGGACCAGGGCGACGTCGTCCTCCAGGTCGAGCAGCCTGACGAGGTACGTGTCCCCCTGGTGGAGGTGCACGGCGCCTTGGTGAACCGCAGTGTGCGCGGCCGCGGCGTCGACCGTGCCCAGCACCCGGCCGGTGTCCTCCTCGACGACGCGGACCGCCTGGCCGCCGGCGCCGCGGATGTCGGTGAGGTCGGTGGCGCGCTGCGGGCTGGTCCAGAACCAGCCCGTGGCCCGCTTGCGCAGCAGTCCGCGGCGGACCAGGCCGGGCAGCAGCTCGGGGGCGACCGGTCCGAAGAGAGGCAGGTCGCTTTCCTCCAGCGGGAGTTCGGCGGCGGCCGCGCACAGGTGCGGGGCGAGGACGTACGGGTTGTCGGGATCCAGGACGGTCGCTTCGACCGGGCGGTCGAACAGCGCTTCGGGGTGGTGCACGAGGAACGTGTCGAGCGGGTCGTCGCGGGCGATCAGCACGGCGAGTGCGGCCTGTCCGGCGCGGCCCGCGCGTCCGGCCTGCTGCCACAGCGACGCGCGCGTGCCGGGGTATCCGGCGAGCAGGACGGCGTCCAGGCCGGATACGTCGATGCCGAGTTCGAGTGCCGTGGTGGCGGCGACACCAAGCAGGCGCCCGTCGTGCAGCGCGCGTTCGAGGCCGCGCCGTTCGTCGGCCAGGTAGCCGGAGCGGTAGGTGGCGACGCGTTCGGCCAGTCCGGGGTCGATGCGTTCGAGTTGGTCGCGGGCGATGACGCGGACCACCTCGGCGCCGCGCCGGGAGCGTACGAAGGCGACCGTGCGCACGCCGTCGACCACGAGGTCGGTCAGCAGGTCCGCGGCCTCCGCGGTCGCGGTGCGCCGCACGGGGGCGCCGCGCTCACCCTTCAGATCGGTGAGCGGCGGTTCCCACAGGGCGAACGTCAGTGCCCCGCGCGGGGACGCGTCGTCCGTCACGGCCTCGATGTCGCCCGGCCGCATGCCGATCAGCCGGGCCGCAGCGCCGCCCGGATCGGACACCGTCGCGGACGCCAGGATGAACACCGGGTCGGATCCGTAGCGCCGACACACCCGGCGGAGACGGCGGATCACCTGGGCGACGTGCGAGCCGAACACGCCGCGGTAGGTGTGGCACTCGTCGATCACGACGTACTTCAGCGCCTTGAGGTACGCCGACCACGTGCGGTGCGCGGGGAGCAACGACCGGTGCAACATGTCCGGGTTGGTCATCACGTACGCCGCATGTCCGCGCACCCAGCGCCGCAGATCGGCGGGCGTGTCGCCGTCATAGGCCGCCGCGCGCACCGGATCGAGTCCCGTTTGCGCGGCGCGCAACTCGTCCACGGCCCTGATCTGGTCGGCTGCGAGTGCTTTCGTCGGGGACAGATACAGCGCGGTGGCACCACGGCCGTTCGGAGCCCGGGTACCCTCCAAGAGGGCGGTGAGTACCGGCAGAAGGTAGGCCATGGACTTGCCCGAGGCGGTGCCGGTCGCCAACACGACAGACCGGCCCGACGCGGCTGCCGATGCGGCATGCGCCTGGTGTTCCCAAGGGTGGTCGATACCGGCCGCCCGAAAAGCGTCCACGACTTCCGGGCGCGCCCAATCGGGCCAGATGGTCGGCCTGCCCCTCCGCGGGGGTATGCGCCGAACGTGTGTCACTCGATCGGGTCGCCCGTGGGCCGCCGTCAAGCGGTCCAACAGGTCTTCCTGGGAGTGTGGATTGGGCGACATCGGGCACCAGTCTCGCATCGAAAGTCGCGGGATTCATCGTCCTGTAGCGCCCATAAGTGGTTGAATGCCTTGGCGGCTGCCGATCCTTGGGGGGCGACCGCTCGATAGCAAGGTGCTGGAGGATCCGTGGACCTGTCCCTGTCGACCCGAACCGAGGGCGGCCGTACGGTCGTCGAGGTGGGCGGCGAGATCGATGTGTACACCGCCCCCAAACTGCGCGAGCAATTGGTGGAACTCGTCAACGACGGGAGCTACCACCTGATCGTGGACATGGAGGGTGTGGACTTCCTGGACTCGACGGGTCTGGGCGTGCTGGTGGGCGGCCTCAAGCGCGTTCGCGCGCACGAGGGGTCGCTGCGCCTGGTGTGTACTCAGGAGCGCATCCTGAAGATCTTCCGTATCACCGGTCTGACCAAGGTGTTCCCCATCCACACCTCGGTGGAGGAAGCCGTCAACGCGACGGACTGAGCCGCGCCTGTCCGTCTCCGCGCGGAGGGCGCTCCGCCCGCCACCGCTTCAACCAGGTAGCGCTTCGTACCGGATAGCCCGCCGGTCGGAACGTCGGCAAGTACGGCTGGGGGATCTATGGCCATCGTCGAGTTGCGCTTCACCGCGCTGCCCGAACACGTCCGTACGGCGCGGCTTGTCGCCGCCGCCGTGGCCCGCCGGGCCGGTGTCGCCGAGTCCGTGTTGGACGAGGTGCGGCTCGCCGTCGGCGAGGCGTGCTCGCGCGCGGTCGGCCTCACCCGCCAGGTGGGTGCCGACGAGCCGGTGACGGTGACGCTCGACGACGGGGACGGCCGCTTCTCGATCGAGGTGCGCGACGCCGTCCCGCAGCCCGCGGTCGTGGGCGCCGGCGAGTCCGGCGGTTCCGGCGACCTGGGTCCCCATCCGGGGGCGAACGGAACCAGCCTGGACGTCGCGGAGAGCGAGCTCGGCCTTGCCGTGATCCTCGGCCTGGTCGACGAGTTGGACGTGCGCGCGGGTGCCGACGGCGGCAGCATCCGTATGTCGTGGCCGTCCGAGAAGGGCAAGATCGGGGACGACCCGCTCGGGTTGTGACGCGGTCGGCGTGCGTCCGGGCCGGTGCCCGGGGCGCCGCGCCGGCAACTGCTCCGGACGACTGAATTATCCGCGAACGGCGGGCCTTCCCAAGGGAGGGCCCGCCGTTCGCGTTGTGCGCGCCGACGCATTGCGCCGACTCGTTGTGGGAGCGCCCGATCCGAGGCGGCAACGGCCTTGCCCATATCCCGATTTCGGCGGTGCAAAACCTGTTTACCCAGGGATTGCCCCGAATCGAGGCGTAGTGCGCGTATTTTATGCATAATTCGATATGATCATGAAGATTACCGTGGTGTGTTCTTGATCATTTGCATACACTCCCATTCACGTTGTAAAAGATCGTCTAGCGCCCGTCTGAGAAGCCAGTCCGAAACATCCCTCGCGATGGAGGACGCATGTCCGGGCTCCAACTCACCGAACTCGCCACTGTCACCGCCGCACCGGGGACCGCGGAGGTCGCCGGGACCGATCTGACGTACGTCGTGGTGGTCGCGGTCATTGCGCTGGCCGCCCTCGCCGTCGCGGCAGCCCTGGTACGCCAGGTGCTCGCCGCCGACGAGGGCACCGCGAAGATGAAGGAAATCGCCGGTGCCGTCCAGGAAGGCGCCGCGGCCTATCTCACCCGCCAGTTCCGCACCCTGGGGCTCTTCGCCGTCGGGGTCTTCTTCCTGCTGATGCTGCTCCCCGCCGACGGCTGGGACGAACGCATCGGCCGCTCGGTGTTCTTCCTCGTCGGCGCGGTGTTCTCCGCGATCACCGGCTATACCGGCATGTGGCTTGCGGTCCGCAGCAATGTGCGCGTGGCCGCCGCGGCCCGCGCCGGCGGATCCGGGCCCGAGGCCTCGCACACCGCGATGCGCATCGCGTTCCGCACCGGCGGTGTCGCGGGCATGTTCACCGTCGGCCTCGGCCTGTTCGGCGCCGCGCTCGTGGTCATCATCTACCGCGAGGACGCGCCCAAGGTCCTCGAAGGGTTCGGCTTCGGCGCGGCCCTGCTGGCCATGTTCATGCGTGTCGGCGGCGGCATCTTCACCAAGGCCGCCGACGTCGGCGCCGACCTCGTCGGCAAGGTCGAGCAGGGCATTCCCGAGGACGACCCGCGCAACGCAGCCACCATCGCGGACAACGTCGGCGACAACGTCGGCGACTGTGCGGGCATGGCGGCCGACCTGTTCGAGTCGTACGCCGTGACGCTCGTCGCGGCCCTCATCCTCGGCAAGGCCGCGTTCGGCGACGCCGGACTCGTGTTCCCGCTGATGGTCCCGGCGATCGGCGTGATCACCGCGGTCATCGGCATCTACGCGGTCTCGCCGCGGGCCGGGGACCGCAGCGGCATGACCGCGATCAACCGCGGGTTCTTCCTGTCCGCGGTGATCTCGCTCGCGCTGGTCGCCATCGCCGCGTTCGCGTACCTGCCGAGCAAGTTCTCCGAGCTGGAGGGCTTGTCCAACACCACGGACACCGGCCGGGACATCCTCGAACACTCCGGCGACCCGCGGGTGTTCGCCCTGGTGGCGGTGCTCATCGGCATCGTGCTGGCGGCTGTGATCCAGCAGTTGACCGGCTACTTCACCGAGACGTCCCGGCGTCCGGTCAAGGACGTCGTCAAGACCTCGCTCACCGGCCCGGCGACCGTCATCCTGTCGGGCATCTCACTCGGCCTGGAGTCGGCGGTGTACGCGGCGGTCCTGATCGGCATCGCCGTATACGGCGCGTACCTGCTCGGCGGCGGCATCATCATGCTCGCCCTGTTCGCGGTGGCGCTCGCCGGAACAGGCCTGCTCACCACCGTCGGCGTCATCGTTGCGATGGACACGTTCGGCCCGGTGTCCGACAACGCGCAGGGCATCGCCGAGATGTCCGGCGACGTCCAGGGCGAGGGCGCGCAGGTCCTCACCGACCTGGACGCCGTCGGCAACACCACGAAGGCCATCACCAAGGGCATCGCGATCGCGACCGCGGTGCTCGCCGCGACGGCGCTCTACGGGTCGTACCGAGACGCCGTCGAGACCGCGCGCGTCGAAGTCGGCGAAAGCGCGAACGCGAGTATGTCGCGCCTTGAGGCGCTGTCGTTCAGCCTCGACATCTCGCAGCCGAACAACCTGTTCGGGCTGATCCTCGGCGCCGCGGTCGTCTTCCTGTTCAGCGGCCTGGCCATCAACGCGGTCTCGCGGGCCGCGGGCGCGGTGGTGTTCGAGGTGCGCGAGCAGTTCCGCACGAAGCCCGGGATCATGGACGGTTCGGAGAAGCCGGAGTACGGCCGCGTCGTGGACATCTGCACGCGCGACTCGCTCCGCGAACTCGCCACACCGGGCCTGCTGGCGGTGATGGCGCCCGTTGCCGTCGGATTCGCCCTCGGCATCGCGCCGTTGGGCGCGTTCCTGGCCGGGGCCATCGGCGCGGGCACCCTCATGGCGGTGTTCCTCGCCAACTCCGGCGGCGCGTGGGACAACGCCAAGAAGACCATCGAGGACGGCACGTTCGGCGGCAAGGGCACCGATGCGCATGCCGCGACGGTCATCGGCGACACGGTCGGCGACCCGTTCAAGGACACTGCGGGTCCGGCGATCAACCCGCTGCTGAAGGTGATGAACCTGGTGTCGCTGCTCATCGCCCCGGCGGTGGTCAAGCTGACCATCGGCGCGGACGCGAGCGACGGGCTCCGCGCGGGGATCGCCGTCCTCGCGATCGTCGTGATCATCGGCGCGGTGTGGTGGAGCAAGCGCAAGTCCATCGCCGTCGGCACGCCGGAGAGCGAGGCGAAGGACGCGACTCCGGTAGGGGGCTGACCTGCGGCGGGACGTGCCACCCCGATGACCGGACCGGCCGGTACGACGGCCGGCCCGGGCGAGGGACGGAGGGCGATGCGTGGACCGCGTCGCCCTCCGTCCGCGTCGTATGCCACCCTCGGACTGCCGCGGGCCCAGCCGCACGGGCCTTGCAGACGCGGTACGGCGATGCGAACACGGAGACGAGCGTGGCACGGAAGACCCCGGCGATGACCCCCGCGAAAATCCCCGCGAAAATCCCCGCGAAAACCCCGGCGGTCGCGGCGCTGGCCGCCGCCGTGCTGCTCCTGACCGCCGGATGCGGCGACGACGGCGACGACAACACCAAGAAGCTGGCCGAATGGGCGGGGCAGGTCTGCACCACCGACGTCACCGGCCGGATCGACGCCTCGAAGCAGGCCCTCGACGACATATCCACCGTGGTCCCCAACGAGGGACCGGAGGCCCTGAAGACCCGCCTCGTGGAGGACGTCGCCAAACTCGCCGACGCGAACACCGCCTTCGCCGCCGCGCTCGACCGGGCGGGCCCGCCCAAGATCAAGGACGGCCGCGCCCAGTTGCAGGTGCTCACCGGTGACCTGCGCGCCACCGCCGCCGGGTGGACGGCCGTCAAGACCAAGCTGGACGAGCTGCCGACCGGGGACCAGAAGGCGTTCGCCGACGCCCTGCGCGCGCTGGAGCCGAGCATCTCCAGCTCCGTCACCGTCTCGCGCGCCGCGCTGGACAAGCTGCACCAGGGCGCACTGGGCAAGGCCCTGGCCGGAGTTCCGAACTGCGTGAGCGGCCCGGCGGCCCCCGCCACCGCGCCGAGCGGCGACACGCCAGAGACGTCGCCCGCGCCGCCCGCCGACCCGGCGACGGGCCGGCCGCCCGAGTCGTCGCCCGCTCCCGAGTCGGGCTCGCCGTCGGCGTCCGAGTCGGCGTCCGGCTCAGCCTCGCCGTCCGAGTCTTCCTCGGAGTCGTCGGAGTCGTCGGAATCTCCGTCCGCGTCGCCTTCCTCGTAGGCGTCAGCCCGCGCGCGGCCCACTCGTGACGCGTCCACAGCCGTGCGGCTCCGCGCGCCACCCGGGGCCGACGGCCGGTCGTGGTCGGCAGGCCGGTCCGCACGAGGCAGGATGGTCCTGTGACGATGCACGACTCCTCCCAGGTGGCCCGGCTCCGCGAGGCCCTGGCCGACGCGGACTACACCGTCGACGGATGCCTCGACGCGCTCGGGCCGCAGGCGTACGGCGCCCTGTCGCGCAGCGAGACCGTCCCCGCGCTGCGCTCGCTGCGCGGCGACGGCGGCCCGCTCGCCACGCTGATCCGGCTGTTCCTGCTCCAGACCCGGGTGCCGCTTGCGCAGGCCCGCGCCGCGCTGCCCTTCGACGAGGCGGTCGCCGGCGGCCTGTTGGAACGCGACGGCGACGAGGTGCGCGCGCTCGTCGACATCCGGCCGTACGGCGAGGCCGACACCGACTGGTGGGTCGTTTCCGACCTCGGCAGCGGCATCGGCGGGGTCTCCGGTCCGGTACGCCCCGACCACGTCCTCGGCGTCGGCGGCGCGTCGACGACCCTCGCCGGGATCACCGTGCGCGAGCCCGCCGACCGCGTCCTCGACCTCGGGACGGGCTGCGGCGTCCAGGCCCTGCACGCGTCGCGGCACGCCCGCGCGGTCACCGCGACCGACGTCAACCGGCGTGCGCTGGACCTGACCCGGCTGACGATGGCGCTGTCCGGGGTCGGCAACGTCGGTCTGGCCGAAGGGAGTCTGTTCGAGCCGGTGGAGCGCGAGACGTTCGACCTGATCGTCTCGAACCCGCCTTTCGTCATCTCGCCGAAGGGCCGCTTCGTGTACCGCGACGGCGGCCTGCCCGGCGACGAGATCTGCCGCCGCCTGGTCGCCGAGGCGCCCGCGTACCTGGCGGACGGCGGCTACTGCCAGTTGCTGGCCAACTGGCAGCACGTCAAGGGCGAGGAGTGGCAGGACCGTCTCCGCGCGTGGCTGGCGCCCACCGGCTGCGACGCGTGGGTCGTGCAGCGCGAGGTCCAGGACCCCGCCCAGTACGCCGAGTTGTGGCTTCGCGACGCCGGAGACCACCAGAGCGCGGACTACGCCGCGCGGTACGACGCCTGGCTGGACGCGTTCGAGCGCGACGGCGTGGAGGGCGTCGGATTCGGCTGGATCTCGCTGCACAAGTCCGGTGCGGAACGCCCGGTGGCGCACATCGAGGAGTGGCCGCACCCCGTCGAACAACCGCTCGGCACCGAGATCGCGGCCTGGTTCCGCCGCCAGGACGCGCTGCGCTCGCACGACGACGCGGCGCTCCTCGGCACCGCGTTCCGCCTGGCGTCCGCGGTGCTCCAGGAGCAGACCGGCCAACCGGGCGCCGAGGACCCGGAGTACGTCGTGCTCCGCCAGCAGCGCGGAATGTGCCGCGCGGACCGCGTCGACACGGTCGGCGCCGCGCTGGCCGGGGCCAGCGACGGGCGCCTGACGGCCGGGGCCATCGTGGACGCGATCGCCGAACTGCTGGGCGAGGACCGGGTGGGCCTGCGCGACGCCGTGCCGGGCCCGCTGCGCTCCCTCGTCGCCGACGGTTTCCTGCTGTTCCCGGACGACTCCGCGGACTGAGCGGCCGCCCCCGGCAGCCCCCGAGCCGGTGACCTGAAACGCCCCCCCCGGGCCACCAGTCCTACCTGACCTGTCCTGCCTGACCTTGTGCTACCTGACCTGTCCCACCTGACCTGTCCTATTTGACCCGCGCCATCCGCCGCCGCTTCCCCCGCTCCGCCCGCGCCTCGACCGGCAGCCGCGTGTCGCGCATCGACGCCGCCGCCGCGAGGCCGAGGAGCACACACGGCAGCACCACGATGTAGACCGTGCTCATCCCGGCTGAGTACGCGTCGTGCACGGCCGCCTGGAGGCCGGACGCGTATTCCCGCACCCGCTCCGGATGCGCCAGCGCCGCGTCCGCCCCGCCGGGCGGGAGCTGCCCGTCCGCCACCCGGTGCTCGGCCAGTTCGCCCGGCAGCGTGTCGGTGAACCGCCGGGCGATCACCGCACCGAACACCGCCGTGCTGATGGTGCCGCCGAGTGTCCGGAAGAAGGCGATGGACGACGTCGCGATGCCCAGGTCGCGGCGTTCCACGGTCGCCTGCGCGGCCAGGATCAGCACCTGCGAGGTGAAGCCGATGCCGATCCCCGACACCACCATCGCCGGCCACAGCGCAAACGCGGGTGCCCCGAGGACCTGCCACGCGAGCAGTACCGCGGACACCGCCGAGAGTGCCATGCCGATCATCGGGAACACCTTGATCCGCCCGGTGCGCGCGATGAGCCGCCCCGAGGTCGTGGACCCCACGAGGTTCGCCGCGATGAACGGCAGCATCAGCAGCCCGGCCCCGGTCGCCGTGAAACCCCGTCCGAGTTGGAAGAACTGCGGCAGGAAGACCATCGACGCGTACATCGTCGAGCCCATCAGGAAGGCCGCCGCGCACTGCGCGGTGAACGAACGGCTGTGGAACAGCCGCGGCGGCCACAGCGGTTCCCGGGCCCGCCGCTCCCACCAGCCCGTCGCCACGAGCAGCAGCACCGCCGCCGCGGCCAGTCCGCACGCCGTCGCCGAGGTCCAGGCGAAGCGCTCCCCGCCGAACGACACCAGCAGCAGGAGCGCGCTGACCCCGCCGACCAGCAGCAGCGAGCCGAGGTAGTCCACGGACACCTGCGAACGCCGCCGTGGCAGGGTCAGGCTGCGCTGGATCACCACGAACGCGACCGCGGCGAACGGCAGCATCGAGAAGAAGCACCAGCGCCACCCGATGGTGTCCACGAAGACCCCGCCCAGCAGCGGCCCGAGTGCGGTCGAGGACGCGAACGAGGCGCCGATCCAGCCCTGGTACCGGCCGCGCTCGGCGGGGGAGATGATGTCGCCGATGACCGCCTGGCACAGCGTGATGATGCCGCCGACCCCGGCGCCCTGCACCGCGCGGAACGCGATGAGCTGCCAGATGTCCGTCGCCACGCCCGACAGCGCGGTGCCCGCCGTGAAGACGCCGATGGCGGTCAGCAGCAGCGGCTTGCGGCCGTAGAGGTCGGAGAGCTTGCCCCACAGCGGGGTCGCGGCGCAGTTGGTGAGCAGGTGCCCGGCGACCACCCAGGCCACCTTGTCGACCCCGCCCAACTCGCCCGCGATGGACGGGAGGCCCGTGGTGATGATGGTGCTGGCGAGTGCCGCGATGAACATCGAGATGAGCAGGCCGGTGAAGACCGTGCGCCGCTGAGCTGCGCTGATGTCGGCGTACGGGGGTGCCGCCGCCGTGTCGGCCTGGGGGCCTCCGGCTGCCTCGTGCTCCATCGCTGGCCCCGCTTCCGTGCTGACCTGACGCTCCATCAGAGATAACCAGCAGGGGCCGAGGAAGCAAGATGTACGGGCCACCCGTCGTTTTCCGGCCCGTCCACGGCGTGCACGGAGCGTGGCGAACGGATGCGCGGAACGTTCGCGATCACGTGCCTGACAAGCGGATTCCGCGATCCCGCCGGGCGCCCGGCACCCGCTCGCACGGCCGTTCGGAGGCCCTCGGACGGGGGAGGGTTAGCGGCCCGGGAAGCGGGAACCGTTGGGTGCGCGTTACCGTTCGAGTGGCATCGGGCCGATCCGTGTCGTATACCGGGCAGGGCCGGTTTGACATCGGGGGCTGGGATACCGTCACACTCCGCCACACGGCGGCTACATTCCCTGACGGGCGTCGGCCGCCCGAGCAACGCCGGAGCACGACCCGGGGAGGCCCGGGGCAATGGCGGAGCAAGCGCCGCAGCAGGACCGCAGCAGTACCCCGGCAACGCCCGAGCAGTGCCCGTAGTGCCCCCGCAGTGCCCCACAGCAGCAATCTGGAGAGAAGAGCGAAGGTGTCCCCGAGCAGCGAGACCGCGCGCGAAGGCAGTCGACTCGTCATCGTCGAGTCGCCTGCCAAGGCGAAGACGATCAAGGGCTACCTTGGGCCCGGTTACGTGGTCGAGGCCAGCGTGGGTCACATCCGCGACCTGCCGAACGGCGCTGCCGAGGTCCCGGCCGCGTACGAGGGCCAGTCCTGGGCGCGCCTCGGGGTCAACGTCGAAGCCGACTTCGAGCCGATCTACGTCGTCAACGCCGACAAGCGGCAGCAGGTCGCCAAGCTCAAGAAGCTCCTGAAGGAAGCCGACGAACTCTTCCTCGCCACCGACGAGGACCGCGAGGGCGAGGCCATCGCGTGGCACCTCCAGGAGGTCCTTCAGCCCAAGGTGCCCGTGCGCCGCATGGTGTTCCACGAGATCACCAAGGACGCCATCCAGTCCGCCGTGGCGAATCCGCGCGAGCTCAACCAGCGCCTGGTCGACGCCCAGGAGACCCGCCGCATCCTCGACCGCCTCTACGGCTACGAGGTTTCGCCGGTCCTGTGGAAGAAGGTCGGCCCGAAGCTGTCCGCCGGCCGTGTGCAGTCGGTCGCGACGCGCCTGGTCGTGGAGCGCGAGCGGGAGCGCCGCGCGTTCCGGTCGGCGTCCTACTGGGACGTGCTCGGCACCTTCGACACGGGTCGCGCCGGCGACGCGACCGACCCGCGCACGGTCAACGCACGCCTGGTCAACCTGGACGGCAAGCGCGTCGCCACCGGCCGCGACTTCGGCTCGGACGGGCAGCTCAAGGGCCGCGACGTCCTGCACGTCGACGAGGCCGGGGCCCGCGCGCTCGCCGCGGCGCTGGAGTCGGCGCAGTTCGCGGTGCGCGCGGTCGAACGCAAGCCGTACCGCCGCTCGCCCTACGCGCCGTTCCGCACCACCACGCTCCAGCAGGAGGCCTCGCGCAAGCTCGGCTTCGGCGCCAAGGCGACCATGCAGGTGGCCCAGAAGCTGTACGAGAACGGCTTCATCACCTACATGCGTACCGACTCCACGACCTTGTCGGACACCGCGATCGCCGCGGCCCGTGCCCAGGTCCGCGAGCTGTACGGCGCCGAGTACCTGCCCGACGCGCCGCGCTCGTACGCCGGCAAGGTCAAGAACGCGCAGGAGGCGCACGAGGCGATCCGCCCCTCGGGCGACCGCTTCCGCACCCCCGCCGAGACCGGTCTGACCGGCGACCAGTTCCGGCTGTACGAGCTGATCTGGATGCGCACCGTCGCCTCCCAGATGAAGGACGCGATCGGCCAGTCCGTCACGGTCCGCATCGGCGGCACCGCGGCCGAGGCGCCCGGCCTGCCGGGCCGCGACGCCGAGTTCACCGCGTCCGGCAAGATCATCACGTTCCACGGCTTCCTGAAGGCCTACGTCGAGGGCTCCGACGACCCCGAGGCGGAGCTGGACGACCGCGAGCGGCGCCTGCCGATGGTCGAGGAGGGCGACGCCCTCACCGCCGTCGAGCTGACCCCCGAGGGCCACGCCACCAAGCCGCCCGCCCGCTACACCGAGGCGTCGCTGATCAAAGAGCTGGAGGAGCGCGAGATCGGCCGCCCGTCGACGTACGCGTCGATCATCGGCACGATCCTCGACCGCGGCTACGTGTTCAAGAAGGGCACCGCGCTGGTCCCCTCCTTCATCGCGTTCGCCGTCGTCGGACTCCTGGAGAACCACTTCGGGCGCCTGGTCGACTACGACTTCACCGCGAAGATGGAGGACGACCTCGACCGCATCGCCCGCGGCGAGACCGAGGCGGTGCCGTGGCTGCGCCGCTTCTACTTCGGCGAGGACGCGCCCGGGGGCGGTGCCGCGTCGGGGGACCACCTCGAAGGCCTCAAGGACCTGGTGACCGACCTGGGCGCGATCGACGCGCGCGAGGTCAACTCGTTCCCGGTCGGCGACGGCATCGTGCTGCGCGTCGGGCGGTTCGGTCCGTACGTCGAGCGCGACGACAAGCGCGCCGACGTCCCCGCCGACCTGCCGCCGGACGAGCTCACCGTCGAGAAGGCCGAGGAACTGCTCAACAAGCCGAGCGGCGACTTCGTCCTCGGCACCGACCCGGCCACCGGGCACCTGATCGTGGCGAAGGACGGCCGTTACGGGCCGTACGTCACCGAGGTGCTGCCCGAGCCGGAGGCCCCCGCCGCGCCCGAGGCGGGCGTCCCGGAGCCCGACGCGGCGGGGACGGGTGACGCGGACAAGGCGCCCGCGGCCAAGAAGACGGCCGCCAAGAAGACCGCGAAGAAGACCACCAAGAAGGCCGCCGCCAAGGGGCCGAAGCCGCGTACCGCCTCGCTGTTCAAGTCGATGGCGCTCGACACGGTCACCCTTGAGGAGGCGCTGAAGCTGTTCTCGCTGCCGCGCGTCGTCGGGGTCGACCCGGCCAGCGGCGAGGAGATCACCGCGCAGAACGGCCGCTACGGCCCGTACCTGAAGAAGGGGACGGACTCGCGGTCGCTCACCACCGAGGACGAGCTGTTCACGGTCACCCTCGACCAGGCGCTCGCGATCTACGCTCAGGAGAAGAAGCGCGGCCGCGCGG
>NZ_JBPKBH010000008.1:149925-238693 GCF_051388915.1 Yinghuangia sp. YIM S09857 | reverse complement strand
CCCCCCCCCCCCCCCCCCCCCCCCCCCCCCCCCCCCCCCCCCCCCCCCCCCCCCCCCCCCCCCCCCCCCCCCCCCCCCCCCCCCCCCCCCCCCCCCCCAAGCCGCCGTTGAAGGAACTGGGTCAGGACCCGGTCAGCGGCAACCCGGTCGTGGTGAAGGACGGCCGCTTCGGGCCGTACGTCACCGACGGCGAGACCAACGCCACCCTCCGGGCCGCCGACAGCGTCGAGGACATCACCCCCGAGCGCGGCTACGAACTCCTCGCGGAGAAGCGTGCGAAGGGCCCCGCGCCCAAGAAGCGCGCCGCCGCGAAGAAGGCCCCGGCCAAGAAGGCCCCCGCGAAGAAGACCGCGGCCACGAAGAAGAGCGCGGCGAAGAAGGCGACCTGAGGTTCGCTGGTACGAGGGCCGCCGGGACTCCCTCCGGCGGCCCGTCCGCGTTTGCCCGGAACGGCGCCGATTGGTGTGCCCGGGCAGCCGCGCGAAGTCCGGCGACGACCGGGAAACGCCGGTTTGAACGTCGTTTCCCTCGGCGCCCACACGGTTAGGGTTGACGGCATGACGCAAGCCGAGCAGCACACGTCCGAGGCGGCAATACCGCCCCGGACCCCGGATCCCGTCACCGGCATCGGGGGCGTCCTCAAGATCGCCCCGTTCCGGCGCTTCTGGACCGCCATCGCCGCGTCCGCACTCGCGGACTGGCTCGGCCTGCTCGCCCTCACCTCGGCCGCGCTGTGGACCGTCGAGGGCGACTACCTCGACTTCGCGGCCGCGGTCGCCGCGGTCTTCGTGCTGCGCCTGCTGCCGGCCGCGCTCGTCGCGCCGCTCGCCGCGCAGATCGTGGACCACCTGGACCGGCGCTGGACGATGGCGGTCTGCGACATCGTGCGCTTCGGCCTGATCGCCTCGGTGCCGTTCGTCGACGAACTGTGGTGGATCCTCGCCGCGACCGCGCTGGGCGGCATCGCCGGGGCCTTCTGGGGTCCGGCCCGCGACGCCACCGTGCCCAACCTCGTGCCGCGCCAACGCCTCGCCACGGCGGCCCAGTTCAACCTGGTGACCGGGTACGCGGCGGCGCCCGTCGCGGCGGCGGTGTTCATCGTGCTGGCGCTGGTCAACCAGTTGCTCGCGCCCTCGTTCGACACACTCGCGAGCCACCCGTCCGACATCGCGCTGTTCGCGACCGCCGCCGTGCATCTCATCTCGGCGCTGGCGGTCTACCTGCTGCGCATGCCCACGCGCGGCCGCTCGGTCACCACGCGGCGGCCGAACCCGATGGTCGTGGTCGCCGACACGCCGCGCGTCCTCGGCCACTCGCGCACCACACGCGGCCTCGTCATCGGCATGCTCGCGCTGTTCCTCGGCGGCGGTGTGCTGGTCGGCCTGGCGCCGCTCTACACGGCCGAGCTGGGCGCGGGGAACGCCGCGTACGGCACCGTGTTCCTGACGCTCCTCGGCGGTGCCGCGCTCGGTCTGCTGTGCGGCCCGCGCGTGATCCCGACGTTCAGCCGCCGGCGCCTGTTCGGCCTGTCGGTCGCCACCGCGGGCCTGGTGCTGCTGATGACCGGGCTGTTCGCGAACGTCGTCGTCGTCGTGGTGCTCACCGGCCTCCTCGGCGTGCTGTCCGGCATCGCCTGGGTCACCGGCTACACGCTGTTCGGGCTGGAGGTCGGCGAGGAGCTGCGTACCCGCGCCTTCGCGTTCGTGCAGGCCGCCGTGCGCGTCGTGATGCTCGTCGGGCTCGCCGCCGGGGCGCTCGTCGCGGGCGCGATCGGGCTGCACACCTGGACGCCCGGCGACCACTACGTGTTCACGTACAACGGCTCGGCGCTGACCCTCATGGGCACCGGCCTGCTGGTGGTCGCGACGGGACTGTTCGTGCTGCGCGCGGTCGACGACCGGCGCGGTATCCCGCTGCTCCGCGACATGGTCGACTCCGCACGCAACGTGGACCATGTCTCCGGCCGCCCGGCGCGGGCGCCCGGCTACTTCATCTCGCTCGAAGGCGGCGAAGGGGTCGGCAAGTCGACCCAGGTCGAGGCGCTGGCCTCGTGGATCCGCAGCAAGGGCCACGACGTGGTGGTGACCCGCGAGCCCGGTGCGACCGAGATCGGCAAGCGCCTGCGCGCGATGCTGCTCGACGTCAACAACACCGGCATCGACGCGCGCGCCGAGGCGCTGCTGTACGCCGCCGACCGCGCCGAACACGTCGCCACCGTCATCCGCCCCGCCCTCGAACGGGGCGCGATCGTCATCACCGACCGCTACATCGACTCGTCGGTGGCCTACCAGGGCGCCGGGCGCGAGCTGGGCACCCGCGAGATCGCCCGGGTCTCCCGCTGGGCCAGCGACGGCCTCCAGCCGGACCTGACGATCCTGCTCGACCTCGACCCCGAGGTCGGCCACGGCCGCTTCACCGAGGCCCCGGACCGGCTCGAATCCGAGCCGCAGAGCTTCCACCACCTCGTGCGTGGCGCGTTCCTCGACCTCGCCGCCGCCGACCCCGACCGCTACCTCGTCGTGGACGCCGCCCAGGAGCCCGACACGGTCACCACCGCGATCCGGCACCGCCTCGACCGCGAACTGCCGGTCTCCGAGCAGGAGAAGCGCCAGGCCGAGGAACTGGCCCGCCGCGAGCGCGAGGAGGAGGAGCGCCGCAAGGCCGAGCGCGCCCAGGCCGAGGCCGAGAAGCAGGCGCTGATCGCCCGCCTGCGCGCGGAGAGCGAGGAGCGCCAGCGGTACGCCGAGCAGCAGCGCCTCGCCGAGGAGGCCGCCCGGCGGGCCGAGGAGGAGCGCATCCGGGCCGAGGAGGAGGTGCGGCGCCGCGCGGAGGAGCAGGAGCGCCTCGCCGCCGAGGCCGTGCGTCTCGCCGAGGAGGCCAAGCGCCGCGCGGAGGAGGAGCGCGTACGCCTTGAGGAAGAGGCCGCTCGCCGCGCAGCCGAGCAGAAGCGCCTCGAAGAGGAGGCCGAGCGCCGTGCCGAGGAGGCCCGGCTCAAGGCCGAGGAGGAGGAGCGCATCCGCCGCGAGCAGGCGCGGCGCATCGAGGAGGAGTCCGCGCTGCGGGCCGAGCGCGACCGCGTCGCGGCGGAGGAGGAGCGGGCCGCCGAGGCCGAGCGTCGCCGCCGGGCGGAGGAGGAGCGCCGCCGCCGCGAGGAGGAGGCCGCCGCCGACACCAAGCGCCGTCGGGAGGAGGCCGCGGTCCGCGCGGCCGAGGCCAAGCGCCGCGCGGAGGAGCGGGAGAAGGCCGAGGAGGCCCTGCGGCTGGCCGAGGCCGAGCGCCGTGCGGCCGAGGAGGACGCCGCGCGCGCGGTCGTCGCCGCGGCCGCGGCACAGGCCCGGGCCGCGAAGGAGGCCGCGGCGCTCGCCGCCGAGGCCGGGGGTGGCGTGGACGCGCCCGCGGCCAACGGCACGGCGCGGGCGACGGGCGACAAGTCCTCCGGGACGGTCGCCGCCGACGCGTCGACCGCGGCCACCCGGGTTGTTCCCGCAGTCGATCCGAAGGACGCCGCCCCGAGCGCGAACACGCCTGCTGCCGAGGGCTCGTCGGCCGGATCTTCGTCTTCGTCCCCGTCTTCGTCTTCGTCGGCATCCTCGGCATCGGCCCCGGGCACGGTGGAACCGGACACCGCCGAGCTGGAGATCGTCCGGCCGCGTCCGGTCGAGGAGCCGCCGCCCGGCTCCGAGGACGACACGCAGAAGATCCCCAAGATCCGCATCGACGAGACCACGCGCCTGCCGGTCGTCGACACCGGCGGCGAGGGTGCTTCGGACGACCCGCACACGCTCGCCGACGATCTGCTGGGTCCGTGGGCCGGGCAGGCGGAGGGCCGCCCGGACGCTCCGCCCGCGCCCGCGCCGGAGCCGCGCAAGAGCCGCTGGCGCCGCAAGCCGTAGGTATCGCGGGAGTTCCGTCCACGGCGGACATCCCTTCGCCGGGGACATCCGGTCGCACCGAGTGTCTCTTCGCGGGGGATGTCCGTTCCGCCCGGTACGGTCGTACCCGTACCTGCCCGAACCACCGCCACTCCGAGGAGCACGACGCCGTGACCGTGTGGGACGACCTCGTCGGCCAGGACCGCGTGGTCGGCCAATTGCGGGCCGCCGCGTCCGCCGGGCGCGCAGTCCTCGCCGGGGAGCCCGTGGGCGGCATGACCCACGCGTGGCTGTTCACCGGCCCGCCGGGCTCCGGCCGGTCCACCGCCGCCCGCGCGTTCGCCGCCGCCCTTCAGTGTGTGAGCCCTGATCTGGCGCTCGGCGCCGAGCCGGGCTGCGGCCACTGCGATGGCTGCCACACCGCGCTGACCGGCACGCATGCGGACGTCGACGTGATCGGCACCGAGTTGCTGTCCATCGGCGTGAAGGAGACGCGCGACCTGGTGCGCCGCGCCTCGATGTCCCCGGCGGGCGGGCGCTGGCAGGTCATCGTGCTGGAGGACGCCGACCGGCTGACCGAGGGCGCGGGCAACGTCCTGCTCAAGGCCATCGAGGAGCCCGCGCCGCGCACCGTGTGGATGCTCTGCGCGCCGTCGGTCGAGGACGCGCTGCCGACGATCCGCTCGCGCTGCCGCCACGTGGCCTTGCGTACGCCGCCTGTCGAGGCGGTCGCCGACATGCTCGCGCGCCGCGACGGGATCGACCCGGCGATGGCCGGGTACGCCGCTCGCGCGACCGGCGGCCACATCGGCCGCGCCCGCCGTCTCGCCACCGACGAGCAGACCCGGCTGCGCCGCGCCGAGGTGCTGAAGCTGCCCACGCAACTCGCCGACATCGGCGGGTGCATGGCCGCCGCGCAGCGCCTCGTCGACGCCGCCGCGGCGGACGCGAAGCAGATCACCGAGGAGTTGGACGCCCGGGAGACCGAGGAGTTGCGCAGCGCGCTCGGCGCGTCGACGCCGGGCGGCCGGCTGCCGTCCGGCACCGCCGGGGTCGTCAAGGAGCTGGAGAACCGCCAGAAGAAGCGCGCGACCCGCACCCAGCGCGACTGCCTGGACCTCGCCCTGATCGACCTCGCGGCGTTCTACCGCGACGTCCTGGCCATCCAGTTCGGGGCCCAAGTGCCGCTGGACAACGAGCAGATGCGGCCCGCGCTCGACAGCGTCGCGCGGTCCGCGACTCCCGAGACGACGCTGCGGCGCATCGAGGCGATCCTCGCCTGTCGGCGTGCGATCGACACAAATGTCGCCCCGCTGCTGGCCGTCGAGGCGATGGCACTGACCCTTCGCGCGGGTTGAGCGGGAACCCGGAGCGGCGTCCGCGACGTCGACATGGGAGAGTTCCCTCACGGCGAACCAGCCGCATTCCGGGTCACTGTGATCCCGCCTCGGTCCTCCGGCGGTACTTGCAGGCGACCCTTTGCCATTGCTCGACCGACGCACCCGCGGAAGCTCCTCCCCCGGAGATACGCCGCGAAACGCGCCGCGGCGCCACGGCAGTTCGTGCGGCACGAACTGCCCTGGGCACCACGACAAAACGACCACGAACTACGGCCAAGGACGGTGCAAGTCGGTGCGACCGGTGCGGAAGGCACTCAAGGCCCTGCTGATCGCGACGACGACGGGCTTCGCCGTCGCGTACCTCCTGCGCACGCAGGGCACGAAGCTCCGGCGGCGCACGGACGACGGACCACGGCCGGAACAGACCGCCCCACCGGGCGACTTCGCCGAGGAGGCGACGGTACGCCCGGTCCTGGCGACGCCGCGCGACGACGACACGCCCCTGTCGACTCCCGTCGCCGCCGCGGCCGAGGTACGCCCCGCGCGGCATGCACCCGGGCGCGAACCGCAGCTCGAGCAGCGGCACGAAGCGCGGCACGAAGCGCGGCACGACCAGCGGCACGGCCAGCGGTACGAACAAGCGTCCGAGATCGTCGAGATCGACCCCGACCGGCTCACGCCGCTCGCGGTGATCGGCCCCGAGCCGGAGCGTCCCGCCCGCACGCGGCGCCCCCAACTCGTGGTCGGCGGCGTCACCTTGGCCTTCGTGCTGGTCGCCGGGGCGGTCGGGACCCTGGCGTACGACAGCCTCAAGGGCGACGACGACGGCGACAAGACCGCCCCCGCCGCCGCGGGCACGAGTGAGGCCGCCTCGCCGCGCCCGTCCGCCAGTTCCACGGACGGCGACCTCGCGCCGCTCGGCCCGCAGCAGTTCCAGTCGCTCGGCACCCGCTCCGGCGGCCAGCTGAACCACCTCGAACTCGCGGGCCGCCGCTCCGGCGTGACCTCCGACGTGTGGGTGTGGCTCCCGCCGCAGTACACGCAGGAGAGCATGCGCACCAAGAGCTTCCCGGTCCTGGTCGTGCACTCCGCCTACCCGGGCGTCGGCGCGAACTCGATGCTGGAGCCCGGCATGGGCCTGCTCGCCGACCTGACGGACGGCATCACCAGCGGCACGCTGCCGCCGTTCGTCGTCGTGGCACCGGAGTTGACGCCGTATCAGCAGAACGAGCTGAGCGCGCTCGCCGACCCGACCGAGATCGACACCGAGTGCAGCGACATCCCGGGCAAGCCCAGCATGGCCACGTTCCACAACGAGGACGTGCGGGAGGCGGTGGCCGCGACCTTCCGCGTCTCGGCCGACCGCGCGTCGTGGGGCCTGCTCGGCGAGGGCGCGGGCGGCCTGTGCGCGACGAAGTACGCGCTCCAGTACGGGCAGTACTACGCCGCCTCGGCGAGCCTGTCCGGTCCCCTGGAGCTGACTTCGCCGCTGTGGCCGTCGGCGTCGGGCGTACGCGATGCGCAGCAGCCCAAGGCGCTCCTCGCCAAGAAGCCGGATGTGCGCGTCTTCCTGTCCAACACGAGCTCGGCCACCGCGGCACGGCAGGACGCGACCGCGTTCAAGTCCGCCGCGAAGGCGCCGACCGTCGTGGAGAACGCGACCGCGTCCGGCACGGTGTCCAAGCAACTCCCCGCCGCGCTCCAGTTCCTGGGCCGGAATGTCACGGACAGCACGGAGAAGTCCCCCTCCTCCGCATCGGCCACCGCCACCGGCGCCGGCACGGGCGCGACGTCGACGCGGCGGCCCTGACAGCCCATCAGACCCCTGATCGCGGGGGCGCCCGACCGACGTGATAGTTGTTCCCCCCGTGACCGCCACCCGTGTGCCCCGCCGGGCATCAATACGCCGCGCGATACCCGCGCTCGTCGCCGCATCTGCCCTGCTCGCCGGATGCACCTCGGGAGGCGGAGACGACGCGGGCAACGCCGCGCAGACCGGCGCCGCGCCCGCGGCACCGACCGATGCCGCCCCGGCCACCACGCCGCCCCCGCCTCCGCCGCCCAAGGGCCAGGACGACCCCGCGCTCAAGGACTTCTACGCGCAGCAGTTGGCGTGGAATCCCTGCGAGGACGACCCGGAGACCGAGGAGAAGGACGAGGCCGAGTTCCAGTGCGCGACGCTACGCGTGCCGCTGGACTATGCGAACCCCGCCGCCCGCTCGATCGACGTGGCGGTCATGCGGTACCAGGCGGCCGCGTCCGAGGGCCGCATCGGCACTCTCCTGGTGAACCCGGGCGGCCCGGGCGGGTCGGGCAAGGAGTGGCTCCAGTTCGCGTACAAGCGCTTCGACGGAGCGATGCACGAGCGCTTCGACGTCATCGGCTTCGACCCCCGCGGTGTCGGCGACAGCACGACGATCGAGTGCCTGGACGACAAGACCCGGGACCAGCGCAACGCGGACGACGGCCCCGACCCCAAGGACCGCGCGGCGAGCAACGCCTACGCCGAGGAGCAGTCCAAGGCGTTCGCCGCCGCCTGCCAGGCCAAGTCCGGCGAGTTGCTGCCGCACGTCGGAACCCGCAACGTGGCGCGCGACATGGACGTCCTGCGCGGCGTCGTCGGCGACGACGAACTGCACTACCTCGGCTACTCCTACGGCACCTACCTCGGCTCCCTCTACCTTGAGGAGTTCCCCGACAAGGCGGGCCGCCTCGTCCTCGACGCCGCGGTCGACCCGGCGGAGGACCCGCTGGAGAAGTCGGTGAACCAGCAGATCGGGTTCGAGCAGGCGTTCACGCGCTTCGCCGAGGACTGCGCCGGGCGTGCCGGCTGCCCGCTGGGCCGCGACGCCGACAAGGCGGCCCTGGTGGGGGTGGACTTCCTCGACGGGCTGCGCACGAACCCGCTGCCGACGAATCAGAGGGGCCGCGAGCTCACGTCCAGCCTCGGCTGGTCCGGCATGATCAGCCTGCTCTACGGCGACGCCGAGCGCTGGAAGTGGCTGCGCGACGCCTTCGGCTACGCGATGCGCCAGGGCGACGGCTCCGCCCTCCTCTTCTACGCCGACAACTACAACGGCCGCGGCGAGAACGGCGAGTACGACGGCTCGATGGACGCCCTGTCGGCCATCCGCTGCGCGGACGGGGCGGCCGAGGCACCGTCACCCGAACGGGTCCAACAGGTCCTCGACAAGCTCCGCAAGGAGGCGCCGCTGTTCTCGCGGGACACGGTCGCCGAGGACTTCGACGGCCCCGGGTGCGAGTTCTGGCCGTACAAGACCCCGGAGAAGCCGCACACGATCAAGGCGCCCGCGGACAGCCCGGTCGTGGTGATCGGCACCACCGGCGACCCCGCGACGCCGTACGCGGCCTCCGAGCGCCTCGCGCAGGGGCTGGAGAACGCCACGCTGCTCACTCTTGAGGGCGAAGGGCACGCGGCGTACGGCAAGGGCAACGCCTGCATCGACGAGGCCGTGAACAAGTACTTCCTCGACGGCACGCTGCCGCCGGCCGGGACGCGGTGCGTGCAATAGTCCGACCGAACACCAAGCCCGAGCACGTGGTAGGCATGACAAGGTGAGGATCTCCAGCCGCCACGGCGCCCGTCTGCGCGGGGCGATACCCGCCGCCCTTGTCACCGCCGTACTTGTCGCGGGGTGCTCCTCGGGCGGCGTGGCCGCCAAGGTCAAGGACTCGGCGGGCGGTCCCGGCTCCGGTGGCGCGGGCGCGCCCGGGCTGGACACGACCCCCGTCCCCGGCGGCAAGGGGCAGAACGACCCCGCGCTGACGTCCTTCTACACCCAGAAGGTGGACTGGAGGACGTGCGCGGACGACCCCGAGACGAACGCGGACGAGGGCGAATTGCAGTGCGCGACGCTGCGCGTACCGCTCGACTACGCGAAGCCGGGCGACAAGACCCTCGACGTCGCGGTCATGCGGTATCCGGCGAGCGCGACGGGGAGCGCGCGAATAGGCTCGCTGCTCACCAACCCCGGCGGGCCCGGCGGGTCCGGTCTCGATTACCTCAAGAACACGTTCGAGAGCACGGACCCGGCCATCCACAAGGCGTACGACATCGTTGCCTTCGACCCGCGCGGCGTGGGGGAGAGCTCGCAGGTCAAGTGCCTGGACGACGCCGAGCGCGACCGGCGCGACGCGGACGACGGCCCGGACCCGAAGGACATCGCGGCCAGCACGGCCTTCGACGAGCAGCGCACCAAAGAGTTCGTGGCCGGGTGCGAGCGGTACTCCGGCGAGCTGCTGCCCTTCGTCGGCACCCGCAACTCCGCACGGGACATGGACGTCCTGCGGGTGATCGTGGGCGACGAGCGGTTGAACTACCTCGGCTACTCGTACGGCACGTACCTCGGAGCCCTGTACGCCGAGGAGTTCCCGAACCGCACCGGCCGCCTCGTCCTCGACGGGGCCGTCGACCCGGCCGCCGACCCGCTCGACGACTCGATCGCCCAACAGGTCGGGTTCGAAAAGTCCTTCACGCGCTTCGCCGAGGACTGCGCGACGCGCCCGGACTGCCCGCTCGGCACCGACCCCGGCACCGCTGCCCTGGTCGGCGTCGACTTCCTGGACGGCCTGCGCACCTCCCCGCTGCCCACCCGCCTGACGGACGGCCGCAAGCTGACCTCCAGCCTCGGCTGGACCGGCATGATCCGGCTCCTGTACGCCGACGAGGACCAGGGCTGGCGCGCGCTGCGTGAGGCCTTCACCGCGGCCATGCAGCGCGGCGACGGCACCTCCCTGGTCCTGTACGCCGACGACTACAACGGCCGCGACGAGAACGGCAATTACGACGGTTCGATGGACGCGTTGTCGGTCATCAGTTGCGCCGACGGCATGTCGGAAGCGCCGTCGCCGCAGCGCGTACAGGACGTTCTGGACCGGCTGCACCGAGAGGCCCCGCTGTTCTCGCGCGACACCGTCGCCCAGGATCTGGACGGCCCCGGCTGCGAGTTCTGGCCGTTCCGCACCACCGAGAAGCCGCACGCCGTCAAGGCGCCCGGCAGCGCACCGATCCTGGTGATCGGGACCACGGGCGACCCCGCGACCCCGTACGCGGCCTCCGAGCGCCTCGCCGAGGGCTTCGAGAACGCCACGCTCCTCACGTTGGAGGGCGAGGGGCACACGGCGTACGGGCGCGGCAACGTCTGCATCGACGAGGCCGTCAACGCGTACCTCCTGGCGGGCACCATGCCGCCGGAGGACACGCGCTGCGTCTGACCGGCGCGCGTCCCCTCACCGCCCCGCACACCATCCCTGCGCAACTGCACCGCCCCAAAGCCCCCGTTCCCAAGTCGCGGTCAACGCACGGTCTTCGGCCCTCGGCCGGTTACGCTCAAGGCGACGGTCGGCCCCGGGCGGCCGAGGGGCGAGCCAAGGGGCTGGTACGTGGTGAGGCGAGGCGTGGGCGCGGCACTGGCGGCCGCACTCCTGCTGGCGGGGTGTTCGAGCGGTGACGGCGACAAGTCCGAGTCACCGCCGCACACCGCGAACGGCGGGGCGACCTCCGTCCCCATGCCGTCGGCCGACAAGATCGACTGGGGGCGCTGCCCCGAAGGCGTCAACTTCGACTGCGGCACCCTCTCGGTGCCGATCGACTACGCCGACCCCGACGGCCCCAAGGTCGACATCGCCCTCCTGCGCAAGAAGGCGAAGGGCGACGACCGTATCGGCGCCCTCGTCGTCAACCCCGGTGGTCCCGGCGGCTCCGGCATCTCCTTCGCGCGCTACGCCGCGTCCGCGTTCCCCAAGGACGTCCGCGAGCGCTACGACATCATCGGCTTCGACCCGCGCGGCGTGGGGCGCAGCTCACCGGTGAAGTGCCTGTCGGACGCCGACATGGACGCCTACACCCAGATCGACCAGACCCCCGACACCGCCGACGAGGAGAACGCCGTCGTCGACGGCGCCGCCGGCTTCGGCAAGTCCTGCCAGGAGAACACCGACCAACTCCTGGGCCACGTCAGTACCGCCGAGGCGGCGCGCGACATGGATCAGATCCGGGAGGCGCTGGGCGAGGACCGGCTGAACTACCTCGGGGCGTCGTACGGCACCTTCCTCGGCGCGACGTACGCCGAGCTTTTCCCCGACAAGGTGGGCCGCTTCGTCCTCGACGGCGCGATCGACCCGAGCCAGAACGCCGCGACCGCCAACCGCGTGCAGGGCGGCGGCTTCGAGACCGCGCTCGTCGCCTACGTCGACAACTGCGTCGCCGGCGGCTCCTGCTACCTCGGCCCCGACCGCGAGGCCGCCCTGGCCCGCATCCGCGGCCTCCTGGCGTCCCTCGACGCCAACCCCATCCCCGGCGACGCCAAGCGCCGCGTCAACGAGGCCATCGCCACCACCGGCGTCCTCTCCCCGCTCTACTCCAGCGACCAGTGGCCGGAGCTCACCCGCGCCCTCCAGTCCGCCTTCCGCGGCGACGGCTCCCCGCTCCTCGACCTCAGCGACATGTACTACGAGCGCGGCGCGGACGGCCGCTACGCCAACCTCATGTACGCCAACGCCGCCGTCAACTGCCTCGACAGCCCCCCGGCCGCCACCACCGCCGAGCAGGTCAAGGCCCAGATCGCCGAGTTCGAGGCGACGTCCCCGACCTTCGGCCGCACCCTCGCCTGGGCCGGCCTCACCTGCGGCACCTGGCCCCTCTCCGCAACCGGCCGCCCCCACGAGATCAAGGCCGCCGGCGCCGCCCCCATCCTCGTCATCGGCACCACCCGCGACCCGGCCACCCCCTATGCCTGGTCCCAGGCCCTCGCCTCCCAGCTCGAATCCGGCCACCTCCTCACCTACGACGGCGACGGCCATACCGCCTACCTCCGCGGCAGCACCTGCGTCGATTCCGCCGTCGATTCCTACCTCCTCACCGGCTCCCCACCCCCCGACGACAAAACCTGTAAATGATCACCCCGCCCCCTGTGTATGCTTGTCGCCGTCCCCACCACCAAGGTGAAGACACGCCGCCTTAGCTCAGTCGGCCAGAGCGACGCACTCGTAATGCGTAGGTCAAGGGTTCGATTCCCTTAGGCGGCTCACTTGAGTGCCCAGGTCAGATGCTTCTGACCTGGGCACTCGTGGTTTCCGGGGGTGCTGGAGCCCGGGCCGACGTGTGTCGCGGGCCGTGGTCTCAGTTTGTGGCCCGGGTCTGCCCGGTGTTCGGTCAGTCCGACCCGACGGGGTCGACTGCGGGGCCGCGGTGGCGAGGGGGCCGCCGGGCCGGCATTCCACTTCGCGGCAGATGGCGTTGAGGGGGCTGAAGCGTACGGCCATGGCGCGGTCGTTCTTCAGGATGGCGAGGTTGGGCACGGTTACGCTGAGCAGGCCCACGAGCCCGCACTGCCTGCGTCGTTACAGCGTCCGTACCAGCGGCTCCGGAGCCGTGGCATCGACCAGCAGGTGTGTGGTGAGTACCTCCAGGGCCGGGCCGACCGCGGTTCGGTGTCCTACTTGCTCTGCAACGTGCCGAGAGGGTCCGGGGATTGGTTGAGTGCGGCGGCTGCGGTCTTCCAGGGGGCGGGGTCGTTGCGGAGGGTGTGGGTGAGGTAGGCGGTGGTGAGCTGCTGGAGCAGGGCTACGCGGGCGGGGTTCTCGTCGGTGGTCTCGGCTGCTTCGCGGCCGGGGATGCCGCCGAGCGAGTGTTCGGCGCCGTGGAGGGTGAGCAGGGTCTTGTCACCGGGGCTGTGGGTGTAGGGGTCTGTGAACCAGTCCGGTCCGCGGGTGGACAGGTGAGACTGGTCGTTGCCCCCGGCGACGATGAGTGCGGGCGTGGTCATGGTGTCGAAGTGCGGTCGCATGAACGGGAGATGCTCGGCGGCGAACGGGGTCAGCGAGTCGCCGAGACCGGTCAAGGCCAGGAGTACGCCCGCCGCCACGCGGGAGTCGGACATGTCCTCGCCGGGCGTGCCGTCGGCGTCCAGAACTCGGGCGCCCAGCAGGGTACTTGCGGTTTGGGCGCCCCAGGAGTGTCCGGCGACGGCTATGCGGCTGTGGTCGACGCGGCCGCGGAGGCCGGGTACGGCGGCCTCCAGCGCGGGCAGTTCGTCCAGCACGCGGGTGAGATCCTCGACGCGCGTGCGCCAAATCCGGGGCGTGCGGGGGTCGTTCGCCGAGAGGCCAAGGGTTCGGGAGTCCAGGTGGGTCGACTGGACGACCACGAAGCCGTGCGCCGCCCAGTGGTCCGTGAGCGGGGCGTAGCCGTCCATGGACCAGCCGAAACCGTGGGAGAAGACGACGACCGGCAGATCGCCGCCGGTCGCCGGGGCGGAGACGCGGACTTGCAGGTCCTCGCCCCGGTGAGGCGGGGAGGGGAGGACGACGGGCCTCGCGGAGATCACGGTTGCGGGGCGCGTGGTTGTGGGCACGGGCATGGGGCCTTCCGGTGTTCGAGCAGGAGGGGTGACTGCGCAGGTCCCGGAGCTCCGGGCAGCGCGGACGGAGCGCGCGGCCTGGCCGTCGGCGCGTCCGGTCTGTCATGATGAGTGAAGCGGAACGTTGCTCCATTTACGATATGGAGCACTGCTCCGTTTTGCAAGCGACGACCGTGGAGCGACGGCCGTGGAAGGAGTGGCGCGGTGAGTGACGGCAATCCTCGGCAGGGGACTCCCGCCGGGGCCAGGCGCAAGGACGCCCGGCGCAACCAGCAGACCCTGCTGGACGCCGCCGCCGCGGTCTTCGTCGCCTCCGGCGTCGACGCCCCAGTACGCGAGATCGCGGCGCAGGCGGGCGTCGGCATGGGCACGATCTACCGGCACTTCCCGACCCGCGCGGACCTGATCGTGGCCGTCTACCGCCACCAGATCGACTCCTGCGCCGAATCCGGACCGGCCCTCCTCGCGGCCGAGCCCACTCCGTACGCCGCCCTCGAACGCTGGACCGACCTCTTCGTCGACTTCCTGGTCACGAAGCACGGGCTGGCCGCCGCAATGCAGTCCGACAACGCCGGTTTCGAGGCGCTGCACGCGCACTTCCTCGACGCCCTCGTCCCGGTCTGCGCCGAACTCCTCACCGCCGCCACCGAATCCGGCGAGATCCGCGCCGACGTCGACGCCTACCAACTCATGCGCGGCATCGGAAACTTGTGCATCGGCGCCGACAGCGACCCCCGCTACGACGCACGCACCCTCGTCGCCCTACTGACCGCCGGCCTACGCCACACGTAACGGCGGTACGCGCTACTCGGCTGACGGAGTCGCCGTCATGTCCGGGCCCTCAGGGCTCGGCTCGCAGGCAGTCCCGTCGTGGTCCGCGTCCAACGGTTCGCGATAGCCGGGTTCGCCGCTCTCGATGGGAGCAACGCCGGCGGCCCACGCGTCCGCGCATCGCTCGAAATACCGCGGCCCTTGCGCGGGCGGCGACGGCGTCTGACCTGAACTCGGGGGAGTTGTGGCGGGGTTGCCGACCTCGTGCATCGTCGTCCCGGAGATCGCCCCGCCGGTCACGATGTAGGTGCCCGTGTAGTAGCGGTGACTGCCATCGGTCTGCGTGACGTCCATGGCCGCCCCGACCACGCCGCCGTCGACCGAGAGCACGGTCAGGTCGTAGTGCGCCTTCGTCGCATGGTCCCTGACGAACTGTTCGTACGTCCCGGCGAACGTGCTGCCGCCGAGCGCCCAGGCGCGGGCATAGTCGCGCGCGTTGACGGCGCCGAAGTACGCGTGCAGCACACCGACGGCCGACGCGGGCGGCGTGGTGGCGGGCGGAGGCGGCTCGGCGGCCGTGGGCGGCGCTGTGACGGTCGACGGCGGTGCCGTCACGGTCGCGGTCACGGTCTCCGGCGGCCCGGGAGCCGTCGCGGTCGGCGGTGGCAGCCCAGTCGGCGACGCAGCCCCCCGCGCCGCGCCTTCGCCGCTGTCCCCGCAACCAGCGAGGAGCCCTGCCGTGACGGCGGCCGCGGCCGCGGCGGCTGCGATGCGCATGAACGTTCACTCCCGGGCGCAACCGTGCACAAACCGCGCCACCGGGGGAATTTCGGGTCCTCGGCGTTGCCCGGCGGATGTGGGGGTTGCCGGTGTCGGACGTTGGCGTCCGTCATTCCAGCGTGCACCCGCGATGCGAGGCGAACAAGCCGACCACTGCGGGCGGGGTGCAGTGGTCGGCGTGGTGGTGGGGGAGGGGTCGGGGGTCAGGCTGGTACCTCGGTGTCTTCGAAGACGCCTTCGTCCCTCACTACTCGCAGTCGCCTGGTGATGCCGATGGAGTCCAGGAAGGGCTCGTCGTGGCTGACGACGATGAGGGCGCCTTGGTAGGCGGCGAGGGCTTGTTCGAGGCGGCGGACGGAGGACAGGTCGAGGTTGTTGGTGGGTTCGTCGAGGATCAGGAGGTGGGGCGGGGGTTGGGCGGAGAGGAGGGCGGCGAGCACGGCGCGGAAGCGTTCGCCGCCCGACAGGGTGCCGACGGGCTGCTCCGGGCGGTTGCCGGTGAAGAGGAACCGGGCGAGGCGGTTGCGGAGTTCGGAGTCGGGGGTGTCCGGGGCGAAGCAGCGGACGTTCTCCAGTACGCTCGCGTCGTCGTCGAGGATGTCGAGGCGCTGCGGGAGATGGCGTACGCCGTCCACGCCGATCCGCACCTCGCCGCGGGACGGTTCCACCGCGCCCGTGATCATGTGCAGCAGCGTCGACTTGCCCGCGCCGTTGTCGCCGACGAGGGCGATGCGCTCGGGTCCGCGCACGACGAGGTCCACGCCGTCCGGGCCGTACAACTCCTGTGCGGTGTTGAGTCCTTCGAGCGTGAGCACGGTACGCCCGGCCGGAACTTCCGTCTCGGGCAGAGCGATTCGGATCTCCTTGTCGTCCCGGACCGCGTCCTTGGCCTCGGAGACGCGGGCCCGCGCATCCTCAAGGCGTCCCTCGTGCATGCCCTTGTACTTGCCTGCGGTCACCTGGGCCGCCTGCTTGCGGCCGTTCGCCACGATCTTCGGGACGCGCTTCTCCACCTGCGCCTTGCGCCCCGTGCGCATCCGGCGGGCGAGCCGAACCTGCGCGTCCGCGAGCTCTTTCTTCTGCTTGCGCAGGTCGGTCTCGGCGGCCCGCACCGTGCGTTCGGCGCTTTCCCGTTCCACTTCCAGCAGTTCGAGGTAGTCGGACAGGTTGCCGCCGTAGGTGCGGGCCGTTCCCGTACGCAACTCCACGATCTGGTCCACGAGATCGAGCAGCACGCGGTCGTGGCTGACCACGACCAGCACGCCCGCGTACGCGCCGACCGCCGCGTACAGCCGTTCCCGCGCCGACCGGTCGAGGTTGTTCGTCGGTTCGTCCAGCAGCAGCACCTCCGGGCGGCGCAGCAACTGCGCGGCCAGGCCGAGCAGGACCGACTCGCCGCCGGAGAGCGTGCCGACCGTACGGTCGAGGTCGACGTGCGGCAGCCCGAGCCGGTCGAGTTCCGCGCGGGCGCGCTCCTCGACGTCCCAGTCGTCGCCGACGGTCTCGAAGTGGCGTTCGTCGACGTCGCCGCTCTCGATCGCGAGCAGCGCCCGCCGGGTCTCTGCGATGCCGAGGACGTCGTCCACGCGGCGGCCGGCGTCCAGGGGCAGGTGCTGCGGAAGGTAACCGACCTCGCCGACCGCGGTGACGGATCCGCGCGCGGGCGGCAGCACGCCCGCGATCAGTTTGAGCAGCGTGGACTTGCCCGCGCCGTTCGCGCCGACGAGGCCGGTGTGCCCGGTGCCGATGGCCAGGTCGAGGCCGTCGAAGACCGGGGTGCCGTCCGTCCAGGCGAACGACAGGTCGGAACAGACGATTGCGGGGGTGGTCGGAAATGACATGGAACGGCTCCCGAAGACGCGTGGCGGCAAGGACGCGTATGGACACCGCAGCGCGATGACGGGAACCGAAGGTCTGACCGGAAGGGCCCGGGAAAACGGAAACGCCCGGGACGGTCACACCGAGGTCGGAACGCAGCCGCGAGCACAGGGGCTCAAGCGGTGCGGTGTCCTGACCTCAGATGCGCAATGGACCATCCAGACGGGCGACAATGTGACCGGATGATCTTAGCCCCTGTTTCTCGGGTGGGCAAGGGGCGATAAGACGATCGGGATTGGATGCGGCATCGCCAGATAGGTTGCATTCCTATCTAGCACGTGGTGTCATCTAGGTATGAGTACAGACCGCCGGGCGAGCTGGCTGAAGGGTGTGCTGGACCTGGCCGTGCTGTCCTGCCTCGTGGGCGGCGAGAGCTACGGCTACGAGATCGCGAAGACGCTGGACGGGGCTGGGTTGGGCCAGATCCGCGGCGGAACGCTGTATCCCGTGCTGAACCGACTGGAGGAAGCGGGTCTGGTGGAGGCGGAGTTCAGGGCGGCCGAACGGGGGCCGGGCCGCCGCTACTACCGGCTCACCGCGGGCGGCCGCGACGCGCTGCGCGAACAGGGCGCGGCCTGGCTGGAGTTCCACGATGCGGTACGTGCCGCACTGGCGAAGGGTGGTGTCAACTGATGGCCGCGGAGTACTTCGAGGAGCTGGCCGCCGCGCTGCACGCGCGCGGTGTGCCGGAGGCACGGGTGGCCATGACGGTGGACGAGCTCGCCGGCTACGCGGCCGACGCCGAGGCGGACCCGTACGCCGAGTTCGGCCCCGTCGACGAGTTCGCCGCCCGGCTGGCCGGAACGGGCGGGCCGGGGGAGCCGGAGCCAGGTGCGGAGCGCTGGGTGTGGACGGCCGACGCGTACGTCGACCAGCGGATGATGAACAAGTTCGGCGCGCAGGGCTGGGAGATCCAACGCGTAGACCGGCTCGGCCGGTTCGTGAGCCGCCGCCCGGGCGAGAGCACGCTTCGCTGGGAGTACCGCCGCGACGTGGTCGAACGCCGCGACCGCGCCGCGCACGCCGCCGACTTGGCGCCGGACGGCTGGGAGCCTTGCGGGCACTGGATGTTCCTCGCCTATTACAAGCGCCCGCTCGCGGCCGTGGACGGCCCGGCCGCGTGGCTCACCGATCCCCCGGAGCACCCGGCGCGCAGCGTCTACTTCACGCGGCGGCTGTACGCGGCGCTCGCCGTACCGGTGTTGGCGGTCGTCGTGCTCGTGGTCATGGCGACGGCGGGGGCGCCGATCGGGCTGGGATCGATTGACGCGGCGACGGCGGCCGGCATGGTGTGCGGGGCGCTGATCGGCGTCGGTATCGCGGTGTTCTTCCTGCGCAGGATGCGCGACGAACTCCGCCAGGCGTCGCGGTTCCCGCCGGTCGGCTGACGCCGGTCGACGGGGCCGCGGGATTCGGGACTCGGGCACGGCCCCGACCGTCACGTCAGGGCCGCCCGCCGTCGATGCGCAGCACGCTGCCCGTCGTCCAGGCGGACGCGGGTGAGGCCAGGTACACGACCGCCGCCGCAATCTCCTCGGGCAGGCCCGCCCGCCCCATCGGGATGCCGTCGAAGACGGCGCGTACCTCCGCGGAGGTGAGCGCCGCGGTGAGCAGGCCCGTGTCGACAGGCCCCGGTTCGATGGCGTTGACCCGGACCAGCGGGGCGAGTTCGGTGGCCAGCAGGCGCGTGAGATGACTCAGCGCTGCCTTTGCGGTGCCGTACGCGATGCGCCCCGCACCCGTGGACGACGCCGCCCGCGAGGACATCATCACCACCGAACCACCGTCGCCCTCACGGAGGTTGGGGAGGGCACGCCGGGTCATGTCGTATGCGGTGGTCACGTTCAGGTGGAAGGCGGCGTTCAGACCGTCGGCGTCAAGTTCGGTGATGCCGCCGGCGGTTCCGCCGCCGACGTTGTTCACCAGGATGTCGATCGAACCGAACCGCGCGACCGCGGTGTCGACGATCTCCTGTCGGTGGGCGCCATCGCAGATGTCCCCGACGACGACAGCCACCTCACCGTCAGCCATCTCACCGTCGGCCACCCCACGGTCGGCCACCCCACGGTCGTCCGCCGCATCGCCGCCGCTCCAGGAGTACGCCTGCCGCCGCGCCTCGGCGACCTCGGCGGCAGCCTCCTTCAACGCGACCTCGTCCCGCGCGGCGAGGACCACCGACGCCCCGGCGCGAGCGAGTGCCACGGCGGTGGCGCGCCCGATACCGCGGCTGGCACCGGTGACCACGGCGCACTTGCCGCTCAGTGCCGCCTCGACAGGTCCCACGGTCACTCCCACCATCTCCTCAATCGCCCCTCCGCCGGCTGCGCGGGGGAGTGGTCGCCAAGGACTGAGCGCGCCCGCAACTCGCTGGGTGGCAGACCTCGTTGCTGCCCCGCCCCACGGTTCTCAGTGAAACAGCACCGGCCGCTCCGGCCGAGGCGCGGCCCGCGGCCCCGCCGTGAACCCGCCGTCGACGGTGAAGTCGGCGCCCGTCGTGTACGACGCCCCCGGCGACGCGAGGAACGCAACCATGTGCGCGATCTCCTCCGCCTCGCCCGCCCGCCCCAGCGGCAACCCGTCGAAGCGCGTGTCACGCTCCGCGCCCGACCGGTCCTCGGTGAGCATCCCGCTGCGGATCGCCCCCGGCACGACCGCGTTGACGCGGATGCCCAGCGGCCCCAGCTCGATCGCCGCGGTGCGGGTCAGCCCGCGTACGCCCCACTTCGAGGCCGAGTACGCCGCCGCCCACGCCTGCGCCTGCGTCCCGCTGATCGACGCGACGTTGACGATCGACCCGCCGCCGGCCTCCCGCATCGCCGGGACAACCGCGCGGATCCCCAGGAACGTCCCGGTGAGGTTGATGTCGACGATCCGCCGGAACCCCTCGGCGGACTCCTCCTCGATGGGCACCAGCCGCATCGCCGCCGCGTTGTTGACCAGGACGTCCAGGTGGCCGAATGCCTCGCGTGCGCGGGCGACGACGGCGGCCCAGTCGGCTTCGTCGGCGACGTCGAGGCGCTGGAACACCGCGGCGTCGCCCAGCTCGGCGGCCACCGCGCGGCCCGCGTCCTCCAGCACGTCGGTCACCACGACACGCGCTCCGCAGGACGCGAACAGCCTTGCCTCCGCTGCCCCTTGGCCCTGCGCCGCGCCGGTGACGAGCGCGACCCTGCCGGTCAGGTCGTACATGGATCGAGCCTTTCGGATCCGGTCCGGCGTGGTGCGGCGGACCGCCCGCGCCTCTGATTCATAGTCATGATGCCTATCATGGCTATGAAAGACGGAACAAGTGCTCCGGTTGCGGAGCGCGTATATCGCGCATGGCCGCCAGGTCGTTTTTGTAGCGATTGCTATAGCCTTGGCCCCATGACCAGCACGCCCCCGGCCAAGCCCCCCGCCAAGCGCGGGCGCCCCCGTGCCTTCGACCGGGACGCCGCCCTCGCGAAGGCCACCCGGCTGTTCTGGGAGCGCGGCTACGAGGCCACCTCGATCGGCGAGCTCACCCGGGCCATGGGCATCAACCCGCCGAGCCTGTACGCCGCGTTCGGGGACAAGAAGGCCCTGTTCCTTGAGGTCGTGTCGGCGTACGGCGAAACGCACGGCGCCTTCACTCACAAGGCGCTGAACGAGGAGCCCCGGGCGTACGACGGCATCGCCCGGCTGCTGCGCGAGGCCGCCACCTCCTTCACCGACCCCGCTCACCCGCGCGGCTGCCTGGTCGTCTGCGCGGCCACCAACGTGACCGAGCAGAGCAGCGACGTGGAGGCCGACCTGCGGGCGCTCCGCGCCGACAACATCGCTGCCTTCGAGCGCCGCTTCCGGGCCGCCGTGGAGGCGGGCGAGACCGCGCCCGACGCCGACCCGCACGCGATGGCGAACTTCTACGCGGCGGTGTTCCAGGGCATGTCACAACGCGCCCGCGACGGCGGCACCGCCGCGGAACTGTTGGACATCGCAGAGATGGCCATCGCCGCATGGCCCCAGCCCCAGTCCGAGTCTCAGCCCCAACCCCAGCGCTAATCCGAGTCTCAGCCCCAGCGCTAATCCGAGTCTCGGCCCCAACCCCGACCCCGCACGCAGTCCCAGCCCGTGCCCAACCCCAGCCGTTCGTAGGCTGAGCGGCCGCCCTTGCGCGCTGTTCGCGTGGTTCGTACGCAGTTACGAACAGGCCGCATTGCGAAGGCATTTCGGGGCAGAGTACGAGAAGCGCCGTGATGCGGACCCCGAGTAGCGGCTCGTCTGGCCGTCACGCCGCCCGCAGGCGGCCACGCCCCCGTTTGAGGGTGCGGCGCAGGTGGTGGCGCACCGGGGTCGGGGCCGGTGTGACAGCAGCCGCGGACGCGGCGGCGAGGGTCGGCAGCGGCGACACGGCCGGGATCGAGATGAGAGGGTGCAGCGGGATCGGGGCGGGCGACGGCTTGGCGGCGGGTTCCTTCGTCTCGGGTTCCGGCTCCGATGCGACGGCTTCGGGGGCGGGCTGCGGAACGGCATCCGGCGTGGCGCGCCCCGGGCGCGATACCTCTCTACCGGCGGCGGGACCCAGCATGCGGTCCTCGAACCAGGTGAGACCCCATATGAGGCCGAACATTCCGATCGGAGCCAGGAGGGCGAAGACAAGGTACATGTGCGCCGCCTGAGGTCGGGGGGTGAAGGCCGCCGGAGACGTCTGTGCGATGTCCGGGCAGCGGCCTTGGAGCCTTGCCGTTACTTCTGACGACTAACCGGGATCGAATAGGCCAAACGTGTCGACTGGACAGAGCTGTATCCCGGATAGTGCTCATGTGTTGATCGATTTCGATCGTAAGCGGACACGCCTGAACTTTCCTGGTGAGATCGGCTTTCCTGGACGGCCCGCCGGGGGTGTCGACGGAGCGTATTTGGCGTGATCACTTAGCGTGAAGTATGACCGTATTGTGTGGTAATGGTGTGCGGCGCCTGCCGCTGCTTCTCGCGGCCGCCGCCGTTGGAGCCCTCGTCGGCGTGACGCCTCCCGCCCAGGCTCGCCCGGCGGTGCCGACTGTGCGGACACCGGAGCCGGTCGACCTGTACGACCTGGTCCGCCGCGACCTCGGCAACCTCCCCGACACCGGCTACACCGCGCCGGGCGAGGAGGTGCGCGCCGCACTGCGCAGCGGCCTGGACCGCGTGCTCGCGCACGACTGGCAGGCCGCCGACGACGCCCTCCGCGCGCGCGGCTACGCGGGCACGGTCCACGGCGACGTGCCGAGCGGGACGGCCTTCGGGCGGGTGGCGCCGCTGGCGCATCCGCATGCGGGCTGGGGGTCCGCGTACGCACTGGGGGAGGGCACTTCGGTGGCGATCCACGTGCCGCACCCGGTGTGCGAGCCCGGCGTGGAACGGCTGGGCGTCGAAGTGGCGCGCGGCGTCCGGGACTCCGTGCTGCTGGTCGCCGGTGCGAAGCGGTTCGCGGGCGGGCCGGAGGCGGGATGCTCGCATCCGGGGAAGGAGCCGCTGCCCACGGACTGCCAGGCGGCGTCCGATCCCTGGGTCTGCGAGACGACGGTGTTCCACGCGTGGAGCGAGTATCTGCGCGGGCGTTCGATGCCCGCGGTGAGCCTGGTCGGGCTCGGTCCGCACGCCGCGGTCGCGGATGTCGAGGTGGACGTGCCCGAGGGCGCGGGCAGTTCGCTGGGAGAGGCGATCGCGGCCTCGGTCGAGCAGGCGGGGTTCCCCGTCTGCCGGTCGTGGGCGGACACGTGCCCGGCCGCCGAGGAGGGGAGTCGGTCGCGTCAGGCGCTCGCGTACAAGGCAGCCGGCACGGGAGGGCCGAAGTCGTTCGACGGCACCCCCGACGTCCCGTACGTGGCGGTTCAGGTGCGCCAGTCCGTGCTCGACGACGCCGAGGAGGCGGCCCAGGTGGCGAAGGCCGTGGCCGCGGCGCTCGTCACAGCACCATTGACGAGCCGTCAGTAACGGGGTGACGGTGGGGCGGTGAAGATTCGCATCGGCATCGGCATCGGACCGCGCGCACACGACGACACGACGTTCGCGGACGTCGTCGACACGTGTGAAAAGCTCGGCGTGGACTCGCTCTGGCTCCCCGACACCATCTCGGCCGACCTCCCCGACCCGCACGTGGGCATGGCGTTCGCCGCCGGGCGCACCACGCGCCTCAAGCTCGGCACCGGCGTCTCGGTGCTGCCCGGGCGCAATCCCGTCGCCGTCGCCAAGGAGCTCGCGACGCTCGCCGACCTGGCGCCGGGACGCGTCCTCCCGGCGTTCGGGCTCCAGCACGCCCGCGCGTTCGAACGTCCCCTGTTCCCGATCCCGGGGCGGCGGGGGGCGGTGTTCGACGAATCGCTGATGCTGCTGCGGCGACTGCTCTCGGAGACCGAAGTGTCCTTCCAGGGCGAGTACTTCCGGTGCGAGGAGATCACCGTGCGGCCGCGTCCGGCGCGTCCCCTCGACATCTGGCTGGGCGGCAGCGGTCCGGCGGCGCTGCGCCGTGTCGGGCGCCTCGCGGACGGGTGGCTGGCCGCGAACGTCACGGCGGCCGAGGCCGCGAGCGGGCGTACGGCCATCGAGGCGGCAGCGCGCGAGGCGGGGCGGGCGGTCGACGACGACCACTACGGCCTCAGCCTCGCGGTCGCGTTCGGCGACTACCCCGAGGCCCTGCTGCGGGCACTGCGCGAGCGGGCGCCCGAGACGGACCCCGCCGCCCTCATTCCGGACGGCTGGGCGGCTACACGGGAGCTGATCCGCGCCTTTGTCGACGGCGGCATCAGCAAGTTCGTCATCCGCCCGGCCACCCCGCCGGCCAACTGGGCGGCGTTTATGGACGAGTTCACACAGGAACTCATGCCGCTGGAATCCTGAGGTATGTTCGCCGGCCGGGTGGTTTTCCGCCAACTCGGCGGCCGGACGGACGTTTTCGCCTGTCCGGAGGCGCGGCTCCGCCTGCCCGGCGGGCCGCACCCGGGCTCATCGTCCAGGGCGAGGCCGCGTCCGCGCGGGGGAAAGGTCGTTGGTGAACGAGATAGTCGGTGCCGGGCTGCGTTGTTCCGCGGTGCTTTTCGATCTTGACGGCGTGCTGGTCGATTCGCATCCGACGATCGAACGAATTTTGCGGGAGTGGGCTATTGCGAACGGCGTGGATCCGGATGTGGCGGTCGCCGAGTCGCAAGGACGTCGTGATGTCGATTTGGTGGCCTTGGTCGCTCCGCACCTGAATGCCGAGGAAGGCGCCCGCGAACTGATTGCCCGCGAGGCCCGCGATTTCGACGGGATCGCCGCTCTTCCCGGCGCCGCGGAGTTGTTGCGCGCACTGCCGACGTGGGCCTGGACGGTGGTCACCTCGGGCGCGCGGGCGGTGGCCCGGGGACGCCTGGCCGCGGCCGGGCTCCCGGTGCCCGACGCGTTCGTCGCGGCCGAGGACGTCGCCGCCGGAAAACCCGACCCGGAATGCTATCTCCGCGGTGCGGCGCTGCTCGGCGCCGATCCGGCGGACTGCCTTGTCTTCGAGGACGCCGAGGCCGGGTTGCTGGCCGCGGGGGCGGCCGGAATGCGGGCGATTGCGGTGGGCAAATCCGCGGTTGGCCTGCACGCGCCGTGGGAAGACCGGGTAGGCGATCTTCGGGAGGTCGCGGTGGAGGCCGCGGTGACCGGCGGGCCCGGTTTCGTGGTGAGGACGGCACGGTGACACACCTGAGACAAACGGGGTGCAACCCCGGTAACTCCCGGCGGCGTCAATCGGGCAGTGAGTATCTCGGGTGGAATTTAGTCGTGCTGGGCACAGAAGGGCTGGAAGGAATTGAAGAAGACGCGCATAACCGTGGCCGTGGCGGTGGCCGTGGTGTTGGCCGCCTCCGCGTGTGAGTCGGGGTCGTCCTCGAAGAGCACCGACGCACAGGGCACTCCCAGTACGAGCGCTTCCGCCGCCCCCTCGTCCGCGGCCCCGGAGTCGACGACGCCGGCCCCGGAGACGACGAGCGCGGCTCCCAGCACCTCGCCGACCGCCGTGCCCAGCACGACGGCGCCCAGCAGCAAGCCGCCCACCTCGGCCAAGCCCTCGACGTCGCCCACCTCCAAGAAGCCGACGGCGACCACGAAGCCGAGCACCAGCAAGTCGCCCACGACGAAGAAGCCGCCGACCACCACCAAGCCGCCGAAGCCGGCCGGCAACCTGGACCCGCGCTGCATGACCGGGCGCGCGATGTGCGTCGACAAGACCACGCGCAAGCTGACCTGGGTCATCAACGGCGTGCCGCAGTACTCGTTCGAGGTGCGCTTCGGCTCCAAGGAACTGCCCACGCGCGAGGGCTCGTTCTCGGTGCAGTCGAAGTCCCGCGACCACGTGTCGACGATCTACCACACGCCGATGCCGTACGCGATGTTCTTCAGCGGCGGCCAGGCCGTGCACTACTCGCCCGACTTCGCGGCGAACGGCTACAACGGCGCCTCGCACGGCTGCGTCAACGTCCGTAACAAGGCGCTGGTGCAGAAGCTCTTCAACGAGTCGCGCATCGGCGACAAGGTGATCGTGTACCGCTCCTAGCGGCGGCTCCCGACCCCTGTCGGCTCCCGCCCCCGGGGGCTCCCAGCGGCGGTGCGGGCGGTACGAGTGATCGGCCCGCGCCGGACGGAACACCCGAAGAACGCGTGTGGGCGGCACCTCGAAGGTGCCGCCCACACGCGTGTCCCGGCAGTGGTGGCGTCAGCGTCCCAGCGCCGCGTCGAACAGTCGCCGCGCCTCGGCGAAGAACGCCGGGGCCTCCTTCGGGCCCGGGCAGAACGCCTGGATCGGCAGTTGCAGCGCGGTCGCGCCCGCCGCGACGACCTCCGCGGCGTTGTCCATCGTCCGGGCGAGGTCGAACTTGCCGTCGTCGCCCTTTGCCATCGGGATCGGCCCCTGGACGCGCAGCGCGGCGGGGTCGCGCCCGGCGTCCGCCAGCGCCTGACGGATCGTCACCACGTCGCGGGCCATGTCCTCGGTCGAGAGCCCCATGATGGGGATCCACCCGTCACCCGAGTCGACGATACGCGCGAGATTGCGCTTGTTGAGCGAACCGCCGATCCACAGCGGTACGCCGCCCGGCTGCACCGGCCGCGGCATCAGGTACGTGTCGGTGAAGTTCACCGTCTCCGACGCGAACGCCGCCGGGGTCTGGGTCCACAGCGCCTTGCAGGCCGCGATGGTGTCGGTCAGCAGCTGGCCGCGGCGGTCCCAGTCGAGCCCGGCAGCGTCGTACTCCTCGCGCTGCCACCCGGTCCCGACGCCGAGTTCGAGGCGCCCGCCGCTGATCTGGTCGAGCGTCGCGGCGGTCTTGGCCAGCAGGGTCGCCCCGCGCAGCGGCGCGACGAGGATGCCGGTGGCCAGGCGTACGCGCGTGGTGGCGGTGGCCATCGCGGCGAGCAGCGTCAGCGGCTCGGCCCACGGGGCCTCGGGCGGGGTGGGGAAGCGACCCCAGACGTACTTGTCCGTGTTGGGACCCATGACGACGTGGTCGACGAGGACGACGCGGTCGATACCCGCGTCCTCGGCCGCGCGCGCGACGTCCACGAAGCCGCGCCAGTCGTCGTCCGGCCAGGTGCCGAAGTTCGGCAGTCCGATGGAGAGCTGCACGTCGTCTGTCATTCGATTGCTCCAGGTGTTCGGAGGGGCTTCGGAGGGGCTTCGGAGTGGCCGGGGCGGGGTGGCCGGACGGGAGCCGGGCCGCAGTCGCGCGGTCAGTCGGCGGACGGCGGAGTCGGGATGCGCCCGGCCAGGGCGGCGTCCACGGCGGCGTCGCCGACCGTCGCGCGTGCGAGCTTCTCGAACGACGGCGACGCGCGCAGTTCCTGGCCGCCGTCGACCGCGATGCTCTGCCCGGTCGTCCAGGACGCCTCCGGCCCCGCGAGGTATCGGACCGCCTCTGCGATGTCGGACGGCATGCCGATGCGGCCCAGGGGCTTGTTGGCGAGGTAGGCCGCGATCAGCTCCTCGTTGCGGAAGATCCGGGCGTCCTCCTGCGACTTCACCAGGCCGGGGCGCACCGCGTTGACCCGCACGCCGAGCGGGGCCAGTTCGTCGGCGGCGACCCGGACCAGCGCCTCCAACCCGGCCTTGCCGGAGGCGTAGCCCGCGAGGTACGGCCACGACAGCTTCGCCGCATTGGTCGAGATCAGCACGATGGAGCCGCCGCCCGACGCGGCGATGGGCGGGGTGGCGTACTTGATCGCGAGGAAACCGCTGACGGTGTTGCGGCGCAGGTCCTCGGTGAACTGCTCGTCGTCCATGGCCAGCAGCGGGGAGACCTTGCCGCCGCCGACCGTCGCGACGCAGATGTCGAGGCGTCCGCCACCCCGCGTGGCCACGTCGACGGCGGCGCGCACGCCCTCGGGCGTGCACGAGTCGCCCGCGATGTGGCGGACCTCGGCGCCCTCGGGGGCCACGGCCCGCAGCCGCTCGGCGGTCGCGGCCAACTCCGGCTCGCGCCGCGCGGTGAGGGTGACCGAACACCCGTCGCGCAGCAGGCGCTCGGCACTCGCCGAGGCGATACCGCCGCTGCCGCCGGTGACCAGGGCCATGCGTCCGGCCAGGGGACCGGCCGGGGGGACGGGGGTGGTCATGGTTCGGCCTCCGTTCGGTGTGGCGTCCGGTGCGGCGCCGGAGTCACGTCGGGTGTGACGTCGCTTGTGACGTCGACTCGGGGTCCGCCGGGTGATCTGACGATCCGTCAGTCCGCGAGACCGTTATACCGGAAAACATTCGAGCTGTAATCTTTCGGGCTCGCACGATAAGGTCTCCGGCCATGGACACACGGGGAGGCGGACGGCGCACCGGCGCCTCCGCGGCCGAGGCCGGGACCGACGGTGGCACCGAGAGCGCGCGGCGCGATGCGCACCGCGACGCGTACGACCGCATCAGCGGTGGGCCGGACCGCGCGGCGGGGCACGACGCGGCGAAAGAAGCGGCGAAAGAAGCGGCGAAAGAAGGTGCCCGCCGAATCGTGCGCGGTGCGCCCGACAGCGCCGGACTGCCCGGTCTCACCCCGCTGCTCTACGAGGCGACGGCCCGCCTCGACGCGCATTTCGCGTCCTGTGCCGCGGCCGTCGGCCTCACCGCGTCGCAGGCAAACGCCGTCTACGAGCTTGCCGAACCGGCGGGCATGCGCGAGCTGGGCCGCCGCATGTGCTGCGAGCCGCCCAACGTCACCTTCGTCGTGGACCGCCTCGAAGAGCGGGGTCTGGTACGCCGCGGCCCGCTCCCCGGCGACCGCCGCGCCAAGCAGGTGGAGCTGACCGACGAAGGCCGGGCGCTGCGACGCGACCTGCTCGACCGCCTCGCGCTGGACCCCCCGTTGCGCGGCGGCCTGGGCGACGAGGAGCGGCGTACGCTCCGCTCACTGCTCGCCCGTGCCCTGGCCGACCCGGCGTAGCTCCGGCACGCGTCCGCCGGACCCGTTCCGCCGCATGCCGGACGGGCCGGTACCGCCCCGTCCGTGAGACAAAGTCGTGGATTGTGTCCTGCATCTGGTTCTCGCCGCCCCCCGACACTAACCTGACGGTCCATCAGGCACCGGGCGTCCGCAGATTGCGGGCGTGGGATCCAGGAGACTACGCATGGCAGTTTTCGCGCTTCGCTTCGATTTCCGCAATCCGGCGTTTGCCGGGACCACGATGGGCGAGCGGTACGCGGCGGCGCTGGACATGGTCTCCTGGGCCGAGGAGCGCGGGTTCATGATGGTGGTGCTGTCGGAGCACCACGCGTCCGAGGACGGCTACCTCCCCCGCCCGCTGCCGATGGCGGCCGCGGTCGCGTCGCGGACGAAGAACATGATGGTGAACATCGCCGCGATCCCCGCGCCGCTGCACGATCCGCTGCACATGGCCGAGGAACTGGCCGTGGTCGACCTGATCAGCCAGGGCCGGGTCAGCGTGGTGCTGGCCAACGGCTACGCCGGGCACGAGTTCGCGATGTTCGACCGGTCGCTGAAGGACCGGGCGAAGCTGACCACCGAGATGGTGCACACGCTGCGCGCGGCGTGGACCGGCGAGCCGTTCGAGTTCCGGGGCCGCACGGTGCGGGTGACCCCGACCCCGTTCCAGCCCGGCGGCCCGGCGATCGTGCTGGGCGGCAGCGTGGAGGCCGCGGCACGCCGCGCCGCGCGGATCGCGGACGGCTTCATGCCGTCCAACCCCGGGCTGTGGGAGTTCTACCGGGACGAGAAGGCCAAGCTCGGCCAAGAGGACCCCGGCCCGTACTTCGGCGGCGACACCGGCTTCCTGCACCTGTCCAAGGACCCCGACGCGGACTGGGAGCGCATCGCCCCGTTCGCGATGCACGAGGTCAACGCCTACGGCGCGATGATGGCCGAGGCCGGGACCGCCGGCATCGGCGGCTACGAGACCGTCGACTCCGTCGAAAAGCTCAAGGCCACCGGACAGTACCGGGTCATCACACCCGAGCAGTACGTCGACGAGCTCAAAGCCATGGGCGACGCCGCGTTCGGCCTCTTCCACCCCATGATGGGCGGCATCCCCCCGCAACTCGCCTGGGAAAGCCTCAAGCTCCTGGAGACGGACGTCATCCCCAACCTCTGACCGGCCCCGCCGCGTCACCCCGGCCGGACCTGATCCGGCCGGGACCTGAACACGCCAAGGACGGCCCCGCCCCGAGCCCGCGCCTCACCCGGGGCTCGGGGCCCCGCCGATCATGTCCTTGACCCGGTCCCACGCCGTGCGCCTGCCCGGCGGGAACCGCTTCACCGCCTTGGCGCGCTTGTGCGACCCCTCGGGGTAGCGCCAGCGCGCCCACGGCGAGTCGGGCTTGGCGATCCGCACCGTAGAGACGATCGCGACGATCGGCACCAGCACCCCGATCAGGCCGGTCGCCACCTTGCCCTTGAAGATCGCGCCGAGGGCGAACACCAGGTTCATCAGCGACACGGCCGCCGCGACCGGCGCGCTGTCACCAGGGCCGATGTCGAACGGGTTGGCGCCGAGCATCAGCAGCAGCCCGACCCCGGCGGCGATGAGCACCGCGTCCACCGACTTGCGACCCTCGGCGGACCAATAGACGTCGTCCATGTGGAACCACAGCGCGTACTCGTCCAGTGTGAGCGCGGCCCCGGCGCCGAAGGCCGCGGCGAGGATCGAGCGCGCGACTCCGCCCGGCTCGTACGCGAACTGCGCCGCGCCCGCGATGAGCATCAGGAAGATGCCGTACACCTGGTGGTGCACGTGCAGGCCGCCGGAGAACGTCATGTTGCGGAACGGGCCCTTGCCCGCCCGGATCATGCGCGTGATCATCCGGGTCAGCAGGAAGGTTGCCACGAATGCGACCAGCATCCAGCCGATGGCGCGGCGGATCGGCTCGGGCTGCTCCTCGGTGTCCGGCGGTGCGGCCGCGGCCGCCCGCATGAACAGGTCATGCACGTTGTGCGCCATGCCTCGCCTTGTCCGGAGTTTCCGAATGGATGCGCTTCGTACATGATCGACCGTGTCGGCGGCGCGGCCCGGGAACCCGGCCCGGGACACGGCCGCAAGGCGATAACGACCGTCGCGCGAGAGCCCACCTGAGGAGCTGCCGGGAATGTCCCTCCCCACCGTCTCGACCACCGTCAGCTACCCGGCGGGCGAAGTCGCCGGAAAGTCCCCGGTGTTGGCCGTCCCCGTCCTGCCGGACGGCCGGTGGGCCGTCGTGGTCGCGGACACCCCGTTCCACCCGCTCGACCACACCTGGCCCGACCAGCCCGCCGACACCGGGACGCTGACCGTCGCCGGTCGCGCGTACCCGGTCGTCGACTGCCGGACCGGGGGCGTGGGACCGGACGGCGGGTTCGCGGTCGCGGGCGACATCCCGGTGCGGCGCGGCGACGAGTCGTGGGCCTGGCTCGTCCTGCACGTCGTGGACCCCGTCGACGGCGTGGACCCGGACTCGCTGGTCGGCGCGGAGGCCGTGCTCGCCGTCGATCCCGATCGCCGGGCCGGGCTCAGTGCCGCGCACACCGCCTGCCATCTGCTGGCCTTCGCGCTCAACGAGGCGTTGGCCGACCGGTGGCGAAAGGAGGTGCGCACCGACGCGCTCGGGCGTCCCGACTTCGACAGCCTCGCGATGGACACGTCCCGCATCGCCGAGTGGGCCAGTCGCGACGACTACCGGATCGGCAAGTCGCTGCGCAAGAAGGGCTTCGGGAGCGAGGGCCTGGCCGACGAACTCGCGGCCGTCGAGCAGCGCGCCAACGCCACACTCGCCCGCTGGGTCGCGACGGGCGCCGAGGTGCGCGTCGAGGTTCCGGACGCCGCGCTGACCGCGCGCCGCGTGTGGCACTGCGCGCTGCCGGAGGGCGACGCGCACATTCCGTGCGGCGGGAGCCACGCGCACAGCCTCGCCGAACTGGCGTCCGTCGTCGTGGCGCTGGAGCTCTCCGAGGACGGCACGGAGTTGACCGCGCGCACGGCGGTGACCCCCGCGGAGCGCACGCCGAACAATCCCGCGGCATAAGTCCGCTGATTCCGGGAACCGGGGCCGGGACGTTCCGCGTTACTCTTGGGAGACCATCCCTTTGCACTCCCATGACTCGATGTCCGCTGCCCCGGTGCCCGCGCGCCCGGACGTGGACCGGCTCCCGTCACCCACCGGAAGGCCGCCGTGACCACCCTCGCCCTCGGGCCCTCGTGGCTCGATCCCGAGTACCTGATCTCGACGTTCGGCCTGATTGGCATCCTCACGATCGTCTTCGCCGAATCCGGCCTGCTCATCGGCTTCTTCCTGCCGGGCGACTCGCTGCTGTTCACCACCGGGCTGCTGATCGCGGACGGCGAGTACCTGTCGCAGCCGCTCTGGCTCGTCTGCCTCCTGCTGGTCGTCGCGGCCATCGCCGGGGACCAGGTCGGCTACCTGTTCGGACGCAAGGTCGGGCCGTCGCTGTTCAACCGGCCCGACTCACGCCTGTTCAAACAGGAGAACGTGGTCAAGGCCAACGAGTTCTTCGAGAAGTACGGCCCGCGGTCGATCATCCTGGCCCGCTTCGTGCCGATCGTGCGCACCTTCACCCCGATCATCGCGGGCGTCGCCGGGATGAAGTACCGCACCTTCGTGCTCTACAACGTCATCGGCGGCGTGCTGTGGGCATGCGGAGTCACGGTGCTGGGCTACTTCCTGGGCCAGATCGCCTTCGTGCGCGACAACATCGAGTTCATTCTGATCGCCATCGTCGCGCTGTCGGTGCTGCCGATCGTCATCGAGGTGCTGCGCGCCCGCGCGGCCAAGCGGCGCGCCGCGGCCCGGGCGGCGGCGGAGGGCGGCCAGGAGCACGCGGATGCGGGCCAGGGCCGCGGGCGCCACGCGGCCTGAGCCGGACGCCGCCCGCGGCGCCGACGGGGCCCGGGCCGGGCGCCGCGCGCACGCCCGCGTACGCCGGTGCGGGCGGGCGTACGTGCGAACCCCGCCCGCGGCGGTAGCGTCTGCCCATGCGTCCTCACCTCGCCGCGCAGACCTCTCTGCCGCCCCTGTGGAGTCTCGACCGGGTGCCCGGCGCGTCGGTATGGCTGGCGCACACCGAGGACGGCGAACTGCTCGTCCTGGACGACGCGCTCAAGGTGCAGCGCACCGTCCCGCTGCCGAGCGACTGGAAGGGCGGGCACGCGGTCGCACCGGACCTGTCGTTCGTCGCCGCGTCCGGTCCCGACCGGGTGTGCGTCCTGGACATGACCGGCCGTCAGGTCTGGTCGCATCCGCACGCCGACTGGGAGTTCGAGGAGTCGGGGTCGTGCGTCGTCACCACCGACGCGCGGGGCGTGTGGGCGGTGCTGCGCGCCGGCGACACCGACCACTGCGTGCTGTTCGACGCCGCGAGCGGGCAGGTCCTGCGCACCGCGCCGCTGCCCTCGCCGACCGTCGGGTCCGAGCTGCTGCCGCACCCGGACGGCATCCACGTCGGGGTCGCGGCCGGGCACGGGGACGACGTGTACCGAGTGTTCCTGGTGGCGTCCGACGGTGCCGGCCCGGCCGTCGAGATCACGCCGGGGGAGTCCCGGATCCTCATCGACATCCAGCCGGGGTCCGGGCTGATGCTGACCACGCCGTACGGCACCGGCCCGCTCGCGCTGCTGCGCTCGCCGGACGGCGGGGTCGTCGCGGCCCGGCGGCCCGACCCGTTGTTCCCCGGTGACGACGAACTCTTCGACTTCTACGCCGGGTTCCTCGGGCCGGACCGGGTGATCGCCGCCTCGTCGGAGCAGCGCCACGTCGTGTTCTCGGTGCCGGACCTGCGGCCGGTCGCGGAGGTGGAGTACCCGGACGACGCCGAACGGGCCTGGCTCGTGGTCCGCCACGACGGCACGTGGGTGACCGCCGACCCCGACTCGGGGCTCGTGAGGCTGTGGCAGGCGGTGGGAGCAGGGGTGTTCGGCCGGCAGGGCTGAGTGCCCGAGGCAGCCGGGCGAACGGTGATGCGCCGATCGCTTCCGGACGGGGCCGCGCGCGGGCCCTTCGGCGGCCTCCGGGAACGGCGAAGGGCGGCCTGCGGCCGAAGCCGCGGACCGCCCTCACGGGCCCACCGGCGCCCCGTCAGTGGTGGCCCGACTCCTTGAGGCGCTTGAACGACGCCTCCACCTCGGCCTCGGCCTCGACCCGGCCGACCCAGTCCGCGCCCTCGACCGACTTGCCGGGCTCAAGGTCCTTGTAGACCTCGAAGAAGTGCTGGATCTCCAGGCGGTCGAACTCCGGCACGTGGTGGATGTCGCGCAGGTGCTCCATGCGCGGGTCCGTCGCCGGTACGCACAGGACCTTGTCGTCGCCGCCGGCCTCGTCCGTCATGCGGAACATGCCGATGGCACGGCAGCGGATGAGCACACCCGGGAAGGTGGGCTCCTCCAGGAGCACCAGGGCGTCCAGCGGGTCGCCGTCCTCACCCAGGGTGTCCTCGATGAAGCCGTAGTCGGCCGGGTACCGCGTCGAGGTGAAGAGCATGCGGTCGAGCCGGATGCGGCCGGTCTCGTGATCCACCTCGTACTTGTTCCGCGAACCTCGAGGGATCTCGATGGTGACGTCGAACTCCAAGGCTCCTCCATCCATTGTTCGGCCGGGATCGTTAGGGTCTGTGGGTGAAGTCCGCGGTGCTCCTGAAGGATCCCGACACGACCCCTCGCGGACATCGGACACCCGCACCGGGCACACGCCCGGCCCTCCGCCGCGCAGAACACGGTGGACGGTGTTTTCGGTGGGAGCGTCCCGCACCCCCATGAGGGTGACGGGAGTCCTGCCGGAGTCCCGAACAGAACCTAGTCTGCTGACAGTGTCTCGCATGCCCGTCCGGGCTGCCGAAGTGGATCTGTCGAAACGGTGTGAGAGGGGTTGGTCGCGCGTGCCCAGGGTGAGGACGGCGGCCCTGGCGGCGGCAATCTTGGGGATCCTCCTCGCGGTCCTCACGGTGTGGGCCGCGGGCCCGTGGGAGGGCGGCTACCGCGCCTCGGAGCACCACGGCGACAAGAGCGGCGGCATCGAGGCGGCGACCGGCGCGGGCGGCGCCGGAACGGACGGCGGGGCGGCGGGTGAGAGGCGTGTCACACCGCCCGTCCTGGTCCCGGTGGCCGCGGATCCGGCGGTCGCCGGACCGGTGCCGACCGACGCGGGCGTCAAGGCCCTCCTCGAACCGCTGCTCGCGGACAAGTCCCTCGGCGGTAGCACCGCGGTCTCCGTCGTCGACGCCGTCACCGGGCGGCCGCTGTACGGTTCGGGCGCCGAACGCGGCGCGACCCCGGCGTCCACCACCAAGATCGTCACCGCGGTCGCCGCGCTGTCCGCGCTGCCGCCGGACCAGCGGCTGACCACGCGCGTCGTGATGGGTGCCGACCCCGGCACGATCGTGCTGGTCGGCGGCGGGGACCCGACCCTCACCGGGACGGACGGCACGCAGTACGCCGGGAGTTACGCGCCGGCCCGCCTCGACCAGTTGGCCGAGGCCACCGCGACGGCGCTGCGCGCGGCGGGCGTCACGTCGCTGAAGCTGGCGTACGACAACTCGCTCTACAGCGGCCCCGCCCAGCACCCGATCGGTCCGAACGAGAACATCGCCCTGGTCGTCCCGCTCATGACGGACGAAGGACGCGTCGACGCGAAGATCTCGGAGGGGCCGAGCAAGCGCGTGGGCGACCCGTCGGCGAAGGCCGCCCAGCAGTTCGCCCAACTGCTCGCCAGGCAGGGCATCGCGGTCAACGGCACCCCGGCCGCCGGCACCGCCCCCGCGACCGGCCCCGCGGGGGCGCCGACCGCGCCCGGCACCCAGTTGGCGGCCGTGCAGTCGCCGCCCGTCCCCGAGTTCGTCGAGCAGATGTTGACGGCCAGCGACAACGACATGGCCGAGGCCCTGCTGCGGCACGTCGCGGTCGCCAAGGGCAAGCCGGCCTCGTTCGAGGGCGGCGAGCAGGCGGTACGCGAGGTCCTGGCCGGCCTCGGCGTCAACCTCGGGCAGTTGGACCTCAACGACGGCAGCGGCCTGAACAACCAGAACAAGATGCCGCCGGCGGTTCTGACCCGGACCATCACCCTCGCGGCGTCCCCCGCGCACCCCGAACTCCGCCCCACCCTCACCGGCATGCCGATCGCGGGCTTCACCGGCACCCTCAAGGACCGCTTCGACGACCGCGCCTCCTTGGCCGGCGCCGGCATCGTCCGGGCGAAGACCGGCTCCCTCACCAACGTCAGCACCCTCGCCGGCCTCGTCCGCGACAAGGACGGCCGCCTCCTGGCCTTCGCCTTCCTCGCAGACGGCGTGAAAGGCAGCCCCGAAGTAGCCCGCCCAGCCCTCGACTCCCTCGCCACCGCCCTGACCACCTGCGGCTGCACCACCCCGACCACCACGGCAGCCCGCTGACCCGACCGACGCCTTGAAAGGGCATGCCCGGAACGGGGCGGAGCCGGAGCCCCCGCCGACGGCACTGCCCGGGTGGCAGCGCACGGGAGCGGAGGTCGTGTCTGCCAAGGCCGACAAGCCGCCACGCGCCTACGCGCCCAGTGCTGAGCCCGGTTCCCGGCGCCCGGCGGGTCGCGTGGCGCGGGTGTGGCTGAGGGGGCGGGGGGACGCGCGGACGCGCAGCAAGCCGGCGCGCGGCGCGGGCGTTGCGCTCCTTTTGGCGCCCTCACCCCGGCTCCGGGAGGAGGGGTTGTCCGCACGTGTCTCCTGCACCGCCCCCACCTGTCGCCGGGCCCGCGACGCCGGGCCTTGACGGCCCTCCCGAGTGGCACGCTCCAGGCCTTGGCGGTCCCCCAAGTCGCTGCGTTACCACCCTTGCCGACGGGCCTTGACCGCCTTTCCAAGCCAGACCCCAGCCGAGTCGCGGGCCGTGCTCGCGAACGCACGCATCACGGCCCGCGGGCTGTCCGACGGCAATGTGAAGACACTCCCCAACCGCGAGTTGCGCCCGGCTGTGGCCGCTCGTCCGCTTCGTGTCGCGGGGTCCCGCAGTGCGTTCGGGGTTCGGCTGTATGGGGGTCGGCGTTCGGCGTTGGGCGTTCGTCTGTTCGGGGGTCGGGGTTTCCGCGGGTGTGGGGCGAGGTGCGGGGAATCGGGGGTTGCTTTGCGTCGCTGCGCAGCGCGGAGGTGGTGGTTGCACGTACGGTGGCCGTATGACGAGCGGTGCGGACATGATCGACTGGGACCTGGCCGTCTCCACGGCGAACCGGCTGGTGCGCCCGGGGCCCGAGGTGAGCCGCGACGAGGCCCGCGCCGTCGTCGCCGAGTTGCGGGTGCATGCCGCCGATTCGGAGGGGCACGTCCGCGGTTTCACGGGGCTCGACACCCGCGGCAACGACACCCCGGTGCTGATCGTCGACCGGTCCGGTTGGGTGCAGGCCAACGTGCAGGGCTTCCGGCACGTGCTGCGGCCGCTGCTCGACAAGGTCAACGAGCGCCGCGACACCATCCCCGGCGGCAACGCCCTCTCCGGCGTCGGCAGCAAGGTGACCGGCATCGAGCTCGGGACACTGCTGTCGTTCCTGTCGGCGCGCGTGCTCGGGCAGTACGAGACCTTCGCCCCCGGCGCCGCCGACGCCCCGCCCGGCACGTCCGGACGGCTGCTCCTCGTGGCCCCCAACATCGTCCAGGTCGAACGCGAACTCGACGTCGATCCCACGGACTTCCGCCTGTGGGTCTGCCTGCACGAGGAGACCCACCGCACGCAGTTCACCGCCGTCCCGTGGCTGCGCGACCACCTCGAACAAGAGGTGCACGCCTTCCTCACCGAAACCGAGGTCGACCCCGCCGCGATGATGCGCCGGTTCCGCGAGGCCGCCCAGGCGCTGGTGGCCGGACGCCGCGGCGAGGAGAACGCCGAGCCGAGGAACGGCAGCGACGGCTCGCTGGTCGAGATGGTGCAGACGCCCGTGCAGCGCGAGATCCTGCACCGCATCACGGCCGTCATGTCTTTGCTGGAAGGCCACGCCGACTACGTGATGGACGGCGTCGGCCCGCAGGTCATCCCGACCGTCGCCGAGATCCGCGAGAAGTTCCAGCAGCGCCGGGCCCGCGGCACCGGGCGGCTCGACCTCGCGCTGCGCAAGCTCCTCGGCATGGACGCCAAGCTCCGGCAGTACCGCGACGGCGAGCGCTTCGTCCGCAACGTCGTCGACCAGGTCGGCATGGACGGCTTCAACCGGGTGTGGACCTCGCCCAACACACTGCCCACGCGCGGCGAGATCGCCGAGCCGCAGACCTGGGTGGACCGCGTGCACGGGACGCGGTCCGGCACGAACTGACGGGTTGACGGGCCGACGAGTTGACGGGCTGACGCAGCGGTGACAGGGGTGTCGGGGGCGGCGGCGAGGGGTGTGCGGGGCGGTAGGACGGCGGCGGGAACGACGTTCGGGAACCACTGAGCGTATCCGTCCGACTACTTTCCGGCGCGACACTCCGAAAGCTTCACGCGGTCGGGCCAGTGCGTGCCGTAACTTTGTTGCAGGCTCGGGCGTGCGTTTTCGCCCGTATGGACCGGCCCGCGCGGACCATGGAGTGCGCTGTCGCCGCGGCCGGTTCCCCGGCCCGCCCGCTCGGAGCCCCCAACCCCAGGAGGAGAGCGTGGGACCGCACCCCGCCGTCGCCGCGACCCGCGTCGCCGTCCGTGAAATATTGCGTCCGCTGAACCCGGGCGATCTCGTGCTCGTCGCATGCAGCGGCGGTGCCGATTCGCTCGCGCTCGCCGCGGCCACCGCATTCGAGGCGCCCCGGACCGGTGTCCGGGCCGGCGCCATCACCATCGACCACGGCCTCCAGCCGGGTTCCACCCGCCGAGCCGTGGACCTCGTCGCCCGTCTTCGCGACATGGACCTCGATCCGGTCGAAGCCCTGGGCGTACGCGTCGGAAGGCGCGGCGGCCCCGAGGCCGCGGCCCGTACCGCGCGCTACGAAGCGCTCGACATCGCCGCCGCCCGGCACGGTGCCAAGGCCGTACTTCTCGGGCACACCCTCGACGACCAGGCCGAGACCGTCCTGCTCGGCCTCGCCCGCGGCTCCGGCGCCCGCTCGCTCGCGGGGATGGCCGTCGCCATGGGGCACTACCGCAGGCCGATGCTCGGCATCGACCGCGACACGACCCGGGCCGCGTGCGAGGCGCAGAACCTCGCGACGTGGGACGACCCGCACAACGCGGACCCGGCGTACACGAGGGCGCGCGTACGCCACGACGTGCTGCCGATCCTGGAGAAGGCCCTCGGCCCGGGCATCAGCGAATCGCTCGCCCGCACCGCGCGGTTGTTCCGCGACGACGCCGACGCGCTGGACGCGTGGGCCGACCGCGTGCAGGCCGACCTGACCCTCGACGACGGCGGTCTCGACGTCTTCGCACTGGCCGAACTCCCGGCCGCCATCCGGCGCCGCGTGCTGCGCCGCAGCGCGGTGAGCGCCGGTTCGCCGCCCGGCGATCTGTTCGCCCGGCACGTCGACATGGTGGAGCGTCTGGTGACCTCGTGGCGCGGGCAGGGACCCATCAACCTGCCGGGCGGCGTCGAGATACGACGGCGATGTGGAAAGCTTCTCTTCCACCGACCCTCGCAGCTTTGACTCGCGGCGTGCCCGGCGCCGGGGACCCCGTCTCGGGGACTGCAACAGGACATCGTTAGGGAAGAGCACTGGTGGACGAGAAAGACATGGGCACCGACCTCGCGCGCGTGCTGGTCACCGAGGAAGAGATCAACGCCAAGCTGCGCGAGCTGGCCGAGCAGATCGACCGCGACTACGAGGGCCGCGACGTCCTGCTCGTGGGAGTGCTCAAGGGCGCCGTGATGGTGATGGCCGACCTGGCCCGCGCCATGCACTCGCCGGTCAAGATGGATTGGATGGCGGTGTCGTCCTACGGGTCGGGCACCAAGTCGTCCGGAGTCGTCCGCATCCTCAAGGACCTCGACACCGACATCGCCGACCGGCACATCCTGGTCGTCGAGGACATCATCGACTCCGGCCTCACTCTTTCGTGGATGCTCGCGAACCTCGCGTCGCGCGGCCCCGCCTCGCTGGAGGTGTGCGCGTTCTTCCGCAAGCCCGAGGCTGCGAAGGTGGACATCCCGGTCAAGTACCTCGGCTTCGACATCCCCAACGAGTTCGTGGTCGGCTACGGGCTCGACTACGCCGAGCGCTACCGCAACCTGCCCTTCGTCGGCACCCTCGCGGAGCACGTGTACGCCGGCGCCAAGCCGCACTGACCCGGCCGCCGCCGGTCCGCCGGGTCCCCCTCCGACGCCGGCCGCCGCCCCGGTCCGGAGGTGCGCCCGCTGCCCCGTACGCTCGAATCCCCGGTTACCCCGTGCTCGCGCCGGGAACCGGGAACAACGGAACACACCCCCCACGTTGGACGGGTCGGTGGGAGTCGTCTCCGCGCCGCGACGCCGCAGGGCGCCGCGCGGCGCGGTGCCCGGGCGACCGCCGGTGTACCTTCATACGCAGTGGCACACAAGCGGTGACACTTCGTGGGCGACACCGGATCAGGGCAGTGAGCCTGGGGCCATCAGGTCCCCGGGTAAGGAGCTGGCAGGAGGGACGGGGCGGCTATAGCCCCGCATGAATGGACGTCAAGCGCATTTTCCGCGGGCCGATCATGTGGGTCGTGCTGGCCGTACTTGCTGTCTTCGTCCTGATGCAGCTCGTCGGCGGGTCGAGCGGCTACAAGGGCGTCGACACGAGCCAAGTGATCGAGGCGATCAACAAGGACCAGGTCCAGAGCGCCAAGATCATCGGCGGTAACGACCAGGCGGTCGAGCTGTCGCTGCTCAAGAAGGGCCCGGACGGCAAACAGGTCAAGATCGAGGGCAGCAGCAAGATCAAGTCCTCGTACCTCAACGACCAGCAGGGCGACACGATCGCCGAGCTACTGACCCAGAAGGCCTCCGAGGGCAAGATCCCGGACGGCTACACGGTCAAGATCGGCAAGCAGAGCGCACTGGTCAGCATCCTCTTCTCGCTGCTGCCGTTCGCCCTGATCGTCATCGTCTTCCTGTTCCTGATGAACCAGATGCAGGGCGGCGGCTCCCGGGTCATGAACTTCGGGAAGTCCAAGGCCAAGCTCATCTCGAAGGACACCCCCAAGACGACGTTCGCCGACGTCGCGGGGGCCGACGAGGCCGTCGAGGAGCTCCACGAGATCAAGGAGTTCCTCCAGGAGCCCGCGAAGTTCCAGGCGGTCGGCGCCAAGATTCCCAAGGGCGTGCTGTTGTACGGCCCGCCCGGAACCGGCAAGACGCTCCTCGCGCGCGCCGTGGCCGGCGAGGCCGGGGTGCCGTTCTACTCGATCTCCGGCTCCGACTTCGTCGAGATGTTCGTGGGTGTCGGTGCCTCCCGGGTCCGCGACCTGTTCGAGCAGGCCAAGGCCAACGCCCCGGCGATCGTCTTCGTCGACGAGATCGACGCCGTCGGCCGGCACCGCGGCGCGGGCCTCGGCGGCGGGCACGACGAGCGCGAGCAGACCCTCAACCAGCTCCTGGTCGAGATGGACGGCTTCGACGTCAAGGGCGGCGTGATCCTGATCGCGGCCACGAACCGGCCCGACATCCTCGACCCCGCGCTGCTGCGCCCCGGGCGCTTCGACCGGCAGATCGCCGTCGAGCGCCCAGACCTGGAGGGCCGCTTCTCGATCCTCAAGGTGCACGCCAAGGGCAAGCCGGTGACGGAGGACGTCGACCTGCGTGCGGTCGCCAAGCGCACCCCCGGCTTCACCGGTGCCGACCTGTCGAACGTGCTGAACGAGGCGGCGCTGCTCACCGCGCGCGGCAACGAGAAGCTGATCGACAACAAGTCGCTCGACGAGGCGATCGACCGCGTGGTCGCCGGTCCGCAGAAGCGGACGCGCCTGATGAGCGACAAGGAGAAGAAGATCACCGCGTACCACGAGGGCGGCCATGCCCTGGTGGCGCACGCGCTGCCCAACACCGACCCGGTGCACAAGATCACGATCCTGTCCCGCGGCCGGGCCCTGGGCTACACGATGGTGCTTCCGGAGGAGGACAAGTACTCCACGACGCGCAACGAGATGCTCGACCAGCTCGCGTACATGCTGGGCGGGCGCGCGGCGGAGGAGCTGGTCTTCCACGACCCGACCACCGGTGCCTCCAACGACATCGAGAAGGCGACGGCTCTGGCCCGCGCGATGGTCACGCAGTACGGCATGACCGAGCGCCTGGGCGCGATCAAGTTCGGCCAGGACGGCTCCGAGCCGTTCCTCGGCCGTGAGATGAGCCACCAGCGCGACTACTCGGAAGAGGTCGCGGCTATCGTCGACGAAGAGGTCAAGAGGTTCATCGAGTCGGCGCACAACGAGGCGTGGGAAATCCTCGTCGAGAACCGCGACGTGCTCGACAACCTGGTCCTCGCCCTGCTGGAGAAGGAGACCCTCGACCGCCACGAGGTCGCGGAGCTCTTCTCACCGGTGGCGAAGCGCCCGGCGCGTCCCGCGTGGACGGGGTCGAGCCGCCGCCAGCCCTCCAGCCGCCCGCCGGTCATGACCCCGAAGGAACTGACCGTCAACGGCAGCGGGAACGGCAGCGGTGCGGTGCTGAACGGGGGCGGGGCCGCGACCACCGGAACCACCGGCACACCCGTGCCCGAAGGCCCGTCTGACGCTGCGGAGAACTGAACGTGACGATCGACCCGGTCACCCTCGACGGCGGAGGCGCCGTGGGTGAGTTCGACCAGGACCGCGCGGAGCGGGCGATACGCGAGCTGCTGATCGCGGTCGGGGAGAACCCCGACCGCGAGGGGCTCAAGGACACGCCCGCCCGCGTCGCCCGGTCGTACCGCGAGATATTCGCCGGACTGCGGCAGAACCCCGAGGACGTCCTGACCACGACGTTCGACCTCGGCCACGACGAGATGGTGCTCGTCAAGGACATCGAGGTCTACAGCTCGTGCGAGCACCACCTCGTGCCCTTCCACGGTGTGGCCCACGTGGGCTACATCCCCTCCGAGGACGGCCAGATCACCGGCCTGTCCAAGCTCGCCCGGCTCGTCGACGTGTACGCGAAGCGGCCGCAGGTCCAGGAGCGCCTGACCACGCAGGTCGCGGACGCCCTGGTGCGCATCCTGCGCCCGCGCGGCGTGATCGTGGTCTTCGAGTGCGAGCACATGTGCATGACGATGCGCGGCATCCGCAAGCCCGGCGCGAAGACCGTCACCTCGGCGGTGCGCGGCCAGCTCCTGGACGCCGCGACGCGTGCCGAGGCGATGAGCCTGATCCTCCAGCGCTGATCCTCCGGCGCGGGACCTCCTCCAGCGCTTGACCCCCAGCCCCTGCCAAGTGCGGGCGACTGCGCGGAACCGCCGTCCCGGGACACGAGTCCCGGGGCGGCGTTTGTGCGTCCTGACGTCCCGTCAGACCGCTCGCGGACGCTCGGAGCGGCCTCGTCGGCCCCGCGTGTTGCCGCCCACATCGGACACATGCCCGGTGTGTTGCGCTATCCGACTCTTTACGCCCCGCGCCGCACCGTGCCGCCTGGGCTGAGCGGCAGGCCTTTGCCCCTACGCTTGGGGCCATGACAGCGACGACCAAGTCCGAGGGGGGCACCGGCCGGGGCCTTGAGCGGGATCCGAGGCCACCCACCGTGCGGGGACTCCCGGACTTCGGCCGGTGCGCGGTCATGGGCGTGGTCAACGTGACCCCCGATTCGTTCTCGGACGGCGGCCTGTGGTTCGACCCCGCCGAGGCGATCGCGCGCGGCCACGCGCTCATGGCCGAGGGCGCCGACGTGATCGACGTCGGGGGCGAGTCCACCCGCCCGGGCGCCGAGCGCGTACCGCTCGACGAGGAGTTGCGGCGGGTGGTCCCGGTCGTCCGGGAGCTGTCCGCGGCGGGCGCGATCGTGAGCGTCGACACGATGCGCGTCGAGGTGGCGCGCGCCGCCGTCGAGGCAGGGGCCGCGGTCGTCAACGACGTCAGCGGCGGCCTCGCAGACCCGGCGATGGCGGCCTTCGTCGCCTCGGCCGGGGTGCCGGTGGTGGTGATGCACTGGCGCGGACACTCGCGCGACATGCAGGACAAGGCGCACTACGACGACGTGGTCGCCGACGTACGGGACGAACTGGCCCAGCGCATGGACCGGGTGGTCGCCGCGGGGGTCGACCCCGAGGCGGTCATCCTCGACCCGGGCCTCGGCTTCGCGAAGAACGCCGAGCACAACTGGGCGCTGCTGGCCGGGCTGCCGGAGTTGATCAAGCTGGGCCGTCCGCTGTTGGTGGCCGCCTCGCGCAAGACGTTTCTCGGTCGGCTGCTGGCCGACGATCAGGGGCTGCGCCCGCCGCGCGGCCGTGACGACGCGACCGCCGCGGTGACCGCCCTCGCGGCGGCGTCCGGCGCATGGGGGGTAAGGGTGCACGAGGTTCCGGCCTCGCGGGACGCGGTTCGGGTGGCGGCGGCCTGGCAGGCGGCCCGATGACCGGCCCGGAGGACGAGCTGCTGTCCCCGGACGCGGTCGAGGTGCGCGACCTCAACCTGGCGCTGTGGACCGCCGTGGAGGAGGGCGATCTCGACCGGCTCGGCGCCATATGGGCCGACGGGCCGGAGGCGTCCACCATCACGTGCGTGCACCCCGGGTGGCCGGTGCTGCGCGGCCGCGCCGAGGTGCTGCGGTCGTACGCGCTGATCATGGCCAACACGAGCTACGTGCAGTTCTTCCTCACCGACGTGCAGGTGACGCTGGACGGCGACGTGGCGATCCTGTCGTGCACCGCGAGCCTCCTGACCGGCATGGGCGAGGAGGACGGCGGCGACGACACCGGGTTCGCGGGCGGCCAGGCGGTGGTGACCAACATCTTCCGGCGGCAGGGCGGCGAGTGGCGGCTGTGGCTGCACCACGCGTCCCCGGTCCTGGCCGAGGCCGACGCCGAGGACGAGATCTAGGTCGCGGCCTTCGGATCTTGATACCGCTCACGCGCCATGGCGCCGCATCCGGGTGCCGCGACCGGGAAGGCTCCCCCGGGCTTCGGACGTTTGCGGCTGCCGATGACCGCGGACGGGGTGGCCGGATGTGTGCCCTCCGGTCCGGCGATCCGTCCCTTTTCAGGTGATTCGGTAGTTGCCGTGCGAGGGCGCGTCCTTGCAGGCCGGAGCGCGGATGGCCGGATTTCCGCGGCGAGGCATGAACAGTTGGTGCCATGGGGAACACCGGGTGGGGTACAGCGGTTGGCATTTTGCGTACCACTGCTCCCGGAGGCGCCGGACGGCACCCCACCCGGGGGGTCGCGTGGGTGTGCATGGGTACATTCGTAGGGCACCAAGGCGATCGAGGACCTGACGAGGACGACCGTGAAGCCCCCGAGTGCGCCGGAAGAGAGTAGAGCGCCGAGGAGGGCGACCTGATGCTGGACCGCGTCGCTTTGCGGGGACTCAAGGCCCGCGGGCACCACGGGGTGTTCGACCACGAGCGCGAGGAAGGCCAGACGTTCATCGTCGACCTCGTGCTCGGCATCGACACCCGTCCGGCGGCGTCCGGCGACGACCTGGAGCTCACGGCGCACTACGGTGTCATCGCCGAGCAGGTCGTGGCCGTCGTGCGGGGAGAGCCGGTGAACCTCATCGAGACGCTGGCGCAGCGGATCGCCGACGCCTGCCTGGAGCACAAGCAGGTCGAAGAGGTCGAGGTGGTCGTGCACAAGCCCGACGCCCCGATCACGGTGCCGTTCGACGATGTGACCGTGACGATTGTTCGGAGTCGTGTGTGACGGATCTGGGGACGGACACTCTCATGCGCTTGCAGGCCCTCAGCGGCCCGCACCGCGCCGTACTGGCACTGGGCAGCAACCTGGGCAACCGCCTGGAGAACCTCCAGGGCGCGATCGACGCGCTCGCCGACACCCCGGGGATCCGGGTCAACGTCGTCTCACCGCTGTACGTGACCGAGGCGGTGGGCGGCCCCGAGGACCAGCCCGCGTACTTCAACGCGGTGATCCTGGTCGACACCTTCCTCTCGCCGGAGATGCTCCTGGAGCGCGCCAACGCGGTCGAGGAGGCGTTCCAGCGCGTGCGCACCGAGCACTGGGGCCCGCGCACGCTGGACGTCGACATCATCGTGTACGCCGACCGGGTCTCCGACGATCCGGAGTTGACCATTCCTCACCCGCGGGCCCACGAGCGGGCCTTCGTGCTGGCCCCGTGGGTCGACGCGGATCCCGCCGCGGAGATCCCGGGCCAGGGCCGGGCGGCCGACCTGCTGGCGAAACTCGGCAGGACGGGCGTCGAGCGCCGCGACGACCTGGAGCTGAGGCTTCCCGAGTGAAGCCGACGCGCCCCGCACTCCTGCTCGGCCTGGCCCTGGCCACCGGGGCGCTCTCGTACGGCGCCGTCGACCTCTGGCTGACCCGCGGCACCCCGCCGGGCGTGCCGGTGCTGGCGCCGTTCGTGCTGCTGCTGCTCGCGGTGGTGGCCCTCGCGACGGGCCTCTCGCTGCGCAACCGCTTCAAGGCGCAGCGCGAACGGCGCCGCGACGCCCGCCCGGTCGACCCGCTGACGGCGGCCCGGGCGGTGGTCTTCGCGAAGGCCAGCTCGCTGGTCGCGGCGCTCATCGCGGGGCTGTACGGCGGCTACGGCCTGTACCTGTGGATGCATCTCGACAACGACGTCCGCCGCGAACAGGCCGCCCGCTGCGGCTTCTCGGTCGGCGCCGCGGTCCTCCTGATCCTGGCCGCGCTGTTCCTGGAAAAGGTCTGCCGAGTCCCCGAGGACCCGGACGACCCGGCGAACCCGACGGGTTCTTCGACCTCCCGCTGACGCGCCCGGCGCCTTCCCGGCGTGCCGCGGTCGTCCACAGCACCCGAAACAAGCCCCCACCCCAGGGGGTTTCAGCACAGCAGCGGCCGATCGTGCGTCGGGTTGTCCACAGCCCTAGTCGCCGATGCTGTCGATCGTCTCCAGGACCACGTGTTCCGGGGCGATGCCCGCTTCCTCGGCGCCGACCGAGCGACGCAGGGCCTCGTGGAGGCGTTGGGGGGTCAGGACGCCCAGGAAACGGCCGCCGTCCACGACGGCGATCCAGCCGGCGTCGTACTGGAGCATCATGCCGAAGGCGGCCTTGAGCGAGCTGTCCGCCGGGACCCACGCCTCCATGCGGCGCGCGCGGTCGCGCACGGTGCCGGTGCCGGTGATCGGCTCGCGGTCGTCTATCCAGCCGTGCAGATCGCCCTCGGTGTCGAGGACGACCGCCCAGCGCGAGTCCGCCGCGCGCAGGCTCTCGCGGGCGTGCGTGAGGCTGTCGTCGAGGCGTACCACCGGCGGTTGTTCGAGGTCGTCGGGGGTGATCGGGGTGACGGCCAGGCGCTTGAGGCCGCGGTCGGCGCCGACGAAGTCGGCCACGTAGTCGTTGGCGGGGGAGCCCAGCACGGCCAGCGGTGTGTCGTACTGCTCGATCCGGCCGCCGGGGGCGAACACCGCCATGCGGTCGCCCATCCGGACCGCCTCGTCGATGTCGTGCGTCACGAGCAGCACGGTCTTCCGGAGCTCCGCGTGCAGGCGCAGGAACTCGGTCTGCAACCGGTCCCGCACCACCGGGTCGACGGCGCCGAACGGCTCGTCCATCAGCAGTACGGGCGGGTCCGCGGCCAGCGCCCGGGCCACCCCGACGCGCTGCCGCTGCCCGCCGGAGAGTTGGTGCGGGTAGCGGTCGGCGTACGTGTCCGGTTCCAGGCCGACCAGTTCGAGGAGTTCGCGGCCCCGGGCCTTCGCCTTGCGGCGGTCCCAGCGCAGCAGCGACGGCACGGTGACGGTGTTGTCGAGGACCGTGCGGTGCGGCAGCAGCCCGCCGGACTGGATGACGTACCCGATGCCGCGCCGCAGTTTGACCGGGTCGCGCCGGGTGATGTCCTCGCCGTTGATCAGGATGCGGCCCGAGGTCGGCTCGATGAGCCGGTTGACCATCTTCATGGTGGTCGTCTTGCCGCAGCCGGACGGCCCGACCAGCGTGACCAGGTCGCCCTCCGCGACGTCCAGCGACAGGTCCTCGACCGCGCCGGTGCCGTCCGGGTAGCGCTTGGAGACCCGGTCGAGCCGGATCATCACCGGGCGTTCGCCGCCCGCGCCGTGCTCGGTGCCCACGGGATCGCCGGGTTGGGACGCCGAGTCCCCTGCCGCGCGCTCCGTGCTGCCGCCTGTCGGCGGGTTCGTCTCCTGCGAGCTGGGCATGCGGTCGCCTTCCCGGTGCGGTCCGGTGACCATTACCCCGTGCGCGCGCGGGCATGCCGTGGCGCGTGTGACACCGGGGAAAATGTGTGTGAAGGGTACGGGCGCGGGTAACGGTGCGGCCGTGACGGCATCGGACACGGCGGCCTCGTCGGGGGACTGCCTCGAACGGAACGCGTGGATCTGCGGCGAGTACGTCAGCGAGTACTGGCCGGACATCGCCACGGCCCTCCGCGCCCACGTGGTGCTGACCGTCGTCTCCGTGGTGCTCGGCATGCTGATCGCGTTCCCGCTGGCGCTCCTCGTACGCCGCTGGCCCAGGACCGGGATCCCGGTGATCGGTTCGACCACCGTCCTCTACACGATCCCGTCGCTCGCGATGTTCGCGATCCTCCAGCCGTGGACCGGCCTCGACCCGTCGACCGTGGTCATCGGCCTGACCCTCTACTCGCTGACCATCCTGGTCGGCAACATGCTCGCCGGCCTGCGCGCCGTCCCCGCCGACGCCGTCGAGGCCGCGCGCGGCATGGGGTACGGCCCGGTCCGCCTGCTCTTCGGCGTCGAACTCCCGCTCGCACTGCCGACCATCATGGCCGGGCTGCGGGTCGCCACCGTCTCCACGGTCGCGCTCACCACCGTCGGCGCGGTGGTCGGGTCCGGCGGCCTCGGCAACCTCATCCAGTCGGGCATCGACACGCAGTTCAAGGCGCAGGTGCTCACCGCGTCGGTCCTGTGCGTGCTGCTCGCGATCGGCTTCGACCTCCTGCTGCTGCTCGTGCAGCGGCTCCTGACGCCGTGGGAGCGCACCGGGGCGAGGCGGCGCTGGAAGCGCGACTCGCCGTTCGTCCCCGGCCCGACGGCCGACGTCGGGATCGACGACACCCGCGCACACCCCAAGGCGGTGGCGTGAACACCATCGAGTCCGCGTGGGACTGGCTGACCGACGGCGCGAACTGGTCGGGCAGCGACGGCGTGTGGCAGCGCCTGCTGGAGCACGTGCTGCTGACCGTCGGCTGCCTGGCCGTGGCGACCGCGGTCGCGCTGCCGGTGGCGCTGTGGCTCGGCCACATCGGCAAGGGCGGCGCGCTGGCCGTCAACATCTCCAACATCGGACGCGCGGTCCCGACTTTCGCGGTCCTGGCGCTGCTCGGCCTGAGCCCGCTCGGCATGGGGACGACGACGACCGTGGTGGCGCTGGTCCTCTTCGCGATCCCGCCGATCCTGACCAACGCGTACGTCGGCATGCGCGGCGTCGACCGCGAGGTGGTCGAGGCCTCCAAGGGCATGGGCATGTCCGGGCCGCAGACCCTGTGGCGGGTCGAACTGCCGCTGGCGCTGCCGCTGGTGGTCACCGGGCTGCGCACGTCGGCGGTCCAGGTCGTGGCGACCGCGACGCTCGCCGCGCTCGTCGCGGGCGGCGGCCTCGGGCGCATCGTGACCGCGGGGTTCCAACTCCAGGACCAGGGGCAGGTGGTGGCCGGGGCGTTCCTGGTCGCGGTGCTCGCGCTGGTGGTGGAGGGCGTGTTCGCGCTCGCGCAGAAGGCCGTGGCGCGTACGCCCCGGCAGGGCTGAGGGGAGCGGGACTTGTTGTCGACCGACTCGTCGACCGGCCGCGTGCGGCGGGGCCTCCGCCGCCGTGCCGCCGCGCTCGGCGCCGCCGCGGCCCTGCTCTGCGGCGCGACCGGGTGCGGGCTGCTCGACAAGGCGGTCGGGACCGGCGGCAGCGGCATCGCGGTGGGCTCGTCGGGGTTCACCGAGAGCCGGATCCTCGCCGAGCTGTACCGCCAACTGCTGGAGGCGGGCGGCGTCGACGCGTACGTCAAGACGGTGAGCAACCGCGAACTGCTCGAACCCGCCCTCGCCAAGGGGGAGGTGGCGGTCGCCCCGGACTACGCGGCGACGCTCGCGGAGTTCCTCAACCTCAAGGAGAACGGCCCGGACGCGGAACCGGTGGCCTCCCCGGACATCGGCGCGACGATGGACGTGCTCGCGCGCCTCGCCGCCGAGCAGAACCTGCGGGTGGGCGTACCGGCACTGGCGGTGGACCAGAACGCCTTCGCGGTGACCCGGGAGTTCGCCGAGAAGAACAACCTCAAGACCCTGTCCGACCTGGGCGCGTCGGGGATTCCGGTGACCATCGCGGCGGGCGAGGAGTGCAAGGTGCGGCCGTTCTGCGCGCCGGGGTTGGAGAAGACGTACGGCATCAAGGTCGCCGGCGTCGATCCGCTCGGTGTGGGCACGGCCGCGTCCAAGCAGGCGGTGCAGCAGGGGCGCGACCAGATGGCGCTGGTGACCACGACGGACGCCACGCTCGACCGGTACGGCCTGGTGCTGCTCGCCGACGACCGCAAGCTCCAGAACGCGGACAACATCGTGCCGGTGGCCTACCGGGGTGAGGCCGACCGGGTGCTGCCGATTCTGGACAAGTTGTCGCCGGTGCTGACCACCGAGGACCTTGCCGAGATGAACAAGAAGGTGGACCAGCAGCGGCGGCGTCCCGCGACGGTGGTCGAGGACTACCTGAAGGAAAAAGGCTTGATCTGACCGCTGCTCGCCGTTCGCCGCAAATCGAGGTTTGATTTGTCGATACATCATCAGAATCCGGTGTGGCGCCATGCGTTCGCCCGTACGTCCGCGTTAGGGTCACGTCTATGCCTCGTGGACGTCACCGCCAGTCCTCCGCCCTCATGCGCATATCCGTGCTGGCCGCGGCACTCACCCCTGCGCTGACAGCGGTCATTCTCGCGGCAACGGGCAGCGGGGCGGGGGTGCTTCGCGTCGCTGTCATATGCGCGGTGACATCCGCTGCGGCCGTCGTCGAGCTGCTGCGCCGCAGCCGGATCGGGTACGGCCGGGATCTGGCCGCCCGCCGCCGCGAGCGCGAACACCTCGACGGGCAATTGGACGAGGTGCGCGAGGCGCACGCCGACACGATGACCCGGCTGGCCGGCCGGGAGCGGGAACTGGCCACGGTGCGCGAGCGCGAGACGCGCCTGCGCGAGGGCGACACCCGGCTGCGCGAGCGGATCGCCAAGCTGGAGGTCCGTGCGAAGACCCTGGAGGCCCGCACCGACGAGGCGCTGGGCCGCGCGAAGCGGGCGGACGCCCGGGCCGCGGAGTCCGAGGTCCGTGCCGCCGAGGCCGAGAAGCGCGCGGCGGAACTGGACGCGCTGGTCTGGGACCTTCCGTCACGCCCGGTGCGCCTGACGCGGGAGCTCCTCACGCGCGGTGCGGCGTCGCTGCGGAACCTGGAACGCGAGGCGACGCGGTCGGCCGAGGTGGATGCGGAGCCGGTTGTCGCGCCGGTCGCGCCGGTTGCGGCACGCGTCGCGGAGCCGGTCGCGGCGCAGGGAGCGGTCGGGTCGGCTGCCGAGGCGGCGGCGGTTGTCGCCGAGGCGGCGTCAACTGGCGGTGCGGCTGCGGTTGTTGCGGCGGAGTCGGATGTCGAGGGCAACTCCGTGGACGAGCCTGCTCCGAAGATCGCGCCGGTTGCCGAAGTCGCTTCGTTTGACGAGCCTGCGCAGGTTGAAGGGCCTGCGCCGGTTGACGAGTCCGCACCAGTTGTCGAGTCCAAGCCGGTTGACGAGCCCGTCGGGACCGCCGCCCCGGTCGTGCCCGGGATCCCCGGCGTGCGCCACCGGCCGATCGCCGTCGAGGGCCTCGTCCCCGCGTACGCCGCCGCGATGTACGGCCTCCGCCCGGCCGCCCCGATCGCCCCGCGCCCCGAACTGCCCGCCGCGCGGCTCCCGGTGCCGCGTCCGCCCGCCGAACTCGTGGTGCCGCAGCCCGCGGACGAGGACGCGCCCGCGCTCGACCTCGGCATCGGCTCCCTGGAACCCGCCGTCACGGCCCTGCCCGCGGACGACGCCGTCGCCCGCGTGATGCGCGACGTCGCGGACACCGTGCGGGCCACGAACCAGCGCATGTCCCGTTCCCAGAGCGCGAGTTCGTTCGACTTCTTCGGGCGCCAGCTCCCTGCGGGCGGCGCGGGGGCCGTCGACGTGACCGAGACCGCCGACGTGACCGTGCGGCCGCAGCCGCAGGCCCTGGCGTCGGAAGCACAGACGTCCGGAACACCCGAAACACAGGCGTCCGAAACGCAGACGTCCGGAGTCCCGGCATCCGAGACCCCCGCGGCCGCAGCTCCGCGTGCCGTCCGCGCCCCGCGCGACGCCGGCCCCCGCATCGTTCCCGTCGGACCCCGTCCGCTGGTGACGCACGAGCCGCGCACCGGCCGTCCGATCCCCGTCGACCTGACCGCACACGACGACACCGAGCAGCTCCCCAAGATCGTCGACGATCGCCGCCACGCCTGACCATCCGTCAACTTCCGTTACCCGCAGCTCACTTGTCGATGTCGCCGACCACGAAGAACATCGAGCCCAGCACCGCCACCATGTCCGCCACCAGGCAGCCCGGCAGCAGCTCCGACAGCACCTGCACGTTGTTGTACGACGCCGAGCGCAGCTTCATGCGCCACGGCGTCTTCTCCCCGCGCGACACGAGGTAGTAGCCGTTGAGCCCGAGCGGGTTCTCCGTCCACGCGTACGTGTGCCCCTCCGGCGCCTTGAGTACCTTCGGCAGCCGCAGGTTGATCGGCCCGGGAGGCAGCGCCTCCAGCCGGTCGAGACACGCGTCCGCGAGGTCGAGGGAGTTGTCCGCCTGGTCGAGCAGGCACGAGAAGCGCGCCAGGCAGTCGCCTTCCGTGCGGGTCACCACCTTGAGCACGTCGGCGAGTTCGGCGTACGCGAGGTACGGCTCGTCGCGACGCAGGTCGAAGTCGACGCCCGAGGCCCGCGCGATGGGGCCGCTCACGCCGTACGCCCGCACCATCTCCGGGGACAGCACGCCGACGCCGCCGGTCCGCGCCCGGAAGATCTCGTTGCCGTGCACGAGGTCGCGCAACACCGGTACGCGCGAACGCACTTCGGCGACCGCGTGGCGAACTCGCCCGAGCCATCCCGCCGGTAGATCCTCCTTCAGCCCGCCGACCCGGTTGAACATGAAGTGCATGCGCCCGCCGGAGATCTCCTCCATCACCGCCTGGATCTCCTCACGGTCCCGGAAGGCGTGGAAGATCGGTGTGATGGCACCGAGTTCGAGCGGGTACGAGCCGAGGAACATCATGTGGTTCAGCACCCGGTTGAGCTCCGCGAGCAGAGTCCGGGCCCACACGGCGCGTTCGGGCACCTCCATGCCGAGCATGCGTTCGACGGCGAGCACGACGCCGAGCTCGTTCGAGAAGGCGGACAGCCAGTCGTGGCGGTTCGCCAGGACGAGGATCTGTCGATAGTCGCGTACCTCGAACAGCTTCTCCGCGCCGCGGTGCATGTAGCCGACGATCGGCTCGGCGCGGACGATCAGTTCGCCGTCCAGCACCAGGCGCAGCCGCAGGACCCCGTGGGTCGAGGGGTGCTGGGGACCGATGTTGAGCACCATGTCGGTGGTGTCGAGCTGGTCCGCGCCGATCCCGACGCCGAGGGTGGCCTCAGTCATGCGGCAGATTTTGCCAGGCTTCCGGGCCGCTGCCCGGATTGTGTGCCCACCGTTCCGAACCGGGCCGCATACGCTGAAAGGCATGGATCACGCCCTGGCACCCCCCGAGCAGCCGTGGCATCCCGTCTCGGAGCAGTTGTTCCGCGTGCGGCGGTTCCTGCTGGTGGGTGCGATGGTGCCGATCGCGGTGGCAGGGGGTGTGCTGGCGGCGCTGTTCGTGGCGACCTGGCTGGGCGCGCTGATCGCCGCGGCGGTGCTGGTGGGGCTGGTGTGGGGGGTGATCGCGCTGCGCCGCAACCAGCGGTCGTGGCGGTACGCGGAGCGCGCCGACGACCTGCTGATCTCGCACGGCGTGCAGTTCCGGCGGCTGACGGTGGTGCCGTACGGCCGGATGCAGTTCGTGGATGTCACGGCCGGGCCGGTCGAGCGCCGCTTCGGCATCGCCACGATCAAGCTGCACACCGCGTCGGCGGGGACGGACGCCGTCATCCGCGGCCTCCCGCCTGAGGAGGCGGCGCGCCTGCGCGACCGCCTGGCCGAACGCGGCGAAGCCCGCTCCGCGGGCCTGTGAGGCGGCACGCGCCATGACCATAGACCACCCCGAACACGGCACAGCGCCTGTCGGCCCACTGTCGTCCTCCGAAACGTCGGACGACGCCGACCACACCCCGCACCCCGCCCCCGCCCCGCCGCGCGGGGAACACCCGGCCCACCCGGCCCACCCTGACCACCCGGGCCACCCTGACCACCCGGGCCACCCTGACCACCCGGGCCACCCTGACCACCCGGGCCACCCTGACCACCCGGCCGACACAGGCGGCGGGACTCATGCCCACCGCCCCGCCGGCCCCGGCGGCCAGGCACACTCCGGCAGCCCGGATCGGGCGGCCACGTCGGTCCGGTCGGACCACCCGACGCACGCCGACGGCCCGACGTACTCGGACGACCCGCCCCATCCCGACCACCCACGCGACCCGGCGCACCCGGCGCACGCGGCGCACCCCGGGCACTCCGCCAACCCGACGCACCCCCGCCCCTCCGACAGTGCGGAACCCCGCCGCCTCCATCCCCTCACCCCTGTGGCCAAGGGGTGGAAAGCCATGGCGGTGGTCATCGCGATCTTCGGGCAGCACGCCGCCCGCACGCAGGAGACGCGGCTCGGGGTGATCGTCGCGGGCTCGGTGTTCCTCGGGGCGCTGCTCTGGGGACTGCTGAGCTGGGCGTTCACGGTGTACCGCATCGAGGACGACGACCTGCGGATCGACTCCGGCGTGCTGTTCCGGCGAACCCGGCACGTGCATCTGGGCCGACTCCAGGCGGTCGACGTCGTCCGTCCGTTCATCGCCCGGCTGATGGGCCTCGCCGAACTGAAGCTCCAGGTCGCCGGCGGCGACTCGGCCGAAGGGTCGCTCGCGTACGTCCGCGAGTCCGACGCGTCCGCGCTGCGCGCCGAACTGCTCGCCCGCGCCGCCGGCGTGCGCCCGGACGCGGGGGAGGCCCCGGAACACCCGCTCGTGGTCGTGCCGATGCCGGTGCTGATCGGCTCCGTGCTGCTGTCGTTCGCCGCGTGGGCGTTCCTCGTCCCGAGCGTCGGCCTGGTGATCGCCGGGGTCGCGATGGGCAACGAGGCGCTGCTGCTCGGCTTCATCCCGCTGTTCATCGCCGCCTGGCAGTTCACCGCCGGTCGGGTGCTGCGCTACTTCGACTTCACGCTGTCCGAGTCGCCCGACGGACTGCGGCTCGCGCACGGTCTGATCGAGCACCGCCACCAGACCGTGCCGCCGGGCCGCGTGCAGGCCGTGCGGATCGTGCAGCCGGTGCTGTGGCGCTGGAAGGGCTGGGTGCGGGTCGAGGTCAACGTCGCGGGCTACGGCGCGCAGGAGGACGGCACGGACCACCACGAGTCGACGCTGCTCCCGGTCGCCCCGCGCGAGGTGGCCCTCGGCCTGCTCGGGCGCATCCTGCCCGGGGTCGACGTCGGCTCGGTGCCGCTGACGCCGGTCCCGAAGCGGGCCCGCTGGCACAGCCCGGTGCGCCGCAGCCGGATGTACTGCGGGGCCGACGACCGGGTGTTCGTGGTGCGGCGAGGGGTCTTCCAGCGGGAGACGGATGTCATCCCGCACGCGAAGGTGCAGAGCGTACGCCGCACGCAGGGCCCGATCGAACGCCTGCTGGGCCTGGCCACCGTGCACCTGGACTCGACACCCGGCCCCGTGCGCGTGACGGCCCAGCTCAGGGACGCCGAGGAGGCCATGCGCCTGGTCGACGAACAGGCCGAAAGGTCACGTATCGGACGTCGAGGAGAGGGGCCTCACAGGTGGTCGGCGCACTCCGGGGGTTCCCCTGAAAGGATCGATGACTAATATCTGACGCATCGTCATATTCTCCGGGAGGTCACGATGAGTCAGGTGCCAGCGCCGCTGGCCGGGGTCCGCATCATCGAGTGTTCGATGCTCGGTCCCGCCGCCATCACCTCGGCCCTTGTCGACCTCGGTGCCGAGGTCATCAAGATCGAGCCGCCGAACGGCGACTACATCCGCGACATGACCTGGCCGATCATCGAGGGCGTCTCGCTGATGCACCTCCACATCAACCGGGGCAAGAAGTCGCTGGTCCTCGACCTGCGCAAGCCCGAGGCCGTCGCCACGTTCAAGGAACTGGTCAAGGACGCGGACGCGGTCATCGAGGCCATGCGCCCGGGCGGCCTGGCCAAGCGCGGCATCGGGTTCGAGGACCTGAAGGAGATCAACCCGAAGATCGTCTTCTGCACGATCTCCGGCTACGGCGCCACCGGCCCGTACCGCGACATGCCGTCGCACGGTGTGGCGTACGACACGTGGGCGGGCGTCGTGAAGCCGGCGTTCACCGACGAGGGCCACCCGTACACGCCGGAGCACGCGTCGATCGGCATCCACGCGGGCCCGCTGTTCGGTGCCCTCGGCGTGTTGGCGGCGATCATCCGCGCCCGCGCCACCGGCGTCGGCGGGCAGATCGACATCGCACAGTCGGACGCCGCGGCGGCGATGGACTGGCTGCGCAGCGAGACGTACAAGGCGTACGAGCGCCCCGAGTCCGAGGTCACCGGTAACAAGACGGACAACTACGTCCGCCGCGCGCCGGGCACCGCGGGCATGACCGAGGGCGTTCGCTACCAGATGTACAAGTCCTCGGACGGCTACATCCTCTTCATGGCCTCCGAGCAGTCGCTGTGGAAGAACTTCTGCGAGGCCGTCGGACGCCCCGACCTGTTCGAGAAGTGGCCCGGTTCGACCTACGCCGACCACGCCGTGGGCAACCTCGAACTACGCGACGAGCTGCGCAAGATCTTCGAGACGCGCACCTCGCTCGAATGGCTGGCCTTCGGCAACGAGGCGAACACCCCCATCGCCCCGGTCAACGACCCGAAGACCATCGCGGACGACCCGCAGTTCCAGCACCGCTTCACGTGGTTCCCGAAGGAGGAGCTGGGCTCCGACCAGCTCTCCAGCCCGATCCACTTCGTCGGCGAGGACCTGCCGCGGCCGTTCCACGCGCCGACGATCGGCCAGCACAGCGACGAGGTCCTCAAGGACCTGCTCGGCTACGACGACGCAAAGATCGCCGAACTGCGCGAGGCGGGCGTCCTCGGCAAGAGCTGACGTTGAGCCCGACAGGCATGCGGCGCGTGCGGGCGGGGCGCCACAGTGCACCCCGCCCGCACGCACCACGCGAGACGGCGCGCGGCGCTATTTGTTCATGCTCTGCTTCAGGTCCAACCCTGCCGGGTCCAGGCTTCGGCCGGCCTCACGGAGGACAGCAGGCACCTCGCGGTTGACCTCNCCCCCCCCCCCCCCCCCCCCCCCCCCCCCACCACGCGAGACGGCGCGCGGCGCTATTTGTTCATGCTCTGCTTCAGGTCCAACCCTGCCGGGTCCAGGCTTCGGCCGGCCTCACGGAGGACAGCAGGCACCTCGCGGTTGACCTCCGGCGCTGCTCGGGCGGCCGACTCGGCCGCGGCCGACACAGGGAGGAACCCCGCCACCGTGGCCTGCGGAGCCTTCGAGGCGGGTACACGGCCCGGGACGTTGGGATCCGCGGTTGTGTGCCCGCGGGCGGCGGGCTGACCCGGACGTGGCGCTGGACCCGAGCCTCGGTCAAGCGCTCGCTGGTTGGCCGCTCCGCGGAGCTCGGTGCGCAGATCCGATGCCGCCTGTGCTATCGACCTTTCGGGTTTGGCGTCGGCTTTCTCGGCGGTCGGACTCCCATCCCGTGCCGCCTTTGCGGCTCTGGCTTTCTCGAAGTGCTCTTGGGCTGTGAGGGTCCGCTCGGCGGCGGCTGTCGCGAGTGCTTCGCTCACCGGTGTGGGCGTGCTGGCCTTGTCCCGGTCCTTGGTCTGAATCTTGGTGCGGAGTTGTCCGGCGCCAATGCCCAAGGCCCTGAAGACCTCCTTGAACTCCATCGCAGCGCACCGCCCTTACCCGGTCATCACACGAGCGCAGGAACCTCAGTCTGTACACCCTGCACCATCCAGCGGAAGCTGCCTAGGCCCTCACGCGCGGTCAGTTCGCCTGCCTCGCCTGCCTCGCGCAGGGCGGTGAGGTACCTGCGCGGGTCACTGCGGGCCAGCTCGTACGGCGGGCGCGCCCCGCTCACGCCGAGCGCCCGCAGCGCGGTCCGCTGCGTCAGATGCGTTGTCCCGGTCGCCCCCGCGGCTTCGCCCGCCGCTGCGATTGCGTCGACCGCGACGTGCGAGGTCACGTCGCAGGTGCCGTCCGGGACCGGGGGAACGGCACGGCCCTGGCGGTAGCCGGCGAGCGTGCCGAACAGGGGCCGCGACGCGCGCTCGTGCCCGTAGTCGATCGCCACCGCGATGCCGGACGACAGCGCACCGACCGCCGCCGCCCACGCCTCGTCGCGCGGTACGCCCACCTCCGCGCGCAGCCCCGGCTCCGCCCCCTTGAGCGGCCACCACCGGTCGAGCCAGGCCGCATCCGTACCGGAGGCCTCCGCGCCGAGGCGTTCGCGCCCGGTCCCCGGCTCGACCTCGACGATCCGCGGCACGCCGTGTGCGTCCACCTCGACGACGTCGACGGGGACGTTGTCCAGCCACTCGTTGGCCACCAGCAGGGCGGACACGTCGCCCGGCACCTCCGCCGACCAGCCGATCGAGGGCGGCAGTGCCTCGGGACGCGCGGCCACGTCGACACCGTGCAGCGCCAGTGCGGGATCGATGCGCCGCAATGCCACCAGCAGTTCGCCGCGTCCGGCGCCGACGTCCACGACCGTGCGCAGCCCGGCCGCCCGGGCGAGCCAGGCCAGCGCCCCCGCGAAGAGCGGCGAGGCGTGGACCGATGTGCGGAAGTGCCCCGCGGGACCCTCGGGACGCAGATAGAAGCCGCCGCTCCCATACAGGGCCCGGTGCGTCGCGTCCCGCCAAGTGGACCAGGTGTTCATCGCCGACGACGCTACCGCCCCCAACCCTTGAAGGAACGGCCCCGAGCAGCCCGGGATAAAACTCTTGGTGGCGATATGCGCAATTCGCCACCGCCCCGCCGACCCGCCCTACCGCCGTCCGCGTGGCTGCCTCGCCCCCCACCGATCGGGCCTCCCGTCCCTGAGTCGGCCCCCGAGGCGGCCCTGACTCCCATGCGCCTCGTCTCGTCGTGGGGGACGAGGCGGCCGACGCTTCCGTCTCACCCGTGCGGTGCCGCCCTGATACCTACGTCGTACTGGGCTTTCCCCACGCAGGCGGACGTCTGCTCCCCGCGGGGTGCTTAGGGTCGAAGACATGCAGACGTTGTATGAGTGGTTGCGAAGGCACCCGTTCGCCGTGGACGCGGCGGGTGCCTTTGTGCTGCTCATGCTCGGGTCCATCGCCGTGATCGGTGAGAACGCCCGCGACGAGGCGGCCGCCAACGCGTTCATCACGCTCGTCCTGTGCGCGTCGATGGCGGTGCGCCGCAAGCACCTCCTGGTCGCGGCCATCGGCGCCATCGCCGGCGGACTCATGCAGATCGCCGCGGGCATGCTCCCGCTCGTCGCGGACGCCGCGATGATCGTCGTCCTGCACTACGCCGCCAAGTCCGGGCCGCGCTGGATGTCGCGGCTCGGCCTCGTGCTCGCGTTCGTCGGCCCCGGGTTGCTCGCGCTGCGCATAGAGCCCGAGGAGCCCGGCGGTCTCCGGGAGCGGTTCTTCTTCTTCGCGTTCGTGTCGTTCATGCTCGTGATCGCGTGGGTGCTGGGCGACTCGATGCGCACGCGCCGCGCGTACTACGCCGAGTTGGAAGACCGCGCGGCCCGGCTGGAGCGCGAGCGCGACGCCCACGCCGAGGTGGCCGCCGCCGCGGAGCGCGCCCGCATCGCGCGCGAGCTGCACGACGTCGTGGCGCACAACGTGTCGGTCATGGTCGTGCAGGCGGACGGTGCCGCGTACGCCATAGACGCCGCCCCCGACCGCGCCCGCGACGCCCTCGGCACCATCTCGACCACCGGGCGCGAAGCCCTCGCCGAGATGCGCCGCCTGCTCGGCGTGCTGCGCTCGGACGCCGACCGCGGGCCGTACGCCCCGCAGCCCGGGGTCGAGCAGCTCGGCGACCTCGTCGACCGGGTGCGCGACGCGGGCCTGCCCGTCGACCTGCGCATCGTCGGCGTGCCGGTGGAACTGCCCAAGGGCGTGGCGCTCGCGTCGTACCGCATCGTGCAGGAGGCGCTGACCAACACCCGCAAGCACGCCGGGCCGACGGCCAACGCGTCGGTGGTGCTCGGCTACGGCGAGGACGCCTTGGAGATGACCGTCACCGACGACGGCCGCGGCGCGGACGCCCCCGGCGACGGCATGGGCCACGGCCTCGTCGGCATGCGCGAGCGCGTCGCGATGCTGGGCGGCCGCATCGAGACCGGCCCCGCCCCGGGCGGCGGCTGGCGCGTCCGGGCCCTGCTGCCGTACGTCGCCGAAGCCGGACCGACGACGGTGCCCTCCGCGAGCGGCAACCGCCCCCGCAGCAAGCCCTCCGCCGCCTTCCCGGCGCGGACCACACCCCCCGTACCGCCCGCACCCACCGCACCCACCGCACAAGGAGCCGCATGACCATCCGGGTGATGCTGGTCGACGACCAGGAACTGCTGCGCACCGGATTCACCATGGTGCTCCAGGCCCAGCCCGACATGGAGGTCGTCGCCGAGGCGGGCAACGGCGCCGAGGCGATCGAGAAGGTCCGTTCGACCGCGGTGGACATCGTGCTGATGGACGTCCGCATGCCGCGCATGGACGGCGTCGAGGCCTGCCGCCGCATCTGCGACGACGGCCCCGACGCGATCACGCTGCCGCCGGGCCGGGAGCGTCCCAAGGTGCTCATGCTGACGACGTTCGACCTCGACGAGTACGCCTTCGCGGCCATCAAGGCCGGCGCGAGCGGCTTCCTGCTGAAGGACGTGCCGCCCACCGAACTGCTGTCCGGCATCCGCGCGGTGGCGTCCGGCGACGCGGTCGTCGCGCCCAGCACCACACGGCGCCTGCTCGACCGCTTCGCCCCGATCCTGCCGAGCGAGTCGGACGCCAGGCCGGAGGCCGTCGAGCTGCTGACCGAGCGCGAGCACGAAGTGCTGCTGCTGGTCGCCCAGGGCCTGTCCAACGCGGAGATCGCCGAGCGGCTGTTCCTGTCCGAGGCCACCGTCAAGACGCACGTGGGACGCATTCTGATGAAGCTCGGGCTGCGCGACCGCGTGCAGGCGGTCGTGCTCGCGTACGAGACGGGCCTCGTCCGCGCGCGCGGCGCCTGACACGGGCGCGCGGCCGGGTCGGATGCCGGGCCCGGTCAGTCCGTGTAGAAGCCCCCGTCCGGGTGGAGCATCTCGCCGGTGAAGTACGACGACTGCTGGCTGGCCAGGAACAGCGCGGCGTCCGCGACCTCGCGCGCGGTCCCCATGCGCTTGAGCGGCACATTGGCCAGCAGGCGTTCCTCCAGGTCCGGCAGCCCGCGTACCACCGCCGTCATGTTGGTCTCGATGAAGCCCGGGCCGATCGCGTTGACCCGGATCCCGGCCGGGCCCAGTACCCGGGCGGCGTACTTGGTGAGCATCCAGACCCCGGCCTTGGACACCGAGTAGGCCGGCGCGCCCGCCTCCGGGTGCTTCGCCGCGATCGACGCGATCGTGATGATCGAGCCGCGCTTCTTGAGATCGAGCATGACGCGGGACGCCGCCTGCACCGCCAGCAGCGTGCCGGTCAGGTTGACGTCCAGCACCTTCTGCCACTCGGCGAGCCGCAGCTCGGTGAAGCGGCGCATGGGGTCGGGCTGCTCGCGCGCGTGCCTGGCGGCCTTGCGGGCGACGATCTCCGGCTGGTCGCTGCGGTAGTCCGCGGTCGAGATGCCGGCGGCGGTGACCAGGATGTCGATGCCGCCGAAGACGTCGACGGCGTGCTGCATGACGGTCTCGTTGTCGGTCGGGCTGCTCGCGTCCGCGTGCATGTACGCGGCGCGGCGGCCCTTCTTCTCGACCGCGGCGATGGTGTCTATCCCCTGTTCGTCGAGGATGTCCGCGACGACGACGTCCGCGCCCTCCTCGGCGAAGCGCTCGCAGCAGGCGCGCCCGATGCCGTTGGCGCCCCCCGTGACCACCGCGACCTTGCCGTCCAGGAGCCCGCGAGCGCCGTCCTGACCCTGCCCCATGTGCCGTTCCCCTCCCGGTCCGCGCGCCCGGCACCCCCGGCGGCGTCCGCCGCGCGCGTACCGACCCATCCTGCCCTTCCGGATCAGTACTCCAAACCGGCCCTCGAAACCGACGGCCCCCTGAGGCATGCTGTTACACCGTTACAGATATGACGCCGCATCAGGAGGCACCATGACCACCCTTGCCGACGGCCCCGACCTGTCGATCCACATCGGCGCGGACGACCTGCCGTTCGTCGAGATCGGCGGCGGCAACAAGCTGAAGGTCATCTGCGTCAAGCCGCAGGAGGGCCTGTGGATCGTCGAGAACGTCTTCCAGGCCGGCTTCCAGGCCCCGATCCACCGGCACACCGGCCCGGTCTACGCCTACACGACCGCGGGGGCGTGGAAGTACGCCGAGTACGACTACGTCAACCGCGCCGGCTCCTTCCTCTACGAGCCCGCCGGCTCCGTGCACACCCTCACCTGCCTGGAGGCGGACACCCGGGTGTGGTTCCAGATGTACGGCGCCAACCTCAACCTGGCCGCCGACGGCACGACGATCGACTCGGTCACCGACGGGCCCTCCACGCTCCGCGCCTACTACGCGCTGTGCGAGGCCCAGGGCTTCGGCCGCCCGAACGTCCTCGTCGCGTAACCGCCCGCCCGCGCCGGCCCACGCCCGTCCCGCAGGATCGCCGCCGACGCCGCTCCAGCCGCCACCAAAGGGGTCCACCAGCGATGACCACCACCGTCCCGGACATCTACACGCCCGACCTGTACATCGCGGGCCCGCCGCACGACCTGTTCACCGAACTCCGCCGCACCCAGCCGGTGTTCTGGCAGGACATGCCCGGCGAGCCCGGCTACTGGGCGGTGCTCAAGCACGCCGACGTCGAGTACGTCTCCCAGCACTCCGAGCTGTTCTCCGCCGAGCGCGGCGGCATCGTCCTGGAGGACCTGGACGACGCCCGCCTCGAAGCGCTGCGCGGCAGCCTGCTCGCGATGGACCCGCCGCGCCACCGGCAATACCGCAAGCCGCTGGTGAAGTCCTTCACCGCGAAGGTCGTCGGCGGCATGGAGGCCCGTATCCGGGAGATCTGCCGGGAGATCTTCGCCCGGCTCGACGGCGACGTCGAGTTCGTGCACGACGTCACCTCCAGCCTCCCGACCCAGGTCATCGGCGAGCTGATGGGGCTCCCGCAGGAGGACTGGGACTACATCCACCGGTTGGCCGAGCGGAACACCACGGGCCAGGACCCGGAGGTCGGCGGCACCGAGGAGGACGGCTACGGCCCGGGCGCGGCGTCCATCGAGATGGCGAAGTACGCCATCGGCTTCGCCATGAAGCGCCGGGCGGAGCTGGCCGAGGCCGAGGAGCCGCCGGAGGACCTGACCACGCTGATCCTGGAGTCGGAGTTCGCCGGTAAGCGGATGTCCGACCTCGACTTCGGCATGTTCTTCGTGCAGTTGGTGACGGCCGGGAACGACACGACGAAGACGATGTTGGCGGCGGGGCTGCATGCGCTGCTCACCCACCCGGACCAGTTCGAGGCGCTGCGCCGGGATCCGTCGCTGGTGCCGGGGGCGGTCGAGGAGATCCTGCGCTGGGCGAACCCGCTGCACTACTTCCGCCGGACCGCGACGCGGGACGTCGAACTGCGCGGGGTGCGCATCAAGGCCGGCGACAAGGTCGCGATGTACTACACGTCGGCGAACCGCGACGAGGAGGTGTTCGAGGACGCGCAGGGCTTCGACATCTTCCGCCGCCCGAACCCGCACCTGTCCTTCGGCTTCGCCGAGCACTTCTGCCTGGGCGTGCACATCGCCCGCCTGGAGGGCCGCGTCTTCTTCGAGGAGCTGATCGCCGCCTACCCGCGCATCGACCTGACCGGCGAGCCCCGCCGCGTCCGCTCCAACCTCAACAACGCCCTGGCCGAACTGCCGGTACGCCTGCACCGCGCCTGACGCCCGGCCGCCCACCGCCCGACCTTTCGCCGACCTTCATCGACCTTCATCGACCCCCGGACCGCGCCGTGCGGCCCGGGGGTTTCGTTTTCCCCCGATGGGAATTGTGAAATGAACCGATATGCGCAATATCACCCGGTATGTTCCCCTGAGGGTCGGAGGTTCACATGCGCAAGCTCATGGCTCGCGTGGTCCTCAGGTCCGCGCTCGCGATATCCGCAGTGGGCATCGTCACCGCCGCCGGGGTGTTCGGCGGGGACTCGAACAGCAGTACCCCCGACAGGTCGGGTCAATCGGCACACGCACGCGCCGCCGCCTACGGCATGCCCGTCCCGGCGCACGACCCGGAACGCGGCCAGGCCCCCGCCCCGCTGCCCGGCGCCGAGAGCCCCCGTACCGAGCCCGCCGGAGCCGGCGCTTCCTCCTACACCCTCCGCACCGAGAACGGCCCCCGCGCGGCCCTCGCCGCCCGCATCGTCACCGCGACGCTGCTGCTCACGGGCCTGGTCCTCACCGGCCTCGGCGCGATCGGGATGCGCGGGCCCAGCCTGCTGCGCCGCCCCGCGGACGACGCGGAGCCGGTCGCGGACGATGCGCCACCGTACGTCGGCGGGGCCGGGGAGCCCGGCACACCGGCGTACGCGCCCCTCCACGTCCCCCGGCCGGGAGGCCACCCGCGATTCGGCCCGCCCCCCACGTGAGTACGCTGATCAGGCCAGTACTCGTCCGGTACCCACCGCGGACTGGAACGGAAGGCCATCGTGAACGACAACGACCCCCTCGCCGTACCCCAACGGCGCCCCCGCCCCGCGGACCCCGCGGACCGACCCGCCCGCCTGGCGGTCGGTGTCGTCGGCGCGGGGCGCGTCGGCGCACCCCTCGCCGCCGCGCTCGCCCTTGCCGGCCACCACGTGGTGGCCGCGTCCGGCGTCTCGGACGCCTCCCGGCGCCGTGCCGAGGACCTGCTGCCGGACGTCCCCCTCACCACGCCGCAGGACGTCATCGCGCGTGCCGACCTCGTCCTGCTCACCGTCCCCGACGACGCGCTCCTGGACCTCGTGTCGGGGCTCGCGTCCACCGGCGCGCTCAAGCCCGGCCAACTGCTCGTGCACACCTCCGGGCGCTTCGGCGTCTCGGTGCTCGAAGAGGCCGCGCGTGCCGGGGCGTTGCCGCTCGCGCTGCACCCGGTCATGACCTTCACGGGGACCTCCGTCGACGTGCAGCGGCTGGTCGGCTGCTCGTTCGGGGTGACCGCCCCCGAGGTGCTGCGGCCGGTCGCCGAGGCGCTGGTGGTGGAGATGGGCGGCGAACCCGAGTGGATCGACGAAGCCGCCCGCCCGCTCTACCACGTGGCCCTCGCCAACGGGGCGAACCACCTGGTCACGCTGGTCGCCCAGTCCCGCGACCTGCTCGCGGCGGCGGGCGTACGCGCGCCCGACCGCATGCTCGGCCCGCTGCTCGGCGCGGCCCTCGACAACGCGCTGCGCTCCGGCGATCTCGCGCTGACCGGTCCGGTCGCGCGAGGCGATGCGGGCACGGTGGCGGCGCACGTCGCCGAACTGCGCCGGGTCGCCCCGGAGGCGCTCGCCGCGTACATCGCCATGGCCCGCCTGACCGCCGACCGCGCGCTGACCGCCGGGCTGCTCAAGCCCGAGTCGGCCGAGGCGCTGTTGGACGTGCTGGCCGAAGGGGGCGCGTCGTGACGCTCCACCGGGAACGCCGGGTCCGCCTGGTCCGCACCCACGGCGAACTGCGCGGGCAGGGCGCCGACTTCGCGACGCCCGACAACGCGCGGGCGGTGGTCATGACCATGGGCGCGCTGCACGACGGGCACGCGGCGCTGATCCGGGCGGCGCGCAAGGAGGTCGGCGAGTCCGGCGTCGTCGTCGTGACGGTGTTCGTCAACCCGCTCCAGTTCGGGGCCAACGAGGACTTCGGACGCTACCCGCGCACGCTGGACGCCGATGTGGAGGTGGCCCGCGAGGCGGGCGCCGACATCGTGTTCGCGCCGTCGGTCGACGAGGTCTACCCGAACGGCGAGCCGCAGGTGCGCGTGTCGGCGGGGCCGATGGGCGGCGTCCTCGAAGGGGCGTCCCGGCCCGGGCACTTCGACGGCATGCTGACCGTCGTCGCCAAGCTGATGAACCTGACGGCACCGGACGCCGGACGGCACACCGCGTTCTTCGGGGAGAAGGACGCGCAGCAGCTCGCGCTCATCCGGCGCATGGCCGCCGACCTGAACCTGCGGGTGACCGTGGTCGGCGTCCCCACCGTCCGGGAGCCCGACGGCCTGGCGCTGTCCAGCCGGAACCGCTACCTGTCGGCGTCCGACCGCGGCACCGCGCTCGCCCTCAACCGCGCCCTGCGGGCCGGGGCGGCGGTGGTAAGTGCGGGTGCCAGAGCCGTCCATGACGCCGCGTCAGCGGTCGTCGCGGAGGCCGCCTCGGCGACCCCGCCCCTCGAACTCGACTACCTCGCGCTGGTGGACCCCGCCACCTTCACCGAGGTGCCCGAGCACTACTCCGGCCCGGCTGTCCTCGCCGTCGCCGCCCGGGTCGGCACGACCCGTCTGATCGACAATGTCCCCCTGGTCATCGCAGGAGCACGGTCATGATGCGCACGATGTTCAAGTCCAAGATCCACCGGGCCACCGTGACCCAGGCCGACCTGCACTACGTCGGCTCGGTCACCATCGACGAGGACCTGCTCGACGCCGCCGACCTGTTGCCCGGCGAACTGGTGCACATCGTCGACATCGACAACGGCGCCCGGCTGGAGACGTACACGATCGCGGGCCCGCGCGGCACCGGCATCATCGGGATCAACGGCGCCGCGGCGCGGCTGGTGCACACCGGCGACCTGGTGATCATCATCGCGTACGCGCAGGTCACCGACGAGGAGGCGCGCGACATGAAGCCGCGCGTGGTCTTCGTGGACGGGGCGAACCGGATCACGGGGACGGGGCACGACCCGGCGGAGGTGCCGTCCGGGAGCGAACTGGTGCGCGGTGATGTGCCGGCGCAGCGGGGCGGCAAGGCGGAGAAGCCGGGGAAGGCCGCCGAGCCGGGTGGGTCCGGGAAGCCGGGCAAGTCGGTCAAGTCGGTCAAGTCGGGGAAGTCGGGGAAGTCGGGGAAGAAGAGCGTGGCGTCGTCCACGACCGCGGGGGTCCCAGAAGCGGCGACCCGGTGACCACGTACCCGACCCGCCTCGCCGCGCAGGCCCCCGGCTGGACGACGTACGCCGACGTCATCGTCATCGGCTCCGGGGTCGCGGGCCTGACCGCGGCCCTGCGCGCGCGGGCCGTCGGCAGCGTCCTGGTGGTCACCAAGGCCGTCCTCGACGAGGGTTCGACGCGTTGGGCGCAGGGCGGCATCGCCGCCGCGCTCGGCGAGGGCGACACCCCCGAGCAGCACATGCACGACACCCTGGTCGCGGGCGTCGGCCTGTGCGACGAGGAGGCCGTGCGGGTCCTGGTGAGCGAGGGCCCCGACGCGGTGCGCCGGCTCATGTCGGTCGGCGCGGAGTTCGACCGCGACGCCGAGGGCCGGATCCTCCTCACCCGCGAAGGCGGGCACCTGCGCAACCGCATCGCGCACGCGGGCGGCGACGCCACCGGTGCGGAGATATCGCGCGCGCTGGTGCACGCCGTCCAGGACGCGGGCATCGAGGTCATCGAACACGCCCTCGTCCTCGACCTGTTGCTGGACGACGCGGGGCGTGCGTGCGGGGTCACCCTGCACGTCATGGGCGAGGGCGCGCGCGACGGCGTGGGCGCCGTGCACGGGCGCGCGGTGATCCTGGCCGCGGGCGGGATGGGCCAGGTCTTCTCGTCCACCACCAATCCGCACGTGTCGACCGGCGACGGTGTCGCGCTCGCGCTGCGGGCCGGGGCCGAGGTGACCGACCTGGAGTTCGTGCAGTTCCACCCGACGGTGCTGTGGGTCGGCAGCGGCGCGGAAGGGCAGAAGCCGCTCGTGTCGGAGGCGGTGCGCGGCGAGGGTGCGCACCTCGTCGACGCCGACGGCACACGGTTCATGACGGGTCGTCACCCGCTGGGCGAACTGGCCCCGCGCGACGTCGTCGCCAAGGGCATCATGCGCCGGATGGCCGAGACGGGCGCCGAGCACATGTACCTGGACGCGCGGCACTTCGGCGAGCGCATGTGGGCCGAGCGCTTCCCGACGATCCTGGCCGCGTGCCGGGCGCACGGGATCGAACCGGCCCACGAGCCGATCCCGGTCGCGCCCGCGGCGCACTACGCGAGCGGGGGCGTGCGCACCGACCTGGACGGGCGTACCTCGGTACCCGGCCTGTACGCGTGCGGCGAGGTCGCGTGCACCGGCGTGCACGGCGCGAACCGGCTGGCGTCGAACTCCCTCCTGGAGGGCCTGGTCTTCGCCGAGCGGATCGCCGCGGACCTGGCGCGCGACCTGCCGCCGCGCCGCGAACCGGCGGCACCGGTGGGCGAGGCGGCGCTGTTGGACCCGGGCGTACGCCTGCCGCTGCAACGCGCGATGACCGACGGCGCCGGGGTGCTGCGCAGCCGCGAGAGCCTGCACGAGACCAAGCGCGTGCTCGACGAACTGGCCGCCCGCGCCGGGTCGGACCCGTGCACGGAGGCGTGGGAGGCGACCAACCTGCACACGGTCGCGAGCGCCCTGGCGGCCGCGGCGTACGACCGCGAGGAGACGCGCGGCTGCCACTGGCGCGAGGACTTCCCGGACGCCGACGACAAGGACTGGCTGGGGCACGTCGTGACGACGATGGCCGGCGGCCGCCTCGATCTGACGTACGAGCCCAAGGAGAAGCCGTGACGCTCACCCCGGACCTCACGTCCCGCCTGGCCGAGGCCGGTCTGGACCCGGCCGCGGTCGAGGCGCTGGTGCGCGCCGCCGTCGCCGAGGACCTGGACGGCGGCGTCGACGTCACCTCGGTCGCGACCGTGTCGGCGGACGCGCGCGGGCACGCCGACTTCACCGCGCGCACCGCGGGCGTCGTCGCCGGGATCCCGGTCGCCGAAGCGGTCGTCGAGGCGGTGTGCGGCGCCGACGTCGTCGTCGAGCGCTTCGCCGCGGACGGCGACCGCGTGGCGCACGGCCAGGTCCTGTTCACCGCGACCGGGGCGACCCGTGACCTCCTCACCGCGGAGCGTTCGGCCCTCAACCTGCTGTGCCGCCTCTCCGGCATCGCCACCCTCACGCGCGAGTGGGTCGACGCGGTCGCGGGCACCGGCGCGGCGATCCGCGACACCCGCAAGACGACGCCGGGTCTGCGGGCGCTGGAGAAGTACGCGGTGCGCTGCGGCGGCGGCGTCAACCACCGCATGTCGCTCTCGGACGCCGCGATGGTGAAGGACAACCACGTGGTGGCGGCCGGCGGCGTGGCGGAGGCCTTCCGGGCCGTGCGTTCGGCCTTCCCGGACGTGCCCGTCGAGGTCGAGGTCGACCGCCTGGACCAGATCCCGCCGGTGCTCGACGCCGGGGCGGACCTGATCCTTCTCGACAACATGGACCCGTACCGGCTCCGCGAGGCGGTCGCCCTGGTCGCGGGCCGCGCGCGCCTGGAATCCAGCGGCGGTCTGACCCTGGATACCGCCCGCGAGGTGGCCGCGACCGGCGTCGACTACCTCGCGGTGGGCGCGCTCACCCACTCCGCGCCGATCCTCGACATCGGCGTGGACCTCCGCGACTGACCCGCCCGCCGCTCCGCGAGGTACTGTGCACAGTTCCGCCCCCCGGGTCCCGGCAGTCCCCACCGGTCCCGTCCGACCCCTCGCCCCCGTCCCACCCCCGCTCCCTCGCCCCGACCTCGACCACCGCCACAGCCAAGGACACGCGACGATGCTCCTGACGATCGACGTAGGCAACACGCACACCGTGCTCGGCCTGTTCGACGGTGACGAAATCGTCGAGCACTGGCGCATCTCCACCGACGCGCGGCGCACGGCCGACGAGTTGGCGGTCGTGCTCCAGGGCCTGCTCGGACAGCATCCGCTCATCGGCGCGGGCGGCGTCGACGGCATCGCGGTCTGCTCGACCGTGCCGTCGGTCCTCCACGAGATGCGGGACATGTTCCGCCGCTACTACGGCGACATCCCCGCCGTGGTCGTCGAACCGGGCGTGAAGACCGGCGTCCCCGTCCTGATGGACAACCCCAAAGAGGTCGGCACCGACCGCATCATCAACGCGCTGGCGGCCATCAAGCTGTACGGCGGCCCCTGCATCGTCGTCGACTTCGGCACCGCCACCACCTTCGACGCAGTCAGCGCCAAGGGCGAGTACATCGGCGGCGCGATCGCCCCCGGCATCGAGATCTCCGTCGACGCCCTCGGCGCCCGCGGCGCGCAACTCCGCAAGATCGAGCTGATGCGCCCGCGCAGCGTCGTCGGCAAGAGCACCGTCGAGGCCATGCAGGCGGGCATTCTGTACGGTTTCGCGGGCCAGGTCGACGGCGTCGTCAAGCGCATGGCGGCGGAACTCTCCGACGACCCCGAGTCCGTCACCGTCGTCGCCACCGGCGGCCTCGCCACCCTGGTCCTCGGCGAGGCGTCCGTCATCGACATCCACGAACCATGGCTGACCCTGATCGGCCTGAGAATGGTCTACGAACGCAACGCGGGAGCGTGAACGAGCCCCCGCCGAGCCACCTCCGAGAACGCAGGATGTCCGCCCCTGCGCACCTTGGCGTCCCGCACCGACACCTCGCCGGCGGCCGCGACCACGACGTATTGCCGATCCCGGCGCGCCGGATACCGCTCGTTGTACCCGGCCGCCACCCACGCGTCGCGCAGGGACCGCAAGTTCCGCACGACGCCTTCGCGCGCCACTCCCGAGCGGTTGTACACCGCGTCTACCTGGATCTTCCCCGCCTGCGCCCTCCGGCATCGGTGCAGTCAGGTTGGTATTCGGTGCATTTCTGGTCGTCGCTGACCGACCTGGCTCCATTCGCGGCGCCCCACAACGCCCACGGCTGCGCGGCAAAGCAACGGGACATGAACTACCGCCGTGTTGACGCGATTTCGTGTCTTTCGGCGGGACGAGACGGGGGATCTCGCAACCCGCTCGGCAGCAGATACCCGCTGCCGCAGATGCTGGGCCGCGTTTCGATGCGGCTTCGCCGCGTCGGTGTCGTCGGTCTGGACGCCCCGCCCGCTGTTTCGGTGCCGGATACGCCGATGTGGACGATGCCGGCTTCCGCCGGATCGGCAGATTCAGCCCGTATCGTGCAGATATGCCGACGCCGCACGGAGACCACGGGCTGGCCTTCGCCATGTCCGAGGTCAGGGTGCTGCGGCGGGCGCTGCTGCTGGCGATGAAGTCGGAGTGCCCGCGGCGGCCGGGGGACCCGGAGCCGGCGGACTACTGGCTGCTGGACCAGGCCATCGCCGAGGCGGACGCGGAACGCCACCGGTTGCGCGCGTTCCACCTCGCCGAACTGGAACACCAGCGCGGTGCGCTGCCCGGGAGCGCGGCCACGTACCTCAGCGGCCTCGAACACGCCGTCTCCGCCTACGGCTACACCCCCACCGCCGAAGACCTCGCCGCCCTCCGCGCCCTGGCGGACCACCCCTGCGGCGACCGCGAACAACACCGCCGCGAGCACCTCCTGACCCGCTGCGCCGACCTCGCCGAACAAGCCATGGAACGCCGCCTCGCCGCCAAAGCCCGCGAACGCGAGGACTCCCCGGCCCCCCTCGACCTGCTCGTCCCGGTCCAGGTGACGTTCACCGTCGATGATGCTCCGGCTGTTCGACCGGAACCCGGCCCGTAGTCCCGGTCGCTCCGTAAAGTCCAATCTGACGGCAAATCAATTCGTTTGCTCAACATGGTTCCTGACCTGCTGTAACGGTTCAGTTGCCGACGATCGAAGTGACCGAATCGTTGTCATCGCCGGTTGATTCCCGACAGGTCCACACCAATAAGCTCACGGCTCACAACAGTCGCCCTGGGCCGTCACGGCTCTCGGTCGGCGACCGGGGGGCGCGCGTAGTGGGGCGCAGAGCGCTTCCCGGATACCTGCGCCAACAGTTGGCGAACCTGCCTTCCTCCCCGAACGCGTGAGGTCCGATGTCCCTGTTCCGCATGTCTCGACGCGCCGGCGTGTTCGGCGCGGCCGCGGCGACATTGCTCGTGGTCGGACCCGCCGCCGCGGGTGCGAGTGCCGACGAGTACGACAACTTCGTGGAGTTCTCCGCGCCGTACCAGTTCTCGGTGCTCAGCGCTCCCGACACCGGTGCCGCAAAGGCCCGGACGCTGAATCTCTCGATGTACAGCCAGGGCCCGGCCGACGGCAAAGACGTCGTGGTGACGCTCGACACCAAGAAGCTCGCCGGGATCGCCGACGCCACATTCCCCGACTATTGCAAGTCCGCCGGGACCGTCGTCACGTGCAATGTCGGAACCGTGCCCGTGCACCCGCCCGACACGTGGCGTCCGACGGTCACCCTTCCGGTCGAGCTGCGCGGCGCCAAGAACGCCAAGCCCGGCGCCAAGGGTCAGTTGGACTATGTGAGCGTGACGCAGTCGAACGGCAAGTCCCGCACCGACGCCGGGTTCACCGAGATCACCGTCGCCAGCGGGCACGACATCGTGCCGGGTGCGCTTCCGGAGATTGTGCGCGCGGAGCCCGGGGACATCGTCGACATGCCGGTGTCGCTGACAAACGTGGGCAACGGGAGTGTGAAGGGCATCTTCCTGCGCATGTCCACGATGGACGGCGCCGAGTTCGTCAATCGGTACAGCAACTGCCGGTACGACGAAGGTAACTTCTACGGCTCCGGTACCACCTGCCTCTTCCCCGACCTCACCGTTCAGCCGGGGGAGACGTACGCCCTGGCGGCCCCCGAGAAGTTCCGGGTCATGCCCGCGGCGACGCGCGCGTACGCGAACTACACGGTCGGCGGTGTGGTGGACTGGGACGAGTTCTCCACCGCCTCGCCGACCGACGGGACCCCGGGCGTCGGACCGGAGCTGAAGCTCGTGCGCAAGGCCTCGACTTCGGCGAAGATCGCCAAGGACATCGACACCGGTAACAACTACGCCGGTCTGGCGATCCACACCAGCCTTACGACCGACTTGGCCGCAGTCGGAGCGGGCGTGCCCGGCGCGGTCGGCACCACCGTGCAGGCGACGATCGGCATCGAGAACCTCGGTCCCGGCCGCTTCACCGACCGCTCGGGCGGCGAGGCGGACTACTCGGTGAAGGTGGTCATCCCGGAAGGCGCCACCGTTACCAAGGTGCCCGAGAACTGTGGCCTGTCGGATGGCAAGGACCTGGGCCTCGACCAGAAGACCCCGCGCTTCCCCGGCCTTGAAGCGAATGGGCGTCCCGCGTATGTGTGCCAGTGGGAAGGCGACTACTTCGCGTACCCGGTCGGCTCCAAGGGCCTGTTCGCCTTCGACCTGAAGATCGACAAGGTGGTCCCCGACGCGAAGGGCGGCATCCAGATCACCAGCGCGAGGCTCGACAAGAACCCCGGCAACAACCGTGCGGAACTTGTCATCAACCCGACGAAGCCCCCCGCGGGCGGCACCACCGGCGGAACCACCGGCGGTGCCGCCTCCGGCGGGGAGCCGCCTGCTGACAACGGGCCTGAGCTGGCCGAGACCGGGGGGTCGTCGTCGACGCCGCTCATTGCCGGTGTCGCAGGTGGGCTCTTGGTTGTGGCCGCGGGGGCTTTTGTGGTTGCGCGTCGCCGGAAGGGTGACGGCGCCGCCGCGGTGTGATGGGAACGGCTCGGCGTCGCGTACGGGCCGCCGGATCGGGCGGGGCTTCGGGCCCGCTCGATCCGCCGGGTCACGGGGCGGCACGGGCGCTTTTGATGGCGTGGTCTCTCCGAAGCCCCTGGACAGTGAGGTTTCATGCAGTCTGCACGCGTAAGCCGCCGCGGCGCGGTGGTCTTGGCCGCTGTCGTCTCCAGCTCAATTGCCGTGGTCGGCCTGGCCGGTACGGCACATGCGGAACGTGCGAAACTGTCGGTCTCCGTGTGGCCGGAGTCCGTGAGCCTGCCCCTGCCTCCGCCGGGCGGGGGATCGGTGAACGGTGCGGTGGTCTCGCCGTACATCTGGTACACGTCCGCCGGTGACCCGGCGAAGAACGTCGTGGTGACCTTCGACGGCGCCGGAATCGCCGGCTTCGCCGAGTTCGAGAAGCCGTACCCGGTGGACACGCCGTGCGTGACCACGTCGACGAAGATCACCTGTACGTTCCCGACCCTTGAGCAGTACGCCAACGTGCCCGGGTTCCGCATCAACGCCAAGCAGACGGCGGTCGAGGGTGACCACGGCACCGTCAAGGTCACCGCGAGGGCCGACAACGCGGATGTCAGCGTGACGACGCCGGAGATCGAGGTCGGCGCAGGCGGTCCCGACCTGAGCATCGAAGCCCCCGGGCCCGTCACCGGCCTCAAGGGCGGTGACACGCTGAACGTCCCGTTCTCCGTCCGCAGCAACGGGGCGGACCCGGGAAAGTTCGTGCTCCGCGTCGACAACGGCCGTGCGCAGTGGCGCTTCCAGGAGCAGTTCAAGAACTGTCTCTACTCGGACTACGGCATGGTCTGCGTACTCGACCAGCCGCTGACGAAGGGGGGCAACTACACGGCGGCCACGCCGGTGCAGGTCAAGGTTCCGGAAGCGGTGGCGGTCGACGGGTTCTCGCTGGGCGTCGACGTCTACGACGAAGAGGAGTTCGAGGAGTTCGTACGGTCGCAGGGATACGTCCCCGGCACCGGGTCGAAGGCCTTCGCGCTCGCGCAGCAGCCCACCGCCAAGGCTCTCCCCGACAACAGCCCGTGGAACAACGTCGACACACTCCGCCTGGAGACGATCCTGTCGGCGGACCTGGCGCTCGTCAACGGCCACGTCGTGGACGCGGGGACGCCCGGCCAATGGGCGCTCACGGCCGACCTGCGGAACCTCGGGCCGGGTGCCGTCTACGAGAACACCGACACGCGCCCGCTCGTGCGGGTCGATCTGCCGACCGGTGCCCGAGTCGTGGACGGGCGCATCGAGATGTGCAGGACGTCGGTGAAGGGTGCGGCCTACGGCTCCCTGGGGACCGGTGACGGCGTGTTCCTGGTGTGCTGGACCACCGAGTACCTGCCGCTTGCGGCCGCCAACCCGTGGCAGGTCAGGGTCATGCTGGACGCGGCGTCGGTTCCCGCGGGGTCGAGCGCCAAGATGACCATGTCGACGGCTCCGTACGACAAGAACAACGCCAACCAGACCATTACGGTCCCGCTGGTCCTGACGGCTCCGGGCGGTACCACGGGCGGCACGACGGGCGGAACCGGCACCCCGGGCACCGGCCCGTCCGCGAGCCCGGGCGTATCGACCGGCGGTGCCGCCACCGGCGCGCAGCCGCCTGCGGACGGTGGGTCTGAGTTGGCGGATACCGGGGATTCCTCGTCGACGCCGGTGATTGCCGGGGTTGCGGGTGGGCTGCTGGTTGTGGCGGCGGGGGCGTTTGTGGTTGTGCGGCGGCGTAAGGGGGGTGGGGCCGCCGCGGCGTGATCGGGTTGTGCGGTGAGCCGCGCATGAGTGCGTGACGGCTGATCGGTCGGTTGGCCGGCAAAGGGGCGGGGCCTTCGGGGCCCGCCCCTTTCGTATGGGTGCGGGCGTCGGTGAGCCGTGTCTTGACCGTGCGGGAGGTATTCGGGTACGGGGTCGGGGAGGGGCGCGGGTAGCCTTGCCTGGTGACCGAGAACGCCCAGGCCAACGTTGCGCCGACGACTGAGCCGAACTCCGTGCAGGCCGATGACCTTCCCGAGCAGATGCGGGTGCGCCGCGAGAAGCTTGAGCGGATGCGGGGGGAGGGGGTCGATCCGTACCCGGTCGGGTTCCCGCGGACCACGACCGTGGCGAAACTGCGCGAGGAGTTCCCGGCTCTGGAGCCGGACACGCAGACCGGCAAGCGGGTCGGGCTGACCGGCCGCGTGGTGTTGTCGCGGACCGGCGGGAAGCTGTGCTTCGCGACGCTGCGGGACGGCACGGGCGACCTCCAGGTGATGGTGTCGCTCGACAAGGCGGGTGCCGAGGCGCTCGCGGCCTGGAAGGCCGATGTCGACCTGGGCGACCACATCGGCGTGCACGGTGAGGTCATCACGTCCAAGCGCGGCGAGCTGTCGGTGATGGTGGACACCTGGGCCATGACCGCCAAGTGCCTGCGTCCGCTGCCGGACAAGCACAAGGGCATGACGGACCCCGAGGCGCGCGTGCGCATGCGGTACGTCGACCTCATCGTCAACGACGAGTCCCGCAAGATGCTGCGCACCCGCAGCGAGATCGTGCGCGCGGTGCGCACGTGGTTCAACGCGCGTGACTTCCTTGAGGTCGAGACGCCGATGCTCCAGCCGGTGCACGGCGGCGCGACCGCCCGTCCGTTCGTGACGCACATCAACGCGTACGACATGGACCTCTTCATGCGCATCGCCCCCGAGCTGTACCTCAAGCGGCTCGTGGTCGGCGGCGCGGAGCGGGTCTACGAGATCAACCGCAACTTCCGCAACGAGGGCGCGGACTCCACGCACAACCCCGAGTTCACGATGTTGGAGGCGTACGAGGCGTACGGCGACTACAACACGATGGCCGAGGTCACGCGCTCGGTGTACCAGTACACCGCGGAGCAGGTCTTCGGCACGCACGTGTTCGCGTGGGACGGCAAGGAGATCGACATCTCCGGCGAGTGGCCCGCGATCACGGTGTACGGCTCGGTGTCGGAGGCCGTGGGCGAGGAGATCACCCCGGCCACCCCGATCGAGCAGGTCCGCAAGCTGGCGGACGCGCGCGACATCGGGTGGGATCCGACGTGGGGCCAGGGCAAGTTGGTGCAGGAGCTGTTCGAGGAGCTGGTCGAGCACACGATCGTGCAGCCCACGTTCGTACGCGACTACCCGATCGAGACCTCGCCCCTGACGCGCCAGCACCGCGAACTGCCGGGGCTGGCCGAGAAGTGGGACCTGATCGGCTTCGGCATGGAGCTCGGCACCGCGTACTCCGAGCTCGTCGACCCGGTCGAGCAGCGCAAGCGCCTCACCGAGCAGTCGCTGCTGGCCGCCGGCGGGGACGCCGAGGCGATGCAGCTCGACGAGGACTTCCTGCGCGCGCTCGAATACGCGATGCCGCCCAGCGGCGGCCTCGGCCTCGGTATCGACCGCATGGTGATGGCCTTCACCGAGCGGAACATCCGCGAAACCATCCTCTTCCCGCTCGTGAAGCCGGAGTAGTCACATGGACGTAGCCGCTGCCCTGATCCCGTCCGCCGTCGTCTGCGCGATGTTCGTCGGCGTGATGATCACGATTTTCCGGGGGACCGACCCGCGGCGCTCGCGCAGTGACGCGGGTGCGGATTCCGGCGATTCGGGCGGGGGCGAGTGACGGACGGGCTGACGCCGATGACGCGTGTGGCCTGGTAACGGCCGAGGGCCAGAGCTCCTGGGGAACTCCGGCCCTCAGTTGTTGTTCTGACTGGGTGTCAGGTGTACGTCGGGAGCCGCGGCGGCATCAGATGGCGACGCCCTTGGCGCGCAGGTACGCGATCGGGTTGACGTCCGAGCCGTAGTTCGGGCCGGTGCGCACCTCGAAGTGCAGGTGCGGGCCGGTCGAGTTGCCGGTCGAGCCGGACAGGGCGATCTGCTGCCCGGTGGCCACCTTCTGGCCCGCCTTGACGGAGAACTTGGAGAGGTGCCCGTACTGCGTGTACTTGCCGTCCGGGTGCCTGATGACGATTTCGTTGCCGTACGCACCGCCCCAACCCGCCTTCACGACGGTGCCGGACGTCACGGCCTTGACCGAACTGCCCATCCCCGCCGAGAAGTCCTCGCCGGTGTGGCCGTGCGACCAGAGCGAGCCGGAGCGGCCATAGCTGCCGTGGCCGGCGCCCGCGACGGGGCGGACGTAGTCGGAGTCGGAGATGGCGGCGGCAGCCGGGGCCGCGGCGGGTGCGGGGGCCTTGGCGGGCTGGGCCGCGGCGGCTTGGGCGGCGGCCTGAGCAGCCGCGGCTTGGGCGGCGGCCTGGGCCTGGGCGGCGGCTGCCGCAGCGGCGGCCGCCTGCTGCTCGGCCTCGACGCGCGCCCGCTCGGCGGCCTCCGCGGCCGCCTTCTGCTCGGCTGCGGCGAACACCTCGCGGGCCTCGGCGTGCTGCTTGGCGGCCAGGACGTCGGACACCGCGGTCCCGCCGGAGCGCTTGGCGGAGCCGGACGCGCCGGACGCGCCGGACGACGCGGATTCCGCGGACACCGGCGCCTCGCGTGCCGTGCCGCGGGCAGCGGCCGCGTCCCCGCGGTCGTCTGCGGTCCGGGCGGCGAGCGCGTCCGCGCCGGTGCCGGTTGCGGCGCCGGGCGTACCCGCGGCGGCGACGGCCACCGCCGCGGTGTGCGAGTCGTCCGCGGCCGGGGCGCCCGAGGCGATGCCCACGCCGGTGGCCGTGGCCAGCGCGGCGATCCCGGCGACCATGAGGGCGGGCCGGGTCGGACGCCGCGCGCGCAGACGGTCGGCGCGGCTCGCGGGCGTGCGGGAGTTATCGGTGGGGTTCTGCACGGGGGTACCTCGGGGTGTTCGACGGCGTGCTCGCGCCCCCCGTGCGGCAAGGCCGCCGGATGGGAATCGGGCGCGCCCGGGCGACGGCCGTACGGGCCGGTGCGTGGGCGGCTGCGGGCGGCGCGGCGTCGGTGCGGCGCGGCTCGCTGCGGAGCGGGACGCGGACTCGGACGTCCTCGTACGAATCCGCCGGCCCGAAGCTCTGGCGCTGGGGTGCGCGGGGTCCGCCTCGGCGGCGGGACCCGGCTGGGGACCGGCTCAACAGTGGTAACAGACCGGTCGACCGCGAAGCCAACCTGTCACCGGACGCTCACTACGACGCACCGTCGTAGTCCGCTCCGGCCAATGGGCGATATGCCGGATTTGCCGCCCGGCGGAACTACTATGGGCCGTAGGGCGCGCTGAAACTCCTGTGTTTCAGATCACAAAATCCACAGGTTTGATGACGGCTAAACCCGGCAATGCCCGCGAATTTCCGACCGGAAGGGCCGCGCATGCCCCGCTTCGGAGAACTTGAGGAGCAGGTGATGCTCCGCCTGTGGGCGGTCCATGAACCCATGGCGGTACGCGACGTCCGCGACGCCCTGCTGCCGGAACGGGACCTCGCCTATACGACGGTGATGACGGTTCTCGACAACCTCTTTCGCAAGGGCGCGGTACGCCGGGGCCTCGACGGCCGGGCGTACCGCTACGAACCCGTGCTTTCCCGTGAAGCGCATACCGCGGGCCTCATGCGCGAGGACTGGCTTTCCGGCGGAGGGCGCGCGGGGGCATTGGTGCATTTTGTGGAAGGCATGAGTCCCGAGCAGTTGGACGCACTTCGGGACGCGCTCCGGGTGGCGCTTCCGGAGGAACCGGTGCCGAACGAGGACGACCCGGCCGCCCCGGACCCCGCTCCCGGCCTCGCTGACGACGCCAGCCCCGCTGACGGCGTCGGCTTCGACGCCGACCTCGACACCGACACCGACGCCGACCTCGATCCCGACCTCGGCTGAAGCTCTGTCGGCCGATCGGCGCGTGGCCCACGCGGGTGAAATCGCCGGGAATTCGGAGTGTTGTCCCCGCCCGTTCCGTGGAATGCGATCACCTTTTGAAGGGGTGAAATGTCCGTTAATCGGACAGGTGATGCGCCGAACGGAGTGAGGTGGGCGCCACGTGACCCGGAACCGGCCGACCCATGCCCGGGGCCGCTCGCGCATCCGCCTGCGGCGCGTGCTCCTGCCGGCGCTCACCGCGCTGGCCACCGCCGCCGCCCTGGTCGCGGTCCAACTCGCGGTGGCCGCCGGGCGGGACGTACGTCCGCACTTCGCGCTCGACCTCACGCTCGGCACGCCGGTCGCCGCCGACGGCGAGACGCTGACGGCCGTCGTACGCCTCACCATGACCGACACCGAGCCAGGCGAACAGGTCACCGTGGCGGGGCGGTTGACCGGCGGCCTGCGCACGGTCGGCGCGGACCCGTCGCGCGGCGGCTTCGACGCGCCCTCGGGCGTCTGGACGGTGCCCACCGCGCCGGGACGCAGCGAGGCCGTTCTGCTGTGGCGGGTCCAGGCCGCGGCGAAGTCGGGCGGTGCGGTGGAGAGCGTACGGGTGTCGGTCACGTCCCCTCGGACACGCGCACGCGCCGTGGCGCCTTCGGGCACCCCGTCGCCCTTCGCGTCGGCGAGCGCGGCCACCGGATCGCCAAAGCCGACCAAGCCGATTGAGCAGACCAAGGCGACCAATCCGAACAAACCGAGCGGGCCCGCCGACCCGACGACGTCCGCCAAGCCGTCCCCGTCCGGCAAGCCGGTCACGCCGACGATGCCGGGCGCAGCGTCCACGGAGCCGCCCAAGGCCGCGTCGCCGTCACCAACGACGCAGGGCACGCCGGCCACGAAGCCCACGCCAACCGCCGGCACGAAGTCGCCGGCGCCCCCGAGTGCGACCCCCAAGCCCTCGCCGCCCCAGACCGCCAAGCCGACCCCCACATCCGCGCCGCCTTCGCCGACCCCGCCCCCCACCAAGCCGCCAGCGCCTCCGACCACCACCGCCGCGCCCGAGCCGACCCCGTCCCCGACCCGCACCCCGCCTCCGCCGACCCCCGTTCCCACCCCCACCCCGAAGCCTCCACCGCCACCCCCGCCCGCCCCCACATCCGAGGTTGAGGTCCCGCCCGCCCAGCGCTGCGCCGACGACGCGGCCTCCGCCTGTGCCGAGCTCCGCTTCGGCACGCCGCGCCTCACCCTCGCCCGGGCCGTCGACACGACCGACGCCCGGCCCGGCCAGACGGTTACGCACACCGTCACCGTCGCCGACTCGGGCGACGCCGCCGCGCTGTTCGCGAGCATCCGCAACAGCCTCCCGGCCGGAGCGCCGCTGCTGTGGGGCGCGTTGTCGCAGGGCACGTACGACGTGGGTACGGGCGTCTGGCAGACCGGCCGCATCGCCGCCGGTGGGCGGGCCACGCTGACGCTGGCCGTCCGCGTACCGGATCCCGCCGCCGGGACCGTCATGGCCGCGCGTTCGGATTTCGTGGCGTCGTCCGATCCCGCGCCGGCCGTCACCGGCCCGTGCCCCGACGATCCCGACTCGGCCTGCACGAGCACCCGTATCTCGGCACGTTGACGCGCGTTCCCGGGCACCGGCCGGGAACCCGCGCGATGCCGCGGAGCCACCTCTCAACAACCCCGAATGGGGTGATTCCGGAGTCCGTTCCGATGCCGCGCTAATGTCCGCCGACTGGATACCCACCAGTTGTCGGGCGGGCATGTCGGCGAGTTGTCGGCAAAGGTTGTGTCCGCATTCCGGGCCCCCGGCGCCGGGTGTTCGCACGGTGTTCCCAGGGGCTGCCGGGGCGCCCGCGACCGGCTCGCGTGATCGCGATACCTTCACGTCATGGAAGTCACGATCCGCCGGGCCAGAACCTCGGATGTCGCGGCCATTCGACGGCTGGTGGACGACTACGCGGGCAAGCGCATCCTCCTCGACAAACCGACTGTGACACTGTTTGAGGACGTTCAGGAGTTCTGGGTCGCCGAACGCGACGGGGACGGGCTCGTCGTCGCCTGCGGCGCGTTGCACGTCCTGTGGGAGGACCTTGCCGAGGTACGCACTCTCGCCGTCGACACGTCCTGCCGGGGCCACGGAGTGGGCCACCGACTGCTCGCCAAGTTGTTGGAGACGGCGCGTTGGCTCGGCGTGCGCCGGATATTCTGCCTGACCTTCGAGGTGGACTTCTTCGCACGGCACGGCTTCGTGGAGATCGAGGCCACACCGGTGGATCCGGAGGTCTACCGCGAACTACTTCGTTCGTATGACGAAGGCGTCGCGGAGTTTCTGGACCTGGAACGCGTGAAGCCCAACACCCTCGGCAACACGCGGATGCTCCTTCACCTGTAGCGCGTGCACCGATCGGCCGTCTATCCACAGTCAAACGCATTGCCGGGGCGTTCGGTTCCGCTTCCCCGGGTTTGAATTTTTCCGGGAAAAGCGGTTTCCTTTTCATGGTTGGTGGCGATCCCTCCCGATGAAAGGGAAACCGGTGGCACAGAAGGTCCAGATTCTTCTCGTGGACGACCTCGACGGCGGGAAGGCCGACGAGACGGTGACGTTCGCCCTCGACGGTGTCTCGTACGAGATCGACCTCAGCGAAGCGAATGCGGGCGAGCTCCGCAACGCTCTGGCCACGTATGTACAGGTGGCACGCAAGACCGGTGGCCGGGTCGGTCGCCGGGCCGCGCGGGGGACGGCCAAGTCGGCCGGTACGGGTGCGGCGGACACGGCGCTCGTGCGTCAGTGGGCGAGGGACAACGGGTATGAGGTGAGCGAGCGCGGTCGCGTGCCCGCGAACATCCGCGAGGCGTACGACAAGGCTCACGCCTGATCGACGACACAGGGCGGTCCCGTCGTTTCCCGCTTCGGCGCGGAAGGGACGGGACCGCCCTTTGCTGATTTATGTTCTATGTCCCTTTTGTGGAAATAATGCGCAAGTCGACTGCGGGCCCGCCTCGGGCCCACTGCGGGCGCCGGATCAGCCGTCGTGGCCGCGGCGCTGCCGGGGGAGCAGCCGGACCTGCTGGCATGCGTCGGCGAGGCCGCTCAGCAGCCGCGTGACGTCCGGGAAGCGCACGTCCACGGTCATCAGTGCCTCCGCCCTCGCCCCGGCCGCACAGCGCAGCCGTGACGCCGCGGGCGGACGCAGCCAGCGGGCCGACTCCCAGGCCCGGGGCCACGGCGCCAGCCAGGTGGCCGGCCACGGCGACGGCGCCGGTACGGAGTCGCCCGCGCCGAACGCGCGCAGGTCCAGGCCGAGATCCGACCAGTCCAGCCAGTCCAGCAGCGCGGGCAGGTCCTCCGCGACGCCCGGCGCGACGAAGAACTGCACGCGCCCGGACGCCGTCGCCGCGACCGGCCCGAGCGGCAGGCCCAGGCGTTCGGCCCGGTGCAGCGCCCGCGTCCCGGCGGCGCCAGGGACGTCGAGTACGTCGAAATGCACCCCCGTGGCCAGCCGCACCGCCCGTCGCGGCGAGGCACCCCACCAGCGAAGGATCACGCCGGGGTCGGTCGTGCCGTCACCGCGGCTCGCGCCCGCCCCGCCCAGGTCACCGAGCTCGGCAGGCATGCTCGGTGCGGCTCGTGTCCCCGGCCCGGCCGGTTCCGATCCGCCTCTGTCGCCCGGGTTCCCGGTGTCCGTGCCACCCCCTTCGTCCGCCGTTTCGGGCAGGACCGGCCAGCCGAGGGCGCGGGCGTACCACAGCGCCTCGTCCTGCGGCCCGGGGAGCATCGCCGCCGAGCGACGGGCGAAAAGGAGTGTCGCTGTCATAGCGTGTTCAACTCCGGGAGTGGGCGCCGGTTACGAGAGGTGATTGATCGATTGCGCTACGTGCACGGGCCTACTGTAATCCGCGGTGCGGGTCGCCCGCGGGAAGCCGCGCCACCTGCGGACTTCCTTGTGCCGTATGGCGGTCGGCGGGCGTATGCCCGGCAACGCCGTGGGTATGAGCCGGGCAGGACCGCGATCGAGGGGGCGCTTGTGCGATGTGGGGCGAGGCACAAAGGGGGCGCGGTCCGCGGGGACCGGGCCGCCGGAGCGGCCCTCGAAGCGCCGCGTTCGCTTCTGGCGTACTCGCAATCGGTCACTCCGCTTGGTTCGGGGGAACACTGCCCCGCACTATCAGGTTTGACTAGGTGTCCGGAGCGGCCCGCAACACGTGGGTCGCACGTCCATGTGGACGAAGTGAGCGGTCCCGCGTGCGGGACTAGCATGCGGAAGGACAGGGAGGGGACCGTCCCCGAACTGCACGACCGCTCTGAGGAGCGATAACGATGTTCGAGAGGTTCACCGACCGCGCGCGGCGGGTTGTCGTCCTGGCTCAGGAGGAGGCCAGGATGCTCAACCACAACTACATCGGGACCGAGCACATCCTCCTCGGCCTCATCCACGAGGGTGAGGGCGTGGCCGCGAAGGCGCTGGAGAGCCTCGGCATTTCGCTTGAGGCGGTCCGTCAGCAGGTGGAGGAGATCATCGGCCAGGGCCAGCAGGCCCCGTCCGGGCACATCCCCTTCACTCCCCGTGCCAAGAAGGTCCTGGAGCTCTCGCTGCGCGAGGCGCTTCAGCTCGGCCACAACTACATCGGCACCGAGCACATCCTGTTGGGCCTGATCCGCGAGGGCGAGGGCGTCGCGGCCCAGGTCCTGGTCAAGCTGGGCGCGGATCTGAACCGGGTGCGGCAGCAGGTCATCCAGCTGCTGTCCGGCTACTCGGGTGAGAAGACCGCCTCCCCGGGCGGCGCCGGGCAGGAGGGCACGCCGTCCACCTCGCTCGTGCTGGACCAGTTCGGCCGCAACCTCACGCAGGCTGCCCGCGAGGGCAAGCTCGACCCGGTCATCGGGCGTGAGAAGGAGATCGAGCGGGTCATGCAGGTGCTGTCCCGCCGCACCAAGAACAACCCGGTGCTGATCGGCGAGCCCGGCGTCGGCAAGACCGCGGTCGTCGAGGGCCTGGCCCAGGCGATCGTCAAGGGCGAGGTCCCGGAGACGCTGAAGGACAAGCAGCTCTACACCCTCGACCTCGGCGCCCTGGTGGCCGGTTCGCGCTACCGCGGTGACTTCGAGGAGCGTCTGAAGAAGGTGCTCAAGGAGATCCGCACGCGCGGCGACATCATCCTGTTCATCGACGAGCTGCACACGCTCGTCGGTGCGGGCGCCGCCGAGGGCGCGATCGACGCCGCCAGCATCCTCAAGCCGATGCTGGCCCGCGGCGAGCTCCAGACGATCGGCGCCACGACGCTCGACGAGTACCGCAAGCACCTGGAGAAGGACGCGGCCCTGGAGCGCCGCTTCCAGCCGATCCAGGTCGCGGAGCCGTCGCTGTCGCACACCATCGAGATCCTCAAGGGTCTGCGCGACCGGTACGAGGCGCACCACCGCGTCTCGATCACCGACGCCGCGCTGGTGGCCGCCGCGACCCTGGCGGACCGGTACATCTCGGACCGGTTCCTGCCGGACAAGGCGATCGACCTCATCGACGAGGCCGGCTCGCGCATGCGCATCCGCCGCATGACCGCGCCGCCGGACCTGCGCGAGTTCGACGAGAAGATCGCGAACGTGCGCCGCGAGAAGGAGTCCGCGATCGACGCGCAGGACTTCGAGAAGGCGGCCTCGCTGCGCGACAAGGAGAAGACCCTCCTTGCCGACAAGGCGAAGCGCGAGAAGGAGTGGAAGGCCGGCGACATGGACGTCGTCGCCGAGGTCGACGAAGAGCTGATCGCCGAAGTGCTGTCCACGGCGACCGGTATCCCGGTGTTCAAGCTCACCGAGGAGGAGTCGGCCCGTCTGCTCCGCATGGAGGACGAGCTGCACAAGCGGGTCATCGGCCAGAAGGACGCCATCAAGGCGCTCTCCCAGGCGATCCGCCGTACCCGTGCCGGTCTGAAGGACCCGAAGCGCCCGGGTGGCTCGTTCATCTTCGCGGGCCCGTCCGGTGTCGGTAAGACCGAGCTGTCCAAGACGCTCGCCGAGTTCCTGTTCGGGGACGAGGACGCGCTGATCCAGCTCGACATGTCGGAGTTCTCCGAGAAGCACACCGTGTCGCGGCTGTTCGGCTCGCCTCCCGGCTACGTCGGCTACGAGGAGGGCGGCCAGCTCACCGAGAAGGTGCGCCGCAAGCCGTTCTCGGTCGTGCTGTTCGACGAGGTCGAGAAGGCGCACCCGGACATCTTCAACTCGCTGCTCCAGATCCTGGAGGACGGTCGCCTGACCGACTCCCAGGGTCGGGTCGTCGACTTCAAGAACACCGTCATCATCATGACGACCAACCTCGGCACCCGGGACATCTCGAAGGGCTTCGGCCTCGGCTTCACCGGCAACTCGGACGTCAAGACCGGGTACGACCGGATGAAGGCGAAGGTCAACGAGGAGCTGAAGCAGCACTTCCGCCCCGAGTTCCTGAACCGTGTCGACGACACGATCGTGTTCCACCAGCTGTCCGAGGACGACATCATCCAGATCGTCGACCTCATGATCGCCAAGGTGGACGAGCGGCTGAAGGACCGGGACATGGGCCTGGAGCTCACCCCGGCGGCCAAGAAGCTGCTCGCGAAGAAGGGCTACGACCCGCTCCTGGGCGCGCGTCCGCTGCGGCGCACGATCCAGCGGGAGATCGAGGACACCCTGTCCGAGAAGATCCTGTACGCGGAGCTGCGGCCCGGTTCGATCGTGGTGGTCGGCACCGAAGGCGACGGCGAGGACGAGAAGTTCACGTTCGTCGGCGAGGAGAAGGCCGCGCTGCCGGACGTCCCGCCGGTCGAGGCCGCGGGCTCCGGCCCGGACCTGACCAAGGGCGAGGCGTCCTGACGCCGACCGCTCCGCGCTCGCCGCGCGACTGACGAAGGGCCGCCCCCGGGAAACCGGGGGCGGCCCTTCGCCTGGGCCCTGTCTTCGAGGTCCCGCCGGGCCCGCGGGGCCGTCCGACGGGATGTTGAGGACGCTCCCCCTTGTCCGGGCCGGTCCGCGGAGGGCTCAGACCGGAACCGGGAAGCAGGCGCACAGCGCCTTGCGGTCGCCGAGCACCAGGGCCTCGACGCGTTCGGCGAGGGTGCGCGCGATGAGCAGGCCGCGGCCGCGCTCGCGCTCCTCGCCGGGGTCCCGCACCTGGTCGAGGTCGGGCACGAACTCCGGGGCGAAGTCAACGACTTCGATCCACAGGTAGCCGGGGTCGACGGAGACCCAGACCTCTATCCCACCGCACATGCCGGCGTGTTCGACGGCGTTGCCGGCGAGTTCGGACACCACCTGGACCGGCGCGAAGCTGTCCACGCCGAATTTGTGGCACAGCCCCTCCACATGCTCGCGCGCGGTGGCGACGGAGCTCGGAAGGGAAGGCAGCCGCACGATGTAGACGGGCTCCGAATACGCGGCGGTGGCGTGCACAGCTCTCCCTGGGGGCCGCGCGGTGCGACTTCGGCATCGCGGTGATCGTCGCTCTTGGTGTTGACTCAACAGCGGTGTGTAGCCAAGATGAGTGAAGCACTCATGAAACTGCACATGCAAGTAGGCGCGGAAAAGTCGCACAAGAATCATGAATCGTCCTCGGGGAAGGCGAGTTGCGATGGCGACGGACTCTCAGCACACCCTGAAGCGCAAGCGCCTCGGTCAGGAGTTGCGTCGGCTGCGCGAGGAACGCGAGATCTCCAGGAATGCCGCGGCCGCGGCGATCAAGGGCGACGTCAGCAAAATCAGCCGAATGGAGTTGGCGCGCGCCTACGTCAGCCCGCACGATCTGGTGACCTTGTGCCGCCTGTACGACGTGCCGCCCCAACAGCAGTTCGAACTGGAGCAGTTGATCGTCGGTAAGCGGCCCCGGCATTGGTGGCGCGAGTACTCCGATGTGATGAATGCGCACCTGGCCGAGTTCGTCGCGCTGGAGGACGACGCGGTCCTGGAGCGCGAGTACCAGCCGATGGTGATCCCGGGGATGCTCCAGATCGCCGAATACATGACCGCGGTGATGGAGACCGGCCTGCACGCGCTGGGCCGCGACCAGATCGAAAGCCTTGTCGCGGTACGCCGGGGCCGCCAGCGCAGGCTGGTCGACGACTCCCTGCTGGGCTATCACGGCATCGTCACGGAGGCCGCGCTGCACATCGACACCGGCGGTCCCGAGGTGATGCGGGCGCAGCTGCGGCACCTCGCGGAGATGGCCGAACTCCCGAACGTCACCTTTCAGGTCGTGCCGTTCAACGGGCCGCGGAGAGCCGCCTATGCCAACGGATTCGTGCTGCTCGGATTCGCCGATTCGGCGGATCCGGACGTGGCGTTCATGGAGGGCATCGGAGGTATGATCCCGCGTGATTCACGGCGCGAAGTCCAGCGCTACGACCGCCTGTTTCGACTGATCGAGGGGTCGGCTCTGGCGCCGGACGACACGGTCGCGCTGCTCCGCGCACGAGCAGAAAGCATTTCATGAACAAGTCCTCGCTCTACCTGGCCGACATGACCGACGCACTGTGGGTCAAGTCGACCTTCTCCGCCGACCAGAACGGCTGCTGCGTCGAACTCGCCGCGATCGACGGAGGGATCGCGATGCGGGATTCCCAGGACACCGGCCGTCCGGCGCTGTGCTACACCCGCGAGGAACTCGCGGCGTTCATCGCGGGCGTCAAGGCCGGGGAGTTCGACCGCTTCCTGTGAGCCCCGGTGTCTCCGGTGTTGCCGCCGTTCCCACTTGCGGGTGATTCGGTCGAGCCGGGTGAGCCGGGTGAGCCGTCTCCGGGCGAACCGTCTCCGGGTGGACCAGGCGGCAGCCGCTCCGCAGCCACGGCGCCACGACCCCGGGGAAGTCGGTCGGGCAGGTCGGGCCCGGCGTGTTGGTGAGCGTGGCCCCGGTGACCTCGCTCCCCGCGTCCCGCAGATCCCGGTGCCGGTACGGAAGTTCGCCGTCGCAGGCGGTCCACAGCAGTGCGGCCCGATCGTCCGGCCGTACGCGCACCTGGGACAGATAGGCGGCGGGCTCGTCCGGGGTCGGCGCGGCGGCGTCCAAGTCGACCGCGCCGTCGGGCACTTCGGGCCCCCACGCAAGGACGGTCGGGAAGCACGGCAACGCCACCGCGACCTCGGCGGCCCGGTAGTCGCCTATGCGGGTGCTGGTGACCATGGTCCGGGCGCCGCCGCGGCGCGCGCGGTACGTGAGGGTCCGGTCCCGCAGGCTCACCGCCAGCGGCATCGCCGTCGCGCCGATCCGCCAGCAGGCCAGCCCGGTCTGCACCAGCTCCACCCCGGCGGGGAGTTGGATGGCCACGGTGTCGCCCCTGCCCACCCCGTGCCGCAGCAGCTGCGCGGCGAGCCGGTCGACTTCCTGGTCGAGGCGGCTCCACGTCCACTCCTCCGGGCCGCGCCCGGTCAGCAGGTGGATGTCGGACGGATCGGCCACCGCCGGGTCGTCCGGGTGCACCGCGACCCGGTCTCGCAGCAGGCAGTCGAGGGTTTCGTCGCCCCACCGCGCCTGCGCGGCGTCAACTACCCCTGGGTGATCGGCCATTGCACCCACGGTAG
>NZ_JBPKBH010000008.1:114961-149751 GCF_051388915.1 Yinghuangia sp. YIM S09857 | reverse complement strand
CCCCCCCCCCCCCCGCGGCCGGTGGCCACCACACTGGTCCCGGCCGGCCGTCCCGGTCGGCCGGCCGGGAGTCCGGGTGTCGGTCGGCGGGTCAGCCTTCGCTGACGCCGACCCTTTCGTGAACCTTCTGCATGCCCTTCGGCGCGTACCAGGCCGCCGGGCCCAGCAGCTTCATGGTCGCCGGCACCAGGATGCCGCGGACCAGCGTGGCGTCGATCAGGATCGCCAACGCGGCGCCCAGTCCGAAGAGTTGGAGGAAGCTGACGGAGCTGGTCATGAAGGCCACGAAGGTGACCGCGAGCAGCACCGCGGCGGTGCTCACGATGCGGCCGGTGCGCGCCAGGCCGTGCGTGACCGCCTCCTCGCCCGAATAGCCCTGGTCGTGCAGCTCCTTGATGCGGCTGATCACGAACACCTCGTAGTCCATGGACAGTCCGAAGGCGATGCAGAAGAGCAGCACCGTCATCGAGGTGTCCATCGGCATCGGGGTGAAGCCGAGGAAGTCCGCGAAGTGCCCGTCCTGGAAGACCCACACGGTCACGCCCATCGCCGCCGCGATGCTCAGGCCGTTCAGCACCAGCGCGCGCAGGGGCTGCACGACGCTGCCGGTGAACAGGAAGAGCAGGATGAACGTGCTGAGCGCGATCAGTCCGGCGGCGAGCGGGATGCGGTCGGCGATGGCGGCCTTGGTGTCGACGAGTTGGGCGTCGTCGCCGCCGACGAGGGTGCGGGTGTCGGGCGCGCCTGGCACCGCGCGGATGTCGCGTACGAGGTCCTGTGCCGCGTCCGACTTCGGGGCCACCGTCGTCACGACGGACAGCAGTTGCGCGTCGGGGCGGGCCATGTCCGGGTTCGGGCGCCCGCCGGCCGGGTTGCCGGACGCGAAGGTGGCGGTGGAGGTGTCGACCCGGGCGACGCCGGGCAGCGCGGAGACCTCGGAGGCGTACGCCGCCAGGCTGCCGTTCGCGCCCGCGCCGGTCACGACGATTTCGAGGGTGTTCTCCTCGTTGCTCGCGTAGTCCTCGCGGAGTGAGTCGCCGACCTGGTGCATGGCGCTGTCCTTGGGCAGCACGCGGTCGTCCGGGGTGCCGAACTTAACCCCCAGCAGCGGGGACGCGGCGAACAGCAGCACCGCGAGCACCGGCAGCGCCGCGAGGACGGGCCGCCGGGCGACACCGCTCGCGAGGCCGGACCAGAACGGGGTCTCCGCGCCCTGCACGCCCTTGATGCCGCGGATGCGGCCGTACTCGACGCGCGGTCCGAGCACCGCGAGGAGGGCCGGGGCGATGAAGAGGCCGCCGAGTGCGGAGATGATGACGACGCCGATGCCGGCGTACGCGAAGGACCGCAGGAAGTACATCGGGAAGACGAGCAGCACCGCGAGGGCCGCGGCGACGGTCGCGGCCGAGAAGACGATGGTGCGCCCGGCCGTCTGCACGGTGCGTACGACGGCCTCCTCGACGGTCGCGCCCCCGGCGAGCAGTTCACGGTGCCGGGCGACGATCAGCAGGCCGTAGTCGATGGCCAGCCCGAGGCCGAGGGCGGTGGTCAGGTTGATCGAGAAGATCGAGACGTCGGTGAGGTTGCCGAGCACGAACAACTCGCCGAACGTGCCCAGGATCGCCACGAATCCGATGGCGAGCGGCACCAGGGCCGCGACCACGCTGCCGAACGCCAGCACGAGCAGGATGAGGGTGATCGGCACGGCGATCGCCTCGGCGATCGCGAGGCTCTTGCCGACCTGGGCGTTGACCTCCGGTCCGAGCGCCGCGCCGCCGCCGAGCTGGACCGAGATGGTGCCGCCGTCGCCGAGGTCGGCGGCCATGGCGTCGCGGACCGACGACGGGAGTTCGGCGACGTCCTCGTCGGTCTGGGCGATGACCAGGGCCTTCGTGCCGTCCTCCGACTTGAGCACGGGCGCGCCGGTCGACCAGTAGGAGATCGCGCCCTTGAAGTCCTCGGCCCCGCCGAGTGCGTCGGTCAGCCGCCGGCCCGCGTCGGCCACCGCGGGGTCGTCCACGGACCCGCTCCTGGCCTGCACCTCCACGACCAGGCTGGGCGACTGGCCGAACGTCTGCTCGATGAGCTCGTCGGCCTTGTACGACTCGGAGGCGGGGTCGTTGAAGCCTTCCCCCTTCAGCACGCCGAAGGCGCCGAATCCGGCGACGGCCGCGGCGATCAGGAGGAGGAGCGAGGTGACGAGGACTGTACGTGCGCGATGCGCGGCGATTCTGCCGATGCGCTCTAGCATGGCCCACCATCCGGGATGTTTATGCCGTCAACATTGTTTGCACTGATAACTTGGCATCCAATGTTGTCGCTGTCAACATGGAGGCGCAGATCAAGTTCGGAGGCGGTAGGAGTGACACCGAGAGAGCGGGCGGACCAGGGGCCCAACGGGTCGGCGGACGCGGACGCGGACCGGAGCGCAGGCAGAGGTACGGGCGAGGGTACGAGCGGGAGCGGGGCTCCACCGGAACCGGCCGGCCAGGACGCGGGCCAGTACCAGGGCCAGAACGCGGGCCAGAACGCGGGCCAGGACGCGGGCCGGGATGCGGGCCGGGGGGCGCCGCGAGGTGGGCGTGCGGCGGCGCGGGGCACGCGCCGGGCGTACCACCACGGCGACCTGCGGAACGCGTTGGTCGAGGCGGGTATGGAACTGGTCCGGTCGGGCGGGCCCGACGCGCTCGTGCTGCGCGAGGTCGCGCGTGCCACCGGGGTCTCGTCCACCGCCGCCTACCGGCACTTCGAGAACCACGGCGACCTGGTCGAGGCGGTGAAACACCAGGCGTCGCTGTTGATGGCCAGGGCGGTCCGCGCCGAGCTGGGGGCCAAGCCGCCGAGCAGCGATCCCGCGGACGAGGCCCTGCGGCGCATCGCCGCGGCGGGAGCGGGCTACGTGCGCTTCGCCCTCGCCGAACCGGGGCTGTTCCGGCTGATCTTCCGCGAGAACCGGAACGGCGGGCGGACCGCGCTCTCGCTGGCGGCCGAGGAGGCGCCGCCCGCCAAGGAGGGCGACGAGTCGTACATGACGATGGCCGACGCGCTGGACACCCTCGTCGCGGAGGGGGTGCTGGCGCCCGAGCGCAGGCCGTTCATGGACATCGCTTTGTGGGGCTCGGTGCACGGCATTGCGATGCTCCTCATCGACACGAACCTCGCCGATCTGCCGGAGGAGGCCCGCGAGGCCGCGATCCAGCGCTCGTTCGACGTGGCCTTCCACGGCATCGTCCCGGCGGGCCGCGTCGGTGGGGAGATCAGCTCGCCGTACGCCTGAGGCGGGGTGTGTGCTGTCCACCGTGCCCCCGCCACGCCGGGGCACGGTGGACAGCCGGTGTGATGGGAGCGGGGGAGCGGCTGCCGTGCCCATCCGCACGCCGCATCCGCTCTCGGCGCCCTCGGGGTCGTCCGCCCGTGCCCTGGCCCTTCGGCACGTGTCTCCGCCGCCGCCTCCCCGGCTCCCTCACCCGGCACCCGTTCGGGTCCGTGCGGGTGTCCGGGGTGGGAGCCGGTGTGATGGTGGGCTCTATGGGCAGTGAGATAGCCGGGTACGCCGGGGATCCCGAGTTCACGGGGCGCACCGCGTTGGTGACCGGGGCGGCTTCCGGGATCGGGGCTTCCGTCGCCTACCTGCTCGCGCTCGGCGGGGCGCACGTGGTCGTCGCGGACATCGACGACCTCGGGGCCGCGCGCACCGCCGCGAGGATCAACGACGCGGGCGGCCGGGCGCGGGCGATGCCGGTCGACGTGGCCCGGGCCGACTCGGTCGAGGCCCTGGTGGCCGCGACGGTCGAGGCGTACGGCGGCCTCCACCTCGCCGTCAACAACGCCGGTGTCGCAGGGCCCGTCGCGGAGCTGGCCGACTACCCGCTCGACGCGTGGGCGCGTGTGCTCGGCGTCGACCTCGACGGCGTGTTCCACGGCATGCGGTACCAGATCCCGGCGATCCTCGACCACGGCGACGGCGGGGCGATCGTCAACGTGTCCTCGGTGCACGGTGTCGTCGGCACCGACCGCGCCGCGCCGTACGTCGCCGCCAAGCACGCCGTCGTCGGCCTCACCCGCTGCGCGGCCCTGGAGTACGCCGACCGGGGCATCCGCGTCAACGCGGTCGCCCCCGGCTGCGTGGACACCCCGCTGCTGGACGTCTTCGACGACGACGCCAAGGCCGTGATGCGGGCGCAGCACCCGCTGGACCGGTTCGCCCGGCCGCCGGAGATCGCCGAGTTGGTCGCGTTCCTGCTCTCCGACCGGGCGTCGTTCCTGACCGGCGGGACGTACGTGGCGGACGGCGGCCTCAGCGCCCGCTGACGCGCGGGCCCGGCGGGAGCCGAAGACACGGCCGCGCAATTCGCTTGCGGAACAGAACCGCACGCGTTTCGGTTGACGCCCATGTCCCGAACACCTTGGGAGGGCCGCACAGGCCCGGGATCGCCGAAAGGAGCGAACGTGACGACGCAGATGTCCGGCATGACCGTGGAGAACTACCGCTGGGCGCAGGAACTCGTCGACGCCCGCGACCCCCTTGGCGCCCTCAAGCTGATCGAACCGGCCCTGGAGGCCGAGCGGGACAACCTGTCCGTGCAGTTGCTGGCCGCGCGCGCGTACTTCGGTTCGGCGCAGCTCGGCCGCGCCGAGGCGACGCTGCGCCGGGTCGTGGAGCTGGACCCGCGCGAGGCGTGGGCGCTGCACGCGCTCGGGCGCACGCTGGAGCGTGCCGGGCGCGCGGCCGAGGCCGGGCCGTACTTCCGGCTGGCGGCGGCGATGTGCCCGGAGCCCGAGTACGTCACGGCTGCCTGGCGCCACATGCCGGCGCCGCACGAGGAGTGACGCGGGTCTTGATCTGACGCGCGGTCAGACGGCGGCGGGCCCTCGGTCCGCCGCCGTTGTGCGTCCGGGGCCGCTGTCTGTGGTGGCGTCTGTGGTCGCGTCTGTGGTGGCGTCCACGGGCGTGTTTGCGGCAGTGCCCCGGGTGCCGAACGGCCACCGCGCCCACGTGCTCGTCAGCAGCAGTTGCGCGGCGATGTAGAGCGGCATGACCAGCGCGTCCTGGCCGGGGAAGGCGTCGACGTCCGCGATGCCGAACGCGATCAGCGCGTCGGACAGCAGGAACAGCGCGCCGCCGAGGGCCGTGCGTCCGTCCAGCCCGGCCGCGAAGACCGCCATGGCGGTCAGCAGCAGGCTGTAGCCGATTACCGGTACGAGCAGGTCGTCCAGCCCGCCCCACAGCACGGCGATCATGGCCGCCCACGCCGTGCCGTAGGCGACCGGCACCCACGGCTTCCGGGCGAGCCGGGCCCGCGCGCCCGCGCGGTCGAAGGCACGGATGTACGCGACGTGCCCCGCCGCGAACCCGGCCATGCCGAGCATGAACAGCGCCTCGCGGTCCGGCAGCAGCCCAACGTCGCCCACGAATCCGCCCGCGAGCGCGATCAGCGGCAGTCGCAGGTCGGTGCCGCGCCGGGCGGACGCCACGACGTACGCCGCGAGCACCGGCATCAGCAGCGGCTTCGTCGCCCAGCGCACCGCCCCGACGTCGGCGGCGGCAAGCACCGAGTCGACGACGCCGAGTGCGAGGTACGCGGCCACGAGCCCCTTCGCGCCAATGCGCCGGAACAGCCGGGCCGCCCTCACGCGACGACCCCTGCGGACCGTGTGCCGGGACGCGCCGACTCCGCTGCCGCGTCCCGGTCCGGCGCCGCGCCGGCCGACGGGCTCCAGCCCGGACCCCGCAACACGCGCCCGAACCGCTCGCGCCAGGAGGCCGCGTGCCGCATGTCCCGGCCGATCGCCCAGTACTCGTGGAAGGCCACGCGCAGCGGGTTGTACGTCGAGATGTTCTTGGTCAGCCCGTAGTCGACCTTCTCGCCCTCCGGCTCGAACGAGCGGAACAGCCGGTCCCAGACGATCAGGATCCCGCCGTAATTGCGGTCCAGGTACTGCCGGTTGGAGCCGTGGTGCACGCGGTGGTGCGAGGGCGTGTTGATCACGTACTCGACCGGCCGCCACAGCTTGCCGATGCGCTCGGTGTGGATCCAGAACTGGTAGATCAGGTTCACCGAGTACGCCGCGAACACCATCGCGGGCTCGAACCCGAGCAGCGCGACGGGCGCCATGAACACCAGGTGGTGGGCACCCGTCCAGCTCTGCCGCAGCGCGGTCGAGAGGTTGTAGTGGCGGCTGGAGTGGTGCACGACGTGGCTCGCCCACAGCAGGCGGATCTCGTGCATCGCACGGTGTTCCCAGTAGTAGAAGAAGTCCACCGCGAGCACGGCGAGCGCCCAGCCCCACCACGTGCCGGGCACGTCGAGCGGCGTCGCGTCGAAAGCCGCCGACCAGACGATGATCGCGAGCAGGCCCCAGCCGAGGTTGGCGGCGATGCTGCCGAGGCCCATCGACAGGCTGGTGGCGGTGTCCTTGGGCGCGTACCCCCGGCGGTCGTCGTCGGGCGCGAACCGGTACGCCAGGATCTCCACGGCGAGCAGCAGCACGAAGGCCGGGATCGCGTACGTGGTGAGGTCCATGACGCAGAGATTACTCGCGGGTAGGGCGGAGCGGAAGGGCTGTCGGGGCGGTGGTGTTACCGCCGGTAGTCCTTGGAGCGGTCGATGGGCCGGAGACGGGCGTCGACGCCCGACGTCGGCGGCGGACAGCGGGAGCCCGGGCGCTCGCGCCGTAGGCCGCCGGCCCGTTTCAGCAGTACTTGGATCAGGCGCTCACCCTCGCGCACGAGTCCGACTCCGCCCGCGGACCGCGACCGTGAACTCACCTGCCCCGCACCGAGGCCAGGCGTCGCGGCGGGAGCGCTACGGGGAAACGGGTGCGCCTGTGGGCAGCCGGTACACGCCGTCCGCGACCGGCTCGACCAGGCCGTCGGCGACCAGGCCGTCCAACGCGCGGGCACGCTGGACGGGTTCGTCCCACACGGCGTCCAACCGGCCCTGCGGGACCGGCCCTTCGGCCTCGCGCAGCACGGCGAGGAGCTTGCCGCGCACCTGGCGGTCCGTGCCGGCGTACGTCTGGCCGCGGCGCGGCGGGCCGTCGTACGCGGGCTTCCCGGCCAGGCGCCACGCGCACAGCGCGGCGACCGGGCAGTCGGCGCAGCGCGGTGTGCGGGCGGTGCAGACCAGGGCGCCCAGCTCCATGACGGCCACCGCCCAGGTCGCGGCGGTCTCGTCGGCGTCCGGCATGGCCTCGGTCGCGGTGCGGCGTTCGGCGGCGGTGGTGGACTGCGGCGGGTATTCGGTCCCGTCGACGGCCCGGGCGAACACGCGCCGCACGTTGGTGTCGAGGACCGCGTGCCGCTGGCGGAACGCGAAGGACGCCACGGCGGCGGCGGTGTACTCGCCGACGCCGGGCAGTGCGAGCAACTTCTCGTGCTCGTCCGGGACTTCGCCCTTGTGTCGGTCGCGGATCGCGGTCGCGGCGCCGTGCAGCCGCAGCGCGCGGCGCGGGTAGCCGAGGCGGCCCCACGCACGCACCGCCTCGCCGGGCTCGTCGTCGGCGAGCGCGGTCGGGGTGGGCCAACGGGCCAACCACGCCTCGTACATCGGCAGGACCCGGCTGACCGGGGTCTGCTGGAGCATGAATTCGCTGACCATGACGGCCCACGCCGAGGAGTCGGGGGTCCGCCACGGCAGGTCGCGGGCGTTCTCCGCGTACCAGGCGATCACGGGTTCGTTGAGTGCGTGCGGCATGACGGGACCGATCCTCCCACGTCCCGGGAGGTCACTCGTACGAGGGAACTCGGGAACACCCGGGAGGCTTGCGGGGGTTTGCCGGAAAGCGTCCGCGAGAACCCGTCTCAACATCCAAAATCCCACGTCGGAACCGGCGCGGCTGCGCCAGACGGCGTAACCGCGACACATAGAGTTGCCAGGTGGAATCTGTGACCCGCCCTGTTGGCCATCTGCCCCCGTCCGTGTACTGGCGCCGACGGGCGATCGTGCTGGTCGGCCTCGCCGTTCTGATCGCGCTCGTGGCGTGGGCGTGCACCGCCGGGGGCGGGGACGACGACAAGAAGAACGCCGCCGCCGAGAGCACCGCACCGACGGGCTCCGGCTCGCCGGCGCCGATCGGGCCCGGCCCGAACGACGGCGCGGCCAACGGCGGCCCGTCCACCGGTTCGCCCGGCGCCCCGGCGCCCAGCGGCGGGACCACCGGCAGCCCCAGCGGCGGCGCGAACCCCGGTGCCGGCGGCAATCCGGGTGCGGCCAACGGCGGTACGGTCCCGGGTGCGAACCCCGGGGCGAGCCAGACCCCGCCGCCCGGCCAGCAGCAGCCCCCGGCGCCGCCCGGCGGGGCGACGGTGAACGGCATGCTCGCCTGCCAGTTCCCGGGCAATGCGGAGGTCGTCGTGATCGGGGACCGGCCGCAGGACACCAAGTTCCGGGTCGGAGAGCAGGTGAAGCTGACCCTGGAGGTGCGCAACACCGGACGCGAGACCTGCGCGGTGGACATGTCGCAGCGCATCGCCACCGTCGAGATCCGCTCCGGCAACGACCGCATCTGGTCGCCCGCCGACTGCGCGTCCGGCGGCCAGGAGATCACCCAGATCCAGCCCGGCAAGTCGGTCAGCCGTACCTGGACCTGGAACTGGACCCGCAGCGACCCCGCCCGCTGCACCGGTCCCGCCCCGACCCTGAACACCCCGCCCCCGGGCGCGCTGTTCAGCGCCACCGGCAAGGTGATCGGCATGCAGTGGGCCAGCCAGCCGTACAAGTGGCTGGTGGCGCAGTAGCGCACGGCCGGCGCCCGGCGGTGTGACCCGGGCGGTCTCGGGCACTCGCGGTGCGAACGCGCGGCCCGGGTAGGCCCGCCGGGTTCGCCGCCAGTTGGCCGTGGGCCGTCCGGCAGGCGCCGGGTGAGGACAGACGAGCACATGCGAACGCCCCCGCCGGGATCCGGTGGGGGCGTTCGCATGTCACGGGTCCGGCGGGCCGGGGTACGGCGCCGTCGGGCGGGCGCGTGGGTCAGACGTACCGTTCCAGGATGGACGACTCGGCGAGGCGGGACAGGCCCTCGCGGACGCTGCGCGCCCGGGCTTCGCCGACGCCGTCGACGGCCTGGAGGTCGTCGACGCTCGCGGCCAGCAGCTTCTGGAGGCCGCCGAAGTGCTCCACCAGGCGCTCGATGACCACCGGTGGCAGGCGCGGCACCTTGGCGAGCAGGCGGTAGCCGCGCGGGCTGACCGCCGAGTCGAGGACCTCGGCGCTCGACGTGAAGCCGAGCGCCCGGGCCACCGTCGGCAGGTCCAGCAGGTCGGTGTGCGTCAGGCCGTCGAGCTCGTCGAGGACGTCCGTCTCGGTGCGGCCCCGCTTCAGCGCCCGCTCCGGGATGTAGTCGCGCGACACCAGCGAGCGGTCCGGCTCGACCCCGGCGATCAACTCCTCGAGCTGGAGTGCGAGGAGGCGGCCGTCGGTGCCCAACTCGGTGACGTACCCGTCGATCTCACGGGCGATCAGGCGCACCATCTCCAACCGCTGGGAGACCGCGCACACGTCGCGCACCGTGACCAGGTCCTCGATCTCCAGCGCGGAGAGCGTGCCGGCCACCTCGTCGAGGCGCAGCTTGTAGCGCTCCAGCGTGGCCAGGGCCTGGTTGGCCCGCGACAGGATCGCCGCGGAGTCCTCCAGGACGTAGCGGCGGCCGTTGACGTACAGCGCGATCAGGCGCATCGACTGGCTCACCGAGACGACCGGGTACCCGGTCTGCTTGTTGACGCGCTCGGCCGTGCGGTGCCGCGTGCCCGTCTCCTCGGTGGGGATCGACGGGTCCGGGACCAGTTGCACGCCCGCCCGCACGATCTTGCTGAAGTCCTTGTCGACCACCAGCGCGCCGTCCAGCTTGCACAGCTCGCGCAGCCGGGTCGCGGAGAACTCGACATCCAGCACGAACCCGCCGGTGCACAGCGATTCGACGGTCTTGTCGAAGCCGAGGACGATCAGGCCGCCGGTGTTCCCGCGCAGGATGCGTTCCAGGCCGTCGCGCAGGGCCGTGCCCGGCGCCACCGCCATCAGCGAAGCCCGTACCAGGGCCTGATCGGTCGCGCCCTTGTCGGTCCGGTCATTCGTTGCCACAGAACTCCCCGTGGTCGTCGCCGTCCCCGGCTGCGGCGGCCGGGCCCGGTCCGGAGGTCGTCCCGGGTGACGGCCCCGCTGCCGCTGAGAAAGATCGGTGGAAAAGTCTACCGGTGAGACACAAGGGAGAATGCGCGCAGCGCCTCGGAGATGTCCGCCACTTCCGTGACGCGCATGCCGTCGGGCACCTTTCCGGGGTCCGGGGGCACCAGCGCGTGCGTGAATCCGAGCCGGTGCGCCTCCGCCAGCCGCCGCTGCACGCCGGTCACCCGGCGCACCTCGCCGGCCAGCCCGACCTCGCCGACCGCGACGAGTTTGGCGGGGAGCGGATGGTCGGCGGCGGCCCCCGCGAGGGCCAGCGCGGCGGCCAGGTCGGCGGCGGGCTCGGTCAGGCGTACGCCCCCTACCGTCGCGGTGTAGATCTCCGTCTTGTCCAGCCGTACGCCACCGCGCCGCTCCAGCACGGCCAGCACCATCGACATGCGCGCCGAGTCCAGCCCCGAGGTGGCCCGGCGTGGCGTGGGGATCTGGGACGGCGCCACGAGCGCCTGCACCTCGGCGACCAGCGGGCGCTTGCCCTCCAGCGTGACCGTCACGCAGGTGCCCGCGACCGGCTCCTTGCGCTGGGTCAGGAAGAGCCCGCTCGGGTCGGCGAGGCCCTTGATGCCCTCGTCATGCAGCTCGAAGCAGCCGACCTCGTCGGCGGCGCCGTACCGGTTCTTGATCGCCCGGACCAGGCGCAGGCGCGCGTGCCGGTCGCCCTCGAAGTGCAGCACGACGTCGACGAGGTGTTCCAGCAGGCGCGGGCCCGCGATCGAGCCGTCCTTCGTGACGTGCCCGACGATGATCGTGGCGATGCCGCGTTCCTTGGCGATGCGGATCAGCCCGCCCGCGACCTCGCGTACCTGGGACACGCCGCCGGGGGCGCCGTCGATCTCCGGGGACGCGATGGTCTGCACCGAGTCGACCACCAGCAGCGCGGGCTTGACCGCGTCGACGTGGCCGAGCAGCGCCGAGAGGTCGGTCTCCGCGGCCAGGTACAGGTGTTCGTTGAGCGCGCCGATGCGCCCGGCGCGCAGCCGCACCTGCGACGCGGACTCCTCGCCGGTGATGTACAGCGTGGGCGCCTGCGGGGTGGCGAACGCGCTCGCGACGTCCAGCAGCAGCGTCGACTTGCCGACGCCCGGCTCGCCGGCCAGCAGGATCACCGCACCCGGCACCACGCCGCCGCCCAGCACCCGGTCGAGTTCGTCGACGCCGGTGGTGTGGAAGCGCGCCGCCTCGACGTCGATGCGCGGGATGGGCAGCGCGGGCGAGGTGACCGGTCCGGCGGTGACGGTGCGGAGCTTCGATTGCGCGCCGAACTCCTCGACGGTGCCCCAGGCGTGGCACTCGGGGCAGCGGCCGAGCCACTTGGGCGTGGTCCACCCGCACTCGGTGCAGCGGTACGAGGGACGCGCCTTGGCGGACGCCGACGTGGTCTTGGCCATGTGCGGCACGGTAGCCGCCGGGGCCGACACGGGGACAGCCGACACGGTCGGGTGGGGTTCGCGGTCGCGTTCGAAGTGCGGTCGGCGGTGGCGGGTGCGACCGGTCGCGCGATGCGGATCGCGGGGAACGCCCGCATTTGGGAGCGCGCAGGATCGCGGAACAGTCAAGGGATTGTGACAGGAAGACTGGAATCGGGTGGTCGTCCGCCAAAACCGTAGTGGTGCGGTCGCCTCGTGCGTACGGTGTGGCCTCATGCATGGTGGGGGTGCACCGGTCGTGGGGGCCGGTCTTGCCGTGGCGCTTGCGCGCGGCCACGAAAAGGGGACGCCCGAGGGCGTCGCGGAACTCTATGACGCGTACGCGGACGGGCTGTTCGCGTACTGCCGCACGATAACCGGCGACGAACGCATAGCCGGGGAGATCGTGCACGACACAGTGGTGGTCGTCCGCGCGCGGGCGGCCGGGCTGAACGGCGACGCGCAGTTGCGCGCGCTGATGTACGCCGTCGCCCGGAGCGAGTGCGTGCGGCACGGGGGAGCGCGGCCGCACGGCCGGGACTCGGCGGCGACGGCGGCTGCGGCGGCTGAATCCGGTCAGGTCTGGCGGCCCAACGTGGTGGTCCTGGGGGCGGTACGCGACCGCGCCCGGCTCCTCCCGCTGGTCCCCGTCGCGCTGGCCGGCGTCGACGCGCCCGAGCGGGAAGCCCTGGAACTGTCCGTCCGGCACGGCCTGGAACCCGTCGAACTCGCCCGGGTGCTGGGCGTGTCGGAGCGCCAGGCCGAGCGGCTTGCGGAGCGCGGGCGCGAGCAGTTCGCGACGTGCCTGCGCGTCCATGCGGTGTGCGTGCACCCGGACCAGGAGTGCGCGGAACTCGCGGTGCTGCTGCCGACCGGCGTGGTGTCCGGCGCGACGCTGCCGGAACCGATCGAGAGCAGGCTGCGGGTGCCGGCGGAGCTGCACATCGACTCCTGCGAGTCGTGTGCGCCGTTCCGGCCCGAACTGGTGCTGCGACCGGGAGGGTTCACCGGTCCCCGGCAAACTCTCCCGGCTACAGCACCGGCGGCGTCGGACGCGGATGTCGTGGATGCGCTCGTGGCCACCGGGCCCGCCCGCCCGGCGCCGCTGTCGGTGCGCGCGGCGCTGTTGCGCACCTCGGCGCGCGGCGCACGCGGCGCGCACGGACACGGGCTGGTGGTCGCGCGCGCGGTGCGCGCCGGGCGCGACGGGTTCCCGCGTACGCGCCGCCGCGGCCGGGCCCCGCTCGCGACGGCGGCGGTGGCGGCCGCCGCCGGCCTGCTCATGATCGTCGCCCTGGTCGCCTCGGACGGGTCCGCCGACGCGGAGGACCGCGGCAACGCACCCGTCGCGCTGGCCTCGCAGCCGGGGCAGACGCCTGGCACGCTGCCGGAGCCGGGCATTGCCGGTGCGGGGGTGCCCGGGGCCGCGGTGGAGGCGCCGACGTCGGCCGCCGCGTCGCCGACCGCGCCGGGCACCGCGGTTCCGTCGACCGGGAAGCCGTCGGCGACCGCGTCGCGCCCGCCCGGATCCCTGCCTCCGTCCTCGGGTGGGCCGAAGGGCAACGGCGGGCAGCAGAACGGCCCGGACGGCGGGCCGGGGAACGGGCCGGGGACGGGCCAGGGAGGGGCCCGGATCGCCGGGGCGGACGACGGCGGCGCGCCGGGGGCCGGCGGCGCCCGGGTGGTCGTCCTGACGCCGAACCTCGCGTTCACGCCGGGGAACGCGTCCGGGACGCTGCGCCTTTCGGCCGTCGGCGGGCAGATCACCTGGTCGCTCGGCGTGTCGGCACCGTGGGTCACGGTGTCGCGGACCTCCGGGACGCTGCGGTCGGCCGGCACGGCCTCGGTCACGGTCACGTGGGACCGGAGCAAGGCGCCCGCGGGACGCACCGCCACGGCCGTCATCACGGTCGGGCCCGGGGGTCAGACGGTGACCGTCTCCGGGCCGGGCAGGTAGCGGGGACGGCTTGCGGCTGCCGTGGCGGCCTGTTCCGCCACCGGTTTCGCCCGGCGTGGCGGTCTGTTCCGTCACCGGGTTTCGCGCCGCGTGGCGGCCCGCTCCGCTACCGGCTTTCGCCACCCGGGTCCGTTCCGTGTGCCTTTGCGGCGGTGTCGACGCGGTGTCGGGGCCGACAAACCGTCCGACTTGACCCGATACGCGTCACCAGCTAATGCGATTCACTCGGAAGTGTGATTATCGATCCCGAAAGACGTATGAAAGTGCAATTCACCTGAGTTCCGGGGTGTGCGCCGCCTACGTTCGCCCGTGTGACGGAATCGGTGACGACGGGAGCGGCCTCGGTGGCGACGCCCCACGCAGCACAGTCTTGGGGGCGCGCGGCATACGACGCATACGCGGAGGGGCTCTACACGTATTGCCTGTCCGTGTTGCGCGATCACACCGCCGCGGCGTCCGCGCTGCGCAGCAGCTTCGTCCTCGCCGACCGGCACATCGGACGCCTGCCCGACCTGGGCCTGCTCAAGCCGTGGCTGTACGCCCTGGCGCGCTACGAATGCCTCGTACGCCTGGACGGCGGCGGCCCCGTCGACCTCCCGGTGCCGGCGCCGGAGCCCGACGGACTCTCCGCCTCCGGCACCATCCCGGTGCAGGGCCGCCGCGCCGCGCGCGAGCGGGGCGAACTGGCGCTTCTCGCCTGGCCCGAATCGGTGGGCCTGGAGCCGGAGTACCGCGAGGCGCTGGAGTTGTCCGTGCGGCACGGTCTGGAGACCCGGGGGCTCGCGGCGGTGCTCGGATGGGACGAGGAGCACGCCCGGCGGGCGCTGCTGCACGCGGGGCACGAGGTGGACCGTACGCGCGCCGCGCTGGAGGGCGCCCGCGCCGCGGTGAGCTGCCCCGACGGCCCCGGGTTGGCCGCGGACGCGGCGGCTCCGGGCGTACGTGACCGGCTCGTGGAACACGTGGACGCGTGCCGCCGCTGCCGCCCGCATGTGCGGCTCGCCGCGGCGCGCCTGGCGCCGATCGTCGGCGCGGCGGCGGATCCGCATCCGCTGCCGACCGTCGAGCCGCCGGCGGAACTGCGTACCGCGGTGCTGGGCGACGTGGGGCGCGGCCGCTCGGCCCACCGGCCGGCCGAACTGACGCGGCGAGTGGCGGAGTTCGACCGTGCGGGGTTCCCGGTGTTCCGCTCCCGGGAGGGGCGCGGGCGACCGGGGAAGCGCCGGATGACGGCGGTCGCGGCGGCGGTGCTGGTGATCGTCGCGGCGGTTCCGGCGATTGCGCTGTGGCAGGCCGTGCACCAGAACGACGAGGCGCGCGTACGGGCGACGACGATCTCGGCGGCGCGCGTCACGACCGTCGATCCGCCGTCCGACAAGACGACACGCGAGACCACGGGGGCGGGGGACGCCCGGCAGGGCGGCAGCCCGGCGAACCGCCCGCTACCGTCGTCGGTCCCGCCGCCGGCCGCGCCGCAACCGGGCGGCCGCTCGGGCGCGCAGGCGGCGCAGTCTGCGGCCCCGGACCCGCCGATCGCCGGACCGGTCGCCCCACTTCCCGTCGCACCGCCTCCGGCGCCCGACGAGCACCCCGCACCGGTCGGCCGCACGCCGGAGCAGGTTGCCACGGCGCCGGTCGTCGAGGTGGCACACGACCGCGACCGTACGGTCGTCACCCTGCGCAACACCGGCCCGGTGGCGGTCGACTGGACCGCGGAGACATCGGCCGCATGGCTCCGATTCAGCCGCACCGGGGGCAACCTGGCCCCCGGCGAAAGCACGACACTGACCGTCACCGTGGACTCCACCAAGGCCCCCAACGGCTCCTGGTCCGCGAACGTCCTCATTCAGCCGGGGAATTCGCAGGTGACGATCGAGGGCAAGACCAACCCCGGCGGAGACACCTCCACGTCCCCCAACCCCAGCGGCTCCACAACGTCGAGCCCCACCACCACGCCGACGTCGTCGGCCACCACTCCCACCAAGCCCTGAGCGGCCGGGGAGACGGACGACCGAATCGCCGCAGTCACGCGACTGTACGCAGGTCCCCCCGGCAGCCTCCCTCGCGCACACGCGGTCGCGGGCCAGATCGCGCAACGTCGACCGGCACGCCGGCCGCGTGATCTCGGCCGTGCGCACGATGTCCGCTCGGTGTCCCGTCCGACCCCGTCCCCGTCCCCGCTACGCCGGGTCGGCTGGGTGGGGGGCGTAGCGGGAGGCCATGTGGGTCTCGCAGGCTTTGGCCAGCTCCTCGTAGGCCGGGGCGCCCATGAGTTCGCGCAGTTCGGGCTCGTAGGAGATGTAGACCGGATCGCCGCCTACGTGGGCCTCGGTTGCGCCGGTGCACCACCAGTGCAGGTCGTGGCCGCCGGGGCCCCAGCCTCGGCGGTCGTATTCGCCGATGCCGACGACGAGGACGCGGGTGTCGTCGGGGCGGTCGACCCAGTCGAAGGTGCGGCGGATGGGGAGTTGCCAGCAGACGTCCGGCTTGGCTTCGAGCGGGTGGCGGCCCTCGCGGAGCGCCTGCGCGTGCAGGGCGCAGCCCTCGCCGCCGGCGAAGCCGGGGCGGTTGAGGAACAGGCAAGCGCCGTCGACGCGGCGCGTGCGCGGCTCGTCGTCCTCATCCGGCTCCGTCACACCGTCGGCGGTGCCGGTCGCGTGGTGCTGCCACGTCTCGGGCGTGAGCCGGGCGACCCACTCCATGACGCGCTTCTCGTCGTCGTCGTCCGACCAGTGCGCGCCGAGCGTGCAGCAGCCGTCCGCCGCGCGCCCCGCGGCGATGCCCTGGCAGCCGCTGCCGAACACGCACGTCCAGCGCGACGTGAGCCAGGTGAGGTCACAGCGGAACACCTGCTCGGCGTCCTCCGGATCCTCGCGCGGCGCGGGGTCGGAGAACTCGAACCAGGCTCGGGGGAAATCCAGGCTTACTTCGGGCACGGGCCAAGCGTAGACGTGTGTTCGCCCCTCGCTCCGCCACCTCACCGTGCGCGGGCGCGCCCGCCGCCGCGGCGGTCCGCGGCATACGCTCCGGCCGGGCCGTACGGGGCGAGTACGATCGGTTGCCAGTGCGGTGGCCCCGCGCGTCGCCCTCGCACGCACCCGGGACGGGCCGCCGGGGTCCGGCGCGACGCGAGCCACCCTTCACGGTCCGAACGAGAGGTCCTGGCGTCGAACATGCGACTCGGTGTACTCGACGTGGGCTCCAACACAGTCCACTTGCTCGTCGTCGACGCCCATCCGGGCGCTCGGCCGCTTCCGGCGTACTCCCACAAGACCGATCTGCGGCTCGCCGAGCTGATGGACCCGGACGGCCGCCTCGGGGAGCAGGGGACCGCGCGCCTGGTCGAGACCGTCGCCGAGGCGCTGGAAGTGGCCGAGGACAAGGGCGTCGAGGACCTGCTGCCGTTCGCGACCTCCGCGCTTCGCGAGGCGCCGAACGGCGAGGACGTGCTCGCCCGGGTCCGCCGTGAGACCGGCGTCGACCTCCAGGTGCTGACCGGCGCCGACGAGGCCCGGCTGACGTTCCTGGCGGTGCGGCGCTGGTTCGGCTGGTCGTCCGGCCGCCTGCTGGTGCTCGACATCGGCGGCGGCTCGCTGGAGGTCGCGGCCGGGATAGACGAGGAGCCGGACGCCGCGGTCTCGCTGCCGCTCGGCGCGGGCCGCCTGACCCGCGCGTGGCTGCACGGCGACCCGCCCGGCGGGGACGAGGTGCGGGTGCTGCGCAAGCACGTGCGTACCGAAATCGCGCGCACCGTGGCGGAGTTCAGCCGGTTGGGTCGCCCCGACCATGTGGTGGCGACGTCCAAGACCTTCAAGCAGTTGGCCCGCATCGCGGGGGCGCCGGCGTCGAGCGAGGGGCCGTACATCAAGCGCGTGCTGACCCGGGCCTCGCTGGCGGAGTGGCTGCCGCGGCTGGCGGTGATGTCCTCGGACGAGCGGGCCGCGCTGCCCGGCGTCTCCGAGGGCCGGGCTTCGCAACTCGTCGCGGGCGCGGTCGTCGCGGACGCCGCGCTGGACCTGCTCAACGTGCAGCAGCTGGAGATCTGCCCGTGGGCGCTGCGCGAGGGCATCATCCTGCGGCGCCTGGACTGGATGGCGGGGCACTGAGGGCCTGACGCCGGGTCGGGTCGGATCGGGACGTTCCAGGTCAGCGCGCGCCGAACGTACGCGTAGGGGGTCCCGACGCCGTGCACGCGTTCTACTCTTGGCGACGTGGCCGACCCCAGGGATCCCCTCGATCACTACGCGCACCGCCCCGTGAACGGGCTCGCGGTGCCGAAGGTCGCTGCCGTGCTTGCCACGGAGGCGCGCGTTCCGGACGCCATCCTGCGCGTCCCGGACGCCAAGATCGCCCTGTCCACCGCGTCCGTCTACCCCGACACGACCGCCGACGCCTTCGAGATGGCGGCGCGGCTGGGGTACGACGGCGTCGAGGTCATGGTGTCGACGGACCCCGTCAGCCAGGACATAGAGGCGCTGCGGCGGCTCTCCGACCACCACGGCGTCCCGGTCCTCGCGGTGCACGCGCCCTGCCTGTTGATCACGCAGCGCGTGTGGGGCACCAATCCCTGGGACAAGCTCGTCCGTGCCCGCGTCGCCGCCGAGCGCCTGGGGGCGCGCACGGTGGTCGTCCACCCGCCGTTCCGCTGGCAGCGCGGGTACGCCCGCGACTTCGTGCGCGGCATCCACCGCATGGCCGACGAGACCGACGTGTCCTTCGCGGTCGAGAACATGTACCCGTGGCGCTACCGGGACAAGGAGGTCGCGGCGTACGCGCCCGACTGGGACCCGACCGACGAGGACTTCCGGCACTTCACGATCGACCTGTCGCACACCGCGACCTCGCGCGTCGACGCCATGGCGCTGGCCGCCAAGATGGGCCGCCGCCTACAACACGTGCACCTCGCCGACGGCAGCGGATCCGTCAAGGACGAGCACCTGATCCCCGGACGCGGCAACCAGCCCTGCGCGGAGCTGCTGGAGCGCCTGGCCGGCCAGGGCTTCGCCGGGACGGTGGTCCTGGAGGTCAACACGCTCCGCGTCTCCTCGCGTGCGGAGCGCGAGGCGGATCTCGCGGAGGCGCTGGCCTTCACGCGCCTGCACCTGGCGGCGCCGGCCGAGGTCCCCGGATATGGCCGGTGACCTGACCGGCGGGCCGCCCGGTCCCGCGGACGGCTTCGCGCGGCGGCGCGGTCCCGGGCGTCCGGCGGGCCGCCGCGGGGGCGCGGCCGACACCCGGCGGCAGATCCTGGACGCGGCCCGCTCCGAGTTCGCCCGTGCCGGATACGCCGGTACGTCGGTGCGCGGCATCGCCCGTACCGCAGGCGTCGACCCCGCTCTCGTGCACCACTACTTCGGCCCGAAGGAGAGCGTGTTCGTCGCGGCCCTCGACCTGCCGTTCGACCCCGACGCGCTCGTCCCGGACATCTTCGCCGAGGGCCCCGAACACGTCGGTCAACGCCTGGCCCGGCACTTCTTCGGCCTCTGGGAGGACCCGGAGATCCGGCCGCGGCTCCTCGCGCTGCTGCGCACGGTCCTGTCCGGCGACGCCGCGGCCGGCCTGCTCAGCGACTTCATGACCACCGAGATGGTGCACCGGCTGGCCCGCGAGTTGGACACCCCCGACGCGCTGCTGCGCGCGAGCATGTGCGCCGCACAGCTCATGGGGCTGGCGTTCACGCGGTACGTCCTGGCCATGGAGCCGGTCGCGAGCACCGACGTCGACACGCTCGTGGCGGCCGTCGGCCCGACCCTCCAGCGCTACCTGTGCGGCGACTGACCGGTCGACCGTCCGACCGCCGCGCCGGGGTGGCCGCATCCTGGACGTCTCCCACACCCTCCGCGGCGCGGACGTAAGCTCGGAGTACCGCAATCGTCGGACGCCCCGGCTGCTCGGGTGCGCCGCCGACCAGGACCACGAGCGAGAGGGTGTGCCCAGTGCCGCAACTGAGGTCTCGGACGGTCACCCACGGCCGCAACATGGCGGGCGCCCGCGCGCTTCTGCGCGCCGCGGGCGTCGAGCGCGAGGACTTCGGGAAGCCGATCATCGCGGTCGCGAACAGCTTCACCGAGTTCGTACCGGGCCACACCCACCTCGCCCCCGTCGGCCGCATCGTGTCCGACGCGATCAAGGCCGCGGGCGGCATTCCGCGCGAGTTCAACACGATCGCTGTCGACGACGGCATCGCGATGGGCCACAGCGGCATGCTCTACTCGCTGCCGTCGCGCGAGCTGATCGCCGACGCCGTCGAGTACATGGTCAATGCGCACCAGGCGGACGCCTTCGTGGCGGTCTCCAACTGCGACAAGATCACCCCGGGCATGCTGATGGCCGCGCTGCGCCTCAACATCCCCACGGTGTTCGTCTCCGGCGGTCCGATGGAGGCAGGCAAGGCCGTCATGGTCGACGGCACGGTCCGCGCGCACCTCGACCTGATCACCGCGATCGCCGACTCCGCGTCCGACGCGGTCTCCGACGAGGACCTGGAGCGCATCGAGGAGGCGGCCTGCCCGACCTGCGGCTCGTGCGCCGGCATGTTCACCGCCAACTCGATGAACTTCCTGGTCGAGGCCATGGGCCTGGGCCTGCCCGGCAACGGCTCGGTGCTGGCCACGCACACGGCCCGCAAGGCGCTGTACGAGCAGGCCGGCGCCACTGCGGTCGAGCTGTGCAAGCGTTACTACGAGCAGGACGACGAGACGGTCCTGCCGCGCAACATCGCCACCCGCGACGCCTTCGAGAACGCCATGGCGCTCGACATCGCCATGGGCGGCTCGACCAACACGATCCTGCACCTCCTGGCCGCCGCCCAGGAGGGCGAGGTCGACTTCGGCATGACGGACATCGACGCGCTGTCGCGCCGCGTGCCGTGCCTGGCCAAGGTCGCCCCCAACAACGCGCCGTACCACGTCGAGGACGTGCACCGCGCGGGCGGCGTCCCGGCCCTGCTCGGCGAGCTCCACCGGGCCGGCCTGCTGCACGAGAACGTCCACTCCGTGCACGCCGACTCGCTCGCAGAGTGGCTCAAGAACTGGGACGTGCGCGGCGGTTCCCCGTCGGCCGAGGCGGTCGAGCTGTTCCACGCCGCCCCCGGCTGCGTGCGCTCGGCCAGCGCGTTCAGCCAGTCCGCGCGCTGGGAGTCGCTTGACCTGGACGTCGAGACGGGCTGCATCCGCGACGTCGCCCACGCGTACAGCAAGGACGGCGGCCTGGGCATCCTGGTCGGCAACCTGGCGGTGGACGGCTGCGTGGTCAAGACCGCGGGCGTCGACGAGTCCATCTGGACCTTCTCCGGCCCGGCGGTCGTGGTGGAGTCCCAGGAGGACGCCGTCGAGGCCATCCTGGCCAAGCGGGTCAAGGAGGGCGACGTGGTCGTCGTCCGCTACGAGGGCCCCAAGGGCGGCCCCGGCATGCAGGAGATGCTGTACCCGACGTCCTTCCTCAAGGGCCGCGGGCTCGGCGCCAAGTGCGCGCTGATCACCGACGGCCGCTTCTCCGGCGGCACGTCGGGCCTGTCCATCGGCCACGTCTCCCCGGAGGCCGCGGCGGGCGGCGTGATCGCGCTGGTCGAGGACGGCGACATCATCTCGATCGACATCCCCAACCGCGCCATCACCCTCGACGTCCCCGACGCCGAACTGGAAGCGCGCCGCGAGAAGCTGCTCGCCACGCTCGGCAAGTACCGACCGGCGAACCGCGACCGCGAGGTGAGCACGGCCCTCAAGGCGTACGCCGCGATGGCCACCTCCGCCGACAAGGGCGCCGTCCGCGACGTCAGCCTGCTCGACTGACGCGCGCCGCCACCGCGAACAACGGCCGCGGTTGGGGTGGGTGGCCTGACCTCGGGGCGGCGCAGCAGGTAGAACTGTCGGAGCGAAACCGGCCGGTAATGACCGGGTGGGGGCGCGGGCAGTCCGGGCCGGTCTTCGACCGGTTCTGTGGACTGATCCTTGGGACCGCTTGTTCGGACCGCTTGTTTGACCGCTGTGCCGGACCGGCGCGGCGCACCGATATCTGGGGAGGCCGCGGCATGGGTGTGAGTCGGCGGGAAGTCCTGCGGTACACCGCGGTGGGAGCCGCGGCCGTGGGCGGCGGGGCGGCGCTCACCGGGTGCTCGGACGACGACGAGAAGGATCCGCCGAAGGACGGCACTCCCGGGTCGCAGCAGCCCGTCGGGCCGCCGGTCGAGCCCAACGCGTGGGCCACCACCGTGGAGCGCACGCTGGTGCTCGGGCCGGAGGGCGCGGGTGGGTACCGCAAGATCGTGGAGGGGCCGGGGGAGCCGTACGTCGTGCGGGGCGATCTGGCCGCGCCCGAGGCGGTCGGGGAGGCGGCGGTGAAGGCACGGGCCGCGACCCGCAAGCCGGTGATCGCGTTCACGCAGTTCAGCGACCTGCACATTGTGGACTGCCAGTCACCGGCGCGCGTCGAGTTCCTGGACCGCAACCGCGACCCGGGCGAGCCGTTCGCGGCGCTGCTGCCGGTGGAGGGTGCGTACCGCGCGCAGGAGATGTTGTCGGCGCAGGTCGCCGAGGCGATGGTGCGGGCGGTGAACAAGATCGAGAAGGGCCCGGCGACCGGCGCGCCGATCGCGTTCACCATTGTCACGGGCGACAACACCGACAACGTGCAGTACAACGAACTGCGCTGGTACATAGACCTGTTGGACGGCGGCAAGGACGTCCGGCCGGACTCCGGCGACACGGGCAAGTACGAAGGCGTCGCGGACCACATCGCGTACGACGAGCGCTACTGGCACCCCGACGGCACGCCGCCCGGCGCCGCAGACGACGCGCCGCGCGCCAAATACGGGTTCCCGACCGTGCCCGGCCTGCTCGACGCCGCGCGCAAGCCGTTCAAGGCGACGGGCCTCAAGACCCCGTGGTATTCGGCGTACGGCAACCACGACGGCCTCGCGCAGGGCAACCTGCTGCCGAGCGAGGCGGTGCAGAAGGCCGCGGTCAGCGACCGCAAGGTCATCGGCCTGGCCCAGGGCGTGAACCTGGTGACGCTGCTGGTCCAGGTGCAGGGCGGCAACCAGCAGGCGGTGCAGACGCTGCTGTCCGGCCCGTCCCGCCCGGTGTCCGCCGACCCGGACCGGCGTCCGGTCACCCGCACCGAGACGGTCAAGGAGCACTTCCGGACGGCCGGCAAGCCGGAGGGCCACGGGTTCACGCAGGAGAACGTCAGCGCGGGCACCGCGTACTACGCCGTCGACCACGACCGCGTCCGCTGCATCACGCTCGACACCGTCAACACCAACGGCGGTTCGGAGGGCTCGCTGGACGCCGCGCAGTTCGCCTGGCTGGAGGCGCAGCTGAAGGCGAACAGCTCGCGCTACCTGGACGCGCAGGGCAAGGAGGTGCAGAACGCGGTCCCGGACAAGTTGTTCGTGGTGTTCAGCCACCACACCTCCACGTCGATGGACAACGGCAACGGCCCCGACCGCGTGCTCGGCCCCAAGGTGGTCGAACTGCTCACGCGCTTCCCGAACGTGGTGGCGTGGGTGAACGGTCACTCGCACCGCAACACCGTGCGCCCGCACGCCCGCCCCCCGGGCAGCCCGGTGCCGGGCGGGTTCTGGGAGGTCAACACGGCCGCACACATCGACTGGCCGCAGCAGGCCCGCATCGTCGAGATCGCCGACAACGGCGACGGCACGCTGTCGGTGTTCGGCACGGTCATCGACAGCGCCGCCCCGGCCGACCTCGCCCGCCGCACCGACGACCCGCTGGCGCTGGCCTCGCTGTCGCGCGAGCTGGCCGCCAACGACTGGCAGGAGCGCGAGCGGAAGGACCCGGCGGAGGACGGCAAGCGCGGCAAGGCGTCGGACCGCAACGTCGAACTGCTGATGGCGGCGCCGGCGTGGTTGAGGGGCTGATGCCGGGTTCCCAGGTTGAGGGGCGGGGTGGCGTCCCCGGCTGAAGGGCTGGGCTGCGTCTCTTGGTTCCAGGGTGAGGGCTGGGCCGCGTCCCTCGGTTCCAGGGATGAGGGCTGGGCTGCGTCTCTTGGTTCCAGGGATGAGGGCTGGGCCGCGTCCCTCGGTTCCAGGGATGAGGGCTGGGCCGGGTTCCCGGCTGAAGGCCGAGCCGCGTCGGTGGCGAATCCGACAAAACGGGTNCCCCCCCCCCCCCCCCCCCCCCCCCCCCCCCCCCCCCCCCCCCCCCCCCCCCCCCCCCCCCCCCCCCCCCCCCCCCCCCCCCCCCCCCCCCCCCCCCCCCCCCCCCCCCCCCCCCCCCCCCCCCCCCCCCCCCCCCCCCCCCCCCCCCCCCCCCCCCCCCCCCCCCCCCCCCCCCCCCCCCCGCCGCGGCGCGGCGCCGCCGTCCGGGTGCCGTGCGTGAGGCGCCGCCCCGAAGCGAGGTTCCGTGCTGCGCCAGGTCCTGCTTTCCGCCTCCCGGAGTGACAAGGTCAAGAACCTGGTCGAGACCGCCCCGGTCACCCGCTCGCTGGTGCACCGATTCGTCGCGGGCGAGCGCGCGTTCGACGCGGTGCGCGTGACCGAGCACCTGGCCGCGCAGGGCCTGTACGCCAGCATCGACCACCTCGGCGAGGACACCCTCGACCCGGCCCGCGCCCGGGCGACTCGCGACGCGTACGTCACCCTCCTCGGCCGCCTCGACGACGCCGGGCTCGCGGGCCGCGCCGAGGTGTCCGTCAAGCTGTCCGCCGTCGGCCGCTACCTGCCCGGCGACGGCGAGGCCATCGCCCTCGACCACGCACGCGCCATCTGCGAGACCGCCAAGACGTGCGGCACGACCGTCACCCTCGACATGGAGGACCACGACACCACCGACGCGACGCTGGCCGCCCTGCGGGAACTGCGGGCGGACTACCCGTGGGTGGGCGCGGTGCTCCAGGCGTACCTGCGGCGCACCGAGGCGGACTGCCGCGATCTCGCGGGGGCGGGGTCGCGCGTACGCCTGTGCAAGGGCGCGTACGACGAGCCCGCCTCCGTCGCCTACACCGACCGCGCCGACGTCGACCGCAACTACGTGCGCTGTCTGAAGGTCCTCATGGCGGGCGAGGGCTACCCCATGGTCGCCACCCACGACCCCCGCATCATCGAGTTGACCGGCATGCTGGCCGCCCGCAACCGCCGCGAACCGGGCACCTACGAGTACCAGATGCTCTACGGCGTGCGGCCCAACGAGCAGACCCGCCTGGCGGCCCAGGGCGAACGCGTGCGCGTGTACGTGCCGTACGGTGACCAGTGGTACGGGTACCTCATGCGCCGACTGGCCGAGCGTCCCGCCAACATGACGTTCTTCCTGCGCTCCCTCGCCGGACGGGGATAGCCCCGGCGCGGAACCGTGCTCCGGCCCGGTCGCGGCGGCGCCCGGTCGCGGCCGACGGGGGCCGCGGGGGCGGGGACGCGGACAGGCACACGGAGAGGCCAGAGGTGAGGCACATGACCCAGCGGGTCGCGGTGATCGGCGCCGGCAAGATCGGCGAGGCGCTACTGTCCGGCATGCTGCGCGGCGGCAAGCGCCCCGGCGACCTCATGGTCACCGCGCGCCGGCCGGAGCGGGCCAAAGAACTCCACGACCGCTACGGCGTCGACGCCGTGGGCAACGCGGAGGCCGCCGAGGCGGCCGACACGCTCATCCTCACCGTCAAGCCGCAGGACATGGGCGCGCTGCTGGACGAGTTCGGCGCGCAGATCCCGGCGGACCGGCTCGTCGTCTCCGGGGCGGCCGGCATCCCGACGTCCTACCTCGAAGCCCGCCTCGCGCACGGCACGCCGGTGGTCCGCGTCATGACCAACACCCCGGCGCTGGTGGACGAGGCTATGAGCGCGATCTCGGCGGGCGCGCACGCCACCGAGGACCACCTGAAGCGCACCGAGGAGATCTTCCAGGGCGTTGGCAAGACCATCCGGGTCCCGGAGAAGCAGCAGGACGCGGTGACGGCGCTGTCGGGCAGCGGCCCCGCGTACTTCTACCTCCTGGTCGAGGCGATGACCGACGCCGGGATCCTGCTCGGCCTGCCGCGCGCGGCCGCGCACGACCTGATCGTGCAGGCCGCCGTCGGCGCGTCCGTCATGCTCCGCGACTCCGGGGAGCACCCGGCGCTGCTGCGGGAGGCGGTCACCTCCCCGGCCGGCACCACGATCGCGGCGATCCGCGAACTGGAGAACCACGGCGTGCGCGCGGCGCTGCTCGCCGCGCTGGAGGCCGCCGCCAACCGCTCCAAGGAGCTCGCGGAGGGCCTCAAGTGACCCCAGGCCGGACGGCCTCCCGGCCCGGCCTGGTGATCTTCGACAACGACGGGGTCCTCGTCGACAGCGAGCGCATCGCCAACGCCGTCATGGCCGAGATCCTGACCGGGTACGGCGTGCCGACCACCGCCGACGAGGCGATCCGCGACTTCATGGGCGGGTCCATGACGCTGGTCCGCACGGTGGTCCGGGAACGCCACGGCCGGGACATGCCCGCCGAGTTCGAGGACGCGTACCACCGTGCCGTCTTCGCCGCATTCCGTGCGGGGCTCAAGGCCGTGGCGGGTGTCGCAGACCTTCTTGACGCGCTCGTGGCGGCGGGCGTCCCGTATTGCGTGGCCTCGTCCGGCACCCACGACCGCATCCGGCTGACGCTCACCACCACGGGTCTCATCGGGCGGTTCCCGGACGCGGTGATCTTCAGCAGCCAGGACGTCGCGCACGACAAGCCCGCGCCGGACCTGTTCCTGGTCGCCGCCGAGAAGATGGGCTTCGCCCCGGAGGACTGCGCGGTGATCGAGGACAGTCCGCTGGGAGTGGCCGCGGCCCGGGCCGCCGGGATGCGGGTGTACGGGCACACCGCCCTGACCCCGCCCGAACGCCTGGGCGGGGCCGACGCGTTGTTCGGCACGATGCGGGAGGTTCCGGAGCTGCTGGGGGTGTGAGGCGGTGGTGCCGTCGGCGGCTTTGCGGCCTCGTGTCGCTCTGCGCCGGCTCAGTCGCGTGCCATGCCGCGGTCGGGCTCGCTCATGTCGCCCGTGCGCGGTGCGCCGTCGCCGAGCGCGTACCGCAGGTACACGGTGCCGCTCGGGCTGCTCACCGGCGGCTCCAGGAGGGTGAGGTTCGAGGGCACCTCGCCGCCGTCGAACACCTTCTTGCCGCCGCCGAGCAGGATCGGGTGCACCCAGAGGTCCAAGCGGTCGAACAGCTTCTCGCGCAGCAGGCTCTGCACGAGGTCGAGGCTGCCGACGACCTTGATGTTCTCGTGCCGGTCGCGGATCTCGCGCACCGCGTCGGCGAGGTTCGGGCCGAGCTGCTCCGAACCGGCCCACGAGAGGTCGGGCGTGCCGCGCGAGGCGACGTACTTCGGCACGCGGTTGAAGAGCGTGGCGATCGCGTCGTCCTGACCGCCCTCCTGATGCGGCCAGTAGGAGGCGAAGATGTCGTACGTCCGCCGCCCGAGCAGCAGCGCGTCGGTGCCCTCGTACGCGGCATGGATCTGGGCCCCGGCGACCTCGTCCATCAGCGGGGCCTGCCATCCGCCGAACGCGAACCCCTCCGGATCCTCGTCGGGACCCCCGGGCGACTGCGCCACAAGGTCGAGGGTCGCGAACTGTTCGATCTGGATGATGCCCATGGCGTACCTCCGGTGAAGTCGGACACTTCCGTCGAAAGGTAGCCCGGAGGGCACCGCGGAACTCATCGCCGTGCCGCACCCGGATGCGTCGAGGGGCCGCCCAGTCAGCGTCGTGCCGCATGCCTCGCGCTTCGTACCTTGCGCCGCGTGGCGCGTGTCGCGTGCCTCGTGCCGCGTATCGCGTGTCGCGTGCCGCGTGCTGTGCGCGGACTTTCGCGCCCCGCGTCCCACCGTGTGCTGCGCTTTGCCCTGCTTCGAAGCGTTTGCGCTCTTCACGGCACCCCTCTTACCCCTGCCACGACTACTACGCCCCGTTCGTTGCCCGGTGCGTATGCTCCAGCTGCCTGCGTCGACCGCCGCGCCTACCGGGTGGGCAGGTTCGCGCACGCGTCGATGCCCGAGTCCGCACGGTCCGCGCTGCGCGCTCGCATACGCCCGTGCGTTGCCGGGTGGGTGTGCTCCAGTAGCCTGTGTCGACCGCCGCGCCTACCGGGTGGGCAGCTTTGCGCACGCGTCGATGCCCGAGTCCGCACGGTCCGCGCTGCGCGCTCACGCCTTCGCACCTGCTTCCTCCTCACCCCGCCTCGTCCTCACCCGTCACTACCGCGCGTCCCCCCGGAGGTTGCGGGTGTGGGTCCCCCGTGTGGGGGATGGGGATCGTCGCGCCGGCGGACGGCGGGGTGGGGTGGGCGCGGCGAGGGTGGGGGCATGGAGACAACGCGCACCGAAGCCGGTTCAGCCGTCGCCCCTGAGTCGCCGACATCCGCGACTGCCGCGCCCGGGACGGCCGCATCCGCGACGGCCGCGCCCGGGACGGCCGCATCCGCGACTGCCGCGCCCGGGACGGCCGCATCCGCGACTGCCGCGCCCGGGACTACCGCATCCGCGACGGCCGCATCCGCGACTGCGGCGCCCAGGACCGCCGCCCCCGGGACTGCCGCATTCGCGACTGCGGCGCCTGGGACTGCGGCGCTGGGGACTGCCGCGCCCGGGACTGCCGCGCCCGCCACGTCCGCGCCCAGGCTCTCCGCGCCCGCCTTCACAGCCGCCGCTGCGTCTGGGGCTTCCGCACCCGTGGCCGTGTCCGTCCCCACGTCCTCCGCTGCGGCGTTGGCGACTTCGGCCGTCGACGCCGAGCACGCGTCCCGCCGCCGCGCGTTGCGGCGGTGGCTGGGGATCGGCGGGGTCGTCGCCTGCCTTCCCTACCTGGGACTCAAGCTGCTCTGGGTTTGCGGCGTCGATGTCGGTGTCGTCGATCGCGGCGATGTCAGCGACGCCGCGTGGGTGGCGGTCAATCTGGTGACGTTCGCGATGGACGGGGTCGCCGCGCTGATCGCGTACGCGTTGACGCGCCCCGGCGGGCCGCGGGTGCGGGCGTGGTTGGTCGCGCTCCCGATGTGGGTGGCGTCCGGGCTGCTCGCGGTGATCATGGCCGCTGTGCCGCTGAGCCTGCTCGGTATGGCGTTCGGCACCGGGAACCCCTTCGCGAGCGACGGGTTCCTCGAACCGTGGGTCTACGCCCTGGTCTACGGCGGGTTCATCGTCGAAGGGGTGGTTCTGCTCGGCGCGTTCGGCCTCTTTGCCGACGAGCGCTGGGCTGGCCTGCTGCGCGCCTCGTCGGCGGCCTTCGCCCGGTGCCTCGCCACGGGGCAGCGCGCCGCCGGATACGCCGCCGCGTGCCTGCTCGTCGTCGCGGCCGCGGCCCGGGTCGCGTGGGCGTGCGGTGCGACGTCCGGCCTCAGCGCCGAGCGGGCCGACGCCCTGGACTCGACGCGGCGCATCGTGGAGTCGACCCAGGCCGGCTTCATGGTGCTCGGCGCGGCCGGGTTGCTCCTGCTTCTCGGCGCCTTCGAGCGGCGAAATGTTCCGGTACGCGTGCCGCTCGCACTTGCCTGGGTCGGCGGGGCCGTGGCGTCCGGCTGGGGAGGCGTCCTCGGCCTGACCGGCGTTCTGGTGGGCGGAGAGGAAAGCCCGACCGCCGTGATGACCGCTGTGTACAGTGCGGAGACCGCGGCCGGGCTCCTGATGCTCGGCACCGGCCTTCGCGCCCTCGGCGGTATCGGGACGAGGACGAAGGGCACATGAACCAGCGCTCCGGCACACGCCGCCGCCTCCGGGACCGGCTCGCCCACCTCCGGGTGAGCCGACGGGGCGGGCTGCGCTGGATGCACCTGCTCCTCGGCGCCGCGCTGCTGATGCCGTTCCACACCCTTATGGTCACCTGCCTCTCGACTCTCGGTGCGTTCGACGGCACGGCGGGCGAGGCGGCGGCCGTCCAGTTCACCGCCTTCGCGCTGGACGTCCCGCTCGTCGTGCTCGTTGGTCTGCTCCCGGTGGCACGCACTCTCGAAGGAGCCATGGCACGGACTCTGTGTGGGAGTTCGGACGAGATCCTGGCAACTGCCGCCGACTCGTGGCCCGCCAGGCGGCGCACGTCTGCGTGGTTCACGTTGCACACGCTCCTCGGCGGAATCGTCGGCGGCATCTCGCTCGCCGCGCCCCCGGCGGGCGCGCTGTTCCTGGCGCTGCCCTTCCTGGACGGCGGCGGTCTCGCCGGGGACCTCGCGTGGGGTCGCCCGCTGGTCGAACACCCTTGGGCGGCACCGCTGCTCGGGACGATTCTGCTGCTCCTGCCCATCGCTGTCTCGGCCGCGGCCGGACGCCTTCTCGCCCGGCTCGCCCCGGTCCTGCTGGGCCCGACGCCCGGCGACCGCCTCGCCGCCGCCGAGGCCCGCGCCGCGCGCATGGCCGAACAAGCCCGCATCGCAAGGGAGTTGCACGACTCGGTCGGCCACGCCCTCAGCGCCGTGGGCATCCAGGCCGCCGCGGCGTCCCGGCGGCTGGACGCCGACCCCCAGTTCGCGGCGAAGGCCCTGGCCGCGATCGAGGAGACGGCGCGCGACGCGGTGGCGGAACTCGACCACGTGCTGGGCCTGTTGCGCGACGAGGTGGACACGTACGCGCCGCGCGGCCTCGCGGACCTGGCCGCGCTCCTCGACCGCACGCGGGCCGCCGGTGCCGCGGTGGACTACGCGTACGAGGGCGAACCGGCGTCCCGCGTCCCGGGGACCCAGTCGCGCGAGGCGTACCGCATCGTGCAAGAGGGCCTCGGCAATGCGCTGAAGCACGCGCGCGGCGCCCCCATACAGCTCCGCCTCACCGCCGGACCGAACGCGCTGGAGATCACCATGGCGAACCCGCTGCCGTCCCGCCCGCCGCGGACTCCCCGCAGGCGTGGCGGAAGCGGCCTGCCCGGCATGCGCGACCGTGTCGCACTGCTGCGAGGCACGCTTGACGCCGGTCCGGACGACGACGGCATCTGGCGGCTCACCGCCCGCATTCCGCTGGTGGCCGCCGCGTGACGATCCGCGTACTCGTCGCCGACGACGAGCAGTTGATCAGGGTCGGCTTCGGCGCGATCCTCGACGCCGAGCCGGACATGGCCGTCGTCGCCGAGGCCGCGGACGGCGTCGAGGCGGTCGCCCTCGCCACCGAACACCGGCCGGACGTCGTCCTCATGGACGTCCGCATGCCCGGCCTCACCGGCATCGACGCCACCGCCCACCTGGTCCGCACGCTGCCGGAGCCGCCGCGCGTACTCGTCGTCACGACGTTCGAGAACGACTCGTACGTCTACGAAGCCCTGCGCGCGGGCGCCACCGGCTTCCTCCTCAAGCGCGCCCGCACCGACGAGCTTCTGCACGCGGTAAGGCTGGTGGCCCGCGGCGACTCACTCCTCTTCCCGGCGGCCGTACGCGACCTCGCGCTGCGCCACGCCCCCGTCGCCCCCGACCGCAGCCGCATCGACCGGCTCTCCGAGCGCGAACAGGCGGTCCTGCGCCTTATGGCGTCCGGCCTGTCCAACCCGGAGATTGCCGACCGCATGGGCGTGGGCGGTGAGACGGTGAAGACCCACGTGGCCCGCGTGCTCGCCAAACTGGCCGTCCGCGACCGCACCCAAGCGGTCATCGCCGCATACGAGTCCGGCTTCGTCACCGCCGGGAGCTGAGAACACACGCTTGCCGCAGAAGACTTCCCCGCCAAAACGCCGAACGGGCGGCTTCCGCAGTCCCTGTGCCGAGGACTCCGGAAGCCACCCGCCCGGGGTGCTGCCGCGTGGGCGCCGTCAGGACGTGCTGCCGGCCGTGGCGGTGGCGGCGGCCCGGGCCTGCGCCTGGGTGGGGAACCCGGGGCGGCCGACCAGGTCGCTCGTGCAGAACGCGCAGCGGACGGCCGCGGTGGGCACGCTGCTCAGGCAGTCGGGGCACTTCGTCTTGGCGGCCTTCTTGTCGCCGTCCAGCCGGTCCTGGAGCTTGGTCACCGGCATGACCACCACGAAGTAGATCACCGCGGCGACCAACACGAAGCTGATCAGCGCGTTGAGGAAGGCACCGTACGGGAAATCGGTGTCCCCGACCGAGAACGTCTGCTTGCTGAAGTCGCCCACGGCGCCGGTGGCGACGCCGATCAGCGGCGTCAGGAACGCGGTGACGAACCCGGTGACGACGGCCGTGAACGCCGCACCGATGACGATGCCGACCGCGAGGTCGACCACATTGCCCCGCAGCAGGAAGCTGCGGAATCCCTTCAGCACCGGGGCTCCCGATTGTCTTGGTGATTCGCCGGCGCCGATCGGGCCAGACCAGCGAGTCATCCTGCCGATTCCCAGCCGCCGAGTCCACTTCGCTCACACTCACGAGTGACCAGTCGTATTTCCGCTCGTGATGTCGAACGCCGCACCGACCGGCTTCCCGACCGGGCGCGGCAGCGTCCCCCCACACGGCGGCGACGCGCACGACGATGACGCGCGACACCAAGCGGCCCGGAGCCCCGCACCTCACCAGGTCGTCCACATCTGAGAGAGATCCGGTAGAACACCGTGGACCAACGAGTCCACGAGATCCGTGAGTTGGCCTCACACTTGGCCGACTCGCGGGTCCCGGCGGTCAGTTCACCCCGGTTCGCCGGCGACGACCAAGCCGTGTTCGTAGGCGAAGACCACGGCCTGGGCCCTGTCACGCAGGCCCAGCTTGGCGAACATGCTGCCTACGTGGCTTTTTACGGTCGCCTCGGTGACGAACAGGCGGGCCGCGATCTCGGTGTTGGAGAGGCCGCGAGCGACCAGGAGCAGGGTCTCCCGTTCGCGCGGCGTCAGCACCGCGACGAGTGCGGTCGATGCCTGGATCGGCTCCCGGCGCGCGGCGAAGTCCTCGATGAGACGACGCGTGATCGAGGGCGAGAGCAGCGCCTCGCCTTCGTGGACGACGTGGATGGCCTCCACCAGGCGCGCGCGTGGTGCGTCCTTGAGGAGGAATCCGGCGGCGCCCGCCCGCAATGCGCCGTAGACGTACTCGTCGAGGTCGAATGTCGTCAGGACCAGCACCCGTGGCGGTGGTGAAATCCCGGCCGCGTGCAGGCGCTTGGTGGCCTCGATCCCGTCCATCCGGGGCATCCGGATGTCCATGAGCACGACGTCCGGGCGCAACTCACGTGCCAGCGCGACCGCGTCGTCACCGTCCTCGGCCTCGCCCACGACGGTGAAGGCGTCCAGCGTCTGGAGGAACAGGCGCAGGCCGGTGCGGATCAGGTCCTGGTCGTCGACGATGAGCAGGCGGACGGTCATGTCCCGGCCGCCCCCGATCCTGCCAGGGGCAGCCTCGCCGCGATCCGGAAGCCGCCGTCGGGTTCCGGTAGGGCCTCCAGTTCGCCGCCGAGTACGGAGACGCGCTCCCGCATCCCGACGATGCCGTGCCCGATCGCGGAGGGACTCGCGGCAGCGGAAGCGGAGATACGCGGTTGCGAGGCCCGCTTGGTGTCGTTGACGACCGAGACGTCCAAGTGCGTGCGGCCGAAGCCGAGAGTCACCACGACGTGGGTGGGTTCGGCGTGCTTGAGCACGTTGGTCAGCGCCTCCTCGACGATGCGGTACACCGACAACTCCAGGCCGCCGGCGAGCGGACGCGCCTCACCGGTGACCTTGAGCCGCGTGGGCAGCCCCGCCGCGTCGTACGAGGCGACCAGCGCGGCGAGTTGGGCCAACGACGGTTGTGGGTGCAGGTGGGCACTCTGGTCGGGCCCGCGGAGCAACAGCAGCATCCGGCGCAACTCGGCCACGCTTTCTTCGCCGGTGGTCTCCACGCGTTCCAGGGTTTCGTCAGCCACATCGGGCGCCGTGCGCAGTACGTCGCGGGCACCGCGTACTCCGAGCAGCATCACGGTGACCGAGTGCGCGACGATGTCGTGCAACTCACGGGCGAGCGCCGTGCGTTCCTGCTGGGCTGCGATCACGGACAATTGCTCGCGCTCCCGTTCGAGTTGCGCGGTGCGTTCCTCCAAGGCGAGGGTGTAGCGCCGCCGGGTCTGGGCGTAGGCGCCAAGTCCCCAGGTGCCGACGGCGACGGGGATCACCGTGATGCCCGCCAGTTGCAGGTAGAGGCCCGTCGATGCGAGGGCGACCAGTGAGACGCGTGGTTGCCGCACTTCCGCGACCGTATAGAGGGCGACCAATGCCGGTGCCCCGCCGGGGTGTTGGCCGGTCACGGTGAGCACTGCCGCCACTGCGCACGCCAGGCCGAGCACGACCTCGGGCGCGACGCGCCGCGCGAGCAGGACCGTTCCCCCCAGGATGATGAGCACGGCGGGGAACGCCCGGACCGGATTCGAGTCCTCGAACGTCAGCCCCAGTTCCACACCGGTCGTCACCGCGGCGAGAGCGCAGTCGAACACCACGGAACGGCGCGCCTGGAACTGCCGGAACCATCGGCGTGCCGCCCCCAGGGGCCGTCCGTGAGCGTTCATGCCAGGTCGCGGCGCCGCTCGCCGAGCACAGCCACGAGCACCAGGGCGACCGCCCAGGCTGCCAGGACCACCGCGGCGGCCCCCGTCGACAACGTCGTGTGGTGCGTGGACCGAGCCAGGACGTCGGCGGCCCCGAACGGGGTCAGGTTGGCCGCCGACTCGGCGACACCGGCGATCAGCGGAAGCACCGCGAAGTTCACGATCAAGAGCACGACCACCCCCAGGACCGGGATTCGCACCATCGCTCCGATGGCGGCCCCCATGATCGCAGACAGCACAAATGCCGCCAGATTGCCCACCGCGACCGCGGTGATCTGCCCCGCCGTGAGATCGGGACCGGAGTCGTCGCCCAACAGCGGTACGGCCACCGCGACCGACGCCGCGACCGCCGCTCCGCCGATGAGCAGTCCGGTCACGGCGTAGGCGCCGATCCTGGCGAGCAGGACCGCGCCGCGGTCGCGCCCGGCCGCCAGCGCGGAAGGTGCCGCCGTCCGGTGGCGGTACTCACCGGCGACGCCGACCAGCCCCCACAGCATCAGCAGGACCGGCAGCCCGGCGAACGCCTCCTGCTTCTCCGCGACGTCGTCGAGGTCGCCCGACGCGGCGGCGACGATTACGGAGTTGAGGACGGCGAACGCGATCCCGCCTATCGCGAACGCGTAACACGAACGCGTGGTCGTGGTCTTGAGCAGTTCTCCCCTCACCAGCCGGCTCATGCGTCACCACTTTGCGTAAGGTCGTGGAAGACGTCCTCCAGGGACGTCGACCGCGGGGTGATCTCCTGGAGGAAAATGCCTTGACTGTGCGCCAGTTCCGCGACGTCGTCGACCGGCAGCCCCTCGATCCACAGGCTGCCGTCGTCCGCGGGCCGGGG
>NZ_JBPKBH010000008.1:109458-114839 GCF_051388915.1 Yinghuangia sp. YIM S09857 | reverse complement strand
GACACGGGCGACCGCCGCTGCCAGTTGCCCGGGGTGGGGCGTACGCACCGACACTCCGGACTCGCCCAGGTCGCCGATCGCTCCGGCGTGGACCAGGCGCCCCTTGTCGATGACCACGACGTCGTCGACGGTCTGCGCCGCCTCGCTCAGTACGTGGCTCGACAGGAGGGTCGTACGACCGCGCGCCGCGCGTTCCCGGAGCAGCGTGCGCAACCCGCGAATCGCCTGCGGATCCAGGCCGTTCACCGGTTCGTCCAGGACGAGGATCTCCGGGTCGCCGAGCAACGCGCCTGCCAGGCCCAGTCGTTGCCGCATGCCCAGCGAGTAGGACCCGACTCGTCTTCCGGCGGCGTGCGCCAGGCCGACCGAGTCCAGCACCTCGCCGACACGGGTGCGGGGCAGTCCCGCCAGCACCGCCAGCGACCGTAGGTGCGCCTGTGCACTGCGGCCGGGGTGCGCGCCGCACGGCTCGATGTGGACGCCGAGGACCCGGGGGTCCGCGACGACCGGGCCGCCGTGGAACGACACTCGGCCGGCACTCGGTCGTGCCAACCCGACGATCGTCTTCAACGCGGTGGTCTTGCCCGCGCCGTTGGGGCCGAAGAAGCCGGTGACCGCGCCCGACCGCACGGTGAAGGAGAGCCGGTCGACGACGGTGGTCCGGCCGTAGCGCTTCGTCAGGCCCTCGACCGAGATCGCGATCGTTGCCGATGGGGAGGAGTTCATACCGGAAGCCTGGCTCCCATATGTCTCGCCGGTCTTCGGTCCAGCGGCCGAACCCGAATTCCCACCCGAGGGGGAACCGGGGGGCGCGACGGCCGTGCCGCCTCCTCCCGGAGTTGCAGGTCGTCGAGACCTGCGGGCAGAAGATCTCAGACGTACCGGGGGAGGAGCGCTGCGCCTATGAGCCCTGCTTGGGGGCCTAGTCGGGCGGGGATTAGGGGTGGGGTGGCGGGGCGGGTGGCGGTGAGTGCCGCGTAGGTGTTGGTCAGGGCTTCTCGTACCGGGCCGTCGGTGGTGCCGAGGCCGCCGCCCAGGACGATGGCGGACGGGTCGAGGAGGCGGACCGTCGCGGCCAGCACCGTGGCCAGGGCGCGTCCGGCGGAGGTGAGTACGGCGAGGGCGGCGGTATCGCCGGTGGCGGCGAGGGCCGTTGCCTCGCGGGCGCCCGCGCAGGGGTGGCCGGTGGCGGCCGTGGCGCGGTCGCCGATGCCGCGTCCTGAGGCGAACTGCTCCAGGTTTCCGGTGAATTCGACAGACACGGACGCGGGGACCTCGAACTCGCCCAGGGCTATTGCCTCGCCGCGCCTGCCCGGCCAGGGCCTGCCGTCGATGACGAAGGCCGAGGACAGACCCGTGCCGAGCGACACGTAGAAGAAGTCCGGGAGTTCGCGCCCCGCGCCGTGGACGGCCTCGCCGAGGGCACCGCAGCGTACGTCGGAGCCGATGGCGCAGGGGAGCCCGGGAAGTTCGGCGGCCTTCAGTTCGGCGGCGACGATGTCGGCGGGCTGCTCGTCCCAGGCCAGGACCTCACGGCTCGTCAGCACGCCGTTCGCGTCGACGTATTCGGGGACGCCGATGCCGACGCCGGTGACGTCCAGGTCGAGTTCGCGGGCGTCGGCGAGCAGATGGCGTACGGCCAGCGCCGTTCCGGCCAGGCCCGGGTCGCGCATGCGGTCGGCGGTCGCGGTGGGCCACTCGCGGTGGCGGACGACCGAGCCGTCCGGGGCCACCAGGCCGGCGGCGATCTTGGTGCCGCCGACGTCGACGCCCAGGGACACGTCGCGCGGTGCGGTGGTGCTCGTCACGGTGCTCGGACTCCAGGTGGGGGGCGGCTCAGGCGCCGCGCAGCAGGGTGGCCTCGAAGCGGTACGCGTCTCCCCGGTAGATCGCGCGCCCTATCAGCACCGGCGCGTCGTTCTGGTCGTGCGTGATCTCGTCGCAGACCAGCACCGGGCTGCCTGCCGAGATGCCGAGGAGCTCGGCGATGCGGTGGTCGGCGGCCTCGGCGTGCGCCGTGTACGCGCTGCGCGTGACGCGCACCCCGCCGTCCTCCAACAGGGAGAAAAGGGACTTATCAGTCAAATCATCTGACTGGAGTGACCCCGCGTGTGTGCCGATTATCACCGTCGTGTCGACGCACACCGGCACGTCGTCGAGCCCGCGCACGCGTACCAGCTCCAGCACGGGCGACGTCGGCGCGGTCCGCAGTCGCTGCGCCTCCTCGTACGTCGCCGCCCGCGTCTCGCGCGACAGCACCCGCGCCGTCGCCGTCAGCCCGCGCTCCCGGGCCACCTCGCTGAAGCTCTTGAGCAGGCTGGGCGGTTCGCTGACCATGTCGGACCGCACGAACCAGCCGCGCTGCGCCGACGCGTGGACGCGCCCCTCCGCCTCCAGTCGCGCGAGCGCCTGGCGCAGGCTGGAGCGGCTGACGCCGATCTGCTTCGCCAGTGCGCGCTCGCCCGGGAGTTGGCTGCCGGGCATCCACTCGCGCGCGTCCAGCAGCCGAACCAGCCGCTGCCGCGCGAGCTGAACCGCCGGGCCCGCGGCGGTTGTCGACGGCGCGTCAGATTCGCTGCCCGGCGGGGTGCCGGGTGCGTCGCCGAGCCCGGTGCCGGGCGGCGGGCCGAGCGGCGGAGCGTCTTCGGGGGTCATGGCCGGGGACTGTACCAGGGGGACCAGTCGTCAGACCAGATGTGAATGTGGTCCAAGTACTGGACTAACTGGTCTGAGGTAATGCAGGATCGCCGAGGCGCCGACAATCGGAATCCGAGATTCCGGTAATCGCCGGGGGACGCCGCGACTCGTCGGCGGGGCCGTGACCACGCCGACGCCGCGCGACCGCCTTCCCAGGGCGGCGCGACCAGACCGAAGCAGAGCCGAGGAACCCTCTTATGCCGGTACGCCAACCCGTCCGCCTCGCCGTCGTCGGCGCCGGGACGATCTCGCAGTCGGTCCACCTGCCCGCCGTGCACCGCCTGGCCGGGCTCTTCGAGCTCGTCGCGGTCTGCGACCTGTCGCCCTCCCGGGCCGCCGCAGTCGCCGCCCGCAACGGCGTCGCCGTGCGCGCGACCAGCGACTACGCGGAGATCCTGGCGTCCCCCGACATCGACGCGGTCCTGCTGGCCACCCCCGGCACCCATGCCCGCGACGCCCGCGCCGCGCTCGACGCCGGAAAGCACGTCCTCGCCGAGAAGCCGCTGTGCCTGACCGCCGCCGAGGCCGCCGAACTCGGTGCCCTCGCCGACGCCAAGGGCCTCGTCCTCCAGGTCGGCTACATGAAGATGTACGACCCGCTCACCGAGGTCGCCGCCGCCGAGCTCGCCGCCCTGGACACCCCGCGCACCGTCCGCGTCACCGTGCTCCACCCCGCCGACGAACCGCAGGTCGAGCACCTGCGCATGGCCCCGCCCGCCGACGACGTGGACACCTCCGTCATCGACGCGGCCGTCGCCTACGAGGCCGAGCGCACCGCCGAAGCCCTCGGCGACGTTCCAGCCGAACTGGCCCGCTACTACCGCGACGTGCTCAACGGCTCGGTCATCCACGAACTCTCCGTGCTGCGCGCCCTCGGCTTCGCCCTCCCGGACTCCTTCGACTCCGCCGAGCTGTGGCCCTGGCCCGTCACCGGCGAACCGCCGTGCCTGCTGGCCACCGCGCCGCTCGGCGAGGACGGCGCCGCCCGGCTCGTCCTCAACTGGAACTGGCTGCCCGACCACCCCGAGTACGGCGAGGAGATCGCCGTCCTCGCGCGCGACGGGCGCCTGCGGCTCGACATGGCCGCGCCCTACCTTGCCGACGCGCGCAGCACGCTCCGCGTCGAGCGAGCGGGCGACGGCGTGCGCCGCGACACCACCGCCCGCCACGGCTACGACACCGGATTCGTGCGCCAGTTGGAGGAGTTCGCGCGTTCGGTGCGCGACGGCGCGCCGGTCCGCTCGGACGCCGCGGGCGCCGCCGAGGACGTGCGCTGCCTGCAAGCCCTGCTCGCGGCCCTCGCCGCACGCGAGGGAATCACCGTCGGCGGAGAGGCGGGAGGCGTCCGATGAGCCCCGACACGCAGCACCGGACCGAGACGCAACACCAGACCAACGCACAGCAGCACAGCGACGCGCAGCAGCACACCGCCAACGCACAGCAGCACAGCGACGCGCACACCGACGCGTTGCGGCAGACCCAGGCGCAGCAGCAGACCGCCGCCCGCCTCCCCGAGGGCATACGCATCGGCAACGCCCCCGTCAGCTACGGCGTCTACGGCGAAGGCGCGGGCGGCGACGGCACGTCACCCGAAGCTCTCCTGAAGTCGATGGCCGAAGCCGGCTACCAGGGCAGCGAACTCGGCCCGCCCGGATTCTTCGGCACGCCGGAGGAGACCGCGGAACTGTTCGCCTCGTACGGCCTCGCGCCTGTCGGCGCCTACATCCCCGTGCACTACGCCCTCGACGACGACGTCGTCGCGCACGACATGGCCCGCATGGCCCAGACCTGCCGCGAACTCGCCGCCTGCGCCGAGAAGTCCGGCCTTGGCGCCGACGAAGCGCCGTTGGCGATCCTCGCCGACGAGGGCAGCGAGGCCCTGCTGCACAACCCGGCGCGCGCCTGGGACGACCGCTCCCTCGCGCTCGACCCGGCCGGTTGGGAGCGCCTCGCCGAACTGTCCGCCAAGGCCGTGGAGTTGGCGAAAAGCCACGGGCTGCGCACCTCGTTCCACCCGCACATCAGCACGTTCATCGAGTCGCCGTGGGAGGTCGACCGCCTCCTCGAACTCACCGAGGTGGGCGTGACCCTCGACATCGCGCACATCCAACTTGCCGGCGGCGACCCGGTCGAGTGCCTGGACCGCTGGCGCGACCGGATCAACCACGTGCACGTGAAGGACGTCGAGGTGGGCGTCCTCACCCGGGCGAAGGACGCCCGTCGCACCGACTTCGACGTGTGGTGGGCCGACGTCTGCGTGCCGTTCGGCCGGGGCGACGTCGACATCGACCCGTTCATCGCCGACCTGCTGCGCGGCGGATACCGCGGCTGGCTGCTCGTCGAGCAGGACCGGGCGCCCACCCCTGCGCACCTCTACCCGCAGGTGGCGGCCGAACAGGCCGCGAACCTCACGTGGTTGGCCGGCAAGGTCGCCGCGCGCACCTGATCTCCGCGCACACCTGATTCCCCTCCCCGAACTCCCTTTGTTCTCCCTCGGAGTGACCATGAAGAAGCTGCGTTTGAGCGGGGCCGCCGGGGCCTGGGCCGCGGGGGCCGCGCTGGCCGGCCTGCTGCTCTCCGGGTGCGGCGTGCCCGGCGCCGGGTCCACGGCGTCCGACGGCTTCGACGGCCCGCGCATCACCGAGCGCGTCACCGTCGAGGACGTCGCCGAGCTCGGCGACACC
>NZ_JBPKBH010000008.1:53456-109355 GCF_051388915.1 Yinghuangia sp. YIM S09857 | reverse complement strand
GTCGCCGAGCTCGGCCCCACCACGCTGCGCGTCCTCGCCGACGCGGGCGAGGAGGACACCCTCAAGGCGGCGGTGCCGCTGTACGAGAAGAAGTACCCCAACATCAAGGTCGAGGTCACCACCAAGGGCTTCGACGACCTGATGAAGACCGTCGTCAACTCCATGTCCGGCGACAACGCGCCCGACCTCGCACAGGGCAACCAGGGCTACGGCACCGACGGCCCGCTGGTGAAGTCCGGCCTGATCCGGCCGATGGACGACATCGCGCGGACGTACGGCTGGGAGAACCTGATCACCGACGGGACGCTCAAGCAGTGGCGCTGGTCGGCGGGCGGCAGCATCTTCGGCGCGGGCAGCCTCTACGGCATATCACCGGTCACCGAGTACGTCGGCGTCTTCTACAACACCGAGAAGCTCGCCAGGCTCGGCATCGCGCCGCCGCAGACGTACGCCGAGTTCACCGCCGCCCTCGACAAGGCCAAGGCCGCGGGCGAGCAGCCGCTGATGCTCGGCAACGCCGAGAAGTACCCGGCCAGCCAGGTCATCGGCCTCGTGCAGGGGCAGAAGACCGAGAGCCGTGACGTGCGTTCGTGGATCGCGGGCGTCCCGGACACCACCGTCGCCGACCCCGGGAGCACCGAGGCCGCCCGTACCGTGCAGGACTGGGCGCACGACGGCTACTTCGGCCCCGGCTACAACGGCATCAGCGCCGACGACGCGGCCGCGAAGTTCAGCCAAGGCCAGGGCGTCTTCTACGTGGCCGGGTCGTGGAACGCCCCGAGCCTCCAGGAGAGCATGAACGGCCGCGTCGGCTTCACGCTCCCCACCCGCGAGGACGGCACCCGGGCCACGGTCGGCTCGATGGGCCTCGGCTGGCACATCGGCGCCAGGACCGACAAGCTCCCGGCCGCCGTCGCGTTCCTCGACCTGCTGATGAGCGACGAGTTCGCGCAGAGCATCGCGGACGTCGGCCGCACCCCGGTCACCGGCGGCGACGACGTCAAGGCCGCCAGCCCCGTCGTCGAGCAGGTCAACCGCATCGGCACCGAACTCCTCGCCGACGACGGCCAGAACTTCTACCTCGACTGGGCCTCGACCACGATGTACGACACGGTCGGCGCCAAGACGCAGGACCTCCTCGACCGGCGTACCTCGCCCGAGGGCTTCGTCGGCGGCCTCCAGGACGACTGGACCGCCTTCCAGAAGCAGCAGCGGGAAGAGGCCGCCGCGGCGAAGGACGCGTCGTGACCGCCCCGACCGCGTCGGCGTCCTCGTCTCCCGCTCCCGCCGCGGTTGTTCCGGACGCGCGCGGCACCCGCCGTGCCTTCGGAACGCGCGGCGACGCGGGACACGGCGGCGGAGCGGCGCGTACCGGCACGGTCCGGTCGTGGGCCTCGCGGCAGTACTGGCCCGCGTTCCTCTACCTCCTCCCGGCCGCCGCCTTCTACATCCTGTTCGTGCTGCGCCCGCTGGGGCAGACCGCCTGGATCTCGCTGTTCCACTGGGACGGCCTCACCGAGGGCCGCTGGGCGGGCGCGGCGAACTACCGCGAGCTGCTGCACGACGGGCGCATCCCGTCGGCGCTGGCCCACTCGCTGGTCTTCGTGGTCGCGTACGCCTTCCTCCCGGTCGCGCTCGGCCTGTTCCTCGCGGGCCTGATGTCCCGCATCCGGGTGCGCGGGCTGACGTTCTTCCGTGCCGTGCTCTTCCTGCCGCAGATCCTCGCCACGGTCGTCGTCGCCGTCTCGTGGCGCTGGATCTACGACATCGACGGACCGCTCAACGCGGCTCTGCGCGCGGTCGGCCTCGACGGCCTCACCCGGGCCTGGCTCGGCGACTACGACACCGCCCTGCCGTCGGTCGCGGTGATCGGCACGTGGGTCATGTACGGCCTGTGCATGGTCCTGTTCCTGGCCGGCGTGCAGAAGATCCCGACCGAGCGGTACGAGGCCGCGCGCATCGACGGATGCGGCCCCGTAAGGGAGTTCTTCGCGGTGACCCTGCCCGCGCTGCGCGGCGAGATCGCCATCGCTCTGGTCCTCACCATCACGTACGCGCTGCGCAACTTCGACCTCGTGTGGAACACCACGGCCGGCGGCCCCGGCACGTCCACCACGGTCCCCAGCGTGTTCATCTACCAGGGCGCGTTCATCACCCGCGATGTGGGCGGTGCCGCGGCGATCAGCGTGTGCCTGACCCTCGTGGTCCTCGCGGTCACCGCCGTCGTGATGCGCGTCGTGCGCGGCAAGGAGGACTGACCCGTGAACGCCACCCGCCGCCAGACCGTCATCGGCCACGCGATCCTGGTGATCTGCGCGATCGTCGCGCTGTACCCGTTCCTGTCCGTCCTGATGCTCGCGTTCAGCGAACCCGGCACCAAGCGCTCCGGATTCACGATCCCCAAGTCGCTCAGCTTCGACAACTTCACCGAGGCGTGGGACCGCGGGCTGTTCTCCAACGCGCTGACGTCCAGCCTGCTGGTGGCCGTCGCGGTCGTCGTCGGCACCATCGTGCTCGCGGTGCTGGCCGGATACGCCTTCGCGTTCTTCCCGTTCCCGCTGAAGGGCCTGTTCCTGCTGCTGCTCCTGGTCGGGCTGGTCATGCCGTACGAGGCGACCGTCATCCCGCTGTACTACCAGCTCAAGGACTGGCACCTGACGAACACGTACTGGGCGCTGATCCTGCCGCAGATCGGGCTGTCGCTGCCGTTCGCGGTGTTCTGGATGCGGCAGTTCTTCGTCTCCACGCCGCCCGCGCTGCGCGAGGCCGCGGCCGTGGACGGCGCGTCCAAGCTGCGCGTGCTGCGCTCGATCATGCTGCCCATGGCGCTGCCGGCCATCGGCACGCTCGCCACCCTGCTGTTCCTGTTCGCCTGGAACGAGTTCCTGCTGGCGCTCGTGCTGGTGCCGGACAACCCGGATGTGCAGACCGCACCGCTCGCGCTGTCGTTCTTCGCGGGCAACCGGCGCAACAGCGACCCCGGAGTCACCGCCGCCGCGGCGGTCCTGGTCGCCCTGCCGATCCTCGTCAGCTACATCGCCCTCCAGCGCCGCATGATCAGCGGCATGCTCGCGGGCGCCGTGAAGGAGTAAGACCATGCAAGCCCCTCTTCGCCCGCGCGTCTTCGCCGGACCCGCCGAACTCGGCCGGGCCCTCGCGGAGGAGATCGCGGACGGGATCGCCAAGGCGTCCGCCGCCGGACTGCGCTACGTGCTCGGATGCCCGGGCGGCCGGAGCCCGAAGCCGGTGTACGACGCGCTCGCGGAACTGGTCGGCGAACGCGGCCTGCATCTCGGGCATGTGGTGATCGCGATGATGGACGAGTATGTGGTGCCGGTTGGGGGAGGCTCGGCTTCGTCCGTGGCGCTCGGGGAACTCTCGGACGCTTCATCGGAGTTCGTGGACGTCGACCACGCCGCGCACAACAGCTGCCACCGCTTCGCCGCCGAGGAGATCGTCGCCCCGCTGAACGCGGCGGCGGGTGCGGGGCGCGGAATCCCGGACGCGTCGGTGTGGTTCCCGCATCCGGCCGATCCGGCGGCGTACGACGTGCGCCTCGCCGAGGCGGGCGGCGTCGACCTGTTCATCCTGGCCTCCGGGGCGTCCGACGGCCACATCGCGTTCAACCCGCCGGGTGCGCCCGAGGACAGCACCAGCCGGATCGTCGAACTCGCGGACAGCACACGGCAGGACAACATGGGCACGTTCCCGGGCTTCGCGTCCCTGGACGAAGTGCCGCGCCACGGCGTGACGGTCGGCGTCGCGACGATCGTGCGGCAGTCGCGGCGCGCGGTGATGGTCGTGCACGGGGAGCACAAGCGCGAGGCGGTCCGGCGGCTCGCGGCGGCGACGGCCTATGCGGCGGACTGGCCGGCCACGCTCGTGGCGCTGTGCCGCGAGCCGGGGCTGTACGTCGACCGGGCGGCTGCGGGGGAGGAGTTCGCGTGAGCGACGTGAGCGCTACTGGTTCTGTCTCCGCTTCCGCCTCTGGCTCCACTTCCATGTCCGCTTCCGTCTCCGCCTCCGCCGCCGAACTGCCTTCTGCCGACGGTTCCGTGGCTGCTGCTTCTGCCCCGGCTGCCGTCTCGGCTTCTGTCTCCGCTCCTGCGTCGGCTTCTGCCTCGGCTTCCGCATCGGGGTGGCCGTACGACCTGGTCACGCTGGGCCGCGTCGGCGTCGACCTCTACCCCGAGCAGATCGGGGTGGGCCTCGCCGAGGTCCGGTCGTTCGCCAAGTACCTCGGCGGCAGCGCGACCAACGTGGCCGTCGCGGCGGCCCGGCAGGGGCTGCGCTCCGCCGTGGTGACGGGCGTCGGGGACGATCCGCTCGGCGGGTTCGTGCGCAGCGAACTGCGCGGGTTCGGGGTCGACGACCGGTTCGTGGTCACCGTTCCGGGCGGGCAGACGCCGGTCGTGCTGTGCGAGATCTTCCCGCCGGACGACTTCCCGCTGTACTTCTACCGGCCGGATGCGCCGGACATGCGGCTGCGCGTCCCCGACCTGGACGCCGAGGCGTTGCACGCCGCCCGGGTCGTGTGGATCACCGGGAGCGGACTGTCCGCCGAGCCGTCGCGGTCCACCACGCTCGCGGCGATCGCCGACCGGGTCGAAGACGGCGACACGGTCTTCGACTTGGACTGGCGTCCGATGTTCTGGTCCGCTCCCGAGGAGGCGCCCGGCTGGTACGCGCGCGCCCTCGAACACGCCACCATCGCCGTGGGCAACCGCGACGAGGTGGAGGTCGCGGTCGGCACGCGCGACCCGGACGAGGCCGCCGACCGGCTGCTGGCGCGCGGACTGCGGCTCGCCGTCGTGAAGCAGGGGCCGAACGGCGTGCTGGCGCGTACCGCGAGCGAGGAGGTACGCGTACCGCCGATCCCGGTCGAGGTCGTGAACGGGCTGGGCGCGGGCGACGCCTTCGGCGGCGCGCTGGTCGCCGGTCTCGTGGCCGGGCTGCCGCTCGCCCGAACCATCGAACTGGCCAATGCAGCGGGGGCGTTGGTCGCATCCCGGCACTCCTGCGCGGACGCCATGCCGACACCGGGCGAATTGGACGCGCTGATCGGTGGCGCGGCCGGTGCGGCGACCGCAGCGGCGACCGCTGCGTCGGCAACCGCGGTCACCGCCGCGTCGACCACTGCGCGCACCGACACAGCGGCAACAGCCGTCCCCGCCGCGTCGACGACTGCGGCCGCCGACACAGCGGCAATCGCCGTCCCCACCGCACCGGCCACTGCGGCCACCGCCGCACCGGCCACCCACCACGACAACGGAGGATCCCGTTGAGCACCACCCCCGCCCCCGACATCGCCGCGGTGGTCTCCACCCGTCTGACCGACCCCGGGGCGATCCGCCGTACCGCGCAAGCCCGTCCGCGTTTCGCGCGCGAGGGGTTGGCCCGGCCGCTGTTCATCCTCGCCGCCGACCATCCGGCGCGCGGCGCCGTCGCGGCGGGCGGCAACCCGACGGCGATGGGCGACCGGCACGAGCTTCTGGCGCGCTGCGTCGAGGCGTTGGCACGTCCCGGCGTCGACGGCTTCCTCGGCACGCCGGACATCGTCGAGGATCTGATGCTGCTCGGCGCACTGGACGGCAAGCTCGTCCTCGGCTCGATGAACCGCGGCGGGATCCCGGGCGCGAGCTTCGAACTGGACGACCGGTTCACCGCGTACGACGCCCGCGGCATCGCCGAAGGCGGTCTCGACGGCGGCAAGGTGCTGCTGCGCGTCGACCCCGCCGACGCCGGGGTGGCCGAGACGCTCATGGGCACCGCCAACGCCGTGAACGAGCTGGCCGAGCGCGAACTGCTGGCGCTGGTCGAGCCGTTCAAGTCGGTGCGGGACGGCGGCAAGGTCCGGAACATCCTCACGGCGGACGCGCAGATCTGGGTCAACAACATCGCGTCCGGGCTGGGACGCACCTCCGCCTACACGTGGCTCAAGGTGCCGGTCGTCGACGAGATGGAGCGCATGATGGCGTCGACCACCATGCCGACGCTGCTGCTGGGCGGCGAGGGCGGCGGCGACGTCGACGCGATGTACGCGTCCTGGCAGAAGGCGCTGGAGATCGAGCACGTGCGCGGCCTGATCATCGGCCGGACCATGCTCTTCCCGGAGAACGGCGACGTGGCCGAGGCCGTGGACACCGCGGTCTCGCTGCTGGGACGGGGCGACGCGGCATGACGGGCGAGCGCGACGGGCTCCACCTTCGTGCGGGCAGTGCGGCGGAGGGCGAGTTCCGGTTGACGGTCACGCCCGAGTCGGCCGGGTGGGCGTACAGCTCGCTGCGCGTCCTCGAACTGTCGCCCGGTGGACGGGTTGTGTTCGAGACCGGGGACAGCGAGACGATCGTGCTGCCGCTGTCCGGCTCCTGCGTGGTCGGCGTCGACGGCGAGGTCTTCGAACTGGACGGGCGTGACCATGTGTTCGCGCGTGTCACCGACTTCGCGTACGCCCCGCGCGACGCCCGGGTCACGGTGTCGTCGGCGGCCGGCGGGCGGTTCGCGCTGCCGGCGGCGCGCTGCGAGCGGCGGCTTGCGGCGGCGTACGGTCCGGCCGAGGACGTCGCGGTCGAGGTGCGCGGCGCGGGCAACGCGACTCGTCAGGTGAACAACTTCGCGTCGCCGGACGGCTTTCCGTGCGACCGCCTGGTAGCGGTCGAGGTGCTGACGCCGGACGGCAACTGGTCGTCGTACCCGCCGCACAAGCACGACGAGGCGCGGGACGGCGAAGCGGTCCTCGAAGAGATCTACTACTTCGAGATAGGAGGCGAGGACGGCTTCGGCTACCAGCGCGTGTACGGCTCGGGAGCCGACGCGCTCGCCGAAGTCCGCGAGGGCGACGCGGTGTTGGTGCCACGTGGCTACCACGGCCCGTCGATGGCCGCGCCCGGATACCCGATGTACTACCTGAACGTGCTGGCAGGGCCGCACCCGGAGCGCACGATGGCCTGCTGCGACGACCCGGCCCACCACTGGGTGCGCGCGTCGTGGGAGACGCAGGACACCGACCCCCGCGTGCCGATGTGTGATGCGGGAGGTGTGCGGTGAGCCGCGGGACGCGCCGACTGACCACGGCCCAGGCGCTCGTGACGTTCCTGTCCCGGCAGTACACGGAGCGGGACGGAGTCCAACAGCGTTTGATCGAGGGCTGCTTCGGCATCTTCGGACACGGCAACGTGGCCGGGGTCGGACAGGCACTGTTGCAGCAGCCGGACGAACTGACGTATTACCAGGCCCGGAACGAGCAGGCCATGGTGCACGCGGCGGTGGCGTACGCCCGCACTCGGCGCCGCCTGTCCACCCTCGCCTGCACGGCATCGGTCGGACCCGGCGCCACCAACATGGTCACCGGGGCGGCGCTGGCGACGATCAACCGGCTCCCGGTGCTCCTGCTGCCCGGCGACATCTTCGCCACCCGGGTCGCCTCGCCGGTGCTCCAGGAGCTTGAACTCCCGTACGCCGCCGACATATCGGTGAACGACGCGTTCCGCCCGGTGTCGCGCTTCTTCGACCGCATCTGGCGGCCGGAGCAGCTTCTGTCGTCGGCCGTCCAGGCCATGCGGGTGCTGACCGACCAGGCCGAGACGGGCGCGGTCACGCTCGCTCTGCCGCAGGACGTGCAGGCCGAAGCATGGGACTTCCCCGAGGAGTTCTTCGCCGAGCGCGTCTGGCACATCCGCCGCCCCGCGCCTGATGCGGCGTCGCTTGCCGCCGCACTCCAGGCGATTCGCGGTGCCCACCGACCGCTCATCGTCGCGGGCGGCGGTGTCATCCACTCCGACGCCAGTGACGTGCTTGCCGACTTCGCCGCCCGTACCGGTGTCCCGGTCGCGGTCACCCAGGCCGGGAAGGCGTCCCTGCCGCACGGGCACCCGTCCCTGGTCGGAGCCATCGGGCACACCGGCAGCTTCGCCGCCAACACCCTCGCGCGCGAGGCCGACGTCGTCATCGGCATCGGCACGAGATGGCAGGACTTCACGACGGCGTCGCGGACCCTGTTCGCCGATCCTGACGTGCGGTTCGTCAACATCAACATCGCCGCCTTCGACGCCGCGAAGCAGGCGGGTGTGTCGGTGGTAGCGGACGCCCGCGCAGCCATTGAGGCGCTGGACCGCGAACTCTCCTTCTGGGAGGTGGAGTCCGGGTACCGGGCCCGGGCGGTCGCGCTCGCCCGCGACTGGGATGCTGTCGTACAGGCGTCCTTCGACCGTCCCCACAGCCCCCTCCCCAGCCAGAGCGAGATAATCGGCGCGGCCAACCAACTCATGGGCGACCGAGACGTGCTCATCTGTGCCGCGGGCTCCATCCCCGGCGACCTCCACAAACTGTGGCGCCCCGCGGACCCGTTGGGTTACCACGTGGAATACGGCTTCTCCTGCATGGGCTACGAGATCGCCGGCGGATTGGGCGTCAAGATGGCGGCCCCGGACCGGGAAGCCGTCGTGATGGTCGGCGACGGCTCGTACCTGATGATGGCCCAGGAGATCGCGACCGCGGTGGCCGAGGGCCTCAAGCTCGTTATCGTCCTCGTCCAGAACCACGGCTACGCCTCCATCGGCGCTCTGTCGGAATCCCTCGGGTCCGCGCGCTTCGGGACCAACTACCGCTACAGAAACAGCGATTCCGGCCACCTGGACGGCGGACTCCTCCCGGTGGACCTGGCCGCCAACGCCGCCAGCCTCGGAGCCGAAGTCCTGCGCGCGACAAGTCTCTCGGAGTTCCGCACGGCCTTCGCGGCGGCTCTGGCTGCGGATCGCACCACAGTCGTCCACGTCGAGACAGACCCGGGGACCACCTCGCCGTCGTCGGAGGCGTGGTGGGACGTACCAGTGGCCGAGGTGTCCACCCTTGCGTCCACCCAGATGGCTCGCGGGACGTACGAGAGCGAGAAGGCGTCCCAACGCCCGTACCTGAAGCCCTAGTCCCAGACCCACATGTGAGCGGACCATGCACGCCCCCGTGTGTATGGTCCGCTCTCTGCTACTGACACACCGCCAACGGTGGCACCCACCGCAACCCGCCGTCGGCAACCCGATCCAAAATCCAGCCGCGTGCCTGAGCGCTGGATGTCGCCCAGACCCACGCCAACGCACGTTGACCTCCGGCCTGTTCGCGGCCGGTCGCACCGAACCGAAGGCGCCGAAAGCGTTGCGGATGCGCCGGCCGGCAGGGAGTGGCAAGGCATCCCTCCGCGAGCCCAAGGATGCGCGCGAACTGCGACTTCACCGGCATCCCGTCCGCCTCCGCGCAGCGCCGAGCCGTAAGTCCCGCCAGGGCGCGTATGTGGAGTACGTCGAAATCGCAGCACGGCATGTTGTCGCACAGGTTGGCCAAGAATCGGATGCGATCGAACGCTTCGGTTCCGTCAGTCGAATCGACGGTCGAGCTCCGCATGGCTGCCTCAGCCGTGGCCCGGATCTCGACCAACGCATGCGCGACCAGATATCCGCCGAGCGACACGTCATCCACGGTGCAGGAGCGACACCAACGGCCCTTGCGTACCGCACTCTCGGCTGCGGCGAGACGAACGGGCTTTTCCGTGACCGCGGTTCCCTGCGAACAGTGCCCATCCGTCATGGGCCGAGCCTAACGGCGGCCGTTTGCGTTCACCTGTACCGCAGACGGCTGTTACCGGAGCACCGCCGAGAACGGCGGGCGCAAGCCGTGGCGGCAGACTTACGTACGTCGTCTGCTCCACCCGGTCCCATACCTCTGACCTGGGAAAATAGACCGACTGCCGGTGCCGATCCACACCCGTGCACCGTGAGGCCTGTTTCTCCATGTGACCATGTCACCGCTCTGCGACAGCGCTGTCGTGGAACGACGACGCCCGTATCGGACCGGCCGACAACCGGTTCATAGTGATCAAGCCAGAACGCACTGAGCGGCCGAAACGCACTTCGGTCTCAATCACTGGATACCAAGGGGTCATTCATGTCCGGCAACCCTCGCAAGGCCTTCCTCGTCTCCGCCGTCCTCGTCGCCGGCGCCATGCTGATGACGGCGTGCCAGGGCTCGGACTCGGATGACGCGAAGGGCTCTTCGTCCGTTCCGCCGGCGGCGAGCCAGGGCGCCAACCCGCCCGCGGCACCGGCCCAGGGCGGCAACACCAGTGGCGGGGCGGAGACGTCCGGCAAGACATCCGGAGGCGGCCAAGGCTCCAACTCCGGCGCGGGGACGAGCGGCAACGGCTCGACAGGCAGCGGTTCGAGCGGCAGCGGTTCCGGCTCGGGCTCCGGTTCCAACGGGGGATCGGGCTCAGACGGCGGCAAGTCCGACAAGTGCCTTACCGACAACCTGGACATCAGCGCGCTGGACTCCACCATCACCGGCGACTCCGAAGGCACCGTGGCGGTGACGTTCAAGAACAAGGGCCAGGACTGCTCGATAGCCGGCTACGCGGGCGTCGACCTCAAGACCAACGCCGGTTCGCTCTCGGCCCAGCGCACCGGGCAGGAGCCCGTGTCGATCGTCCTGAAGCGTGGCGAGTCGGTGTCGTTCGGCATCAACTACCCGATCAACGACACCGGCGGCTCCGGCGTCCGCATCACCGACCTCCTGGTGACCCCGCCCGACGAGACCAAGACCGTGACCCTCAAGTGGCCGGGCGGCGCGTCCCTCCCCGTCACCGACGGCAGTGGCACGCCGGTAAAGGTCGGCCCCATCGGCAGCGCCGGCCAAGGCGGCTGACCCAGCCTCCCCCTGACTCCGACAACGGCCTCGCCCCACTACCGGGCGGGGCCGTCGCCGCGTCCGAACCAGGTGGTCCGGCGGCCTTGACGAACCCCGGCGAGGATCGGAGCGGATGGTGACTTCACGTTCACAGGAGTGGTTTTCCGGGCCCCGGCCTCGTCGGTCTCGATCGGCTGTGGGGTTAACCTGCCGGGATGGGTGCGGAACGGATCACTATCGTGCTGACCGGTGACGAGGCGCTGGTGCTGGCCGACTGGCTGCGGCGGGCGGAGGCGGCGGCGGCGGACGACGCCGTACGGGTGCCGGTCGCCCAGGTGCTGGACGCGATCGAGCGCCGCATGGGCCCGGCAGAGGAGACGGCCGACCAGGTACCCCCGGCCCGCGACAGGCTCGTCAGCGGGCGATAGGGCGCGGCCTCGATCGTGAAGGTGTATTGGGATCCGATACCGACCCTGGATGCACTCGGCGCACCCTGTCTGTGCTGGTCTGACTGGGCACGATTGCGGCCTGCTCGCTCCCATCTCCCTGCGCGTTAGCCTGGCCGAATCGACTGGGTGAAGGGCGCAGATCCATGGCAGCAGAGCGGGTCAATTCTGGGGAGGATGGCGGGGCCGATCTCTACCTGGAGTTGGCGCCGACCGGGCCTCGGCGCGCGGCGCTTGCGGCGGCGTTGCGGGAGGCCGTGCGTTCGGGACGGTTGACCGCCGGGACTCGTTTGCCGCCGTACCGCGCGCTTGCCATCGACCTCGGAGTCGCGCGCAATACGGCGGCCGATGCATATGCGGAGCTCGTCGCCGAGGGGTGGCTGACGGCCCGTCAGGGGTCCGGGACGCGTGTCGCGGAGCGAGTGGCCGCCGTACGGCCGCCGTCGGCGACGAAGCCGGCGAGTGGGCGGGCCGGCGTCGCGCACAACCTGCGTCAGGGGCAGCCGGACGGGGCGTCGTTCCCGCGTACGGCATGGGTGGCCGCGATGCGGCACGGGATTGGTGCGGCGCCGTCGGAGGCGTTCGGACCGGGTGATCCGCAGGGGCGAGTGGAGCTGCGGCGGGCGCTCGCGGGCTATTTGGCGCGCGTGCGGGGTGTGCGGACGGCACCCGAACACATCGTCATTTGCTCGGGGTTCGCGCACGGGCTGCGACTGATCTTCGGGGGCGGAGTGTTGGCGGGGCCGCTTGCCGTCGAGGCGTACGGCCTGGCGTTCCACCGCGAGATCTTGACGGCGGCGGGTGTGCGGACGGTCGCACTCGGCCTCGACGAACGCGGCACACGTACCGACTTGTTGGTGGCGCATCCGGCGACCACCTCGCGACACGGGGCGCGTTCCGTACTGCTCACGCCCGCCCATCAGTTCCCGGTCGGCGGACCGCTGCACTCGGCCCGGCGTGGGACGGCGGTGGACTGGGCGCGTACGCGTGGGGGAGTGGTGCTGGAGGACGACTACGACGGCGAATTCCGCTACGACCGCGAACCGGTGGGCGCGGTACAGGGGTTGGACCCCGAGCATGTCGTGTACATGGGGTCGGTCAGCAAGAGCCTGTCGCCGGCGATCCGTTTGGGGTGGATGGTGCTGCCGCCGCGGATGGTGGACGACGTACTCGCGGCGAAGGGCCTCCGCGAGGCTTGGGCGGGGGTGGGGGATCAGTTGGCGCTCGCGGACTTCATCGAGTCAGGGCAGTACGACACACACGTGCGGCGCATGCGCAGGCGCTACCGGTCGCGCCGCGCGCAGTTGGTCGCAGCACTGGCCGAACGTGCGCCCCACGTCACGGTCACGGGCATCGCGGCCGGACTACATGCCGTGCTGCGCCTCCCGCCGGGTACCGAGGCACAGACGGTTGCGAGGGCCACTCGGCGGGGTATCGCCCTGGACGGCCTAGCGTCGTTCCGCCACCCGGAGAGCCCGCAGCCGCACGAGGATGGCTTGGTCGTCGGATACGCCACTCCACCCGAACACCGTTACAAGGCCGCCCTCGACGCGTTGTGCGCGGTATTGCCACCGCGGAAATGACTGATGAGCCCGAACAAGCTGGAGTGTTCGTCCTGCCCACGCTTGTGGGGACGTTGGTTGTTCCATGTGCGAAAGCGCTGCGTCGCCTTGACATTCTGGGCGACGCAGCGCTTTGTGCCGTAGCTGTACGGGGGCTACTGGATGGGGCTTTGGTTCGGTGGGTGGTCCTTCACCGTCTCTCCGGAGGGTTTGCGGAGGGCTAGGGCTGTCATGGCCGTTGCGACTATCCCTGCTGCGGCTATGAAGACTGCGGTGCGCAGGCCGTCTGTGGTTGCTGCGCGTAGGGCCTCGTCGTTCAGGCCTTCGAGACCTGAGTTGGCGACGGCGACTAGCAGCGCCAGGCCTACCGCGCCGCCGATTTGTTGGCTGGTGGACGCTACTCCGGACGCGATGCCCTGGTCCTCCGCCTGGACCCCTACCGCCGCCGCGCCGAACATCAGGGTGTAGGCGGCTCCTTGGCCGACCCCCATGATGATCAGACCTGGAATCAGTGCAGCGTACGAGGCGTCAACTGCCATGGTGGCGCCGAGGATTGCCGCTCCGGCTCCGCCGATCACGAGCGACAGGGCCAGGATTGGGCGGATGCCGTACCGCGTGGCAAGACGTCCTGCTGACTGTGAGCCGATGGCGATGGCCACCATGGGGACCAGGAAGGCCAGTCCGGTGGTGAGTGCGTCGTAGCCGTGTACGCCCTGGAAGTAGACCGTCAGGAAGTACAGCAACGTGCCGAAGCTGCCCATGAACAGGAACGTGACCGTGGCGCCTACGCCCAGGTTGCGGTTGCGGAAGAGACGGAGGGGCAACAGGGGGTCGGGGCTGCGTCGTTCGAGCATGATGAAGGCGGCGAGCAGGAGGGCACCGGTGATTGCAGCGGCCACGACAGGCGGCGACGTCCAGCCTGATTCCGGACCTTGGACGAGGGCGAAGACTACGGCTGTTACGCCGACTGTCGACGTGAGGGCGCCCAACAAGTCGAACGAACGGGCTTTGGTGCGGGGCGAGTCGGGGGAGATCAGCCAGAACGCAAGAACTGCGGCCGCCCCTGCCAGCGGGACGTTGACGTAGAAGACCGACTCCCAGCCGAACGCGTCCGTCAGTACTCCGCCGAGCAGCGAGCCGAGGATCATTCCGCTGCCGCCCGCTGTTCCCCAGACTGCGAACGCCCGGTTACGCTCCCGCCCCTCGGCGAAGCTTGTGGAGACCAACGTGAGGGTTGCCGGGAAGAGGAACGCTCCGCCGATGCCCTGAACTGCGCGGGCCGCGATCAGAGTTCCCGGGGACGTGGCCAACCCGCCCAGCAGTGACGAGGCCGCGTAGAGGGCCAGGCCCAGGGCGAACATCCGGCGTGGGCCGAAGAGATCGCTTGCTCGCCCACCGAGCAGGAGGAAGCCGCCGAAGGCGACCGCGTACGCGCTGATCACCCATTGCAGGTTCTGCGCCGAGAAGCCGAGTCCGTACCCGATCTCCGGCAGCGCGACGTACACGATGTTGTAGTCGATCGAGATGATGAGCTGGGCGAACGCCAGCAAGGCCAGGGTCAGTCCGAGGCGCCGGCGTGGCGGCGGGGCGTCGGCCTCGAAATCGGCCTCGAATTCGGCATCGGCGGTGAGCGTTCGGGTTGCGGGCATGGCGAAGCCTGCTTTCCGCGAGGAGGGGAGTGCGGGGGAGTGGTACGGGGGACCGCGCGGTCGTCCCACGCGGCCGCAGCACCCGGAAGAGCGAGGCAACGCCCGGCTCAGCGCTCGGTGAGGGCCTTCTGCCACACCGGGCTCTCGAAGTAGTGGTTGTCGTACAGCTCCGAGCTGTCGCGGATGTCCTGCACCGTGGCCTCGCCGCGGTACACGCGCTCCAGCAGGCGGTAGTAGTCGAAGCGGTGCAGACCCGGCGTGAACACCACGAGCATCTCGGCCTCGCTGCCCGGCGCCGGGGCGAACGCGTGCGGAGCGGTCGGCGGGACGGTCAGGAAGTCGCCCTTGCCGAGCAGCATGACCTCGTCCCGCACCAGGATCCGCATCGTCCCCTCCAGGACGAAGAACATCTCCGTGGCCTTCGTGTGGAAGTGCGCGGGCGCGCCCGGCGAGCCCTTTTGGAACGTCGCCTTGTTGGCGGTCAGCGCCCCGCCCGTCGCGCCCGCGTCGGCGAGCAGGGTGATGAGGCTGGTCGCGCCGTCCTGGATCTCCTCGGCGTTGTCGGCGCGGACGAGGACGGGGGACGCGTCGGGGGTGTTCGCGGAGGTGTTCATGGCGTTGCTCCTGTGCAGGTGGACCAGGGTTTCGGCCGGTCCGTCCGGTGCTGACAGGAAAGAATCTACGGAAGTGAAAGACCCATTGAATGGTTCATTTGAAGTGAGATTCTGTGGGTCAATCTGCTGGATGAGAGGCACCTGCGAGCGCCCCACGAGCACCGCGCGATCAACGTCCGGCAAAAGATCGTCCGTGCGTCTCGCCCTCATGCCAACTCGCCAGTAACGTCCCGCCCCATGCAGGCCACCGAACCGCGCGACCCGGAATCCCAGGGCTCGCCCGAGCCCGACCCCGGACCGGCACGCGACCCCGACCCCACCCCCGAGGCCGTACGCCGGGCCCGGATCGCCCTCCTCGCCTGCTTCCTCATCCAAGGCGCGTCCTTCGCCGTCCTCGTCACCCGGGTCCCGGCCATCCAGGACCGCTACGGCCTCGGCGACGGCGGCCTGACGGTCGTCCTGTCCCTCGTCCCGATCGTCGCCGGCGTCGGCAGCCTGCTCGCCGAGAAGCTCGCCGCGCGGTACGGCAGCCACCACGTCCTGCGCACCGCCCAGCCCGTCGTCTGCGCGTCCGTCCTCGGTGTCGGCGCGGGCGACGAGGTGTGGCAACTCGCCGCCGTACTGGTCGTGTTCGCGCTCGCCCTCGGCGCCGTCGACGCGACCATGAACATGCAGGCCGTCGGCATCCAGGCACGCCAGGGCCGCAGCGTGATGAACGGTTTCCACGCCGCGTGGAGCCTCGGCGGCATCGCCGGGGCGGGCCTCGCCACGTTCGCCGACCACAAGGACGTCGCGCTCGTCGTCATGTACGCCCTGAGCGCCGCGATCACCGCCCCCGCCGCGCTGCTCATCGGCCGCCACTACCTCCCGACGGCGGCCACCCGGACACCGGCGGGAACGGAGACGTCCGCAACCGAAACGCCGGCAACCGAGACGCCGCCGACCGAGAACCCGCCGGCCGAGAAGCCGACATCGGAGACGCCGCCGGCCGAGAACCCGCCGGCCGCGAATCCAACAACCGAGAACCCGCCAGCCGAGAACCCGACGACCGAGAACCCCACGAACACCGCCCCCACCCTCCCCTGGCGCACCGTCCTCCCCCTCTGCGCCGTCATGGCCTTCGTCTACATCGGCGACTCCGCCGTCTCCTCCTGGGGCGCCGTCTACGCCGAGAAGGCCCAGGACATGGACGACAACACGGCCCTCCCGTACCTCGTCTATATGGTCACCGCCCTCCTCGGCCGCAGCCTCGGCGACCTCGGCGTCCGCCGCTGGGGCCCGCTCCCCGTCGTCCGCGCCGGGGCGCTCACCGCCGCCGCCGGGTTCGCCGCCGTCGTGGCGGCTCCGAATCCCGGCGTCGCGCTGGCCGGATTCACCGTGCTCGGGCTCGGCATCAGCGTCCTCGTCCCGCAGACCTTCGCCGCCGGGGCGGAGACCAGCCCGGACGACCGCGACACCGCGATCGCCCGCCTCAACCTCTTCAACTACGCGGGCTTCCTCGTCGGCACCCCGCTCGTCGGCGTGGTCGGCGATCTCGCCGGCTTCCGCGCCGCGATGGCGGTGCCGCTGGTTCTCGTCCTCGCGATCCTCCCGCTGGCGCGCGCGTTCGCGCCCCAGGGTGAAGCAGGTCACGGCAGCGGACGCACGACGGGGTCCGGGCGGTAGCCTCCAGCCATGAGCCGCGCCGTACAACTCCTTTGGGACGACCGGATGACCGGGTACGACTTCGGCTCCTGGCACCCCATGAAGCCGATCAGGTTGCAGCTCACCATCGACCTGATCCGGGCGTACGGCCTCGACGCCGCAGACGGTCTGGACGTCGTCGCGCCCGCCGCCGCCACCGACGAGCAACTGCGGCTCGTGCACTCCGCCGACTACATCGCCGCGGTACGCGCGGCAGGCGCGGACCCGTCCTGCGCCGACCTCTCGTGCGGCCTCGGCACCGACGACACCCCCGCGTTCCGCGGCATGCACGACGCGTCGGCGCTCATCGCGGGCGGTTCGCTCGCCGCCGCCGACGCCGTCTGGAGCGGCGAGGCCCCGCACGCCGTCAACTTCGCGGGCGGCCTGCACCACGCGATGCCGGGCGCGGCCGCCGGGTTCTGCGTCTACAACGACGCCGCCCTCGCGATCGCCCGCCTCCTCGAACTCGGCGCCGAGCGCGTCGCGTACGTCGACATCGACGTCCACCACGGCGACGGCGTGCAGACCGCGTTCTGGAACGACCCGCGCGTGCTGACCATTTCGCTGCACGAGAGCCCGCGCTTCCTCTATCCCGGCACCGGCTTCCCCGACGAGACCGGCGGACCCGACGCCGATGGGTACGCCGTCAACGTCGCCCTCCCGCCCGGCGTCGCCGACGCCAAGTGGCTGCGTGCGTTCGACGCCGTCGTGCCGCCGCTGGTCGAGGCGTTCCGGCCGCAGGTGATCGTCACGCAGCACGGCGCGGACACCCACGTCGAGGACCCGCTCGCGCACCTCGCGCTGACCGTCGACGCCCAGCGCCTCGCCGCCGTCGCGCTACACGACCTCGCGCACCGGTACTGCGAGGGACGTTGGATCGCCACCGGCGGAGGCGGGTACGCGGCCACCGACGTGGTCCCGCGCACCTGGACGCATCTCGTCGCCGAGGCGGCGCACGCGCCCATCGCGCCGGAGTCGGAACTGCCGTTCGAGTGGCGCGAGCAGGTGCGCATCATGACCGGCGACCAGGGCCCGTACCGCATGACCGACGGCGGCACCCCCGCCTTCCGGCCGTTCTCCGAGGGCTACGACCCCGCCGACCGGCTCGACCAGGCGGTGCTGGCGACCCGCCGCGCGGTCTTCCCGGCCCACGGGATCGAACCGTTGTTCGACATCTGATCCCCGGGACCACATACGACCGATCCCGAGTTCTGGACCTGGCGCACACCACGACGAAACGGCAGGTGGACGTGACGGAAGCGAGCAACGGCAAAGTCCCGGACCGCGGGCAACTGCGCGCCCACCTGGTGCGCGCCCGGATCGCCGGGGACGTCGCCACGCCGCGCGAGAACAACCTGCGGCACTTCCGCCTCATGAGCGAGCGGCACCCGGCGTACCTCTTCGGCCTCGAACCGGACGGCACCTGGACGCCGGACGACGTCCTCGCGCTCATGGTCCGCCGTTGCGGAGTCGTGGCCGACCCGGCCCACCTCAACGGCCAGGACACCATCGACCCGGACCTCACGATCGCGGCCCTGGACGAGTACGCCGACCGTCTCGCCCTCGCCGCCCGCCGCCGCGAGCGCGTCGTCGTCGCGACAGGTCACCCGGACGGGCTGCTCGACTACTACCGGGCGCTGGCGCGCGCCCTCCGCGAGGCCGGGTGTACGCTCCTGCGTCCCGCGCGCGACTGGACCTACAAGACGCCCGCCTCCGAGGGCGCCAAAGCCCGCTCGATCGACTACCGCGGCCCGGTGGCCGTCGTCGTGGACGACGTCGGGGAGCCCCGCCACACCCACTCCGCGCGGCCGATACGGGCCATGCTCGCGAGCATCGTGGACGGGGGCGGCTACCTCCCGGACCTCGTCGTCGGCGACCACGGCTGGGCGGGCGGGGCGGGCCAGGCCGGCGTCGACGCGATCGGCTTCGCGGACTGCAACGACCCCGCGCTTTTCGTCGGCGCGGAGGAGGGCAGGGTGGTGGCGGCGGTTCCCCTCGACGACAACGTCCAGCCCCACCTGTACCGCCCGTTGCTGGCGTACGTACTGGATAGGGCGGGACTGTCCTGAAACAAGCCGGATGGGCGAAACGGGCCGGATAACTCCTCCTCTTCCCCACTGGTACCACACGCCACTACCCTGAAAGGACGCACGTGCGTGTGGATGTCACCGGAGGGGAAGCCGGTGCCCGTCGCGTGCTGAATGGTTCAGGTGCGGCATGGCTTCTGCGGATAGGCCTCTGAACGAGGTCAATTTTCTGACCGTGGCCGAGGTGGCTGCGGTGATGCGGGTGTCCAAGATGACCGTGTACCGGCTGGTGCACAGTGGCGAGATGCCCGCCATCAGGGTCGGACGGTCCTTCCGGGTTCCGGAGCAGGCTGTCCACGACTATTTGCGGGACTCGTACGTAGAGACCGCGTAACGCCGCGCAGGCGCGCCCCACGACCGGAGTACGGCAGTCCGCCGGCCCCGGGCGCCCGCCTGGCACGATGTGCGCCCGGGCACTGCCGAGGACGACTGCCGAACAGCGCGCTCACACGTCCGAGGGCTCCTCATTTCGGTGCGCCCGGGAACGGCGAGTAGGCTAGGGCCAGACGTGCGGGCTGACTCGGCTCCGCGCAGTGGAATGCGCCCCCGCGCTCGCGCGAGGGGCGATCCGTTCTCTCCGCGCAGGCGGGGTCGTCCGTATGTACATGTGAGCGAGGTTTCCGTGGGCTCTGTCATCAAGAAGCGTCGTAAGCGCATGGCGAAGAAGAAGCACCGCAAGCTGCTGAAGAGGACGCGCGTTCAGCGTCGCAACAAGAAGTAGCCGACGCCGACCTGCGCGTTGTCTTGCCGTGCTTCGGAGGTCCTCCGCTGTCGCGGATGCGACCCCGGCAACTGCGCTCCCCGTGCACGCGGGGTTTCAGGACGCGGCTTCGGGACAGGCCGCCGCCCCGCCGTCACGGCGCGAGGCGGCGGCCTGTCGCGTTCCGCGGGAGCGGAAAGACGGCGGCGGACCGCACACGCGCCGGGCACACGCACCGGGCACGGCAGGCAACCGCGCCGGGCTGCACACGCGCCGGGTACACGCGGCAGGCACGCCCGCCGGGCACACGCGCCGGGTACATGCGGCAGGCACGCCCGCCGGGCACACACGGCAGGCAACCGTGCCGGGCTACACGCGACGGGTACACGCGCCGGGCATGCCCGCCGGGCGCACGCGCACTCCGCCAGTCGATGGTTTTTGCTCGCCCGTACAGTGTGAACGACTGGTTAACCCTGCTGCGCCTGGCCGCCGCGGGCCCCGGCGGCTACTAGGTTGAATCGCACCAGAGCGGGGTGATCGGGGGTGAGGGGCCGATGAGCGGTCCGACGAGCGGCGCGGTGAGCCGGGTCGTGCTGGTGACCGGCGTGACCCGGGACCTCGGCAGCCGCTACGCGCGCATGATCCTGCGCGCGCCCGGCGTCGAGCGGGTGATCGGCGTCGACGCGGTCGAGCCGCGGCACGAGCTGGACGGCGTGGAGTTCGTGCACGCCGACATCCGCAATCCGATGATCGCCAAGGTGGTCGCGCAGGCCTCGGTCGACACCGTCGTGCACCTCAGCCCCGCGGAGACGCCGCCGAGCGGGTACGCCGGGACCTCGACGTCGGCCAAGGAGACCAACGTCATCGGCACGATGCAGCTCCTCGCCGCGTGCCAGAAGGCGCCGTCGGTGCGCAACCTCGTGGTGCGCTCGACGACCGCGGTGTACGGCGCCTCGCCGCGCGACCCGGCGATCTTCGAAGAGGACATGGAGCCGCGCGTACCGCCGACCTCCGGGTGGGCCAAGGACGCCGTCGAAGTCGAGGGGTACGTACGCGGATTCGCCCGGCGCCGCCCCGATGTGCCGGTGACCGTCCTGCGGTTCGCGCCGATCCTCGGCCCGGTCGTGGACTCGCCGATGGCCGACTACTTCGGTCTGCCGCTGCTGCCCACGGTGCTCGGCTACGACCCGCGGCTCCAGTTCCTGCACGAGGAGGACGCGCTCGACGCGCTGCGGGTGGCGATGGCGGCGGGGGAGCCCGGCACGTACAACATCGCCGCGGACGGCGTCCTTCTGCTGTCGCAGGCCGCCCGGCGGCTGGGGCGGCCGGTGGTGCCGGTGCCGTCGCCCGCGATCGGGGCGGTGAGCCAGGGGCTGCGCGGGATCGCGTCGGTCAACCTGTCCGCGGAGCAGGTCCGGTTGCTGACCCACGGGCGCGTGGTGGACACGACCCGGGCGCGCGAGCGCCTGGGGTTCGCGCCCCGGCGCACCACCGCGGAGACGTTCGAGGACTTCGCGCGCGGCCGCGGGCTGCGCGGCCTGCTCGACCCGGAGCGCATCGGCGCCGTACCGGACCGCATCGCGTCGCTACTGCTCACCAGAAGGAGTCCCGATGGGTGACGCCCGGATCATTCCGTTCGACGGATCCGGTGGCTCGCGGGGGTCGGCCGGGCGGGGGCCCCGTCGGCAGAACCGCGTGCCGCGCCCGGGGGTGGCGGCGAGCGAGGCGTACGAGGACGACATCCCGGTGCGCGAGCGCCGCAAGGCAGGACCCACCGGCGACCGCGCCCGGGTCCGCTCGATCGGCGCGGTCCCCGAGCCGGGCGGCGACGCGTCCGCCCGCCGCGACGGCGGCACCGCCGGCACCGGCCTCGGCGCACTGGCGGGTGCGCTGGGCGGGCTGGTCGGCGGTGCCGCGCGCGGACTGGCGGACGGGCTCGCGGGGCCGGGCTGGGAGGACAAGGCCGCCGACCGGCTGGCCTTCGTCCGGAGGCGCATCACCGGCGACTACGAGGTGGACGAGTTCGGCTTCGACGAGGAGCTGACCGACGCGCTGGTCATGTCGCTGCTGCGGCCGCTTTACGAGAAGTACTTCCGCGTCGAGGTACGCGGCCTGGAGAACATCCCGGACAAGGGCGGCGCGCTCATCGTCGCCAACCACTCCGGGACGCTGCCGCTCGACGCGCTCATGACCCAGGTCGCGGTGCACGACCACCACCCCGAGTCGCGCGACCTGCGGCTGCTGGCCGCCGACCTGGTGTTCCAGTTGCCGCTGGTGGGGCAGGTCGCGCGCAAGAGCGGGCACACGCTCGCGCATCCCGCCGACGCCGAACGGCTGCTGTCGCAGGGCGAGTTGGTGGGGGTCTGGCCGGAGGGCTACAAGGGGCTCGGCAAGCCGTTCAAGGACCGGTACAAGCTCCAGCGGTTCGGACGCGGCGGGTTCGTGTCGTCCGCGCTGCGCACCGGGGTGCCGATCGTGCCGTGCTCGATCGTGGGGGCCGAAGAGACGTACCCCATGATCGGGAACGTCCGGACGCTCGCCCGGCTGCTGGGCGTGCCGTACTTCCCGGTGACGCCGACGTTCCCGCTGCTCGGGCCGCTCGGTCTGTTGCCGCTGCCGACGCGCTGGCACATCGAGTTCGGCGAGCAGATCCGCACGGACGCCTACCCGTCGCAGACGGCCGACGACCCGATGGTGGTGTTCAACCTGACGGACGAGGTGCGGGAGACGATCCAGCACACGATCTACCGGATCCTGATGCAGCGGCGCTCGGTGTTCTTCTGAAACTGCTCACGAAGCTGTTCATGAGCTGTTCACGAAGCTGTTCATGAAGCTGCTCAAGACATGCGCAAACGGCGGTGCCCCGGTCGCGAAGACCGGGGCACCGCCGTTTGCGCCGTGCGCTTCCCGGGACGACTGCCGGATGCGGCCGCCCGCTCGGCGGGCTACTCCTCGTCCGGGGTCTGCGGCGCGCCGCCGATGGTGATGCCGATGCCCGGCAGCCCGGGCAGCAGCGGCGGGACGTTCAGTCCGACCGGCGGCAGCACCGGAGCCGGGACGTCGAGGCCCAGCGGGCTCGGGCTCTGCGAGGGCGAGCCCGAGTCGGTCCGCGTCGGGGCCAGCAGCGGCACGTTGACCTGCGGCAGCAGACCGGCCGTCGACGTCGCGGCCGGCGCGGGGGACGCCCCGCTGCCCGGCGCGTTGGCCGGGGCCTGGCCGATCGCGGGTGGAATGATCCCGGCGACGTCCGGGAGCGCCACCGGCGGTTGCGGCCGCCCGCCCGGGGCCGCCGGACCGGCGGGACCCGTCGGGTTGCGCTTGCCGGGACCGGCCGGAAGGGCCGCCTCGATGTCGTCCGCGTCGTCGGGGGCGAGCGCGCCCGGGATCGGCGAGACCTGCTTGTGGATGTCGTACAGCAACTGCCAGACCATGTCGCGCTCGGCGGCGACCTCGCCGGGGAGCCGGTCGGCCATGCGCTCCATGCGTTCGGTGCCGGACCGCGCGAAGTCCGCGAGGTCCTTCATCGGGCCGATCTTGGTCTGGTCGGACGACTCGTACGACTCGGTCAGCAGCGCACGCCCGTGCGCCGTCTCCTCCCGCGCGTCGTCGAGCACGCCGCGCAGGTGGCCGATGGTGCCCTTGTCGATCGCCCCGCCGCCTTCGCGGTCGAGCAGGCGCTCCGCCTCGGACAGCCGGGTACGGGCCTGTTCGAGGTAGCGCTCGCCGCGCTCCCGGTCGGAGCCCGCCATCGACATCTTGATGTCCTCGACGGTGCGCTTGACGCCGTACGTCATGTCGCCGGGCAGCGCGTCGGAGCTCGCCACCGCGATACCGCCCAGGCCGCCTGCCGTCACGACCAGCGCGGTGGCGGCCACCGCGCACCGCCGCCGCCAGCGCACGGCGCGGGGCTTCGGAACGGGGGCGGGCCGCCGGTGCGCGCCGCGCGGCGCGGGGACGGATGCCGCCGCCGGGAGGGCGGACGCCTCCTCCAGCAGTCTGCCGCGCAGCGCCGCCCGGAAGTCGGCGGTCGGAACGGGGCCTGCCGCCCCCTCGTCGCACAGCATGGCCGCGGTCCGCAGCGCGGCGGCGACCACCTCGTCCCCCTGGCCGTCCCCGTGGGTCGCCCCCCGGCTCGGCGCGGGGCCGGATCCCATCTGTTCCGGCCGGTCCAGTGCCTCGGCGAAGGCCAATACACGTCGCCGGTCCACAACCGCGATGCTCACGGGCCGCACCTCCTCTCCCCGGATGCCCGTCCAGGGACGTCTACGGGTCGGGGGCCGTGAGTCGGCTCCCCGCCACGCCGCGCCCCCGAGGGGCGCGCTATCTGGGAGAACGAGCCGGGGCCCCCGGGGGTTACGGAAGTGTGATTCACCGCACGTCCTCCGGGAGGAGTCTGGCGAGTGTGCGCACGGCGCGGTATTGGAGCGTCTTGATGGCGCCCTCGTTCTTGCCCATGATGCGGGCGGTCTCCGCGACGGACAGGCCTTGCAGGAAGCGCAGGGTCACGCACTCCTGCTGCTGGGGATTGAGCCGGCGCACCGCGTCGAGCAGGGCGGCGTTGGACAGCGATTCGAGCACGCAGTCCTCGGGGCTGGCCTCGACCTCGTTGGCGTCGAGCATCTCGCCGGTGGTCACTTCGAGGCGGAACCGGCTGGACTTGAAGTGGTCGGCGACGAGGTTGCGCGCGATGGTCACGAGCCAGGCGCCGAAGTCGCGGCCCTGCCAGGTGAACGTGCCGATGCGGCGCAGGGCGCGCAGGAAGGTCTCGCTGGTGAGGTCCTCGGCGATGGCCCGGCCGCCGACCCGGTAGTAGATGTAGCGGTACACGGTGTCGAGGTAGTTGTCGTACAACTGGGCGAACGCCTCGCCGTCGCCGTCCTGGGCGAGTTCGACCAGGGCCATGATGCGGCCCGCCTCGCCCTCGCGGGCGGTGCCGTAGCCGGACGAGCCACGGGCCGGGCGGGCCGGTTCGGTGGTGCCGGTGCGGGCGGCCCGCCCGGCCACGAACGTGCGCTCGCGGGTCGGGCCGGTGTCCGCGACGGCGGCGAGCACGAGGTCGTTGGGCCAGGGGTCGAGCGCGGCGACCACCGCCGCCCGAAGCGTCGCCAGCCCGGTCACGTCAACCCGGACGATTCGGTGCACGGGACTCCCTGTCGCGTCGGCATCATCATCGGCGTCATGACTTACTGTGCGGGAACAGTCACCCATCGTAGGGACATTGGGGACTGCTGTGCGCCGATCGAGAATAACGCTTAGTAAAGGAAGGGATACCAAGTGTGCTCATCGGCGATGCGAAGCTACCCGCATGGCCAGCCGAAGTGTGCTGTTTGGGCCATTCCCGGGACGTCATGAGCGCCGAGTGCTATAAGCCGCACATCTCCGCGTGTTGGGCGTGTCAGGACAGCGCCCCCGCCTCCGGCGGACCGCGCGAGCGAGGACAGGAGGCACGGACGGGGCGACGGGGTCGCGGAGTTGGGTCGTACGTAGCCGGTCACGGCAGCGGCCGCAGCTCCCCGCACCCCGCGCTCGCCACCGGCCTTCCGGAGGATGGGCGGCCGGTCTGCGAGGCGCCGGAGCATCAGGTGCGTGGGCTGTCGGGGCGCGGTCGAGGACATGCGTCGGGAGTTCGGTGTCGTGCGGCTGCGCGGAGGCGCGCTCGCTCGCGGTTGCGGTGCCGAACGCGGCGAGGCGGGACCGAATTCGGTCGCGGTGTTGGGTGCCGTCGCTCTCGCCGCGTCGCGGTACGCGTTGTCGGTGGGTGCCGGCGAGGGTGGGGTGTCTCGGTCAGCCGAGGGCGGTTCGGCGGCGGACAGCGGTGCCGGCTGCGAGGGCTCCGGCTACGGCGCCCAGGCCGGCGGCGGCGGGGATGCCGATCCTGGCGGCTTTGCGGCCGGTGCGGTAGTCCTTGACGCGCCAGCCGTGTTCGCGGGCGTGGCGGCGGAGTTTGGTGTCCGGGTTGACCGCGCAGGGGTCCCCGACAAGGGACAGCATGGGGATGTCGTTCGACGAGTCGCTGTACGCCGAGCAGTCCGCGAGGTCGAGCTTCTCGTGTGCGGCGAGCCCGCGTACCGCCTCGGCTTTGGCCTCGCCGTGCAGCAACTCGCCGACCAGGCGCCCGGTGTAGACGCCGTCGCACGTCTCGGAGACGGTGCCCAGCGCGCCGGTGAGGCCGAGGCGGTCGGCGATGGTGGTGGCGATCTCGATCGGCGCCGCGGTGACCAGCCAGACCTGGCGGTCGGCGTCCAGGTGCATCTGCGCGAGCGCCCGCGTGCCCGGCCAGATCTTGTCGGCCATGTACTCGTCGAAGATCTCCTCGCCCAGCGCGGTGACTTCCTCGATCGAGTGGCCCTTGACGAACGACAGCGCGGTCTCCTGCGCGTCGCCCACGTGGCCCATGTGCTCGCCGCCCAGCCGGAATCGGGCCTGCTGCCAGCCGAAGCGGGCGATGTCGCGCTTGTCGAAGAACCGCCGGGCGTACAGGCCGCGCGCGAGGTGGAAGATCGACGCGCCGCGCATCACGGTGTTGTCCAGGTCGAAGAACGCCGCGCCGAGGACGACCGGTTGGTCCGTTTCGGCGGCGTCCGCAGACTGCGGCGTTATGGCGCGGGCGGCGTCGGGGTGCGCGGAGGCGTGCGCGGCCGCCGCCGCGGCCTCGCCGGCCGTGACGGCGCGCGTCAGGGAAACATTTCGGACACTCCGTCGCAGCAGCGCCATATCGCGAGCGTAACGGCCTTGCGTTGCGACTGTGTGGCGGCCGCGTGGCTGTCTGTCGTCAAGCTCGCGTAATGCTTTCGATCGCGAGGTGCCCGCCGCGGAACCGGTACGTGAGCGGCAGGCGAACGCGCGGCGGATCCGGTCGCCGGACGGAGCACAATCGAAGGGTGAGCCTCTTCCGACGGCGGACGTCCGCCGCACCGCCGACCCCGTCCGAGCGCCGGGTGACCCTGCTGAGCCGCCCGGGCTGCCACCTGTGCGACGACGCGCGCGAGGTGATCGTGCGGGTCACCGGCGAGTTGGGCGTGTCGTTCGAGGAGGTGGACATCACGACCGACGCGAATCTGGAGGAGGAGTACCGCGAGCAGATCCCGGTCACCTTCGTCGACGGACGCCAGCACGATTTCTGGCGGGTCGACGAACGGCGACTGCGCGCTGCCCTGGCGTGACCAACGGGTAACCAGTTGTGATCGACTTCACAGGACTTCGCGGGAACCGTCGCGTGATGCATGTCACGGCAGGTGCACAAAACGGACACCAGCTTTGTGCACACGTTCACAAAAGCCTAACCTGGCATTCCGAAACCGCAGGTCCCACCCACAGGAGCACCGTGGCTACAGGCCGTACCGAGCGACCGGCGCACCGGGGACGCGGTATTCCCGAGGCGACGGTGGCGCGGCTCCCTCTGTACCTCCGGGCGCTGAGCGCGCTCTCGGAGCGCGGTGTCCCGACCGTGTCGTCCGAGGAACTCGCCGCCGCCGCCGGGGTCAATTCCGCGAAGCTGCGCAAGGACCTGTCGTACCTGGGTTCGTACGGCACGCGCGGCGTCGGCTACGACGTCGAGTACCTCGTCTACCAGATCTCCCGCGAGCTCGGCCTGACGCAGGACTGGCCCGTCGCCATCATCGGCATCGGCAACCTGGGCCACGCGCTCGCCAACTACGGCGGGTTCGCGTCCCGCGGCTTCCGGGTCGCGGCGCTCCTGGACGCCGACCGCGCGGTGGCCGGCCAGCGCATAGCCGGAATGGTCGTGCGGCACATGGACGACCTGGAGCAGATCGTGCGCGACGACCGCGTCTCCATCGGGGTCATCACCACGCCCGCGCCCGCCGCGCAGGGGGTCTGTGACCGCCTTGTCGCGGCCGGGATCACGAGCATCCTGAACTTCGCGCCGACCGTCCTCTCCGTTCCCGAGGGCGTCGACGTGCGCAAGGTCGATCTCTCCATAGAGCTCCAGATCCTGGCCTTCCACGAGCAGCGCAAGTCCACCAGCGACGGCGCCGCCCCCAACCTTCCCCCCGCCGCACCCGGCGCCGCCGCCTCCGAGGCGGGCGACGTGGGCGGCGACCTGCCCGAGGTGATGCCGGCGTGAACGCGCGGAGCACGTACGTCTGTTGCCGGGGGGAGGCATGAGCGTCCTCGTGGTGGGGCTCAGCCACCGCACGGCCCCGGTCAGCCTGTTGGAGCGCGTCGCCGTGGCCGGCGACGGGCAGGCCAAGCTGCTCCAGGACATGGCCGCCGCGGAGCCGGTCGCCGAGGCGTTCCTGCTGTCGACGTGCAACCGCGTCGAGCTGTACGCCGACGTCGACCGGTTCCACGGCGGCGTCTCCGACCTGTCCGGGCTGCTGGCCCGGCACACCGGCGTACCCCTCGAAGAGCTGACCCCGCACCTGTACGTGCACTACGAGGAGCGTGCGGTCCACCACCTCTTCTCGGTGGCCTGCGGGCTCGACTCGATGGTGGTCGGTGAAGGCCAGATCCTCGGCCAGCTCAAGACCTCCCTTGCGCTCGCCCAGGAGTACGACACGGCGGGCCGCATCCTCAACGACCTCGTGCAGCAGGCGCTGCGGGTCGGCAAGCGCGCGCACAGCGAGACCGACATCGACCGCGCGGGCCAGTCGCTGGTGACCGTCGGCCTCGAACAGGCCGAGCTGGTCGGCGGGCACGTGGCCGGTGGTCGCGCGCTCGTGGTGGGCGCCGGGTCGATGAGCGCGCTCGCCGCGGCCACGCTCCAGCGGCAGGGCGCCGGCACGATCCTCATCACGAACCGCACGTACGAGCGCGCCGAGCACCTGGCCGACCAGGTCGGCGGCCGCGCCGTCCCGATGGCCGCCCTCCAGGACGCGCTGACCTCCGCCGACCTGGTGATCTCGTGCACCGGCGCGACCGGCCTGGTGGTCTCCGCCGCCGACATCGAAGCGGTCCTCGACGCACGCCGCGAGCGCGGCGTCGACCGCCCGCTGGTGCTGATCGACCTGGCGCTGCCGCGCGACGTCGACGCGCGCGTGCGCGACATGGACGGCGTGCACCTGATCGACCTCGAACTGCTCGCGGACGTCGGCTCCGGCGCGCACGGCACCGCCGACGTCGACGCCGTGCGGCGCCTGGTCGGCGACGAGGTGGCCGAGTTCGCCGCCGCGCAGCGCGCGCAGGCGGTGACCCCGACCGTGGTCGCTCTACGCGCGATGGCGGCCGACGTGGTGCGGGCCGAGCTGGAGCGCCTGGCCGGGCGCACCCCCGAGCTGGACCCGAAGGAGCGCGGCGAGGTCGAGCAGACCATCCGCCGCATCGTGGACAAGCTGCTGCACGCGCCGACGGTGCGGGTGAAGCAGCTCGCGGGCGAGCCCGGCGGCGCGTCGTACGCCGAGGCGCTGCGCACGCTGTTCGACCTCGGCCCCGGCCCGATGGCCGCGGTCAGCCGTGCCGACGTCGGCACGGACACCGAGATGGACGTCGCCCAGGTGCTCGACGCGGACCTCTCGTCCGGCGCCTCCGCGGGAGAGGCGGGTGCCGCATGACCGACGAGCGAACCGACGGCGGCGCGGGGACCCGGCCGGCGCTGCGTCTGGGCACACGCCGCAGCGCGCTCGCCATGGCCCAGTCCGGTCACGTGGCCGAGCAGCTCACCAAGCTGACCGGGCGTCAGGTCGAGCTGGTGGAGATCACCACGTACGGCGACACCTCGCGCGAGCACCTGGCGCAGATCGGCGGCACGGGCGTCTTCGTCTCCGCGCTGCGCGACGCGCTGCTGGACGGGAGCATCGACTTCGCGGTGCACTCGCTCAAGGACCTGCCGACCGCGACGCCCGACGAGTTCGTGCTGGCCGCGGTGCCGCCGCGGCAGGATCCGCGCGACGCCCTGGTGGCGCGCGACGGCCTGACGCTGGGCGAGCTGCCCGCCGGCTCGCGCATCGGCACCGGATCGCCGCGCCGGGCCGCGCAGTTGCGGGCGCTCGGCCTCGGCCACGAGATCGTGCCGATCCGCGGCAACGTCGACACCCGCATCGGGTACGTCACCTCCGGCGAGCTCGACGCGGTCGTCCTCGCCAGGGCGGGCCTGGCCCGCCTGGGCCGCGCGGACGAGGCCACCGAGGTCCTCGACCCGCTCCAAATGCTGCCCGCCCCCGGCCAGGGGGCGCTGGCCGTCGAGTGCACGTCCTCGGACCCCGCACTCGCCGAACTGCTCGCCGTGCTCGACGACCCGGACACCCGGGCCGCCGCGCTCGCCGAGCGCATGCTGCTCGCCGAACTGGAGGCCGGTTGCTCGGCCCCGGTGGGCGCTCTCGCGGACGTGTCCGTGGGAGAGTCCGACGGCGAGGAGGTCACCGAGCTGTACCTGCGGGCGGTCGTCGCCAACGGCGACGGATCCCACAGCGTGCGGTTGTCCGCCACCGGACCCCTGGACGAGGCGGCGTCCCTAGGCCGAGAGCTGGCCAAGGAGATGCTTGCCCGGGGTGCCGCCGGTCTTATGGGGGAGCGCGTCCCTTGAGCCCCAGAGCGAAGAAGAAGCCCAGCGGAACCGTCACCTTCGTCGGTGCGGGCCCCGGCGATCCCCGACTCCTGACCCTGCGCGCCGTGGAGGTGCTGGCCGAGGCCGACGTCGTCGTCGCCGACGCGGCCACGCGGGCCCAGGTGCTGTTCCACTGCCGTGCCGACGTCGAGGTCGTCGACCCCGCGGGCGCCGAGGACGGCGAGCCGCTGGCGGCCGCCGGACGGGCGAAGCTGATCGTCACGGCGGCCCGGGCCGGACGCATCGTGGTGCGCACGGTGGACGGCGACCCGGTCGTGGACCAGGGCGTCGTGGACGAGATCACCGCCGTCGCCAAGGCGAAGGTGCCGTTCGAGGTCGTGCCGGGCGTCCCGGTCTCGACCGCGGTCCCGGCGTACGCCGGTGTGCCGCTGACCGGCCCGCGCGCGGGCGGCGGCGTACGCGTGCTCGACACCGCGGAGCCGTCCGTCGACTGGGCGACCGTCGGCGCGACCGACGGCACGCTCGTGCTGCGCGGCGCGGTGGACCAGATCGCCGAGATCGCGCAGGAGCTGGTCGCGGGCGGACGCAAGCCGGCCACCCCGGTGGCGGTGACGACCCAGGGCACCACGACCGAGCAGCGCACCATCTGCTCGACGCTGGCCTCGGTCGCCGCCGACCTCAAGGCCGCGCGCGTCACGCTCCCGGCCGTCATAGTCGTCGGCGACGTCGTGGGCCAGCGGGACACCCTGTCGTGGTTCGAGACCAAGCCGCTCTTCGGCTGGCGGGTCCTGGTGCCGCGCACCAAGGAGCAGTCGGCCTCGCTGTCCGAGCAGTTGCGCTCGTACGGCGCCGTGCCGCACGAGGTGCCGACCATCGCGGTAGAGCCGCCGCGCACCCCGCAGCAGATGGAACGGGCCATCAAGGGCCTGGTCACCGGACGCTACGAGTGGGTGGCGTTCACGTCGACCAACGCGGTCAAGGCGGTGCGCGAGCGCTTCGAGGAGTACGGGCTCGACGCACGCGCATTCGCGGGCATCAAGGTCGCGGCGGTCGGCGAGCAGACCGCGCAGGCGCTCATCGAGTTCGGCGTGAAGCCGGACCTGGTGCCGTCGGGCGAGCAGTCCGCGGCCGGGCTGCTGGAGGACTGGCCGCCGTACGACCCGGTCTTCGACCCGATCGACCGGGTGTTCCTGCCGCGCGCCGACATCGCCACCGAGACACTGGTCGCGGGTCTGGTGGAGCTCGGCTGGGAGGTCGACGACGTCACGGCGTACCGCACCGTCCGGGCGGCGCCCCCGCCCGCGGACACGCGCGAGGCGATCAAGGGCGGCGGCTTCGACGCGGTGCTCTTCACGTCGTCCTCGACGGTCCGCAACCTGGTCGGCATCGCCGGGAAGCCGCACGCGGTGACGGTCATCGCGTGCATCGGCTCGGCGACCGCCAAGACCGCGGAGGAGCACGGCCTGCGGGTCGACGTGATGGCCCCGGAGCCGTCGGTCGCCGCGCTCGCCGAGGCCCTCGCGGAATTCGGCGCGGCCCGCCGCGCCTCACTCATCGAAGCAGGCGAACCGGTGACCAAGCCCAGCGAGCGCCGTCCCGGGTCGCGGAGGAAGGCGAAGTAGTCCATGTCTGACGCGCTGTCAGGGTCCGGCGGGTTCCCTCTGGTTCGACCGAGGAGGCTGCGCCGGACCCCGGCGGTGCGCCGCCTCGCGGCGGAGACCCGACTGCATCCGGCCGACCTGATCCTGCCGCTGTTCGTGCGCGAGGGCGCCACCGAGCCGGTGCCGATCTCCTCGATGCCGGGCGTGGTCCAGCACACCCGCGACACGTTGCGCAAAGCCGCCCACGAGGCCGTCTCGGCCGGTGTGGGCGGCCTGATGCTGTTCGGCATCCCGTCGCACAAGGACGCCTGCGGCACCGCGGGCACCGACCCGGAGGGAATCCTCCAGGTCGCGCTGCGCGACGTCGCCGCGGAGGTGGGCGACGACACGGTGATCATGTCGGACCTGTGCCTGGACGAGTTCACCGACCACGGCCACTGCGGCGTGCTGCGCGAGGACGGCACGGTGGACAACGACGCCACTCTGGAACGCTACGCCGAGATGGCCGTCGTACAGGCCGAGGCGGGCGCCCACATGCTCGGCCCGAGCGGCATGATGGACGGTCAGGTCGGTTACGTGCGGCGGGCGTTGGACGCGGCGGGCCACACCGACGTGTCGATTCTCGCGTACAGCGCCAAGTACGCGAGCGGCTTCTACGGGCCGTTCCGCGAGGCCGTCGAGTCGACCTTGCAGGGCGACCGCATGACGTACCAGCAGGACCCGGCCAACGCGGACGAGTCGCTGCGCGAGGCGCTCCTCGACGTGGCCGAGGGCGCCGACATGGTGATGGTGAAGCCCGCGATGTCCTACCTCGACATCGTGCGCCGCATCGCCGACGCCGTGCACGTGCCGGTCGCCGCCTACCAGGTGAGCGGCGAGTACGCGATGGTCGAGGCGGCCGCCGCGAACGGCTGGATCGACCGCGACCGGGTGATCCTGGAGACCCTCACCGGCGTCCGTCGCGCGGGCGCGTCCGTGATCCTGACGTACTGGGCGACCGAGGTGGCCCGCAAACTGCACTGACGTCTGTCTCACTGTGCAGTCGCTTTCCTATCATGCGGAACGCTTCTGCCGGACGACGACGATCGGGCCACCGTATGACGGACGGGATCCACAGGTCATGGTTCCACGACAGGAGGAATCCCCGAAGCAGCCCGCAATACACCAGACTTGAGACCCAGGCCCTGAGAGATGCCCTGCACACCGCCGTCGGCGCGGTGCGGCGGGCTCTGCGCGACACGCCTTCGCAGTGGCGCTCGGGTACGGCGTACAGCCGCTTCCTCGGCCAACTCGCCGGCTACGGCATCGTGATCGGTTTGCGTGACGGACTCCTCGACATTCCGGACGAGTTGGCGTCGTCGTCGGCATTCGGGCAGGTGTGGGCCACACGCACGACCCTGCACCATCTGGTGCGGGATCTCGCATCGGACGAGGAACTGCGCGCGCTCGTCGGCAGCGACGAGTCCTTCGCGGACGAACTGGCCGACGACCTCGACCGTATTGTCGCCGAGGTGCAGCTTCTGGGGACGGATGCGGTCTGGCGCAAGCACGTTGCCGAACCGCTGGCGCGGCTGGACGAGTTGTGGCTTTCTGCGATGCGTGCCGTCCTACACCGCGACCCGGCCGCCGCGGATCTGCTCGCGTGCCTGGACGCGGTGCTGCCCTCCGCATCGGGCAAGCCCATCCCCCTGGACCCGCCCGCCTTGTGGCTCACGGGCCTGCGCACCCGAATCATCGAGGGTGACATCGCTTGGGAGTTCAAAGAGCCTTGTGTGTCACGGCAGTTGCCGAGGGAGACGGCGGGGGAATCGCCGCGCCTGGCGCAGCTTGCCGCGGGCGGGTCCGATGGCATGCCGGCCAATCCGTGGCTGGGGCTCGGCACATCCGCCGTCACCGCGCTGCCGCCGCGCGCGGTCGCCAGGGCCGTCGAGTTCCTGTGGGACTGGACGAGGCGGTTGTGCCTGCGCCTGCACACGCATGTGGCGTCCGGCGTCGCGCCGGCCATGGTGGCGATCTACTGGGAGGCGGTCGCGCGCACGCTCGCACTCCTCACACCGCACGCGTCCGAGCCCGGCGCCCGCCGTGTGCCCGCCGAGCCGGCCGCCCGCGCCGTGTGGGTCGAACCCGCAGTGCCGGTAGGCCTGTCCGCCGCTCCGTCGCCCGCCGCCAGGCGCCTGGTGGCCCCCGTCGCCACCGGCCCGACGCCCCCGAAACCCGTCGCGGCCCCGCCGGTCGCCACCGTGCCTGGCCCGCCTCCGCTTCGTGCGGACCCGTCGCCGCCTCCCGCCGCTCCGGCCTCCGAGCGTGCCCCGGTCCGGCCGCTCGCAACCGCCGACCCCGTCGTGGGACAAGCCGCCACTGTCCCGGTGAACTCGGACATCAGATGCGTCCTCGAAACCATCGCCCGCACGTTGCCCCCGATTTCGGCCACACCCGAGCGGCGCCTGCGGCAGACAGCGGGCAGGCAGCGCCCCTGATCGTCCCTGTGTTGTGGGCACCGCACTGACGCTCCGTCGCCGAAGTTCCGTGCGTGATGCCGCGCGCGGGTGACGGACTCCGCCAGTAGGTGGAAGCCGCCTCGGCCCCAAGGCACATGCGATGGCGAAGTCTCGCCACACGTTCGATGCCTTGCCTCGTCACCGGCCGACGACGACACCACCCCCCCCGCACGATGAAGCCGGTGTCGACCGCCGCCGACGGTCGCCGCACCGCGGACCGCAGGCGCTGAGCGACGGGCCCGGAGTCGCCGTCAGGAGCCGGAGATCGGACGCGGTCCCAGGCTCGCGCGGTCTGCGGCGGCCTTGCCGTGCGTCCAGCCCTCCTCGTCGCGGATGCGGACGCGGTGTGTCGTCAGGTTGGGGAACATCTCCTCCGCGGCCTCCTTGACCGCGACTTCGCGGGCCGCGAGGACGGGGAGGAGCGCGTCGTTCGAGGGCTCCGCAAGGGAGTTCGCGCCGCCCGAACCCGAACCCGAACCCGAACTCGCAGCCGCATTCGCCGCGTCGCGTGCGGCCTCGCGCTCGGCGCGCAGCGCGGCCGCCGCCAGGCGTTCGCCGATGCGCCCCGCGTACGCGATCAGGAACGACTGCCGGAAGTCGCGTGATCCGGACCGGTTGCGCCCGCCTCGGGCCCGGCCGCCCGCCCGCGTCATGGCCGCGGTGGCCTGGACGAGCAGTGAGGTGTACAGGAGTTCGACCGCGTCGAGGTCCGCCGCGAAGCCGATGACCGTGGAGAAGCCGAAGTCGGGCGACCAGACCGTGCGGCAGCGGTTCGCCTCGGCAACCGCGTCCAGCAGCATGGCCTTTGCCTCGTCGTAGGGTGCGTCGACGCCGACCCGGATCGCGGTGGGTCCGCCCCCGGACCCGGCTGCGGATCCCCCACCGGGGCCCGCCGCGAGCAGCGCCGCGTCGATGCTGTGCCGGGCCATCAGCTCCTGGGCCTTCGCGGACAGCGCCTCGGCCTCCTCCGGGAACTCGGTCGACTCGGCCTTCGCGAGCAGCGCGCGGATGCGCCCGAGCATGCGCGGGGCCTCGCCGCCGACGGTGGCGCCCGGTTCGGGGGCGGCGGCCGCCGCCTCGGCGTGCAGCGGCACGATGCCCGGAAGCCGGGCCAGTACCCGCAGAACCTCCAGCACATAGCCCGCACACTCGAAACGGGTCACGTTCATCCGCGCGGCCAACCCGGGGAGGTAGGTGTCGTCGCCGTCCCACCATACGTCCGCGCCCAGTTCGCGCACCTGCCGCTGCCATCGCGCGCCGCGTGCGGCCGCGGATTCCCGGCGCTGCGCCGCGGCGACGATGTCGACCGCGATTCGGGTGTGCCGGTCGGCGGGACGCTCGGCCGCGAAGGCCCGGTCCACCATCCGCACGGCGTCGGCGGGCTGCCAGCCGCGCGCCCAGCAGCCGTCCGCGACGCGTTCGGCGAGGGCGAGGTAGGCCCGGCTCATGTCCGGCCACCGCGCGGCCGATTCGGCCAGCCGCGACGCTCCGGAGTCGACCGCGAACTGCACGGCGTCCTCATCGGGTGCGCCGATGAGGTGGTGCAGGATCTCGTCCAGGAGAGCGGTGGGCATCCGTCCATTGTCCGTCACACACCAGGTACGACCGACCATCACCACGGGAGTACGGGCGCATAACGGGGCAGCCGGGACCGCGACCCGCCGGACCGGGAAATACCGCGTGACCTTGATGGGCGGACACGGCATGATGCCCACGCCGTCTTCAGGACCGTGCCCGATCGCCGGCCGGTCCCCGCGTCTTGTCCCCGGGGGGTTCCTTTGCTGTGTCCGGATTGCGGTGCGACCTCGACGTTGTCCACGGGGTGCACGAACTGCGGTGGAACCCCGGCCGGTTCGGCGGACGCCACGCCGAACCGGCCGGACGCCGCGGACGACATCGCGGACGACGAGGCCGCGTGGCGCTGGGAGGAGGACCGCGACGACGTCGCGTGGCGTCCCGCCGCCGACACGGTCGGCGCGCTGGAGTCCGCGAAGAGGGCTTCCGGGCTCTGGGACCCGTACGTCCCGCAGCCCGCGCGGCACTGGCAGCTGTGGCAGATCAAGTCCGTGGGGGGCTTGGCCACCGCGCTCTACGCGCTGCTGGGCGTGACGACGGCCGCCACGGTGGTGCTCGCGGTGGCGGCCTTTCGGCGGGCCGGGCTGGTGGAGGACTTCGCGGACGACCCGTTCGGCTCGGTCACGCTCGCCGAACTCGAATCGGCCGACGACTTTGTCATCGCCGCCGCGCTCTTCCACGTCGTCCTGTTGACCGCCACCGGGGTCGTTTTCGTCATCTGGTTCTTCCGGGCGCGCAAGAACGTCGAGTTGTTCGGTTTGCACCAGCCGTCGTTGGGCCGGGGTTGGGCGATCGGCGGCTGGGTGTGCCCGGCGGTCAACCTGTGGTTCCCGGCGCGGATCGCGCACGACATTTGGAAGGGCAGCGACGCCTGGCGGGGCTCGCGGGACAGCGGCAAGCTGTTCGGGCGGAGCGTCCTGATCACGTGCTGGTGGGTCCTGTTCATGGGGATGTGGGCGCTGACAGAGTTCAGCGACTTGATGGCCGGGAGTGACGGGGAACGGGACAGCGCGGACGACATGGACGACTTCGTGTTCGCGGACCGCCTCAGCGGCACCGCCGAACTGCTCATGGCGCTTTCCGGGGTGTTCGCGATCATGCTGGTCCGCCGAATCACCGCCTTGCAGAACGAGCGCACCGCGCAACTGTGGGCCATGAGCGGCCCCCCGGCGACGTGGGGCACGCCACCCGTCGCATGGTCCCCGGGCGGCTTCCCGGTCCCGCTGCCTCCCCAGGCGCCACTACCCCAACAGGCACCGCAGGCTCCGATGCCACAGCAAGCCCCGCAGGCACCGCAGGGACAGCAGTCGACCCAGGCAACGCAGGCGCCACAGGACCCACAGCTGCCTCAAGCCCCGCGGCTTTGACACCGGTCGACGCGGTGTCCGGACAGCCCGCGCTGGCGGCCTGCTCAGGCGCCGTCTCCGCACTTGCCCTGCCGGGCCGCCCGCGGCGAGCGGGGGACGGGGTCGACGTACACCGTCCCGTCGACGGTCACCACCGGGTAGGTCCGCAGCGTGCGGCATGCGAACTCGCCCGACGACTTGCCGGTGTCGACCCGGAAGACCGTGCGGTGCGAGGGGCATGTCACGGCGTCGCCGTTCACCGTGCCGCGCGACAGCAGCGCTCCCGCGTGCGGACAGCGGTCCTCGAACGCGTGCACCGTGCCCCCGTGCCGGAGCACGGCGATGGGCGGACGGTCGTGCACCCGGCGGACCGCGCCCTCGGGCACGTCGGCGAGCGAGCCCAGGCGTACGGCGCCCTCGGGGACCGCGGCGGGCGCGGCCGCGGCCCGGGCGGCGCCGGAGCGGTCCCGGCGGAACGGCACCTTCATATCGGGCAGGGTAGGCATACCTCATCGCGAAAGACAGGCGATCGGTGATCGAATTCACCCGCGTGACCTGCCCCACCCTTCCGGCGCGGACCTCTTCTGACGTACCGTCAGCTCGGCATGTTGTGCCCGTCGTGCAGGCGCGGATGACAGCGGCCGGGTTGGCGAACCATCTCACGTGGAGGGCACGTGTCTGATCCGATCTACGACGCCAAGACGCTCTGGGAGCTGGTCGAGCGCCGCGCCGCGGCGTCGCCGGACACCCCGATGCTGCTCGACCCGGAGGACCGCAAGGTCACCTTCGGTGAGTTCAAGGCGTGGGCGGAGCGGGTCGCGGCCGGCTACCACGCGCTCGGGATCACCGCCGGCACACGCGTGACCTGGCAGTTGCCGACCCGCATCGAGTCGATCGTGGCGGCCACGGCGCTCGCGCGGCTCGGCGCCGTGCAGAACCCGATCATCCCCTTCTACCGGGAGAAGGAGGTCGGTTTCTGCCTCCGCCAGACCGAGGCCGAGTACTACCTGACCCCGGGCACCTGGAAGGGCTTCGACTTCGTCGCGATGGGCGAGGCGCTGGCCAAGGACGTGCCGGGCGGCCTGACCGTGCTGACCGCGTACGACGACCTTCCCGAGGGCGACCCGGCCACGCTCCCGCCCGCGCCGACCGACGGCGACGGGGTGCGCTGGCTGTACTACACGTCCGGCACCACGTCCGACCCGAAGGGCGTGCAGCACACCGACGGCACGCTGATCGCGGGCGGCATCGGGCTGGCGAAGGCGCTCGACATGTCGGAGACCGACGTCGGCTCGATCGCCTTCCCGTACGCCCACATCGCCGGTCCGGACTACGTCAACACGCTGCTGATCACCGGCTTCCCGGCGGTCATCATCGAGACCTTCGACCCGGCGGGCGTCATCCCGGTGTACGCGCGCCTCGGCGTCACCATGGTCGGCGGCTCCACCGCGTTCTACGTCGCGTTCCTCAACGAGCAGCGCAAGCAGCCGGGCGTCAAGATCATCCCGACGCTGCGCATCGTCTCGGGCGGCGGCGCGCCCAAGCCGCCGGAGCTGTTCCGCGAGGTCGTCGACGAGATGCAGGCCGTGCTGTGCCACGGGTACGGCATGACCGAGTGCCCGATGATCGCGCAGGGCGGCCCGAACGACACCGAGGACCAGCTCACCTACAGCGAGGGCAGGCCGGTCTTCGGCATCGAGGTGCGCATCGTCCGCGCCGACGGCTCGCTCGCCGGTCCGGACGAGGAGGGCGAGGTCCGGCTGCGCGGTCCGATGGTGTTCAAGGGCTACACCGACCCGGAGCTGACGAAGGACGCGTTCGACGCGGACGGCTTCTACCACACGGGCGACCTCGGCAAGCTGCGCGCGGACGGCCACCTGTCGCTCACCGGGCGGCTCAAGGACGTCATCATCCGCAAGGGCGAGAACATCTCGGCGCGCGAGATCGAGGACCTGCTGTTCGCGCACCCGAAGGTCGCGGACGTCGCCGTCGTCGGCCTCAACGACCGCGAGCGCGGCGAGCGCGTGTGCGCGGTGGTCGAGCGTCAGCCGGGCGAACCGGACCTGGAGTTCGCGGAGATGGTGCAGTACCTGAAGGACGCGAGCCTGATGGTGCAGAAGATCCCCGAGCAGTTGGAGATCGTGGACGCGCTGCCGCGCAACGAGACGCTGCGCAAGGTGCTGAAGTTCAAGATCCGCGACGAGTACAACGCGAGGCCCTGGACGCCGCAGCGGTAGCGGGGATTCGCGTACGGGAGCCTGCGTACCGAAGCCCGCGCACGGCGGCCACGGGCGCGCAGGTGTACGTGCCGGCGTGCGGGAGCGCGCACAAGCTGAAGGGGCGCCGCGGTGACGACCGCGGTGCCCCTTCGCCGTGCCATGTCCCCGTGCCATGTCCCCGCGCCACAAAGGATTTTGCGGCAAATGTCCCTCTTGTCGTCCCGATGATCAGGAACGCCACGCCTCCACGACCGCCTCCGCCGTCGTGATGGTCGCCACAGCGCTCAGCGTGTTGGCGAGCACCGCTTCGGCGTATTCGGGTGGGAATCCCGCCACCGCGTCGCGCGGAACCACGAACTGGAATCCGGCGTTCACGGCGTCCATCGCGAAGTTGAGCATGCCGACGTTGAGCGAGACGCCGACGCCGACGACCGTGGTGACGCCCAGGTTCCGGAGCACCGACGCAAGGCCGGTATCGGCCATTGGCCCCAGTCCGTGATACCTCGTCAGCACCAGGTCGGAAGGCGCCACTTCGATGCCGTCCGCGACCTCCGCGGCCGCCGATCCGGGCGTGAGCTGCACGGATGCCTTCGCCGCGGCCCCGAACATGCGGGCGTTCCGGTTCGCGCCCCGGCCGTCCTCGCGGCGCAGCGCGAGGCAGTGCAGCACCGGGACCCCCGCCGCCCGTGCCGCACGGCACAGTTGGTCGATGGCCGGAATCAGACCCTGCGTGTGCTCGGCCAGGGCGGGGAGGACGGCGTCCTTTCCGATCACCCCGTTCTGGCATTCCTGGGTGACCAGCGCGGTCGTCCCGGGGGCGAGCAACGTACCCGGATCGATTGCCATGTGAGTCTCCTGACTGACCATCGGCTTGCTGTTGCCTGCGGGGAGAGATTACGCTAAATCTGACGGTCCATCAGATTCAGTCCGTAGCGGTCCATCAGATTCAGTCCGTAGGAGGGGCCGATGAGCGCCAACCTGCCCGAGCAGGACGTCACCGAGGCCGGCAACAGCTTCGGGGAACTCCCGAAGATCATCAGTGTCGATGACCACGTCATCGAACCGGCGCACCTGTTCGAGCGTTGGCTGCCGGCCAAGTACCACGACCGGGGTCCCAAGCACGTCCAGACGGGTATCGGGCAGCTCGAGTACACCGGCGCCAGCTACAAGATCACGACCGACCCCGACGGCCCGCTCGCGGACTGGTGGTTCTACGAGGACCTGCGCTTCCCGTACAAGCGCAACATCGCCGCCGTCGGCTTCAGCCGCGACCAGATGACGCTTGAGGGCATCACCCGCGAGGAGATGCGCCCGGGGCTGTACGACCCCAAGGAACGCCTCAAGGACATGGACATCAACCATGTCGAGGCCTCCCTGTGCTTCCCGACCTTCCCGCGCTTCTGCGGCCAGACCTTCTCCGAGGCGAAGGACAAGGAGGTCGCGCTCGCGTGCGTCCGGGCGTACAACGACTGGATGGTCGAGGAGTGGTGCGGTGACTCGGGCGGCCGCCTGATCCCGCTGATCATCATCCCGCTGTGGGACGTCGACCTCGCCGTCGCCGAGGTCGTCCGCAACGCCGACCGCGGCGTGCACGCGGTGTGCTTCTCGGAGATCCCCGCGTTCCTCGGCCTGCCGAGCATCCACACCGGTTACTGGGACCCGTTCTTCCGCGTCTGCGAGGAGCGCGAGGTCACCATCAACATGCACATCGGGTCGTCCTCGACGATGCCGGCCGCGTCCCCCGACGCGCCCGCCGCGGTGCAGGCGAGCCTCAGCTTCAACAACGCGATGGCGTCGATGGCGGACTTCATCTTCGCCGGCATCCCGGCCCGCTACCCGCGCCTGAAGCTGGCGTACTCCGAGGGCCAGATGGGCTGGATCCCCTACGCGCTGGAGCGCATGGACGACGTGTGGGAGGAGCACCGCGCCTGGGCCGGCGTCGGCGACGGCCTGCCCGAGCGCCCGTCGTTCTACTTCCACCAGAACATGTACGCGTGCTTCTTCCGCGACCAGCACGGCGTCAACTCGATCGACGTCATCGGCGTGGACAACGTGACCTTCGAGACCGACTACCCGCACGTCGACTCGACCTGGCCGCACACCAGGAAGGTCGCCGAGGAGCACCTCGCGGGGCTCGACGCGGAGACGGTCTACAAGATCATCCGCGGCAACGCGATCCGCATGCTCAGCCTGGACTACGACAAGTAGGTCCCGGCGCACTCGGGCGGCCCACCACGACGCGCACGTGAAGCGTCCGGTGGGCCGTCTCCGGGTATTTGACCAGTCGTCATTTGATTGGCCGTCAGATCTAGACTCCAGGCGACAAGACCAGGGGTACTTCCAAAGGGGTAGAGGCGTGGGTATCTGCGAGGGACGCGTTGTCATCGTCACCGGTGCGGGGGGCGGCATCGGACGCGAGCACGCACTGGCGTTCGCCCGCGAGGGCGCGCACGTCGTCGTCAACGACATCGGCGCCTCGCGGCAGGGCGACGGCCGTTCGCCCGGCCCGGCCCAGCAGGTCGTCGACGAGATCGAGGCGATGGGCGGCAAGGCCGTCATCAACGCCGACGACGTCGCCGACTGGGAGGGCGCGGCCCGCCTGGTCAAGACCGCGATCGACACCTTCGGACGCCTCGACGTCCTGGTCAACAACGCCGGCTTCCTGCGCGACCGCATGCTCGTCTCGCTGAGCGAGGACGAGTGGGACCAGGTCGTGCGCGTGCACCTGAAGGGCCACTTCGCCACCATGCGGCACGCCGCCGCGTACTGGCGCGAGCAGGCCAAGGCGGGCAACCCGGTCGACGGCCGCATCATCAACACCAGCTCCGGCGCGGGCCTGATGGGCTCGGTCGGCCAGGGCAACTACGCCTCGGCCAAGGGCGGCATCCTCACCCTGACCCAGATCGCCGCCGTCGAATTCGGCCGGTACGGCGTCACCGTCAACGCGATCGCCCCGGCGGCGCGCACCCGCATGACGGAGGAGGCCATGCCCGACATGGTCGCCGCGCCGACCGACGGCTCGTTCGACTTCTACGACCCCGCGAACGTCTCGCCGCTGGTGGTCTGGCTCGGCTCCGCCGAGTCCAAGGACGTCACCGGCCGATGCTTCGAGGTCGAGGGCGACAAGGTCTCCGTCGCGGTCGGCTGGCAGCACGGCCCCGAGGCCCAGGCCGGCCGCCGCTGGAACCCGGCCGAACTGGGCCCCGTCGTCGCCAAGCTGATCGACGAGGCGCCGACCCCCACGCCGGTCTACGGCGCCTGAGCGCCGCCTTAGCCGAGAAAGGCCGGGAGACGACCATGGACCTGAGGTACACCGAGGCGGAGGAGGGCTTCCGCGCCGAGCTGCGCGCGTGGCTCGACGAGGCGCTGCCCAAGCTGCCGCCCAAGCCGGACCGCAACGACTGGCCCGGTCGCCGCGCGTACGACACGACGTGGCAGCGCATGCTCTTCGACGCCGGGTACGCCGGCATCCACTGGCCCGTCGAGGCCGGCGGCAAGGGCGCGACCCCGACCGAGCACCTGATCTTCCTGGAGGAGACCGAGCGCGCGGGCGCGCCGTACGTCGGCGCCAACTTCGTCGGCCTGCTGCACGCCGGCCCGACGGTCAACGCGGCCGGCAACGAGGAGCAGCGCCGCAAGTACCTGCCGGGCATCCTGTCCGGCGAGGACGTGTGGTGCCAGGGCTTCTCCGAGCCCGGCGCGGGTTCCGACCTCGCGTCGCTGCGCACCCGCGCGGTGCGCGACGGCGACGACTACGTCATCAACGGGTCGAAGATCTGGACCTCGCACGCAGAGGTCGCGGACTACTGCGAAATGCTCGTCCGCACCGACCCGGAGGCGCCCAAGCACAAGGGCATCACCTGGCTGATCGTCCCGATGGACACCCCCGGCATCACCATCCGCCCGCTGGAGACGGTGATGGGGACCTCGGAGTTCGCCGAGGTGTTCTTCGACGACGTGCGCGTGCCGGTCGCGAACCGCGTCGGCGAGGAGAACGACGGCTGGCGCGTCACGATGGTGACGCTCTCGTTCGAGCGCGGCACCGCGTTCGTGAGCGAGGTCGTCGCCTGCCAGCGCCTGCTGCGCGAACTGGCCGAGCTGGCCAAGAAGGTCACCCGCCGCGACGCCACCGCGTGGGACGACGTGGCGCTGCGCCGCGAGCTGGGGCACCTCACCGCCGAGTTCGAGGCGCTGTGGGCGCTCACCAAGTGGAACGTCTCCGAGGCCGCGCGCTCCGGCGTCCCCGGCATCGGCGGCTCGGTGTTCAAGCTGCGCTTCTCCGAGACCAAGCAGAAGGTGTACGAGCTGGCCCACCGCCTGCTCGACCGCGCCGCGCTGGTCGTCGAGGACGTCGCGGGGCTGCCGAGCGGCGACCTCATGGACGAGCGGTTGTCGTCGCTGTCGTACACGATCGCGGCCGGCACCTCGCAGATCCAGCGCAACATCGTCGGGGAGCGCATCCTCGGCCTGCCGAAGGAGCGCTGATGGACTTTCAGCTGAGCGAGGACCAGCGCGACCTGGCCACCGGCGTGCGCGAGTTCTGCGAGGGCCGGTTCGACCGCGACCGCATGCGGGACCTGGTGGACAAGAACCGCGTCCCCGGCATGGTCGACAAGAAGCTGTGGGCGGAGCTCGCCGAGACCGGCTTCTTCTCGCTGCGCGTCGCGGAGGACGAGGGCGGCGTCGGCCTCGGCACCGCGGAAGCCGCGCTGGTCTACGAGGAGGCGGGCCGCGCGCTGCTGCCCGGTCCCCTGGTCGCGACCCACCTGGCCGCGTCGCTGGGCGGCGAACTGGGCGCGGGCGCCGCGTCCGGCGCGCTGGTCGTGGGCCTCGTGGACGGGGACGCGTCCCCGATCCTCGTCGAGCACCTCGACGTGCTGGACGTGCTGCTGGTGCTGGACGCAGACGGCGTCCGCCGCGTTTCGCCCTCGGCGGTGACCGGGACCGCGGTGCGTTCGCCGCTGGACCCGTTCACGCCGCTGCACCACGTGGAGGCGCTGCCCGAGGGCGAGTTGGTCGCGGACGCCGAGACGGCCGCCCGGCTCCGCCGCGAGGGCGCGGTGCTCACCGCGGCGGTGCAGCTCGGCATCTCCGGCAAGCTGACGGAGCTGACCACGCAGTACGCCAAGGAGCGCGAGCAGTTCGGCCGCATCATCGGCAGCTTCCAGGCGGTCAAGCACCTCTGCGCCGACATGCTGGTGCGCACCGAGATCGCCCGTGCGGCTGTCTACGCGGCCGCTGTGACGCTCGACGACCCGGTCGTGGGCGACGCGGCGGTGGCGGTGCCGACCGCCAAGCTGATGGCGGACGACGCGGCCACGCGGAACGGCAAGGACGCGACGCAGGTGCACGGCGGCATGGGCTTCACCTGGGAGGTCGACGTCCACCTGTACCTGAAGCGGGCCTGGGTCCACGCGACGCAGTTCGGTTCGGCCGAGGAGAACGAGGAAGCCCTCGCGGCGACGCTGTGAGATGAGACCGCCCCCGTGTGCCGGGGCGGCTCCGGTGCGCAAAGGTCGAAGGCCCGCCGTCCGGCGGGCCTTCGATCGTCTTGCATCTCGTGCGCCTCGTCCAAACCCACCGGTTTCCTGAGAGAATCCCGCCGTCCCAAACCACGGTGCGGCCTGAGGCCGACCGTTCACAGACGAGGCTTCAGCCGATGGATCCGTTGGCTCCCACCGACCCCGAACGTGTCGGGTCCTATGTTCTGTTGGGGCGCCTCGGCGGTGGCGGGATGGGACAGGTGTACCTGGGGCGTTCGCCGGGTGGGCGGCCTGTCGCGGTGAAGCTCGTGCACACCGCGCTCGCGGCCGATGGTGACTTCCGGCGCCGGTTCGCCCAGGAGGTCGAGGCGGCCCGTTCGGTGGGGGGCTTCTACACCGCGCCGGTGGTGGACGCGGACCCGGACGGTGATCCGCCGTGGCTGGTGACGGCGTACGTTCCGGGGCCGTCGCTGCACGACGCGGTGGGGTCGTCGGGGCCGCTGCCGCCGGGCACCGTGCGCAGCCTCGGTGCGGGGCTCGCGGAGGGGCTGGCCGCGATCCACGCCTGTGGCCTCGTCCATCGTGATCTCAAACCGGCCAACGTGATCCTCGCCGACGACGGGCCGCGCGTCATCGACTTCGGCATCGCGCGGGCGCTCGGCGGGTCCGAACTCACGGTCACCGGAACGATGGTGGGCACCCCCGGCTTCATGTCGCCGGAGCAGGCGATGGGGGAGACCGACATCAGCACCGCGAGCGACGTCTTCTCGCTCGGCTCGGTGCTGGCCTTCGCGGCCACCGGCGAAGGGCCGTTCGGCGGCGGCTCGATCGCCGGGATCGTCTACCGCATCGTGTCGGGGCAGCCGGACCTCACACGCCTCCCGGACGAACTGCGCGAGGTCGTCACCGCCTGCCTGGTCCAGGAGCCGTCCGGGCGCCCGAGCCTGGACGAGGTGACGGACGCGCTGACGCACGGGCGCGAGGCCACCGACATGTTCACCCCGGGCTGGCTGCCGGCGACGGTGCCGTATCTGGCGTCGGACGCGGTGCGCGCGGCGACGGTCGTCGTACCGCCGTCCGATCCGACGCGGGCCGTTCCGCCGCCGCCGACGCCGGGGTCGGTCCCGACCGCGCCGCCGACCGAGGTGACCGTGGCGGTGCCGCGGGGAGACCGTACGCTCACCGCTCCCGCAGGCGGCGAGGCCATGCTCGAACACCCGGGCACGCGGGAGCAGGTGAGCACTCGCGATTCCGACGGGCCCGCCAACCCGTCCCGCCGCCGCATGATCATCGGCGCGGCCGGGTTGGCCACCGCCGCGGTAGCCGGTGTCGCGGCCTGGGCGGCCCTTGGTGGTGACGACGACAAGCCCGCGAAGCCGCCGACCTCACCCGCCCCGCAAGCCGGCCTGCTCGCATGGCGGTTCCCGACCGCGGGAACCGTCCTGTCCTATCCGCGAGTTGCCGGTGACGTCGTCTACGCCGCGAGCAACGACGGGACTTTGTACGCCGTGAACACCGCGGACGGCACCGAGCGTTGGAAGTTCCGCACCTCGGCGGCGATCGGCTCCGCCCCGTTCGTCGTCGGCGGCGTGGTCTACCTCGGCAGCGACGACGGCAAGCTGTACGCCGTCGACGCCGTATCGGGGCTGGAGCGCTGGTCGTTCCCGACCGGGGGCATCGTCCACTCGCCGGTCTTCAGCGGCGGCATCGTCTACGTCGGCAGCGCGGACGGCAACCTCTACGCCGTCAACTCCGACGGCAAGGAGCGCTGGCGCTTCCCGACCGGCAACGACACGCACTCCGCGGTCATATCCGGCGACGTCGTCTACGTCGGGTGCAGCGACACCAACCTCTATGCAATTGAGGCGTTTTCGCCAACCAAGAAGTGGACCGCCCCGACGCGCGGAGCCGTCTCCGGCTTTCCGGTCGTCGACAGCGGCGTCGTCTACTTCGGCAGCACCGACGGCATGCTGTACGCCGCGAACGAGGCCGACGGCCGCCAGCGTTGGACGTTCGCCGGAGTGGGCCCGCAGGCGGGCCCTGTCGTCACCGGCGGCACCGCATACATAGGCGGCGGCTCCAACGTCTATGCGGTCAACACCGGTTCGGGCAAGGAGACCGGCCGGTACGCCGCCGCGGGCGACGTGGGCCGCCCGGCCGTCGCGGCGGGCGTCCTGTATGTCGGCAGCAAGGACCAGAACCTGCATGCTGTTGACGCGGCCACGATGCAGCCGAAGTGGAAGTACGCCGCGCCGGGTGCGGTGCAGTCTCCGGCGGTTGCGGCCGACCGGGTCTATGTGGGGGTGGACGACAACACCCTGATCGCCGTCGCCATTTAGGCGGGCGAGGAGGCGGCCTGCGTGGCTCCGGCCGCCTCCGGCCGCTCGCGCAGCAGCAGGCCCGCGGTGAACGCGACCGCGAGGGCGGTCAGCCCGTGCACGCCGAACGCGGTCGGCGTCGAGCCGTCCTTGCTCAGCACGACCGCCATGTCGCCGGCCGGGACGAAGGCGATCGCCGCCATCGTCAGCCCCAATGCTTTGCGCTGCCCCGCGAACAGCAGCGTGAGCATCACCAGCCCGAAGCCGATGTCCCGGACGCCCTTGACGGCAAGGAACCCCTCTCCCCGGCCTTCCGGCCAAGTCGGCAGTCCGAAGCCTTCGGCGGTCGCCACTGGCGCGACCAGGTAGCTGACTCCGACATAGAAGATGAAGACGCCACCGATTGCGGCGAGGACGGTGGCGAGGCGCTTCATGGTCATGGCGAGGCTCCTGAGGGTCTTGTGGGGTGTGGGACGGGATGGAAGGGGGAGGAACGCGCTTTGTACGCCGCTCAGTTGGAGCCGCGTATCGCACGCATACGGCGGACGTACGACGGACGGCCGACGAGGCGCCACAGCAGCCGGGCGAAGCCGGGCAGTCCGGCGAGCATGTCGGCGCGCTCGGCGGGCTCGGCGTCCTCAAGGACCATGCCGAGGAAGAAGAGCAGCTTGGGCTTGGGGGTCGCGGCGAGGAAGTGCTCGCCGAGGGCGTTCCACTCGTGTGCCGTCAGGTGCTGCGCGGCGAGCGGCAGCAGCGCGGTCTCCTCGTCGTCCATGTGCGCGGTGAGGACGGCGTGGTGGTCGGTGAGCGCGGCCGCCAGGGCGTCCCGCTCGGCCTCGCCCGCGGTCGCCTCCCAGGCCGGCAGTGCGGCCTCGGCGCGGGCCAGGGTCTCGGCCACCCGCTCGTGCTGGGCCTCCATGCGCAGCACCACGTCGGCTCCGAGATCGACGCGGCCGAGCAGCACGGGCCACAGCAGCTCGTCCTCGCCGTGGTGGTGGTTGTGCAGTCCCAGCCGGTAGTCGCGGAAGTGGCCGGCGAGGACGGCGGCGCGGGCCGTGTCGCCGGGCGCGACTGCCGCGACGAGCCGGGCCAGCAGCCGCGACTCGCGGCGCATTCCGCGGTGGACGATGACCATCGAGTGGGTGTCGGGACGGTCGGCGGCGGGGGTCTGGGTGGTGCTCGTGGTTTCCATGTCCTGAAGCTTGGCCGGGGGCTCATGGAGGGGACTTGGAGACGACTTGGAGCCTGACTTGGCGTCCGGGTCGGCGTCCGGGTTGGTGTCCGACTTGGGCCGGAAGTCGTGTCTGCTTCCCCTCAGTGGCCTGCGCGGCGCGCGCACTTGCCCCTGCCTCGCGAGCCCCTTCAACCCTGCTTCCCACTCCCGCGCGCCCAACCCTCCCCATTCGCCGTCGCACCTGTGCAGGCTGCATTGGCCCGGCCCGGACGTCCCCGGGCCTCCCGCAGCCGTGTGCGCCAGTGCCCGCGTGCTTCAGCCCCGCATGCTTCCGCCCCATCCGGCCCCTGCGCACCGACCTCCCGCCGCTCCGGTGCGGCATCGTCCCCGATGGCGGCTGATCTTGCCCGTCTAGGATGGCCGCGCGATGGTGTGCATACGCGTGCTCGGCTCCCTGGGCGCCGAACGGGACGGTCGGGCCGTGCCGCTCGGCGGACCTCGCCAGCGTTCCGTGCTCGCCCTGCTGGTCGCCGCTCGCGGCCAGGTCGTGTCCGTCGACCGGATGATCGACGACCTGTGGCAGGGCGCGCCGCCCGCCCAGGCCGTGACGTCCCTCCAGGCGTACGTCTCGAACCTCCGGCGGCTCCTGGAACCCGGCCGAGCCCCGCGTACCCCCGCAAAACTGCTGGTCAGCGCGGCGCCCGGGTACGCGCTGCGGCTGCCGGACGACGCCGTCGACGCGTGGCGGTTCGAGCGCCTGCTCCACGACGCACGCGCACGCCTCGCCGCCGACGAACCCGACACCGCACGCCGGTTGCTCGCCGAGGCGCTCGAACTGTGGCGCGGGCCGGCGTACGCCGAATCCGCCGACGAGTCGTGGGCCGTCGCCGAGGCCGCCCGCCTCGACGAACTCCGGCTCGTGGCCCGCGAACTACGCACGGCCGCCGAACTGCGTTGCGCGGATCCCGCCGCCGCGGTCCCCGAAGCCGAGCTGCTGACCCGCGACGCCCCGCTGCGCGAAGAGGGCTGGCGCCTGCACGCGCTCGCCCTGTGGGCGACGGGACGCCAGGCCGACGCGCTCGGTACCCTCCGCCGCGCCCGCTCCGTGCTGGCCGCCGAAGTGGGCCTGGACCCGGGTCCCGCGCTGACGGCCCTCGAAGCGGCGATCCTCGCCCAGGACACCGGCCCGCTGCGTGAGGCCACGGCACCGGCCGCCCGCGAAGTCCCGGGTCCCGAGGCGCTCGGTATTCCGACTCCACCTCAACCGCCCGCATCGTCAGGCAACCCGGACCTGTTCGTCGGCCGGGACGCCGAACTGGACCGACTCGTCTCCGCAGCCGATCGTGCCCTCGCCTCCGGCCCGGGCCTCGCACTCGTCACCGGTGAGGCGGGGCTTGGCAAGTCGGCGCTGCTGCGCGCCTTCGGCGACCATCTGGAACGCATCGGCTGGCTCGTCGCGTTCGGCCGCAACACGGACGCCGAGGGCGCGCCGCCCGCGTGGGCGTGGGTGGAGGCGTTGCGTACGGTGGCCGCTGAACACCCGCCTCCGGAAAGCACGTTGCGCGTGCTCGCGCCCCTGCTGTCCACCACGTCCGAGCCCGATCCGCGTACCGACGAGGACGTCGCCGTCGGCCGCTTCCGCCTGCACCGCGCCGTCTGGCAGTGGCTTGCGGATGCCGCTTCCACGCGCCCGCTTGCGGTCATCCTGGACGACCTGCACTGGGCGGACCCCGAGACCGTCGCGTTGCTCGCGGGCCTCGCCGATCTGCCGTCCGCCACACCGGTCATGGTCGTGGCCGCGTACCGCCCCGACGAACTCGACGGCCACATCGTCGACGGCCTCGCCGCCCTCGCCCGCCGTTCGCCCCTCCGCCTGCCGCTGACCGGGCTGTCCTCGACCGCCGTGGCCGAAGTGGTGGAAGCCGCCGGCGGCAAGCCGGTCGACGCCGACACCCTCTCCGCGCTCACCGAGCGCACTGGCGGCAACCCCTTCTACGTCCGCGAATCGGCGCGACTGATGGCCGGTGAGGGGGCGTTGGTCGCACTGTCCGACGTGCCCGAGGGGGTCCGGGACGTGCTGCGCCGCCGTCTCGGCAGGCTCCCCGAACAAGCCGTCGCCGTCCTGCGACTTGCCGCAGTCGCCGGTCGAGAGGCCGATGTCGAGGTCCTGATCGGCGCGGCCGACACCGACGAAGACGGCGTCCTCGGGGCGCTGGAGACCGGTCTGGTCGCCGGGCTGCTCGTCGAACCCGCACCGGGCCGCGTGCGGTTCGTCCACGCTCTCGTACGCGACACCCTCCTCGCCGACCTGTCCCGGCTGCGCGCGACCCGCATGCACGCCCGGATTGCCGCCGGCCTCGAAGCGCACACGCCCGGCGATGTCTCCGCACTGGCCCACCACTTCGCCGCCGCCGCGTCCTCGGCCACTGCCGCGAAGGCGGTTGCCTACTGCGTGCGCGCCGCCGACCTCGCCGAGACCCGCTACGCGTACGACGCCGCGGCGTGCACGCTCGCGGACGCGCTGGCGTGCTTCGAGCGCATGCCGCCCGCCCACGACGGCGACCGTGCCGTCGAACACCTCGAACTCCTGGGCCGGTTGCTGCGCGCACAAGTGCGCGCCGGGGCGGTCACGGACGCACGTGAGACCCGGCGCCTCGCCATCGAGCGCGCCATGGCGGCCGACCGCGACGACCTCCTGATCCGCGCCTTCACGGCCTGGACCGAGCCGACCCCGTGGCAGGCCCGCCCGTACGGCGGAATCGACGAGCCCGTCGTCGCGCACCTGCGCCGCCTCCTTGCGGCACCGGACCACGATCCTGCCGTCCGCTGCCGCCTGTTGATCGCGTACGCGGGAGAGCTCTCGGACCTGAAAGACCCATCCGTCCGAGCCGCGGCCTCCGAAGCCGCCGCCCTCGCCGACGAGATCGGCGACCCTGCCCTCCGCGCCCAGGCACGCGCCGCGCTCCTGCGCGAGTACGACCCGGACGGCGAATGGCAGGAGACGGCTCGTATCGGCGCCGAACTCGAATGCCTCGGCATCGAGCACGACTTGCCCGTCCACCGCTGGAACGGCGGTTTCGCCCTGGCCATTTCGGCAGCCGTGGCGGGAGACCCCGCCGCCACCGCCCGCCACGTCGACGAGTGCCTGCGCCTCGCCCGCGCGTACCGCATGCCCGGCCCGATCGCCGTCACCGAATGCGCGGTCGCCACCCTGGCACACATCGAAGGTCGCACCGACGAAGCGGAACGCTTCTACACCGAGGCAGCCGCCCAGATGGCCCGCCAGGGCTCACCGCACGCGGACGGTTACCTCCTCGCCGCCGTCGCCACCATCCGCGCCGGCCAAGGCCGCCTCGCCGAACTCGTCCCGCAGGCCACCCAACTCCACGCCAAATACGGCCCCTTCGTCGCAGACCTGCTCGCAGCCACCCTCGCCGCCGCGGGCCGAACCGACGAGGCCCGCGCCATCCTCACCAAGGCCGGGCCCCTCCAAGCCGACTTCCTCTTCATGGTCTTCGCGACGTTCCGCACCATGGCGATGGTCGCCACCGACGACCCCACCGGAGCCGCCGAGCTCTACGACGCACTCCTCCCGTACGCCGAAGCCTCCCCGGCCGCCTCCGGCATCAGCCTCGCCATCCCACCCGTAGCCGCCACCCTCGCCGACCTCGCAACCCTCCTAGGCCACCCCACCGAAGCCGCCACCCACCGCACCCGAGCCGCAGCCATAGCCGCCCACTGGAACACCCCCCTCACCGGCTGGGTCACGCACCCGTGAACTCGTATGCCAACTCGTGCAGGTGCCCCACCTTCGCCATTACCGCGTTCAGGACCATCCCTGAACACCACCCTGAACAATCCGCCCTGGTCACGCCCCCTTCCTCCGACCTACCGTGACGATGGCCCGGCTCGGACCGAGCCGTCGCGGCAGGTGACAACGGGGGCGGTCCATGAGGTGGGTGAGCGGCCTGCTCACGGTCGTGGTGGCGGCAGCCGGCATCACGACCGTGCAGCTTGTGACGGCACCCCGCGCGGTGGCGGCTCCCGAGGTGTCCGTCTCGCCCGAGCGCGTGCGCGAGGGCGATCCGGTGACCGTCACCGGCACCGGGTTCACGTCCTGTCCGGCGAACACCCTTGCCCTGTACGTCGAGTCCAGATCGGGCGCGGTCGGATGGACGTACAGCCGCTCGGTCGTCGCCATCGGCGTCCCCGTCGACCCGGCTACCGGGGCGTTCACCACCGCCATCCGGGCGCCCCGCGTGCGCTACGACTCGGGGGCCGACAACCTGAACGACGCGATCGAGACCACGGAACCGATCAACACCCTCGACGTGCGCTGCGAAGGGCCGGACGACACGACCACCACCGGCACCTCGCTCGCCGGCCGCCCGCTCCACGTCGACTTTGCCGCGACCCGCGTCGCCGAGGTCTCGACACGCGCCGACCGTCCTGCCGAACTCACCGCGCGCAACCTCATCGTCGCACCGAAGACCGCCAAGCCCGGTGACACGGCGCGCATTTGGGCAGACATCACGTGCGGCTTCTCCAACAGCAGCAACCACGCGCACGTCACTCTCGACGGGCACGAGTGGTACCGCTTCACCGCGGGGGTCGCGGCGCCGGACTCGACGGCCAGGCGCCCGGAGCACACGTACGTCGAACTCCTTGTGCCCACAACCTCGCGCCCGGGCCCGCTCGACGTCGAAGTCGCGTGCGAAGAGCAGGGCGGCGACGTGGTCGACACCCGCACGGCACTGGCAGCCGTACTGGACGTCCAGGATCCGGCTGCCGCGCGGCCGTCGCCGTCCCCTCCGGCCTTGCCCGCACCGGCCACATCCCCGAGCCCCGCGCAGGCACCCGGGGCCCCGGCCGCACCCTCACCGCCGCGCGCGAGCCTGGACGCCGAACGCCCCAACTCGGCCGCCGCGTTGCCGTCCGTCCGCGACGTCTTCGACGACTCGGCCCGCGTCGCCGTCGTCGCGGGGGCGTCCCTCGTCGCGCTGCCCCTCGTCGCGTTCCCCGCCGATCTGCTGAACCGCACGATCGAGGAGAACCGCACCCGCATATGGCGGGCCTTCCACCCCGGGGGCCGGCGTTCACGCGGCGCTCCACGCCGACCGAGCCTGCACGTGATCGGATTCCTCCTCCTCTCCACGCTGTTCGCCCTCGCCGTCGAACCTGGACTCGGCCTCGACGCCCGCGCCGCCGTTCTGCTCCCGGGCGTCGTGGCCGCCGTCGGATTGTCGGTGCTGGCCTACTCGTTCAGTGCCGAGCTGTACCGGCGCCGCGTCTCCCGCATCCGGGCGTTCCCCACGCTCATGCCCGGCGCGCTGTTCGCGGCCGTGTGCCTCGGCGTGATCTCCCGCGCCTGCGACCTCGCGCCCGGCTACGTGTACGGCCTCATCCTCGCGTTCCCCGCCGTCGTACCGCGCGGCCTGCGGCCCCGCGACGAGGCCCACGCCGTCTCCCTCGGCGCGAGCCTCCTGCTGGCCCTGTCGGTGGCCGGCTGGATCGGCACTTCGCTGCTGCGCGACGCCATGGGCCGGGCTCCTGGTACGGGGGTGCTGATCGCCGAGAACATCTGCGCCCAACTGTTCACCGCGGGGGTGACCGGCCTGATCGTGGGACTGCTTCCCCGACGTTCCTCGACGGCCGGGCGCTGTGGCAGTGGAGCCGACCGGTCTGGGCAGTCCTGTACGCGGCCGCGCTCTTCCTCTTCGCCGCGACCCTGCTGGACCCGGCCGGCACCGGCGGCGGTGTCACCCCCGGGCTCTACATCCGCGCCCTTGTCGCGTTCGGTGCCTTGTTCGTCGTGTCGGTCGCCGTCTGGTCCTACTTCCGGTTCACCACCGACCCGAACGCCCGCGCCGCCAACGTGCCGTGAACAAGCTGTGAACAGCCGGCCCTGTTGTTCAGATCGACATGGCATTCACGCTGATCGCATCTGTCGGTGCATAGAGGGAGGCTCGGTGTTCGGACGCGATCGGCGTCGGTGCATATGGGGGACGGCATTGGTGCTGTCGGTACTCGTCACGGCCGGTTGCGGCGGCGATTCGCCGTCCGACGGACCGGGTGGGGCAGGGGGAGCGGTGGCCGCGGCGGAGGAGCATGTCGACTGGTTCTTCAGCGTGAAGGGCGTCCGGTTCACCACGGCACCGACGGTCGAGCAGGGTGTGGTGTACGTCGGGGCGCAGGACGGCACGGTCTTCGCGATCGACGTGGCGACGGGCAAGGAACGATGGAGGTTCGCCGCAAAACACGCGCTCGGCGGCGCCCCCGTCCATTACGAGGGCATGGTTTTCGTCGTCGGCGACCGCCTGTACGCGATCGACGCCGAGACGGGGCAGCAGGTGTGGGACTTCGCGGGCCGCCCCGAAAGCACCGTGGCGGCGATCGCCGGCAAAGTCTTCGCATCCGATCCGAAGGGCGACCTGCATGCGCTCGACGCACGAACCGGCACGGAAGACGACGTCGATCTGGGGCAGCGCAACGGCGGGAAGGTGAACCAGGTCCACAGCACCCTCATCGTCCTGCCCGACGGCGGCGGTGTGTCCGCGTTCAGCCCCTTCGACGCGAAGTGGCTGTGGCGTATCGAACACGAACCCGTTCTGCCCCCGCCTGCCGTCGGGGACGACAGGATCTTCTTCGCCACGAGCGACGGACGGATCGTCATGCGGGAAGACCGGCTCATGGGGGACCAGGAAGACTGGGACGTCGACCCGGGGAAGCCCTTGTCGCCTCCCGCGGCCGACGACGACCACGTCTACGTGACGACCGGCGACGGCCAGTTGCGCGCCCTGGACACCGAAAACGGCACCCCTGCCTGGTCGTTTCCCACCGGCGGGGGCCCCTCCGCGCCGGCCTCGGTCGGCGGCATCGTCTACGTGGGCGACAATAAGGGCATGTTCTTCGCCGTCGACGCCGAGACCGGGCAGCAGAAGTGGGCGGTGCCGGTGGGCGGTTGGGTCGAGCAGGCAGCGGTGGTCGAGTCGGGCGCGATCTATGCGACGGTGACCCCCGCCGGGAACGGCAAGACGGGTGGCGTGGTGGTCCTGAACCCGGTGTACGGCGGCAAGGTCATCTGAGTCCGGGCCCGCCGCCCCGAGACACGTTCGGCGGCGCCGTCGATGCGGATCGTCGCATCGACGCCGCTGCTCGACGCGACGGACGCGGCTTCGGGCGCGCCTCGACGCGCGCTACTGCGCGTACGGCTGGACGTGTGCCGGTCCCGCCGGAGACGCGCCCATAGACAGCCAGGGCGCATGCGCCGTCCTTTGTCCGGTGCGGCCGGTGGTCAGCCGGTTCCAGAACTATGGTTACGCCAACTCGTGGGAGTGCCGGGCCTGATCAGCCGATCCGCGTATCTCGATTCCTCCACCATCGGCGTGTGGCGGCGCCGCGTCCGACATTCTGAAGCCATGGTGTCGAAGCCCGGTGGGAGAGCCGGTCGGCCGCTGGATCCCGGGGACGGGCCGCTGGCCGCGTTTGCGTTCGATCTGGTCGCGCTGCGGCAGGCGGCAGGCCTGACCGTCCAGGAGGTGGCGCGGCGCGGGTTCATATCGAAGGGCTCCGTGTCGATGGCCACGAAAGGCGTCGCCCTTCCCACGCTGGCGATGACGCTCGCGTACGTCCGTGCATGCGGCGGCGACGAGGAGTTGTGGACCGCCAGGTGGACCGAACTCGATTCCGGGCGCGACTCGTCCGTTCCGGACACCGCCCCCGAGGTCGCCGCCATTGACTCCGTTCCGACTCCCGCACCCGCATCGAACGCGGAATTCGTCGCGCCGCGCGGGCCCGCCGCGCGACGC
>NZ_JBPKBH010000008.1:48322-53342 GCF_051388915.1 Yinghuangia sp. YIM S09857 | reverse complement strand
CCCCCCCCCCCCCCCCCCCCCCCCCCCCCGCTCCCGCCTTGCGACTCTCGCCGACTCCTGCCGCCGACTGAATCTGCGGTGGACGGCCGTCGTAGTCTTGGCGGTCCTCGCGGTCGCGGCGACCGTCATGGTCCTGACCCAGGAGGAGGACCCGGGCCCGGACGCCACCCGCCCCGCCGCGAACTCCGCCACGGTCACCGCGTTCCTGGGTGGTCCCGACTACGTCGGCTTCTGCCGCGCGACCGGTCAGGGGGTGGCGGAGGTGTCCGGCCCAACCGCGTACGACCGGGGGTGCACGCAGCCGCATGGTTCGGGCGTGTCGGCCACCGAGGTGTGCGCCTGGACGTACCACACGGACCGCCTCGTCGACCGCATCGCCGACTTCAACGACCCGTCGAGCATCGAATGCTGGTCGGTCTCAACCGAGTTGGGACCGCTCGACTTCGACGACTACTGCCGCCGCACCGGATACACAGGCGCAGTTGCCGTCAACACGACCGCGTACGCCTGGTACTGCGACGGCAAGCGTGCCATCGACAGCCAGGCCGCATGCGCGCTCCTCTATCGGGCGACTCCCGCCGTGAGCCGCTTCTCCGACTTCCACAACCGAGACTCCTGGACCTGCCACGCCTGACGCCCGCACCCGCGCCCGAGGGCGTCACCACCGCCATCCCACCCAAGCGCCGCCAACCACCGGAACACCACCCTCACCGAAAGGATCAGCCGCTCCTGAACGCGACCACGGCGGCGGTGGTTCGCTCAGGCTCCGGTGGCCTGCGGCGGGGTGTGCCTGACGTACCAGGTGGCCGGTGCGCATCTCCCGGTGCATGCGTGCGATGCGCGGAGGGCGTACAACTCCTTGTATTGCTGGTCCATTCGCGCGCGGCGCGCTTGGGTCAAGCGATGTCCCCAGGTTCCGGAGAGGTCGATCTTTCGGCCGTCGTGGAGCTCCGCCCTCACGCCGAACGTCTTGGTCCCGATCTTTTCCGCGTCGAGGACGTCGACGCGCAGGTCCGTCACGTGGCACCAGGGGATGAATCGTGAGCGCAGCGACGTGTGTTGGGCGAATCCGCTGCTATTGGCACCGACAGCCGTTCGCGGGCCGCGCACGATCGTCCACAGCCCGCCGAGAAAGAATCCGGTGGCGATGGTGACGGTCCCCGGGTTGACCGGCGAAGTCAGCGGCGCAATACCGAGAGCGGCGATGAGGGCGCCCGTGGCGATGAACCCGATGCGACCCGTCCGAGGCGCATACCAAACACTGCTGCTCACATCGGCCCCCGGGAGCGCACCTCTGATATCGGTGCGGGGAGCGTAATGATCACCAGCACACACTTCAATACCCGGTGGATGCGTCGCAGAGGTTTGTGCGGCAACGCGAACGGCGCGGTCCCGGGAGGGGACCGCGCCGTTCGGGAATTCGGGTTATGCGTCGAGGAGTTGGGTGGCTATGAGGTTCTCCAGGTAGCGGTCGTCCCACCAGTTGAGCTGGAGGGACTTGGCGCGGCGGAAGAACAACTGCACGTCGCATTCGACGGTGAAGCCCATGCCGCCGTGGACGTGGACGGCGAGGTCGCTGACTTCGCGGTACGTCTTGCAGGCGAACAGCTTGGCCATCGGGGCCAGTTTTTCGACGCCGCGGCCGTTGTCGCGGGCCCAGGCGGCTTCCCAGACCAGGGTTTCCGCGCCGTCGACGGCGGTGACGGCGTCGGAGAGGTTGTGGGCGATGGCCTGGAAGGCGCCCAGGGGCTTGTCGAACTGCTTGCGGGTCTTGGCGTAGTCGACGGTGATTTCGAGGACGCGCCGCGCGCCGCCGACCGCGAGGGCGGCCAGCAGGATGATGCCGTCGTGCAGGACCTCGGACCAGACCGGCCACGCGCCGTTGACGGTGCCGACGACCGCATCGGGACCGACGCGGACGGAGGCGAGGTCGAGGCGGTGCTGGGTGTCGGAGGCGACCGTGCGCTGGGCGGTCAGGGTGACGCCTTCCGAGGAAGGGTCGACGAGGAAGAGGGTGATGTCCTCCGCGGCGGTGCCGGTGCGGGCGAGGACCAGGATGCGGTCGGCCGAATTGGCGTACGGGACATGGCGCTTGACGCCGGTCAGGAGCCAGCCGTCGCCGTCCTGGGTGGCGGTCAGGGCCACGCCCTTGGGGCCGTAGCCGCGGTCGGGTTCGACCCAGGCGGTGGTGACGACAGCCTCGCCGGAGGCGATCTTCGGGAGCCACTCCTGCCGCTGCTCGTCGGTGCCCGCGGCGGTCAGGACGCCGCCGGCGACGACCGAGCTGACGAAGTGCGGGGACGGGGACAGCGCGCGGCCGAGTTCGTCGTACACGACGACCGCGTCCAGCATCGACATCTCCGACCCGCCCCACTTCTCGGGGATGGTCAGGCCGGTCAGGCCGCTCTCGCCGAGCTTGGCCCAGAACGCGGGCGGGTAGCCCTTCTCGTCCTCCTCCATCGCGCGCACCACGCCGAGGTCGGCGTGCCGGGCGGCGAGCCCGCGCACGGTCTCGCGGAGGACTTCCTGCTCATCGCTGAATGTCAGGTCCATCGAAGCTCCTTCCGTGCCACAGGGCTCACGGGTTCCAGCGCTCGCCGCGCCGGTCCCAGGGGTTGTCGTCGTCGGAGACCGGGAGGGCGACGCGCGCCTCGCAGGTCGTCTTGGGTTGGCCGTCCACCGTCAGCGAGACGTCGAGCGTGACCCAGCCGCAGCCGGTGTCGTCGGTCGAGACGTCCTTCACGGTCGCGTTGTAGACCATCGGCGCGCCCGGGAAGACCGGCGAGGTCATCCGGAACACGACCCGGCCCACGCGGCCCTTGGGGCCGGTCCAGTCGGTGAGGTAGCGCTCGAACCACGCGCCCTGGTTGGGGGTGTTCAGGAAGATGTCCTGCACGCCCTGGCGCTCCACCGCGAACTTGTAGTCGTGGTGCATCGGCCGCCAGTCGCGCGTCGCCATCGCGCCGAGGATCACCGTGGTCGCGGTGACCTCGTGGGACAGCTCGGGGAGCGTGTCGCCGGGCTTGACCTGGCCGAGGGTGAGCTGTGCGGTGGTGCTCGTCATGCCGATGCCTCCCGGCGGTAGCCGTAGCCGGTGTACGACTCGGTGCCCAGCAGGTCGCCGTTCTGGTTGTGGTACTCGACGTCGATCACCCAGAAGCGGCCGACGCCGAGCTTGGTGCGCTTCTCGCCGCTGACCGACTTCAGCACCTGACGCGACGTCACGAGGTCGCCCATGCGCAGCGGTTCGTAGAACACGTTGGTGTTGTCGGTCATGATCGCCTCGGGCAGGCCGAAGCGCTTCTTGAGGTCGAAGTGCACCTGGAGCGACAGTTGCTCGCCCTCGGCGCCCGGCGCCCAGTAGTGCGGGCGGGCGTACGCCGACAGCAGGCTCGGCGGCGAGATCGGCCCGCCGGTGACCTCGTCGGCGACCTTCGGGTCCCAGTACAGCGGGTTGCCGTTGAACACCGAGGCGCAGGAGGTCCACACGTACCCCTGCTCGACCGGGAAGTCCGCGGTCTTCTCGTACTGCGTGGCCCCGATCAGCGCGGCGACGTCCTCGGGAAGGGTGTCGTCCAACGGTGTCTGGTTGTTGCTCACGCCACCACTCCTTCGTCGCGTAGTGCGGTGATCTTGTCGGCGGACAGGCCCGCCGCGGCGAGCAGTTCGTCGGTGTCGGTGACGTCCGACTCGCGGACGAGGTACGGGTCCTCCGACGGCACCATGCCCGCCAGCACCGCCCCGATCTGCCGGAAGGTGCCGTGCTTCGGGTGCTTGGCGGTGGCGAACGCGCCGCGCGCCGCGAACTGCTCGTCCTCGACGACCTCGGCGACCGACAGCACCGCCGAGACGCAGGTGTCGGCCGGGGCCAGCTCCGCGACCCAGGCGTCGCGCGACTTGCCGCGCAGCACCTCGGTGATGTCGCGCCGGATCTCGTCCTGGACCGCGTCGTCGTTCTGGTGCGCGGCCCACTTGTCGAGGCCCAGCAGGCGGCACAGGTTGGCCCAGAAGCGCGGCTCGATGGCCGCCACGGAGAGCCACTTGCCGTCGCCGGCCTGGTACGTGTCGTAGCAGGCGTACCGCCCGAGCAGCAGGTTCGAGCCGACCTCGACGTTCTCGCCGGTCGCCAGGTACTCGTCGACCGACAGGGCCATCAGCGCCAGCACGCCGTCGGCCACCGAGACGTCCAGGTGCCGCCCCTGCCCGGTCGAGGCGCGGTTGAGCAGCGCCGCGAGGATCGCGATGACAGCGTGCATGCCGCCGCCCGCGCTGTCCGCGACCGTGGCGCCCGGGACGGGCGGCTTGCCGTCCGCGTCCTTGCCGGTCAGGTGCAGGAACCCGCCGGTGCCCAGGTAGTTCAGGTCGTGCCCGGCCTGCTGCGAGTTGGGCCCGGACTGCCCGAAGCCGGACGTCGAGCAGTACACGATGCGCGGGTTGACCGCCGACACCGCCTCGTGCCCGATGCCGAGCCGGTCCACGACGCCGGGGCGGAAGCTCTCGATCACCACGTCGGCCTTCGCAGCCAGCGCGAGGAACGCGTCGCGGCCCTCCGGCGCCTTGATGTCGAGCAGCACCCGCTTCATGCGGCGGTGTGCGCTGTACGAGAAGAAGGGAGGTGCGATCTGCACGCCGCTCTTGGCGGGGACGGGGCCGACCTTGACCACGTCCGCGCCGTAGTCGGCGAGCCAGCGCGAGGCGCGGGCCGCGGGGCCCACGCTCGCGAGATCCAGTACGGTGACGCCTTGCAGCAGCTCTCCGGCCATCTGTGGCTCCGTCAGAAGTTCTTCGGGAGCCCGAGCTTGCGCCGGGAGAGGATGTTCTTCTGCACCTCGGAGGTGCCGCCGCCGATGGTGTCGAGCACGGTGTAGCGGTACGTCGACTCGGCGCGGCCCTTCATCGGGGCCTCCTCGGTGCCGACCTTGAGCTGCGTGCCCGGCCCGCCGAGGTCCATGGACGCGTTGGCCAGGCGCTTCGACAGCTCGGTGGCGTACAGCTTGTACTCGGACGCCTCGGTGGTGGG
>NZ_JBPKBH010000008.1:30406-48204 GCF_051388915.1 Yinghuangia sp. YIM S09857 | reverse complement strand
GGGCGCCCCCCCCCCCTTCTCCGCCGCGGCCACCACGCGCAGCCCGAGCAGGCGCGCGACCTCGGCCTCGGTGGCGAGGGTGGCCATCTTCTGGCGGACGACCGGGTCCGCGCTCAGCGGCTCGTCGTCGACCGTCGCGGTCCTGACGAAGTCGGTGAGCAGGTCGAGCCGCTGCGAGATCGGCGCGAACGAGAACATGGTGAAGCGCTCCAGGTCGAGCGCCTGGGATATGTACTGGAAGCCCTTGTTGACCTCGCCCACCACGTAGTCGTCGTCGACGAAGACGTCGTCGAAGAAGACGTCGTTGGTGCGCTCGTCGCCCATCGTCCAGATGCCGCGCACGGTGATCTGCGGGTGGTCGAGCGGGACGAGGAACAGCGTGATCCCGTGGTGCTTGGGCTCGGCGGTACGCGCGCCCACCCAGTACCACTCCGCGAAGTGCGCGGAGGTGGTCCAGGTCTTCTGCCCGTTGAGGATCCAGCCTCCACGGGAGTCGTCGCGGGTCGCGCGCAGCTTCATGGACGCGGCGTCGGAGCCCGCCTCGGGCTCGCTGTAGCCGACCGCGAACTCGACCTCGTTGCGCAGGATCTTCGGCAGGAACTCGGCCTTCAGCTTCTCGCTGCCCACCGCGAGCAGGGTCTTGCCGATGATGCCGACGCCCTTGCCGATCTGCGGGCCGCCGCGGCCGGCCAGGGCCTCGTTGAGGATGTACTCGTAGATGCCGTCGCCGTCCTGGCCGCCCCACTCCTCGGGCCAGGTGATGCCCAACCAGCCCTGGTCGGCGATCTTGCGCATGAACGCGCGGCGCGCGGGGGTGTCGACGATCTGGGCCATGTTCTCCCGGGTGACGTCGAAGACCTCGGGATCCTCGTTCTCGTTGAGGAAGCGCTCCACCGTTTCGGCGAAAGAGCGCTGGTCGGGGGTCAGTTCAAAGTCCACGGCACCTCCTGGGGGCGCGCGTGCAGAGACCGGCGGGAGGTACAGGACGCCGGTCACCACGGAAACCTGACGGACAGTCAGGTCAACGTAGCACCGGCCCGAGATCAAAAACAGCGCCAACACCGTGATCTTGACGGGAGATCACCTGGTCCCGAGGTGTTGACCTGCGGTGAAACGGTGATCACCCTGGGTGTGGCGGCCTCCGAGCGAGGGGACGACGAGGCGCCCCGGGTGCTCGGAGGATCCGGGGTCTCCTCGACGAAACGAGGCCGCCCGGACGCCGGATGACGGCGTTTCGACCGGGCCGGGCCCGACCGGAGCGCCGCCGTCCGGCGTGCTGCGTACCGCAGGCGGCGAAAGTACCTCGGCGCCGCGCCACCGCCGCGTGGCCGGGCGGTTTGGCGGCCGGGGGCTACTTGACCGCGACCGGGTTCACCGGCGTGCCGACGCCGCCGCGGAACGGCTGCGGGGACGCGTCCAGCAGGAACTCGTACACCCCGTCAGCCGCGCAGTCGGCGGCCAGCTCCTCCAGGAACCAGTTCTGGCCCTGGAGCATGCCCATCTCCACGAGGTGCAGCGCGTGCACCGCCATGAAGCCGTTCTCCAGCTCGGGCGGGAAGATCTCGAAGACCACTGTGTCGTTGGCCACAGCCGCCACGTCGCGCGCGTGGAACCACTCGGGGCAGCGCACGGACAGGCCCGGGCCGTAGAAGTAACCGTCCTTGTCGCCGGCCAGGTACTTGGTGATCTGGCCGGTACGCACCAGCACGACGTCGCCGGCGCGCACCTTGACGTTCCCGAACTCCTCGGCGGCCTCCAGGTCGGCCGGGGTCACCGCGTACTCCGGCTCCAGGAGGTCCACGCCCTTGGCGCCCGCGACGTCGAGGAGGACGCCACGTGTCACCAGCGTCTTGATCTTCTCGATGCCGAGGTTCAGCGCGCCCGCCTCGGCGGTCACCGTCTCCTTGGCGGAGAAGCCGTTGTAGAGGCGGTCCTCGTACGTCGCGTGCGTGAAGCCGTCCCAGTGGGTGCCGGCCTGGATGCCCATGACGACCGAGTCGTCGCTGGTCGCGACGGTGCCCGGGCCGAAGACCTCGTGGTTGACGAGGAAGGTGGTGCGCTTGGGGTTGTCGCGGCCCGGGATCATCCCGTTCTGGATGCCGTCCTCGTGCAGTTCGACGGCGAGCGAGAAGCGCTTGCCGGTCCTGACGCAGGCGGCGGCGGCCTTGACGACGTCCTCGGTGATCAGGTTCATGGTCCCGATCTGGTCGTCCTTGCCCCAGCGCCCCCAGTTGTTGACGCGCTTGGCCAGCTCGTAGAACTCGGCGGGCATGGGCATGGCGGGACCTCCTGGCGTGCCTGGGGTGGACATGGGCGAGTAGACCACTCCACGCTGCCCGAGACCACCCGTCTGTGGGGTGCGGCACTCTACCCGCAGAAACTAACGTACCGTCAGATACTGTCGGGCGAGGCAGTTCTCACATGGCGTCGACAGAGCGTGGCTGGACCGACGGCGACCATGCCAGAGACCAACAGGGCCGTTGGACAGGGCCGACCCGAGGTCCGTTCGCCAGGCCGATCCGAAGGGGCAGAACATGGGTGACTTCCTGACCGGCAAGGTCATCGCGGTGACCGGCGCGGGCCGGGGCATCGGCCGCGCGGTGGCGCTGGCCGCCGCCGCCCACGGCGCGAAGGTCGTCGTGAACGACTACGGCGTCGCGATGGACGGCTCCGAGCCGACCAGCGAGGTTGCCGACGCCGTCGTCAAGGAGATCGAGGCGGCGGGCGGCGAGGCCATCGCGGTCGCCGACTCGGTCGCGACGATGGAGGGCGGCGCGCGCATCGTCAACTCGGGTGTCGAGAAGTGGGGGCGCATCGACGGCGTCGTCACGGTGGCCGGCAACCTGCGCGAGCGCATGCTGTTCAACATGTCCGAGGACGAGTGGGACAGCGTCATCGCCACCCACCTCAAGGGCACCTTCACCGTCGTGCAGGCGGCCTCCAAGGTCATGAAGACGCAGGGCTTCGGCTCGATCGTCGGCTTCACCTCCGGCGTGTACGCGCTCGGCTCGGTCGCCCAGGCCAACTACGCCGCGGCCAAGGGCGGCATCGTCTCGTTCGTCCGCTCCGCCGCGCTGGGCCTCAACAAGTACGGCGTCAACGCCAACTGCGTCGCCCCCGTCGCGCGCACCCGCATGTCGGCCAACGTGCCGATGACGCTCAAGGAGATCGGCGACCCCGAGGACGTCGCGGAGCTGGTCGTCTTCCTGCTCTCCGACCACGCCAAGGAGATCACCGGCCAGGTCTACACCACCGCGGGCCCGAAGATCGCCCTGTGGGACCAGCCGCACGAGATCAAGGCGATGTACAGCGACGAGAAGTGGACCGCCGAGTCCATCGCCGCCACGCTGCCCACCGCGATCGGCCAGGACCCGATGCCGGTCCTCGCGCAGCTCAAGGAGTACGCCGCCGCGGCCGCCGCGAAGAAGGCCGCCGAGGCCGCCGCGCAGGGCTGACCTCCCCGCATACCGCGAAGGCCGCGGGCCGGCGACCCCTCGGGGCGGCCGGCCCGCGGCCCGCGCAACCGCATCCCAGAAGGTGACACCGTGGACTTTCGCTACAGCGACGAGGACGAGGAGTTCCGGGCGGAAGTCCGCGACTGGCTCCGCGAGAACCTGTCGGGCGAGTTCGCCTCCGCCGTAGGCACCGGCGGCCCCGGCAGCGAGCACGAGCACTTCGAGATCCGCCGCGAGTGGGAGCGCCGCCTCGGCGAGGGCGGCTGGATCGGCCTCGACTGGCCCAAGGAGTACGGGGGCCGCGAGGCGACCCTGATGCAGCAGGTGATCTTCGGCGAGGAGTACGCCCGCGCGAAGGCCCCCGGCCGCGTCAACCACATGGGCGAGAACCTGCTCGGCCCGACCGTCCTCGCGTTCGGCACCGACGAGCAGAAGGCCCGCTTCCTGCCGCCCATCGCGCGCGGCGAGGAGCTGTGGTGCCAGGGCTACTCCGAGCCCGGTGCGGGCTCCGACCTCGCGTCGCTGCGCACCTCCGCGACGCAGGACCCGGAGACCGGCGACTGGCTCGTCAGCGGCCAGAAGGTGTGGACCTCGCTGGCCCACGAGGCCGACTGGATCTTCGTGCTGGCCCGCACCGAGGCCGGGTCGACCAAGCACAAGGGCATCTCGTTCTTCCTCGCGCCGATGGACCAGCCGGGCATCGAGGTGCGCCCGATCGTCCAGCTCACCGGCACCAGCGAGTTCAACGAGGTGTTCTTCGACGGCGCCCGCGCGAAGAGCGAGCACGTCGTCGGGCAGCTCGGCCAGGGCTGGGGCGTCGCCATGGGCCTGCTGGCCTTCGAGCGCGGCGTCTCGACGCTCGCCCAGCAGATCGGCTTCGAACTGGAGCTCCAGGCGGTCATCGACACCGCCAAGGACAACGGCGCGATCGACGACCCGCTGCTGCGCGAACGCCTTCTCCAGGCCTGGATCGACCTGAAGGTGCTGCGCTGCAACGCGCTGCGCACCCTGGGCTCGCCGGACCCGGGCGCGCCGTCCGTCGCCAAGCTGGTCTGGGCCACGTGGCACCAGCGCCTCGGCACGCTCGCGATGGACGTCGGCGGTGCCGCGTCCACGCTGGCCGCCGAACTGCCGTACGAACTCACCGAGCAGCAGCGCCTGTTCCTGTTCACCAAGTCCGACACCATCTACGGCGGGTCGAACGAGGTGCAGCGCAACATCATCGCCGAGCGCGTTCTCGGCATGCCCCGCGAACCCCGAGGAGAGGCCAAGTGACCGCTTCCACCGCACCCGAGTACGTGGGCGGACACGGCCTGCTGGCCGGCAAGACCGTGCTGGTCACCGCCGCGGCCGGGACCGGCATCGGCTTCGCCGCCGCCAAGAAGGCCGCCGAAGAGGGCGCCACCATCGCGATCAGCGACAAGCACGAGCGCCGCCTCGGCGAGGCCGCGGACGAGCTCGCCAAGCTCACCGGCGCGCGCCCGCTCGCGGTGCCCTGCGACGTCACCGTCGAGGCCGACGTGCAGAACCTCGTCGACACCGCGGCGGCCGAGCTCGGCGGCATCGACATCCTCATCAACAACGCCGGCCTCGGCGGGCAGGTCGACCTGGTCGACATGACCGACGACCAGTGGAACCTGGTCCTGGACGTCACCCTCAACGGCACCTTCCGCATGACCCGCGCCGCCCTGCGGCACATGCAGCCGCGCGGCAAGGGCGTCATCGTCAACAACGCCTCGGTGCTGGGCTGGCGCGCCCAGAAGGGCCAGGCGCACTATGCGGCGGCCAAGGCCGGCGTGATGGCGCTGACCCGCTGCTCGGCGGTCGAGGCGGCGGAGTTCGGGGTACGCGTCAACGCGGTCGCGCCGAGCATCGCGATGCACGCGTTCCTGGCCAAGGCGTCGTCCGAGGAACTGCTGTCGGCGCTCAGCAGCGCGGAGGCGTTCGGCCGCGCTGCGGAGCCGTGGGAGATCGCCAACGTGATGGTGTTCCTGGCGTCGGACTACTCGTCGTACATGACGGGCGAGGTCGTCTCGGTCAGCAGCCAGCGCGCCTGACCGACATGTGCGCGGCACCCTGATCCCAAGGGTGCCGCGCACGCGTGCGTCCTGCGCCAAGATGTGGCCATGACGGACCCACATGTCGACCCGCTCGTGGCCCTGTGGCAGGGCATATCCCGCGGCGCGCGGACCACCGAGACGACGAGCCAACTGGCCTTCCTGTCCAACGGCATGGGGTGGACCGAGTGGACCACCGCGGCCGGCGGCATCGAGGTCGTCGGCTTCCGCTGGCGCCCGACGGGGCCCTGCGGCATCGAAGTCCTGGACATCTGGTGCGCGTTCGGCCTCACCGCCGAGCGCGACGAGGTCGAGTGGGACGACCTGGAGTGGCGCGACGACCCGCCCTTCACCCTCGACATCGCGGTCAGCCCGCGCTCCCTGGTGCTGTCCGGAAGCCTGGCCGGCGCCACCGAGTTCCGGCTGCTGCGCCGCGAGGTCTCGTACGCCGACTGCCCCGCCCGGGGCAAGGCCCCCGACCTCGGCAGCGGCATCGTGGACGAGGCGAGCCACCTGCCGCCGGAGTCCGACCGCCGCGGTTGAGCGGGGTCTCCGCGGGCCAGGCGCTCATGCCCCGGCCAGCACCGAGTCCGCGTAGCGCAGAGTGTTGTCGACCGCGGCCTTGTACGCCGCGAGTTCCGCCGCGTGCGCGTCGATCTCCCGCTTCTCGTACGCCGATTCGACCGTGAACCAGATGCCGACCACGTTGTTCTCCGTCATGCACGCGGTGTGCGCGACCGCCGTGGCGATCTCCTCGGGGGAGGCGGCGGGCGCCTGGGACCACCGGGGGTCGCCGGAGGCGTCCATGGGCGTCGCGTAGGCGTGGCCTTTGGCCTTCATACAGGCGGACCACGCGGCGAAGGCGGCCTTCATGCGCTCGTCCTGCATCGAGCGCGCCATGTTGTCGACGTTGATGCCCACGACGAGTTCGCTGTCCTGGACGACCATGCCCCGGGCGGCCAGGTCGGCGTCGACGTCGGCGAAGCACCCGCCCCTGCCGTCCTTGCCGAACAGCGCCTTCTCGGTGCGCTCCGGCATCGCGGGCGGCGGCGACGGCTGCACCTGCCCGTCGGGGTTGTGGTAGCCGAACTTCGCGGCGACGTCGGGCGGCGTGACGTACCGCATCTCGGACTGCGTCCTGCCGGAGTCGGCCGACGCGGGACCGGTCGGGGCCGGGAAGGCGAAGTCGATGCCCTGGGCCTTCAGGCAGCGCACCACCAATGCCTTCCGGACCGCCTGGATCTTGGCCGACTGGCCCGGCTGCAACAGGAACTCCTCGACGGGCAGCCGCTGTCCGCTCATGTCGGCCAGTCGCGGCGCGGTCCCGACCGGCGGGGGAGGTCCCTGCACCAGCGGCGGGTCGCTCGGCTTCACCGAATGGTCCTGCGGTGCCGCGGCGTCCTTGTCGGACGAGCCGCAGGCGGAGAGCGCGAGGACCGCGCAGCACGCCGCGAGTGCGGCGCGCCACGCGGGAGAGGCGGCGAGCGCGGGCCTGCCTGTGCGCATGGGCGACTGTTCCCTGTCCCGATCCCTGGTCCCGATCCTGACCCGCTCCTGCCCCGATCCCCGGTCTCGAACGGGTGGTCAGTCCGAACGCAGCCAGTGCTGCGCCGCGTTGTTGTTCTTGAGGGTGCTGTTGAGGTTGGTGGAACGGTGGGGGGTGATCTTCTGGCAGGCGTAGGCGCACCTGTTCGACGAGTTGTAGTCGATGACCAGGAAGTGGTCGAAGCTGAAGTTGATCACCGAGGCGGCGTTGTTCTTCACCGGGACGCCGTTGCCGTTGCCGCCGCCTCCGAAGCGCATCGTGGAGGTGTAGGCGGTGGTCTTGTTGGTGCCGTAATAGGCGCCGCCCTGGCCGGAGTTGTAGAAGAGGCAGGCTTCTCCGCGGTCCGGGTTGCACTTGCCGGCACCCTCGGCGTGCGCCGGAGGAACGGTCACGACCACGGATGCGAGTGCGGCGGCCGAAGCGGCCGCGGCGAGTGAGCGTTTGATCATGCGTACAGGCCCTCCCCGGGGGCTGGTCCGATCCCGCCGATCATCGATTCGGCGGCTCAGGGGGTCAACAAACCAGCCGTATTGCGCCGCTCCGGCCGCGTTTTCCCGGGGTGCGACAGCCTGCCGAGGGGTGCCGGGGGACGTACGGGCGGTTTGCCGGGAACGCGTCGGGAACCTGCCGGGAACGCGTCGGGTGTGTGCAGGGTTGGTGCCGGGGGACGTGCGGGCGGCCGGGTCGCGGATCAACACCATGAGCACTGTCACAACAGGCTGACTCATCGTCAGATGACCGCTAGGTTTGGGATCGACACTCGCCGGACCGCCGTCGAAACCGGTCCGCACGACGGTGATCAGCCACCCACGGAGGAGAAGCCTGTGAAAGGCGTTCTGTTCGACGGCAAAGAGGCCCTGGTGGTCGACGACCTGGAGGTCCGGGACCCGGGTCCGAACGAGGTCCTGGTGAAGATCGGCGCGGCCGGTCTGTGCCACAGCGACATCAGTGTCATCAACGGCACCATCCCCTTCCCGCCGCCGGTCGTGCTGGGCCACGAGGGCGCCGGCATCGTCGAGGCGGTCGGCGAGCTCGTCACGCACGTCGAGCCCGGCGACCACGTCGCGCTGTCGACGCTGGCCGCGTGCGGCACCTGCCGCGAGTGCGACCGGGGCCGCCCGACGATGTGCGCCAAGAGCTTCGGGCAGCTCAACCAGCCCTTCACGCGCGGCGGCAAGCCGGTCTTCAACTTCGCGGGGCTGTCGGTCTTCGCCGAGAAGATCGTCGTCAAGGGCGTGCAGGCGGTGAAGATCCCCACCTCGATCCCGCTGGCCTCGGCCGCGCTCATCGGCTGCGGCGTGCTGACCGGCGTCGGCGCCGTGCTCAACCGCGCCAAGGTGCAGCCGGGTGACACCGTCGCGGTCATCGGCACCGGCGGCATCGGCCTCAACGTGATCCAGGCCGCCAAGCTGGCCGGGGCGATCCGGATCGTCGCGGTGGACGCCAACCCGGCCAAGGAGGCCGTCGCCCGCGAGTTCGGCGCGACCGACTTCGTGGACGCCAAGGCGGTCGAGAACTCCGTCGAGGCGGTCAAGGAGCTCGTGCCGGGCGGCGTCGACCACGCGTTCGAGTGTGTCGGCCACGTCGCGGTGATCCGCAACGCCATCGACATGCTGGGCCGCGCGGGTCAGGCGGTCATCCTGGGCGTCGCGCCGTCCGACGCGGAGGCGTCGTTCCACGTGTCGTCGATGTTCCTGGACAAGTCGATCATGGGCTGCCGGTACGGCTCGTCCCGCCCGCAGTACGACATCGCCCGCTACGCGGACCTGTACGGCACCGGCGCGCTCAAGCTCGACGAGCTGGTGACCCAGACGTACGCGCTGGACGACTTCCACCACGCGGTCGAGGACGCCGAGGCCGGAAAGGTCGCCCGCGGGGTCTTCGTCTTCTGACGCCCGCCCGGCGCCGCCTGGACGCCGCCTGACGCCCCGTCAGAGGCGCTGGGGAGGCGGTGTGGGGGTCTTGGAGTCGGGAACACGCGCAGAGGCCGGTACGAACCCCTCAGGGGCCGTACCGGCCTTCGGCATGTCCGCAGGCGAATTCCGAGCGGGCAACGCGCACAGGCCGGAACACGAACGCGCCCGAAGCGCCCGAGCCCCAATGCGCACCCACTCCGCATGCATCCCAGCGCGCATGCGCACAGTGCCCGCATGCGCACTGATCCGCGTGCGCACTGATCCGCGTGCGCACGGTGCCGGCATGCGCACGGTGCCGGCATGCGCTCCGACCCCGCATGCGAGCAGGCCGCCAACGCGTGCAGGCCTCGAATGCGCGCGAATGCCGAATGCGCACACGCGCAAATACGCATAGGCCCCGGAGCGTCGTGCGCGTCCGGGGCCTACGGGATTTCGGGAGGGCCTGTCGGCCTCTCGTCAGGCGTTCTGGGCGGGGTGCCCGAACTTGCCGCGGTAGAACAGCAGTGGACCGGCGTCCTCGCGCGCCACGTCCAGCGCCCGCACGCGGCCGATCACGATCTCGTGGTCGCCGCCGTCCACGACCTGCTCCAGCGTGCAGTCGATGTACGCCAGCGTGCCCTCCAGCAGCGGCGACCCGGTCGCCGGGGCCGGCTTGTGGTCTACACCGGCGAACTTGTCGGCCCCGCTGACCGCGAAGCCGCGGCACAACTGCTCCTGGTCGTCCGCAAGCACATTGACGCAGAACTTCGCGCCCGGCTGGATGCGCGGCCAGGTGGTCGACGTCTTCGCCACGAAGAAGGTCACCAGCGGCGGTTCCAGCGACAGGGACGCGAACGACTGGCACGCGAACCCGACCGGCGTCTCGCCGTCCAGCGCGGTGATGATGGTGACGCCGCTGCAAAAGTGGCCGAGCACGTGCCGGAATGCGGCGGGGTCGACGGCGGGAGCGTCGAGCTGGCCCATTTGGTCCTCGCAGAAGTCGTCGGGTGCGGCAGAAGCCGACGGGGGTTTGTCTGGCGGCGCCTGCGACGCTATGGCAGCGAAAAACCTTGCGTCAATCAAAAGCAGACAGGGCGTGCGTCACATCTGACGCAGAGTCAGTTGGCTTGGGGGACAAGGGATTCCCGGATCGGACAAGGCGATCCCGAGACACCTCGTCCGCCGGTGCGCCGGGTTCCGCGGAACAGCCCGCGAACTGCTGCCGCGGGGCGTTCCGCGGAACCCGCCACCGCTGTCGGCGGCGTACCGCCCGCGCGCTACCAGCCGTAGTACTCCGGCTTGCGGCGCTCCATCAGGCTCGCCACACCCTCGTTGGCGTCCCGCGTGGTCATGTTGAGCTCGACCGAGTCGGCCTCCTCGCCGAACGACGTCGCCCGGTCGCTGTCCAGCGAGCGGTTGACCAGGCGCTTGGTGATCGCGTACGCCCGGGTCGGGCCGGTGGCGAGCCGCTCGGCCCACTCCCGGACGGTGGCCTCCAGCTCGTCGGCCGCCACGACCTTGTTGACGACGCCGATGCGCAGCGCCTCGGCGGCCGGCAGGTCGTCCCCGAAGAACATCAGCTCCTTGGCCTTCTGCGGGCCGACCAGGCGCGGCAGCAGGTACGCGCTGCCGCCGTCCGGGATCAGCCCGCGGCGCGTGAAGATCTGGATGAACCGCGAGGTGTCCGCCGCGATCACCAGGTCGCACGCGAGCGCGAGGCTCATGCCGTAGCCGGCGGTGGTGCCGTTGATCGCCGCGATCACCGGCTTCTCGCACTCCAGGACGGCCGTGGTCAGCCGCAGGACTCCGGTCTTCATCATGCGCGACGCGTACCCGGTCGGACGGGCGGGCGGCTGCGGCGTGCCGTCCTCCGCCGGGGCCGCGTCGGCGAGCAGCGACTTGGTCCCCGGCGAGCTGCGCAGGTCCATGCCGGTGCAGAAGTGCTTCTCGCCCGCCGCGCCGAGCACGACCGCGCGCACCGCCTCGTTCGCCGACGCCTCGCCCAGCAGCGTGATGATCGTCTCGCGCTGGTCCCAGGTGATGGCGTTGCTCGCCTTGGGGCGGTTGAGCGTGATCCACAGGACGCCGTTCTCGACGCGGTGGAGCAGCTCGGGCTCGGTCTCAGGAGTGGTGCTCATGCCTGGCGGGGTTCCTCTCGGGTCCTTCGGCGGTCGCTGTCCGGCGGGCCGGATCAGCGCGGTCGGTGATCATCGCGGGATGTCATCGGGGGATGGCGAGGGCGTCCAGTGCCACGGTGCCGCCGCCCCGCGGCATCACCATCAGCGGGTTGATGTCGAGTTCGGACAGGTCGTCGCCCAGTTCCAGGGCCATGCGCTGGACCCGCATGACCACGTCGACCAGGGCGTCCAGGTCGGCCGGCGGCTGGCCGCGCATGCCCTGGAGGCATTTGAGGCCGCGCAGCTCGCCGAGCATGCGGCGTACCTCGACCGGGCCGAACGGCGGCACGCCGATGGCGATGTCGTCGAACACCTCCACGAAGATGCCGCCGAGCCCGACCGTGACGGTCGGGCCGAACAGCTCGTCGTGCGAGATGCCCACGACCATCTCGACACCCTTGTCGACCTGCTGGCACACCAGCACGCCTTCGAGCCGTCCGGCGCCGTTGTCACGTGCCGCGTCCACGATCTCGCGGTACGCGTCGCGCACCTGGCTCGCCGACCGCAGGCCCAGCTTGACCAGCCCGAGGTCGCTCTTGTGCGGCAGCTGCGGTGCGCACGCCTTCATCACCACGGGGTAGCCGATGAGCCCGGCCGCCCGTACCGCCGCCGCGGCGGAGGTGACGAGCTGCTCGCGCGGCACGCGGATCCCGTACGTGCGCAGGAGCTGCTTCGCGGAGTGCTCGGACAGCGGCTTCCCCGCGGTCAGCAGGCGCCGCGCCTTCCCGGCCGCCGGGGAGGCGGTCCGCGCGACGTCGTCGAACGGCGAGTCGTAGTTGTCGCGGAACCGGTGATAGTCGAAGTACGCCCGCAGCGCGGTCACGCAGTTGCCGAACGTGCGGAACACCACGATCCGGTTGGACTTGAGCAGGATGTCGCGGTACGCCGACTCGTCGCCCACCGGCGAGCCCCACACCACGCACACGACCTTGTCCGTCGCCTCCGCCGCGTCGACCAGGTCCTGCGCGAGCTTGTCGCTCATGGGCGGGAACGCACCGGTGATCGGACAGACGAGCACGCCGACGTTGGGGTCGGCCAGGATCGCGTCGATGATCTTCCGGCCGCGTTCGTCGCCCGCGGGGTGGCCGCCGTTGTCGACCGGGTTGGAGATGGTCAGGTAACCGGGGATCCACTCGCGCAGCGTCTCCTGCGTCCCGGTGGTGAGCTGCGGCAGGTTCAGGCCCTCCGCGGACGCCAGGTCGGCCATGTGCGCGCCGGTGCCGCCGGAGATGGAGTAGACGCAGATGCCGTCCGCTCTGGGCCGTTCCGTCCGCGCGAACATCTGGGACGTGTCGATGAGTTCGTCGAGCCCGTCGACCCGCGTCACGCCGAACTGCCGGAAGACCGCCGACGCGACGCGGTCCTGGCCGGTGAGCTTGCCGGTGTGCGAGGCGGCCATCTTGGCGCCCGCCTCGGAGCGTCCGACCTTGACCATCACTATCGGCTTGCGCTTCTGCGCCGCGTAGTCGGCGGCCAGCGCGAAGGTGCGCCCGTCCTTGAAGCCCTCGATGTAGGCGGCGATCACGCCGACCTCGGGCTGGTCCGCGAAGTAGCGGATGAAGTCGGCGGTCTCCAGGTCGGCCTCGTTGCCCACCGGCGCCCAGTGCGAGACCCGGATGCCGATGTCCTGCGCGGCGAAGACCGGGCGGCCCTGGTGCCCGCTCTGCGTGATGAGGGCGATCGACTGGCCTTCCAGGTCCTCGCGGAACTCCTCGAAGGCGTTGAGGTTGGTGTTCGGTCCCAGGAGGCGCAGCGGCCCCCCGTCGGTGAGTTCGGCGAGCCGACGCTGCGCCTCGGCACCCGCCTCGCCCTGCTCGGCGAACCCGGCCGCGAAGACGACCGCGAAGGAGACCCCGGCCGCGGCGAGGTCGGCCAGCACCTCCTGCGGGTCGCCCACCAGGATCACCGCGAGGTCGACGACCTCGGGCACCGACGCGATGTCGGGGTGGCACACCTGTCCGCCGATCTCGGCGTGCTTGGGGTTGACCGGGAACATCCGCGCACCCACGCGGTCGGCCCACGCCCGCAGTTGCGCGGTGATGCGGGCGCCGGGCCGTCCCTCGGTGTCCGAGGCGCCGATGACGGCGACGGTGCGCGGCCGGAAGAACCGGTCGAGTTCTGCGGGCCGCAGTTGCAGCGGCCTGCCGGTGACGTCGACCGGGAGGGGCTGGTCGACTGGGCTGGAGCTCACGGAACCGGTACGGGCGTGTCCCGGAGCGTGCTGTTCCCTGCTGTCACGAAGCATCTGGCCCGTCCCTCGTCTTTCGATCCATCAGTGAATCACTTGACCTGACGGTCAGTCAGTTAGCTTGCTGATGGGACGTCAGGACTGTCTACCGTCTCATCACCCCGTGGTCGCGCATATCTGTCCGATCATGGGGATTTCTGGTGACTTGGTCAATATTTTTCGATGAAGCCGCCGGTCAATGGGGGTCTCCCCGGAGTAGCGGTTGTTTCGTCGAGCGGTCACGCAGTGTGTTCGGCCGTCCCCACGGCCCCTGACGCGGGGTCAGGTACGCGGTGCGGACGACCCCCCGGCGCCCTCCGACCGCTCCCGGTCGGCGAGTGCCTTGCGGTCGACCTTGTCCATCCCGGTGAGCGGCAGCTCGTCCACGATCCGCAGCGCCTCGGGGAGCTTGTACGCCGCCAGTCTCGGCGCCGCGAAAGCGCGGAGCTCCTCAAGGGTCGGGGTCGGGGCGTCCGCCCTCGGCACCACCACCGCCACCCCGATCTCGCCCATCACGTCGCTCGGCCGCGGGGTCACCGCGACGGACGCGACGCCGGGGTGGGCGAGCAGGACGGACTCGACCTCCAGGGGGAACACGTTGTAGCCGCCCCGGATGTACATGTCGGAGATGCGGCCGGTGATCCGCAGGCACCCCTGGGCGTCGATCAGGCCCAGGTCGCCGGTGCGCAGCCAGCCCTGGGCGTCCAGTGCCCGCGCGGTGTCCTCGGGGTTCCGCCAGTACCGGGCCATCACGGACGGGGCCCGCAGGCAGATCTGCCCGGCCTCGCCCTGCGCCAGCACCGTCCCGGTCTCCGGATCGCGGATTTCGAGCTCGGTGCCGGGCCGCGGCCTCCCGACGGTGTGCAGGGCCTCCTCGTCCGGTGCGTCGAACGAGGTCAGCGTGCCCAGACCGCCCGACTCGGTCATCGAGTACCGGATCGAGTAGCCCGCCCCGAAGCGCTCGCGCGCCTCGCGCACGACGGGTGCCGGGGACGGCCCCGCCCCGACGATCAGGCCCTTGACGCACGAGAAGTCGTACGAATCGAACTCCGGGCGGCGCAGCAGCAGCGACACCTGCGCCGCGACGCCGCCGATGTAGGGGATCCGCTCCCGCGCGACGATGCGCAGCGCGTCCTCGGCCCGCCAGCGGCCGAGCACGTGCATGGTCGCGCCGAGCTTGAGGTATCCGGCGAGTTTCGCCATGAACCCGACGTGCGGCAGACCGGTCGCGACGAGCTGCGGACCGCCCTCGCCCCACCGGCCGCCGGTGTCCATCTCGGTGATCGCGGCGATCTGCCGCGACGTGAACAGCGCGCCCTTCGGCGTGCCGGTGGTGCCCGACGTGAAGACGACCGTCTCGGGCAGGTCGGGGTCGTCGGTGCCGGTCACGCGCGGCACCGGCGGGATCGCGTCGACGCGCAGATCGGAGAGCACGTCGTACGCCCGCCCGGGGGCGGCCGGGGTGCAGCGCAGCAGCTCCGGCCCGGACGGCACGCCCTCGGCCAGCTCCTCGGTGGCGATGACCAGTTCCGGCCTCGCCTGGGCGAGCACGCGGGCCCGTTCGTCGGCGGTGTACCGGGGGCCGACCCCGGTCGTCACCGCGCCGAGGCGCGCCAAGGCGAGGTACGCCACCACGTACTCCGGCCCCGACGGCAGCACCAGCGCGGCCAGGTCCCCCGCCCGGACGCCGCGCTTGGCGAGCCCCGCGGCGACCTGGTCGGTCAGCGCGTCCAGGCCCGCGTAGGTGAAGGCGATATCGCCCTGGACCAGGGCCCTGCGCTCGGGAAAGCGTCGGGCGGCGTCCCGCAGCACTGCGGCGACAACGGTCATCAGGACTCCTCCTGCCAGGCTTCCCCTTCGAGGACAGCACGGAAACGGGTCGGCACACCACGGGTCAGAGGTGTGATGAAGGCGATGTTCGCATGATATGACGGTGTGTCAGATACTGGAGGGCGGGCCGCAGCATCGGCAATGGGGCCGGTCGCATCACGTAGTCCGGAATCGTCAGGGAGCAGGGCAATGGACGTCGAGTTCAGCGAGGAGCAGCAGGAGATCCGCAGGGCTCTCCGGGACGCACTCGACAAGCAGAGCGACTCCCCGGCGGTCCGCGCCGCGATGGCGACCGAGCACGGCTTCGACCCCAAGGTGTGGCGCCGCCTGTGCGAGCAGACCGGCCTGGCCGGCCTCGGCATCCCCGAGGAGTACGGCGGCGTCGGGCTGACCTTCGCCGAGGTCGTCATCGCCCTGGAGGAGATGGGCCGGACCCTCTACCCGTCGCCGTTCCTGGCGTCCGGCGTCATGGCCGCGTCGGCGGTGCTGCACGCGGCCGACGAGGCCGCGCGCGCCGAGATCCTGCCGGGTATCGCCGAGGGCACCACCCTCGCCACACTCGCGCTCGCCGAGCCGGGCAGCCGCGACGTCACCGAGGTCTCCCTCACCGCGACCGCGACCCCGTCCGGCGAACACCGCCTCGACGGCGTCAAGACCCACGTCCTCGACGGCGCGGCGGCCGACCTGATCCTGGTCGCGGCCCGACTCGACGGCCAGGTCGCGCTGTTCGCCGTGCCGGGGGACGCGTCGGGGCTGACCCGCACGCAGCTCCCGGTCCTGGACCAGACCCGGCACCAGGCCCGCCTGGACTTCGACAACACCCCGGCGCGGCTCCTCGGCACCCCGGGTGTGGACACTGCGGCGGTGCTCGAACGCGTCCGCCAGCTCACCGAGATCGCGGTCGCGGCGGAGGCGGTCGGTGGTGCGGGCCGGTGCCTCGACATGACCGTCGAGTACTCGAAGATCCGCGTGCAGTTCGGCCGCGCGATCGGTTCGTTCCAGGCCCTCAAGCACCGCTGCGCCGACATGTACGTGCAGCTGGAGACCTCGCGCTCCGCCCTCTACTACGCCGCCTGGGCCGCCACCGAGGCCGAGGCCGCGGGCCTGGACGTCGACCCCGCGGCCCCCGGCGCGGGCGAACTCCCGGTGATGGCGCCCCTGGCGATGACCACCGCCACCGCCGCGTACCGCCAGATCGCCGAGGAGACCATCCAACTCCACGGCGGCGTCGGCTTCACCTGGGAGCACGACGCCCACCTCTACCTCAAGCGAGCCACCACCTCGGCCCTCCTCTTCGGCGACCGGACCCACCAACGCGACCGCATCGCCGCCCTGGCCGGAATCTGATCAGCGTCACCGCAAGAAGATCGAGGTGTCCAACACCGCGTCAAACGGCTCGGGAAACGGCAGGTTGTCGCCATAAGGCACCTTGAGCTGCCTGCGGTACCTGCCGTTCTCCGGCTCGGAGAACAACGTGACTTCGCTCTGCAACGGATCGATCAGCAGGTACAGCGGAATCGGTCCGGAGGCATAGCCCCGCGGCTTCACGGTCCGGTCGTCCCGCTGGCTGTCCCGACCCGCTGACACGACTTCGACGACCAAATGGACGGCGTCCGGGAGGACCTTCCAGTTGTCGAAGTCCTCGGAGAGCTTCGCGTCGAAGACGCTGAGGTCGGGGACGTAGTTGTCGCCTCTTGGGCTGTCGGGCAGGTAGATCGTCACCGGCGAAAACGACACGTCGGTGCCCTCAGGCTTGTGCTCGCGCAGAAACTGCTCATACAGCTTCATGAGCAAACCGCTGTGCCCGGGGACGGGTGTGGGTGACACGACGATCCTCCCGTCGATCAGCTCTACCCGAACCCCCTCCGGCGGGTCGTAGCTGTCGAAAACCGCCTGCATGTCGTTGGTGCGTGCGTCCGCGTTGGCCACGGCCGCCTCCTCCGAGATCAGGGTCATGTCACTCCTCTCAGAGTAGCCGGGATGCCTTCCGCGCTTGAGAATGCCGGGCCCGCGCGTGGGGGGCGGGACGCCAGGGGTTCACCCGAATGGCCTAGTCCCGCGCCTCGCGCCCCACCACCCCCGCGCCCCGCGGGTCGGCGTCTCGTGCCCGATCGCTCCCGTCACCCGCGTGCCCCACCGCCCCCGCGGGGTGGTGGGCTGGGGGACAGCTCTGAGAGTGGCGGGGGAGGTTCCTGTTATCCGGGTGGCTTGAATCTGTCTCCTGATTGTCGGCCCCGCTGCGGGGTGTACGGATCGGGAGAGGGCTGCGCGTGGGCAACAGGTCTGGGGCTGGGGGTTCTTCGCGTGGGGGGCGGCACAAGGCCGCGGGGTCGCGGGGGCGGCGGCGGGCCGGAGGCCACCGGCGGAAGGCTCGTCGGCGCGGACCTTTTGTTCTGGTGGCCGCAGTTGTCGTCGCCGTGGCGGTGGCCGTCGGGCTGATGAACGGGTTCGGCGGCAGGGGAGACGGGCGGGAGACCGCCGGGGATACCCCGGAAACACCCCGAATATCCGCCACAGATGCTTCCGGGGACCCGGCCGCCGATCCCGGCAGGTTCGCCGCCGGTGAGGACGGCGCGCGCCCGGTTCCCGGTCCCGGGGGGGGGGGGGGGGG
>NZ_JBPKBH010000008.1:12816-30282 GCF_051388915.1 Yinghuangia sp. YIM S09857 | reverse complement strand
CCGGGCCGCCCCCCGCGTCCACCTCCGCCGCGCCCCCGGCGTCCTCCGCACCGCCGCCGTCGCCCTCGCCGAGTTCGTCCCCCTCCGCGTCGAAGTCCCCGACGAGTGCGAAGCCTTCGGCCACCGCGTCGTCGCGTCCGCCGTCCACCACCCGTCCGCCCGGCACCGCGGCGCCGAGCGGGAGCAAGGCCGACCAGTACGCGGCGGAAGTCGTACGCCTCGCCAACGTCGAGCGGGCGCAAGCCGGTTGCGGGCCGCTTTCCGACGATCCCAAGCTGAAGGCCGCCGCACTCGGGCACAGTAGGGACATGGCGGCACGCGACTACTTCTCGCACACCAGTCCCGAAGGCGGCAGTGCAGGCGACCGCATCACCGCGGCCGGCTACCGCTGGAGCACCTGGGGCGAGAACATCGCCCGCGGCCAGCAGACCCCCGAGTCGGTGATGGACGCCTGGATGAACAGCCCCGGCCACCGCGCGAACATCCTGAACTGCGACTTCAAGGACCTCGGCGTCGGCGTGCACATCGCCTCCGGCGGCCCGTGGTGGACGCAGAACTTCGGGGCGTCTCGCTGAGACCGACGGACCGACCACGTCCGCGGCGACACCGCGGCTCCCGGTCGCGGCCGCGTGGCCTTGGCCCGGATTCCGCACCGGCGGCCCCCACCCCGTAGCCTCTCGCGGAACGACCACGGTCTCCCCGCCCGCAAAGGACAGGTAGAACGGCACATGCGCGCGCAGATACCCGATGTGACGGCGCTGGCCGCCGCCGCACGGGCCGGCGACATCGAGGCTCGTGACGCGCTGATCACGGCGTGCCTCCCGCTCGTCTACAACGTGGTCGGACGCGCGCTCGACGGCCACGCGGACGTCGACGACGTCGTGCAGGAGACCCTGCTGCGCGTCGTCGACGGGCTCGGCGACCTGCGGGACCCCGCCCGCTTCCGGTCGTGGCTGGTCGCGATCGCCATGAACCAGGTGCGGGACCGCGCCGTCGCGCGCGACAAACAGGCTGTTTCCGGCCTCGACGTGGCCCGCGAAGTCCCGGATCCGCAGGCAGACTTCGTCGGCGTGACGATCCTGCGCCTGGGGCTGTCGGGGCAGCGCCGCGAGGTCGCGGAGGCGACGCGCTGGCTCGACGAGGACGACCGTTCGCTGCTGGCCCTGTGGTGGTTGGAGGCCGCGGGCGACCTCACCCGGGCCGAACTCGCCGACTCGCTCGGCCTCACCGCGCAGCACGCCGCAGTGCGGGTGCAGCGCATGAAGGCGCAACTGGAGACGGCCCGCGGAGTCGTACGCGCGATCGCGGCCGAACCGCGCTGCGCCGGACTCGGGGCGGTGCTGTCGACCTGGGACGGCAAGCCGTCGGGCCTGTGGCGCAAGCGGATAGCCCGGCACGTGCGCGACTGCGAGGCGTGCGCGGCGTACGGGAAGGGCCTGGTTCCCGCCGAACGGCTGCTGGCGGGCGTGCCGTTGGTCGTACCGATGGCGTACGGGGACGCCGGGCACGGGGAGTTGCCCGAGGTGGCGGGGGACGGTTCGGACCCCGGCGTCGCGGCCGACCACAGTCCGGACGGCGGCACGGCCGACGGCGGCGGTGCAGACGGTATCGAGAGCGGCCCCGAAACCGCCCCCGGCAGCGGCCCCGAGACCCGCCCCGAAACCGCCCCCGAAACCGCTCCCACCAACACCCCCACCAACACCCCCGCCGACAGCGCTGCCGACAGCGCTGCCGACAGTGCCGTCCAGAGCGGCACCCCCGCCCCCACCGACGTCCCCCACCGCGGCCCCATAGCCTTCGGCGGCACCGTCGGCGTGGCGATCCTCTTCGTCCTCGCCGTGGTGCTGCTGCGTCCTGACGGTGGGTCACACGACGATGCCGCCCCGTCTCCACCCCCCGCCGCCGTCGCCCCGGCCGTCGCCCCCGCCCCAGCTCCGTCCGCCGCCGAGCCGTCCCCGCCCGCCGCGCCGCCGCCCGCGGCGTCCCCCTCCGCCTCGCCGAGTCCGACGCGTACCGCACCGAGCCTGGAGCAGCAGGTGCTCGATCTGGTGAACGCCGAGCGGGCGAAGGCCGGTTGCGGGCCCGTGCGTCTCGATCCCAAGCTGCACAGCGCGGCCCAGAAACACGCCCAGGACATGGCCGCCCGCCGCTACTTCGACCACAAGGCACCGGACGGCACCGACCCGGGTGACCGCATCACCGCCGCCGGGTACCGCTGGTCCGCGTGGTCCGAGAACCTCAACCTCGGTCCCACGACCGCGAGTTCGGCGGTGACGAAGTGGATGGGCAGCAGCGTCCACCGCAAGAACATGCTTGACTGCGATATGACCCATATGGGTGTCGGTACCGCCACCGGCCCACGCGGCATGCTCTGGACGCAGGTCCTGGCGGCACCGTGAGCGAAACAAGCCCCCACGCACTGCTCCTGGCCTCGGCACCCGTCGGCCTGCACGTGCCGATCCTGCTGCGGCTGCCCACCGAGGTACGCGACGCGCTGCTCGGCGGCGGGCCCGTCCCCGGCCTCGCCGAGTTCGCCCTCACGCACGCCACCGCCGCGGACCGCGCCCTGGTCGCCGGCAACCCCGCGGCCTCGGCGGACGACCTGGTCGCCCTGGCCGCCCGCGCCTCCTCCTCCGAACCGGACCTGGCCGCCCGCCTGTTCGCCAATCCCGCGGCGCCCCGCGAGGCGATGCTGACCGCCATGCCGTACGTCCCTGACGCCGACGTGGTGCCGCGCGGGCTGTCCCGCAGCAACGCCCTGCTGCTGGACACGGCCCGGCGCGCGTCCGTCGCGGTCGAGTCCGAGGACCCGGCGATCGTCGCGGCGGCGCTGCGGCTGATCGACGGCGATTTCCTGCCGCTGCTTCCCGCGGTGGTCCTGCGTGGCTGTCTGGGCCTGCTGTGGACCGTCGGCCGCGAGGCGGCGTCCCAGGCCCTGCGCAAGGCCCGTCCGCACGTGACCGGCGAACTGTCGGCGCCGGTACGCGACGCTCTCGCCGACCCCTTCGCCCCCGCGAGCCTGGGCCGCGCGCTCGCGTTCGAGTCGAGTACCCCCATCGTCGTGGACCGCCTGCGCAGTTGTCGGACGCCGGACGACGCGGTCGTGCAACTGCACGCCCCGCGCGACGCGCTCGACTGGGGGTATGTGGTCGACGCGCACCGCCACGAGTCGCTGCCGGACTTCGTACGCGAGGCTCTGGCCCGCCAGGTGGGATGCCCGGACGAACTCCGCCCGGTGCCGCCGCGGGGCGGTCCGGGGGCGGCACTCAAGTCGTCGCGTCTTCGGACGTCGGCCGCCGGGGGGCTTCGCGGCAGGACGCCGTCGCTCGGCCGGTTGGACGACAGTTCGGCGTTTGCTCGGGCGCGCGAGGACTACAACTCCGGGTTGCTGACCCCGCCGGTGATCCTGCGCGAGGGCGATCCCGCGTGCACCGCCCTCGGCCTGCTGGCGGCGCCGGGATTCCCGATGGACGCGCTGGCCGCACCGGCGGCCGCTCCGGACGCCCCGGTACCGTCGGCCGTCGCCGCCCTGACCCGCCCCGTGCTCGGCGACAACCCCGACGCGTGGGTCGTCGCGCTCAACCTGCTCGGCGACTTCGCGGGGACGCTCCCGGAGTTGCTCACGACGGCGGTCGCGGTGACGGACTGAGCCGCAGTGAGGCACCGAACCGGCCGCACCCCCGGACCGGTACGCGGGCGCACGCAAGTGGCGGACGTACACAGTCGTACGTCCGCTCGGAGATCTCACGCACCGGGGGCTCCGCGGCGCCCCGGCCGGAGGGTGCTCCCTTTGCAGGGGAGCCGACCGGGGCGGGGCGTCAGCGCGGCGGCTTCTTGCCGGTGATACCCATGAAGACGAGGGTGGACAGCGCCGGGCGCACGTCCTTCATCTTGATCTTCCAGGTCTCGAAGCCCTTCTGGTGGCCGGAGACGGCCGCCAGCATGGCGACGAGGGTGCCGGCCATCGCGTTCGGGGCGATCTCGTCGCCCGTCCTGCCCTTGGCCTGGACCTCTTCGATGGCCTCGGTGAGGCCGTTGGTCACCGCGGTGAGGATGGACTGCCGGACCTTGTAGAACCGCTTGTCGCCCTCGGCGGACGCCAGGTCCACGACGCGGAGGATCGGCTCGTACTCCCGCCAGAACTCCAGGAAGCCGTCGACCAGGGCCTCGGCGGCGGCGTACCCGCCCTTGCCGCTCCAACCCTGGTCCTCGGTCAGCGCCTTGAGGCGCTGGCCGTCCTTGGCCATGTCGTTCGCGATCTCGAGAATCGCGCTCTCGACGTCCTGGAAGTACTGGTAGAAGGTGGCCGGCGAGGTGCCTGCCATCCGGGCGACGTCGATGACCTTGACGTCCCGGTACGGCGACGTGTCGAGCATCTCGCGCAGGCAGTCCAGCAGTTTCTGCCGGGTCGCCTGGCCGCGTCGCCCGGCGACGCGGCCGTCGACGGTGCGAACTTGTCCTGTCATGGCGTCAGTTTACGGGCGCATGATCGGACTCGCTGTTCGCGGCGCGGAGGTAGGCTGGCATTTCTCCCCCTCCGTGCACGAGGATTTCTGCCCCGCTCACGTAGCCGGACATCGGGGACGCGAGGAAAAGACAGGCATCTGCCACATCGTCAGGTTCAGCCATTCGGCCGAGCGGAATGGTCGCGCCGACCGCGGCGATGCCCTCGTCGTCGCCGTAGTGCAGGTGCGCCTGCTCGGTCCTGACCAGGCCGACGATCACCGTGTTCATGCGGATCTTCGGCGCCCATTCGACGGCGAGTGTTTTGGTCAGCGAGTTCATCCCGGCTTTCGCGGCGCCGTACGCGGCGGTGCCGGGGGACGGGCGCACGCCGCTGACGCTGCTGATGTTGACGATGGAGCCGCCACCTTCCTGAGCCGTCATCAGACGGTGCGCGGCCTGCGCGAAATACAGCGGGCCGAGCAGGTTCAGCTCGATGATCGCCTTGGAGAACCGCGGCGAGACGGTGGCCGCGTCGGTGAACGGCGCCCCGCCCGCGTTGTTGACGAGCACGTCCAGGCGGCCGAACTTCTCCTCGATGAACGCCACGGTCGCGAAGGCGGTGTCCGGGTCGCGCACGTCCGCCGGGTGGTACACGGCGGTACGCCCGCCCGCGCTCGGCAGTTCCTCCGGCTCCGATCGCGAGCAGACCACCACGTCGGCGCCCGCGCTCAGGAAGCGCTCGGTGATGGCCTTCCCGATCCCTTTGCCGCCCCCGGTGACGAGGACGACACGACCGGTGAGGTCCAGGGGGTTGGCGGCTGCTGTCATGGCGGTCTCCCACAACGGAATGAGGCGGAATGATGGTGGAGCAGGGTGTCGTCGGCCACGGCCGCCCCGTCTGGCGCGGCCCGTCAGGAGTCAACTATGGTGGCAGAAATCTGACGATCAGTCAGATCGGATGGTGATGTACCACACTCTGGGTAGTCGGATGCCTCGGCAAACCAGGGCAGACCGGACATGACGCCTCGTCACGGGGCAGCCGGTACAGGTGCCGTCACCACCGGTCAGACACCGCGGCCGAATGGATCCGATTGCCATGGCTATCCGCTACGAGGTGCGCGAAGGCATCGCCGAGGTGGTGCTCGACGCACCCCCGGTCAACGCCCTCGACGTCGCCGGCTGGTTCGAGCTCGCCGACAAGATGCGCGCCGCGAGCCGCGACCCGCAGGTGCGGGCCGTCGTGCTCCGCGCCGAGGGACGTGGCTTCAACGCCGGCGTCGACATCAAGGAGATGCAGAACACCACCGGCCACGACGCGCTCGTCGGCGCGAACAAGGGCTGCTACGAGGCGTTCGCCGCGGTCTACGACTGCGAGGTCCCGGTCATCGCGGCCGTGCACGGCTTCTGCGTCGGCGGCGGCATCGGCCTGGTCGGCAACGCGGACATCATCGTCGCGAGCCACGACGCGTTCTTCGGCCTCCCCGAGGTCGACCGCGGCGCGCTCGGCGCGGCCACCCACCTGGCCCGCCTGGTGCCGCAGCACCGCATGCGCCAGATGGTCTACACGAGCGAGAACGCCCCGGCGTCCGAGCTGCACGCGTACGGCTCGGTCTACAAGCTGGTGGACCGCGACAAGCTCGTGGAGACGGCCTTCGAGGTGGCGCGCAACATCGCCGCGAAGTCCCCGACGGTCATCCGGGCCGCGAAGGCCTCGCTGAACGGCATCGACCCGGTCGACGTGAAGCGCTCGTACCGCTACGAGCAGGGCTTCACCTTCGAACTCAACCTGACCGGCGTCTCCGACGAACTGCGCGACGCGTTCGTCGAGGGCCGCGACGCGGACACCTCGAAGTAGGGGAGAGGGAATCCACGTGGCTGACAAGCGCATGACGCCCGAAGAGGTCGTCGCCCAGCTCTCCGACGGCATGACCGTCGGCATCGGCGGCTGGGGCTCGCGGCGCAAGCCGATGGCCCTGGTCCGCGCCATCCTGCGGTCCGACCTCAAGGACCTCACGGTCGTCGCGTACGGCGGCCCGGACGTCGGCCTCCTCGCGCGCGCCGGCAAGGCCAAGAAGCTCGTGTACGCGTTCGTGTCGCTCGACTCGATCCCGCTGGAGCCCAACTTCCGCCACGTGCGCGAGAACGGGCTCGTGGAGGCGGTGGAGTACGACGAGGGCATGTTCCTCAGCGGCCTGCGCGCCGCCGCGCAGCGCCTGCCCTTCCTGCCCACCCGGGCGGGCCTGGGCTCGGACATCCTCAAGGTGTCGCCGCACCTGAAGACCGTCGCGTCGCCGTACGAGGACGGCGAGGAACTGGTCGCGATGCCCGCGCTCAACCTCGACGTCGCCCTCGTGCACGCCAACGTCGCGGACGAGAAGGGCAACGCCGCGCTGACCGGGCCGGACCAGTTCATGGACGACCTGTTCTGCCTGGCCGCCGACAAGGCGTACGTCTCCGCCGAGCGCGTCGTCTCCAGCGAGGACCTGCTGAAGGAGGCCGGCTGCTTCCACACGCTGGTCCTCCACCGCTACATGACCGCCGGCGTCGTCGAGACCCCCAACGGCGCGCACTTCACCGAGTGCCCGCCGGAGTACGGCCGCGACGAGGCCTTCCAGAAGGCGTACGCGATGGCCGCGGGCGACCCCGAGCAGTGGGCCGCCTTCGAGGCGCGCTTCCTGAAGGCCGCCGACGAGGCCGCGTACCAGGCCGAGGTCGCGAAGTTCCGTGAGGAGAATGCCAAGTGACCACCGACACGGCCACCGAGGTGACCCGCGCCGACGTCTGCGTCGTGGCGGTCGCCGAGTGCTTCCGCGGTGACGGCGAGATCATCGGCTCGCCGATGGGCACCGTCCCGACCATCGGCGCCCGCCTGGCCCGCGCGACCTTCGAGCCCGACCTCGTGCTCTCCAACGGCGAGTCGCTGTTCTTCGAGGGCACCCACCGGCTCGGCGCCAAGCCGGACGAATTCGCGGCCGTCGGGTGGATCCCGTACCGCCAGGTCCTCGACGTGCTCGCCTCCGGGCGCCGGCACGTCATGATGGGCCCGGTGCAGATCGACGCGCACGGCAACGCCAACATCTCGGCGATCGGCGACTGGGCCAAGCCCAAGCGCCAGGTGCTGGGTTCGCGCGGCGGGCCGGGCAACACGATCAACCACACCACCAGTTACTGGATCCCCAAGCACTCCGCGCGCGTGCTGACGGCTGCCGTCGACATGGTGTCCTGCATCGGGTACGACCGCGCCGCGCAGGTCGGCAAGGCCGCCCGCTTCCACGAGGTGCGCCGCGTCGTCACCAACCTCGGCGTGCTCGACTTCGTGTCGGTCGACGGCGCCCCGGCCACCATGCGCCTCGCGTCGGTGCACCCGGGCGTCACGGTCGACGAGGTCGTCTCCAACACCGGCTTCGAGCTGGTCGTCCCGGCCGACGTCCCCGAGACGCGTCTGCCGAACGACGACGAACTGCGCCTGATCCGCGAGGTCATCGACCCGCGCGGCATGCGGCTGCGCGAGGTCCCGGCATGACGGCACCGCACCCCGCGCTGAAGAACGGCTTCACCGAGAAGTTCGGCGTCCAGTACCCGATCGTGCAGACGGGCATGGGGTACGTCTCGTACCCCAAGCTCGTCGCGGCCACGGCGGAGGCGGGCGGCCTGGGCATCCTGGCGTCCGCGACCATGACGTACGACGAACTCGTCGCCGCCATCGCGCAGGTCAAGAAGGCCACGAGCAAGCCGTTCGCGGTCAACCTGCGCGCCGACGCGCCGGACGCGGCCGAACGCATCGAGCTGATGGGCCGCGAGGGCATCAAGGTCGCGTCGTTCGCGCAGGCCCCCAAGAAGGACCTGATCAAGCGCGCGCACGACCTCGGCATGCTGGTGGTGCCGTCCATCGGTGCCAAGCGGCACGCGCAGAAGGTCGCCGAGTGGGGCGTCGACGGCGTCATCGTGCAGGGCGGCGAGGGCGGCGGCCACACCGGCTCCATCCCGACCACGCTGCTCCTGCCGCAGGTCACCGACGTGCTGAAGGACACGGACGTCACCGTCATCGCGGCCGGCGGCTTCTTCGACGGTCGCGGCCTCGTCGCGGCGCTGGCCTACGGCGCGGACGCCATCGCGATGGGTACGCGCTTCCTGCTGACCAGTGACAGCCCCGTGGGCCTCGCGGTCAAGGAGGTCTACCTCGCGACCGACGTCAACGGCACCGTCGTCTCCAAGGAGGTCGACGGCGTCCCGCACCGCGTCCTCGCGACCGACTTCGTCAAGCGCCTGGAACAACGCTCGGTCGTCGCCCGCTACCCGCGTGCGATCTCCAACGCGCTGAAGTTCCAGAAGCTTTCGCGCACCCCGCTCAAGGACATGGTCCGCGAGGGCCTGGCCATGAAGAAGTCCCAGGGCCTCACCTGGCCCCAGGTCCTCATGGCCGCCAACACCCCCATGCTCCTGAAGGCCGCGATGGTCGACGGCCGCCCCGACCTGGGCGTCATGGCCTCCGGCCAGGTGGTAGGCGTCATCGACGACCTCCCCACCTGCGAAGAACTGATCACCCGGATCACCGCCCAGGCCACCGAAATCCTCCGCGATTTGGAAGCCTGACCCCCGGTCACACCCGAGGGCCCGTACCGGAACTCCGGTACGGGCCCTCGTCGTTCGGCGTGCGTCACTTCTTCTTCCGCGTGGCCTTCTTGGCGGTGGCTTGCTTTGCCGGGGCCTTTTTTGCCGGGGTCTTCTTGGCGGTCGCCTTCTTCGCGGTGGTTTTCTTCGCGGGGGCGGCCTTGGCTTCCTTGGCCGCCTTCTTGGCTTCCTGCTTGGTGGCGCGCACCTTTTCCAGGGAGTCCGGGCCGGTGATGTCGGCCACCGAGCGGAAGGAGCCTTGTTCGCCGTACGCTCCGGCCGCCTCGCGCCAGCCCTTCGGCTTCACGCCGTACTGCTTGCCGAGGAGGGCGGTGAAGATCTGCGCCTTCTGGGTGCCATAGCCGGGGAGTTCGCTCAGGCGTCCGAACAGCTCCTCGCCGGTCTTGACGCCCTTCCACACCGCGGCCGCGTCGCCGTCGTAGTTCTCGACGAGGTACTGGCACAACTGCTGTACGCGCTTGGCCATCGAGCCGGGGTAGCGGTGCACCGCGGGCTTCTCGGACATGAGCGCCGCGAAGGCCTCCGGGTCGTACGCGGCGATCTCGTGCGCGTCCAGGCCGTCCGCACCCATCCGCCGCGCGAGGGTGTACGGCCCCGCAAAGGCCCACTCCATCGGGATCTGCTGGTCGAGCAGCATCCCCACCAGCGCGGCCAGCGGACTGCGCGCCAGCAACGCGTCGGCCTCGGGGTCCTGGGCAAGACGGATCGTCGTGGTCATCCCTCCATTTTCCCGACACCCCCCACCCCCCGCCACGCGACGCGCCCACCGCGGCCCGAGGTCGCCCGCGTCACCGCAGAGTGCGCAGGTACGCCCCGTCTCCCGGTCGATGTACGACAGGTCTCGTCCGGCGGATGTCGACCACCGCCACGCGCGGCGCGACCTCGCCCAGGATCTTGGCCAGTCGCCGGAGCCTGGGGAGATGGCCGTCCAGGAGGAACGTCAGGGAAACGCCCGAAGGAAAGGTCCGGAATCGTCCACCGAAGTACGGCATCGGCGGGCAAGGCGGCAGCACACCGGGGACGGGCACCACGCCTATGTAGTCACTGATTCCAAGCTTGAACAGGACCACGGCCTGGACCTCGTGCCACGCGAGGTCCGTCCGACGCTCCCTGGGCTGGACGGGAATTCGCTCGGTCAGGCCGTGTTCGTCCATGCGGAGGGTTGTTCCGCGGCGGAAGAGCTGTGTGCCGAAGACGCCCGCCATGGCCAGGAAGAAGGCCACGGCGGCGATCCCGCCGAGGCTGCGCGCGGCTGGAACGCAAACACCTCCGCCGACAAGTCCGAAGACGAATCCAAACGCGTTCTTCCACGTTCGGCCTTCGTGCAGTTGGTAGGCCGCGGGTCTCCGACGTGTGGTCGCCATCCTCGGAGTTTGCTGCGCATCAACGGCGGGACGCCGGGGGCGTTGTGATCTTGTGACGGTTGCGGGAGGACGTCCGGCAGCGGGCGGTGGTGCCGCGGTGCCCGCTGCCGGGGTCTCGGCGGGTCAGGGGAGGGGCCGGACCCAGGTTGTGGGGTTGGTGCAGTCCTTGAAGTCGGTGGCGAGGGCGATCTTTTCGAGTTCGGCGCGGGGGATGAGGTTCTTGTCGGCCACCGAGAACTCCACGTGGCAGTTCGGGGTCATGATGGTGAGGCTCGCGCCCTCGCCGGGAGTTGCGCTGTTGGGCAGGGTCCTGGCGAAGGGGACTTCGACCATGTCACGCGGCATAGCGGTCGACGTGGGTGGCGGATCCGTTTCCGCCTCGGTGGTGTACCAGGCGTCGTACGGGCCCAACTTCGTCGGCGGACCGGCCTGTGCCATACGTGCCTGATACCCGGGCAAGGTCTCGGGAGTGACCGCCATGGCGTCGATCAGCAGGGTCTCGTTGAAGTCCGGCATGCCGAGGCTGCCCCAGTTGCCCCCCAGCGGCCGCGCCGCCGTGCCGAAGGCGAGAGACGCGCGCGTGCCGTGCGTCAGCGTGCCCTGCGCGACGAGGTCGGCGGGCAGGTAGCCGAGGTAGAACGGGGACGGCGGCAGCGTCGGCGCCTCGACCTCGACCAGTCCGGCCAGCCACAGCACCTCCTCGACGGGCTCCGAGAAGAACGCCCTGACGGTCACCCAATGCCCGGGTGCCGCCTCCCACGCGACCAGCGGATCAGTCGTGATCTGACCCGCCACGGACCGCGCGCCCTCGGGAGTGTCGGGATGGCCCGTCGGCACCACCGGGGCGCCTCCGGGGAGGTAGTACGCGAGGTGGCCGTTGACGGTGACCCGCTCGCCCGTGAGCACCTGGGACGGGTCGAACGCGCCCGGCGCGTACAGGGTGGCGGTACCCGAGGGGCGGCCGTTCGGGCTGCTGCCGTTGCCGCGGATCTCCATGTGCTGCGTCGTCGTCCCCGCAGCGATCAGCATGGCGTTGGACCTGTCGTTCGGCCGCAGGGTGAGCTGCACACCGAGGCCGTTCGCGGCGTCCGCCGCCGGTCCCGAGTCTTTCGTGGGACCGCCGTCGACCCACGCGTCGAGCGTGGTCGGCACGGCCACCGCGACGGCGGCAAGGGCCGCCACCACAGCTGTGGCCTGGTACGTACGCCGCCTGCGCCGCCGCCGCGCGGCCGCCTCGTGCGCGGCGGCCAGCACACCGAGCGCGTCGGGCGCGCCGTCCGCGCCGTCGGCCATGGCCTGCCGGAGTTCGTCGATGTCGTAGGTGCTCAAGAGCCGTCTCCGTCCCGTACCGCGAGAACCGGTGCCTTCACGTTGGTCAGTCCGACGCGGAGCGTGGCCAGCGCCCGTGTCGCGTGACTGCGGACGGTCGAGGGCCGACAGCCGAGTACGTCCGCTATCTCGATGTCGGAGAGGTCCTCGTAGTAGCGCAGGACGAGCACGGCCCGCTGGCGGCGCGGCAGTCTGCCGAGGTGCTGCCAGAGCTCCGCGCGGTCGCTGATGGCGTGCGCGGCGTCGACGGCCGGTGCACCGGGACCGTCGAGGTGTTCGTACGTCATAGCGACCGTGGCCACCGCCTTCCGGCGGCGCAGCGACAGGAATTCGTTGGTGAGCATGGTCCGCACGTACGCGTCCGGACGGTCGGTCCGCTCGATCCGCGGCCACTTGACCAGGGCCCGCGCCAACACCTCCTGCGTCATGTCCCGGGCCAATTCCCGGTCTCCGCACAGCACGAAGGCGTACCGCAACAGAGCGGGCAGCCGCGCCGCCGCGAACTCGTCGAAACCCATCCGGTCGTCCCTTCCTGCCGAGTCCCTCTGTAAGGAAGAACGCGATCGCGCGGCGAAGTGCTGAGTCGGGGCGCTGACGAGTTCGGACAAGCGGCGACCGGACGGCGCGCTACGCTCCAGCCAACGCAACACAGACAACGCGCACGACCGAGCCGCGGGGGGCTCGACCGAGCCGGGCTCGACGCTGTGTCCGTGAGTCGCGCACCCCCCGCACCCAAGCCGCGAGGGGAGCCATGGCAGGACCCGACCCGATACTCGACGCCTGGTTGTTCGACGACAACGGCAATCTCAAGGACCCACCCGCCGAGCCGGCGTCCGCGACGGAAACACGACTGGCCTCCGCCCCGGGATCCACCGCGACGGGCCCTGCGGGCCTGGTCCGTGTCACCGCCCACGAACTGCACACCTCCGCACAGGCGTTGCTGGTGCTCAAGGCGGAACTGAACACGGACATGTCGGCCGCGATCAACGCCACGGCGGATGAACGGGTGTCCAAGAGCTTCGAGTTAGGCAAGGCCCTGGAACAGGTGCAAGTGCGCTGGGGCGAAAAACTCAAGCAGTTGACCGGTCTCATGGACGAGCACATCGGCGATCTCCACGACACCGCCAACGAATGGGAGAAGGGAGAACAGACCGCCACCGACACCATCACGGTCATCTGACGGGGGACGTCATGCTCACACCGAAGGACCTGGCGGACCTGGACCTGTCCGCCTTGGAAAGTACCGCCGCCGCCTGGGAGAAGCTGGTCCAGGCGATGTCGGGAGACGAGTCGCGCTGCCGGCGCGACGTGGTCGCACCGCTCAGCACCGGGACGTGGGTGGGTAAGGACGCCGAGACGGCACTTGCCCACCTCAACATGTTCGCGGACCAACTGGAGGCCGCCCGCGTCGAGGCCGCCGCGAACGCCTCCATACTCCGCGCCGCGCACACCGGCCTGGCGTCCTGCAAGGCGGATCTGATGGTCGTCTACGGTGAGGCCCACGCCAAGGGGTTCACGGTCAAGCCGGACGGCGGCGTGGGCTGGCAGACCGACAGCGACTCCCAGGCGGCGAGCATGAAGGCCGACGCCACCGCGCTGGCCGATCGGATCGGACGCATCGTCCAGCGTGCGGTCGACAGCGACGCGTACGCCGCCTCCACACTGCTCGCCAATGTGAACTGGGGCGGTACCAAGGACGCTCCGATGAACTCCTTCAACTCCGGCTCGCGTACCGCGGTCGGGCTGGCGGAGGGCGTCAACCCGGCGTTCATCCCGAAGGACCCTGCCGCGGTGCCGGCCTGGTGGGCGAACCTCACGCAGGAGCAGCGCGACGTCTACCTCAAGCTGTACCCGCACGAGGTCGGCAGCACGGACGGCCTCCCGACTTCGATTCGCGACCAGGCCAATCGCGACTTTGTGAACCAGCGGATCGCCTATTTGCAGTCGAACCCCATCCTGGGCCCCAAGGAACAGTTCGAAAGCGCCGCTGAATTGACGCACCTTCAGAAGATCCGCGACCAATTGGCCCAGAACCAGAACCGGCCTCCCACGGAGCAGCTGTTGCTGATCAAGATCGACGGAGCGGACCAGGGCAAGGTCGTGTACTCGATCGGAAATCCGGACACCGCCAAGCACGTGGCCGTGTACGTGCCGGGGACGGGTTCCACGGGCGGGGAACTCCACGACCTGGGTCGTGCGACGAATCTCCAGCGGGCCAGCGACCGACTGACGCCGGATACCGCCGGGGATGTGGCGACCGTCGTCTGGGTCGACTACGACGCCCCGGACAACATCCCTGCCGCGACGCAGGACCATTACTCCGAGGCCGGCGCACCGAGACTCGACGCGTACCTCGACGGGGCCCGGGCCAACGGCGGCCCCGACCAACACGTCACCGTCATCGGGCACTCGTACGGCTCCACGTTGATCGGGGACGCGGCCCGCAAGGGCGATGGGCTCGCGGTGGACGACATCGTCGTCGCGGGCAGCCCCGGCATGCATGTGGACAGTGCCGATGACCTGAACATCGACCCCAGGCATGTGTGGGCGCAGGAAGCGCAGGGGGACATCGTTCCCAATGTTGGTGGGCCGATTCACGGTGGATGGGACTTCAGTTTGAGCGATGGCGTCGACCGCGTGGTTCCGACGCAGACCGACTTCGGAGGCAACATCACCACAACGGACGGCAGCGGCCACAGCGATTACTGGAACGAGGGCAGTGTCAGCCTGGACAATCAGGCGAAGGTGGTCGTGGGGCAGTACAACAATCCGGACCCGTCCAAGCGGCCGGTGCTGGAACACGGCGAAATGCCGAGGAGCTAGGCATGCGCGGAGACTTGCCGAAGGTGCGGGATCTGTGCATGGCGAATCTGGTGAGTCGGCGGGGGCGGAAGCCGAGGTTTCGTCTTGCCATCGCTGTCGTCGTTGTGGCGTTGTTCGTCGGAGGGTGTGGCATGTCGGCTGATCCCAAGAAGCAGGCTCCGCGCCTGGATCCGGTGGCCGTGCGGGCGTCCGCAGAGCGGCATGCGGCGGCGGTCATGAATGCGTTGGGGGCGCAGGGGCCCGGACGGGATCCGCGGGGCAATGAGTCGCCGTGCGAGGGGGCCAAGGGCGAAATCGCCGATGAGAGCGGCCCGCGGAGCCTGTTTTTCAGTGTGGGCGCGGGTGTTCCGGAAGCCGATCAACGGGCTGCGACGGTTCGGCTGCGCGCCGATCTTGAGCAGCGGGGGCTGGAGATCCTTGAGACCCGCAACGGGGCCGACGGGCAGCCGGCGGCGTATCTGCGGGCCAGGGATCCGCGCGACGGGTTCAAGTACATCGTGCAGGCGACGGCTTCGAAGGATTGGATGGAGGTGTGGGTGTTCTCACCCTGCTTCGTGCCCTTGCAGCCGACGCCGCTGAATTACCTCTGAGCCAAGTGCTACGGCAAGCCGCGCCCAGCGGCGTCGTGGCCGCTGGGCGAGCCGACGGGGCCACGTGCGGTGGCTACCAGCGCTGGTTGTACGTCAGGCTCTCCAATGCCTGCATCACGTCCGGGTTGGACGCCAGCACGAACAACTGGTCGGCGGTGAGCGGTTCCGCGGCGGGGGAGCCGGCCTCGGGCATCGAGGAGGACGCCAGGAAGCGTTGGCTGCCCTGTGCCGTCCTGATGCTCAGCCACGACGCCGAGATCCCGCTCGCGGGGTCTGTGTACTGCTCGGCTACCGTCAGCCCGCCCTGCGGCAGTGTCCGCCGATCGCAGCCGGGTTGTGCGCCGCCCGGGCCGCCCGGGGAGGTCGCGGGGTGTCCGCACTCCACCGTGGGCAGGGTCCAGTAGTTCGCGACGGCAAGTCCGGTGCCGGTGATACGGAGTTTCGTGCCGTCGTCGAAGGCCACGATGTAGGTTGCGTCGTCGGTCGACGGATCGAAGTCGATGCTCGTGACCCCGAACACCAACTGCTCGCGGAGGACGGTCAGCAGCCGCACTTCGGGACCGTTGTCGCGGGTGTTCTCGGGTGGTGCGGTCGGGACGGACGGGTTCGCGGATGGCCGCGTCACGGGAGGCTCCGCAACGAGGGTGGGCGGCGAAGTCGGGGCCGGGGGCCCGCTCGTGCCCGTGGTCGGCGCGCCCGGGCCCGCCGCCACCTGCGTTGTCGCGTCGTGTGGCAGCCAGGTCCCGGACGTGACCGACCCCGCCACGACGGCGCCGACCGCGAGCGCGCCGACACCGGCGGCGACGCGCCGGCGCCGCCGCAGACGGCGTCCCTCGCGCTTGGCGATCGGACGGAAGTCCGGCAGGTCGGGTTCCTCGCCCGGCCCGGGCAGCGCGCGCGTGAACAGATCGTGCAGTTCCTCTTCGCGGACCATGGGGTCGCCTCCTCCGGGCGTCACGAGTGCGTCAGTTCGGCGATCTGGTCGCCGAGGATCGCGCGGAGCTGGTCGAGCCCGCGGGTGGTGGCCGAGCGCACCGCGCCCGAGTTTTTGTCGAGCAGCGCGGCGGTCTGTTCGATGCTCTGGTCCTCCCAGAACCGCAGCACCAGCACGGCGCGGTAGGCGGGCGAGACCCGCGCGAGCGCGGCCATCAGTGACATCTGGGTGTCCGGATCGCCCGGGCCGCGCGCCGGGGTGTCGGGCAGCGTGCCGGTCGGCGATTCGCCGTGCGACAGCTTGCGGGTCAGGTCGATGTACGACCGTACGAGCACCTGCCGCGCGTACTCGTTCCGCGCCCCCGGCTCGCGTATCCGGTGCCAGCGCACGTAGACCTTGGTGAACGCCGTCTGCACCAGGTCCTCGGCGGTGTGCCAATTGCCGCACAGCAGGTACGCGGTGCGCCGCAGCGCAGCTCCGCGCGCGACCACGAACGCGTCGAACGCACTGTCATTCTCGGCTCTCATCCCGACGATCAGCCCCTCCTGTGCGGCTCACCCGGCTCATCGAAAGGACGGACCCACCCCGTCCAAATGTTGCGTCCGGCACGACTGGACGAGTGAGTCCCGTGTCGTTTGGTCGCGCGAAGGGAGACGTACGGTACGAAGGCACCGGCAATGAAGGGGAGATCATGGGCGACTGGTTCCAGACGATCGTCGACACCGAGGCCACCCCGGAGGAGGCGCAGGAGCTCGCCGCGAACGTACTCGCTTGGCTGATCTCGGACGGCATCGTCTCGGCGGAACGTACCGACTGCGTCCTCGGCGCCGACGCCGGGCACGCGCCAGGTGCGCGTCACGGCGAAGCCGTCGTGGATCCGGATCCCGAACTGGTCGACGTGTGGAGCAACGGCCTGCACGTCACCGTGGAGCGCACGGTCTTCGATGCCGGGCAGGGCGAACCTTCGGCAGTCACCTGCCCGCACTGCGCGGTTGAGATGCGCCTCGTCGACGAGTACTGGTCGCCCGTCGAAGAAACGTGGGACCTGTTCGCGGACGCGACGGAGTCCTGGGCCGACGACTACGACGAGCCCGTCGCGTGCCCGTCCTGCGGCCGGACGGCTCGCGTGCACACGTGGATCTGGGCCGACGACTACTTCGCGTTCGGCCATCTCGGCTTCACGTTCTGGAACTGGCCCGCGCTGCGACCCGAGTTCGTCGTGGAACTCTCAAGCCGCCTGGGCGGGCACCGCACCGTCCTGCTCGAAGGCAAGCTCTGACAGGGCAGGTACGAGCATCGCCGCGGGACACGAGCGCGTGGCACGACACAGCGCCACCACAATGCGCCG
>NZ_JBPKBH010000008.1:0-12672 GCF_051388915.1 Yinghuangia sp. YIM S09857 | reverse complement strand
CCGCTGCCCCCGAGTTGTGCGGGGGGACTCGGGGCCGGTGCTACGGCCGTACGGCGACGGCGTCCACCTCGAAGAGCATGTCGGGGAGCGCGAGGGCGGCGACGCCGAGAAGGGTTTGCGTCGGGGGAGTGTCGCCCCAGATGCGGGAGATGACGTCCAGCAGGGCGGTCAGCTTGGACTGGTCGTGGGCGACGATGTACGTCCGCAACTGCACGACATGGCTGAAGTCGAGCCCTTCCGAGGCCAGCGCGCGGCCGATGTTGTCGAAGGACTGGGCGACCTGCCCGGCGAAGTCGTCCGTGACGACATGTCCGGACTCGTTGGACGCGTACTGCCCCGCCACGAAGACCAGGTCCGCGGCGGGCGCACTCGCGACGTGGCTGTACCCGAAACCGACCGGGTTGTGGAGTGTGCTCGGGTTGCTGATGGTGTGCGTCATGACGGTCTCCTTGATCGCTGTTTATTCTGGATATTAGACATCCAGATTAGAGAAGCGCAAGGAGGACGGGCGCACATGCGAAAGCCCCCGCGCGGGGCGGGGGCTGGGGGCGTGCGGTGGTTTGGTGGACTCAGCTGCAACTGCTTCCGCAGCTGCTGCCGCTGCCGCAGGAGCTTGCGGCTCCGCAGCTGGCGCTGCTGCCGCACCCGGTGTCGGCGGTGGCGGTACTTGAACTCGCAGCCCTGCGCGACCTGTTGGGGGAGTATGCCGGCGCCTTCTGCCGGTACAGCGCCGCGGCCTTGCGCTCCTCCTCGTGCCCGAGGCCCGCGAACCGTGTGCCGACCAGGTCCTCGCAGCGCTGGTACAGCCGGAACTCGGCCACGCCGTTCCGCCTGCGCGGGAACAGCCGCGCGGCGGAGACCGGCAGGTAGACGATGGCGATTGCGGGTGCGATGAACCAGTAGTACTCCGCGAAGCTCCGATACTCGGCAGACGTGGCGGTCGCGTGCAGGACGGCGCTCAGCGACGCCAGCACCGGGATCAGGTACGCCGCGGCAATCGCCCGCCGCCGCAACCCGTCCCGGCGCAGTTCGCCCAGTCCGGCGACCGTCTTGCGCAGATCCGGGTCGGTCTCGCAGAGGCGGCGGCAGGTGCTGTCGTCCTTGATCTCGTGCAGCTTGCTGCCGTGCGGGTGGCCGCGCAGGAAATCGAGCACCGCGACCTGGGCCGGGTCGTCGAGCGCGGGGCGCGGCCGCGTCAGGGTGGCGATCGTGGGGCGGATGCGCCCGTCGCGCGCGACGTGTACGTGGCCGCCTTCGAGGAGCAGCCACACGGCGATCTCGGTGCCGCTGTCCCCGGTGAACCGCGCGGCTTCGTACACCGAGATGTCCTGGGCCAGGGCCTGGGAGACGATCGCGGCATCGCGTGCGTCCCGAGCGCGCTGCCTGCGCAGCAGGTGGGTGGTGACGGCGGCGGTGGCCGCCGACCACAGCGCTGTTCCGATGGCGATCTGCTCGATCCACCAAGGCATGGTGGCCCTCCCTTGCGGTCGTCCTTGCCGCGCGTCGTGTCGTTGAGCCAAGGATCCCAAGGGAGTTCGCACCGGTCAGAGGGAGGTCCCTCGACTCAGACGGACGGCCAGCACGGCGAACCAGACGAGCAGCAGCGGCAACGAGAGCATCGCGGCGGCACCGAGCGAGGGGACGAGCAGGAGGTAGCCGACGCCGGAGAGCGTGATGGCCGCGGCGGTGGCGTACGCGACCCCGCGCTGCCACGAACGCGCGAGCAGCGGCACCGTCAGGACCGCGACGGCGGCGAACGCGAACATCTTCACCCCGTCGACGCGCAGCGCGAGGTTGAAGAGACCGCCCGCCCGGTCGGGATCGCTCGCCGCGATCGCCCCCTGCTCCAGGACGAGTTGGCCGAACGCGAGGACGGACGCCACGGCGGCCGTCCACCCCGCGAGGCGCCGCCCGCGGTTGAGGAGGGCCATCGCGACGACGGCGATGGCCGCCGCGGCGATGCCGTGGGTGAGGACAGATTGGACGACCGCCGCCGAGCCGTTGTCCGCGTACGCGGTGGCGATCGCGCCGTTGTCGTCGCCCAGCTCCGGGACCTTCCCCATACCGACGCCGAGGGCCGCGATCCAGGCGGCGGCGTGGACGTACCCGGCGGCGGCGGTCGGCAGGATCAGGCGCGAACGACGGGTGATGGCGGTGGTGTTGACGGTCATGGCGGCCCCCTTGTGGGTGTTGGTGCATTATGGCTAACGGCGTTAGCTCGATGTCTTAAGCATGAGGCTAACGCCGTTAGCGGTCAAGGGGTGAGCGGAAAATCGACCCAGGCCGTTTTGCCGCGGAGATCCGTGGTCCAGCCGGAGTCGGCACCGAGCGCGGCGATGAGGAGGAGTCCGCGTCCGCCCTCGTCGTCGGGGTCGGGGGAGGGCAGGCGGTCGGGCGCCGGGTTGGCCGGCTCGTCGTCGGTCACCTCGATGCGGAGGCGGTCGGGGTGGAGGGCGAGGGTGACGTTGATGAGGACGGCGTACGCGTGGAGCACCGCATTGGTGACGAGTTCGCTGACGCAGAGGCAGGCGTCGTCGCGGAGGTGGGGGAGCGCCCAGGCGTCGAGGGTGCGGGCGGTGAACCGGCGTGCCGCCGAAACGGATTCGGCCACCGGAAGGAAGTGCGCCCGGTCGAGCGAGGGTGGCGTGGGCTGGCGCTCTGGCACGAGAGGTCCTCCGGTGCGATCACTGAATGTGTCCGAATCGCTACCTAGGTTGGGGTGGCGGACCTAGGCTCTGGGAGGGGGCTGCCCTTGACACCTGGTTAGTGGGGAGGGGTGGTCGGACGTGCCACCAAAGGAATTGGACGGGTCGGCTTCGGTGCTGGCCTTTTTTGGCGCGGAAATCCGCTACTGGCGCGGCCAGAGGAACATGTCGCAGGAGAAGCTCGGCGACAAGTTGTTCTGCTCGCCATCTCTGGTGGCCTACATCGAGCAGGCCATGCGCACGCCTAGCGGTGAGTTCGCCGAGCGGGCCGACGATGTGCTGGGCACCGGCGGCGAGTTCGGCCGCATGATGCCGCTGCTTCAGCGCAGTGGCTTTGCGGAGTACTTCGAGCAGTACGCGCGGCTGGAGCTGTTGGCGACCGAGATCCGCTGCTACGACGCCACCACGGTCCCGGGGCTGTTGCAGACCGAGGAGTACATGAGGTGCATCATCCGCGCGGGCCGGCCGGACGAGGAGGAGGATCTGAGCGAGGAGTTCATCGTCGGTCGGATGGGTCGCCAGGTCATCCTGGATCGGCCGCAGCGACCGAGGATGTCATTCGTGCTCGACGAGAGCGCGCTGCGCCGCACATTTGCGCCTCGCTCGGTCATGAAGTCGCAGATGGCCAGGCTGATCGACCTCGGGGGCCGACCGAGGATCTGCCTGCAAGTGCTGCCTCTGGACTGCGGTCCCTGCGTGGCGGTCGACGGGAGCGGAGGGATCCTGACCTTCGAGGAGGGGCCTGACTTCGCCTATGTCGAGGGTCTGGCGGGCGGCCACGCGTTCATCGATCCTGTAGCGGTGGCAAAGTGTTCACGCAGGTTCGAACACCTGAAGGCAGCGGCTCTCTCGCCGCGCCAGTCCACCGAACTGATTCGAGAGCTGATGGAGGCGCTGTGACCACGAGGAACTGGCGCAAGTCGAGCTACAGCAACGGCGAGGGCGGCATGTGCGTCGAGGTCGCCACGTGGCGCAAGTCCCGCCACAGCGACACTGAAGGCGGCTCCTGTGTCGAAGTTGCACCTCTTGAAGGTTCCCTCACCGGGGTGCGCGACAGCAAGATCCCCAACTCCCCCCACCTCGAATTCCCCGCCTCCCGTTGGACCCTCTTCCTCTCCTCCGCGAGTCGCTGATGGCGACCTCCCTCTTCCGCGAAGACCTCCTCGCCGACCGGGTCGCCCTCGTCACCGGCGGGGCGACCGGGCTGGGCCTTGAAATCGCCCGCACCCTCGGCCACCACGGGGCCAAAGTCGCCATCTGCTCCCGCAAGGAGGACAACCTCCGGCCCGCCGTCAAGGAACTCGTCTCCCAGGGCATCGACGCCCGCTACGGCGTCTGCGACGTCCGCGACCTCGCTCAGGTCCAGCGCGTCGTCTCCGAGACCCTCGATGCGTACGGCCGCCTCGACATCGTCGTCAACAACGCGGCCGGCAACTTCCCCGCCCCGCTCACCGGCCTCAGCCCCAACGGTTTCAAAGCCGTCGTCGACATCGACCTCCTCGGCACCTTCAACGTCTCGCGAGCCACCTACGACGCGTACCTCGCCGAGCACGGCGGCACCATCGTCAACATATCCGCGACGATCCAATACACCGGCATGGCGATGCAGGCCCACGTCGCCTCCGCCAAAGCCGGTGTCGACGCCCTCACCCGTACCTGCGCCATCGAATGGGGCAAGGACGGCGTCCGCGTCAACGTGGTCGCACCCGGCAGCATGACCGGCACGGAGGGCTACAGCCGCGTCACCGCCGTCACCGGCACCCGTACCCGCAGCCCCCTCGGCCGCCCCGGCACCCGCCACGAAGTCGCGGACGCCGTCCTCTTCCTCGCCTCCGACGCCGCCTCCTACATCACCGGCGCCACCCTCGCCGTCGACGGCGGCGCCCACCTCGCCCACTGACCGTCCCGCAGGACACGCTTGCGTGAAGTTCGGGCGGAAGCTGTCCACATCGCGTACTCGCTCGCCTACGATGCGGCGGCATACGCTTGCCGGTAGAACAACGTTGCCCGCGCAACGTTGGCCATGGACGGTGGATCATGCCTGGCCCCGTACGACAGTTCTCCGTACGCCAACTCTCCGTACGTCAGCTCTCCGCACGAAAACTCTCCGCAGGCCTCCTGCCCCGATGGCGGTTGCCCGCCGTCGACCACCACACACTCGCGTGGCGCGCCATGGTCTTCCTCGGCGTCTGCGTGCTGTGCTGGCCGGTGCAGGCGTACGGCCTCAACAGCAGTTTCCTGGAAGGCGGAATGGCCCGCGGCATCCTCGTCGCCGCTCCGCTCCTCTTCCAACTCGCGCTGCTCCGCTACTACGTGCTGCGCCATCTGCACCCGCGGCCCTGGCGCGTCCTCGTGCCGGGAGCGCTCGGCGGTGTCCTGCTGCTCGCGTCCGCGCTCCAGGCGTACGACCTCTACATGTATGTCTTCGGCAAGGACGGCAGCGTCACCGTCGTCGAGGAGCGCACGCACGAAGTCACCCGCGGCGCCGACCCCAAGACCGCGTGCCTGGTCCAACTCCCGGACGGGAGCCGCGAGGAGCTGCGCGGCTCGGACCCCTGCCCCGGGCGTCCCGGCGAACGCTTCCTCGCGGTCCACGACCCCGCGAACCGCGTCGCCCCGAGCCTCGGCACCGTCGCGACCCTCGACCCCGGTGCCGCGATGGGCCTCGGCGCGGGCGGCATGATGGTGATGGCCGTGACCGTGGCCGTCGTGGTACGACGCACCGAGGACGATGAACCCGGCGAGTGACCTTCCGATTCCGCAGGCCCGCCGCGTGTTGAGGATATGTCCGATCCCTTTCCGATAGCGGAAAGAGACCCGTCGTAGGATCCGCTCCAAGCTACTAGGAGTGCAGTCATGACGGGAGCCGAGGGGCCACGGGGACCTGAAGGGGAAAACCAGGCCGGCCGAGTCGCGAGTTTCGCCGCCTTGGGGGTGAGTAGCGTCAGGACCACCGCCCGGCAGGTGGCCAGGCAGACCGAGGCCTTTGTCCGGGACATGGGCGATGCTGCCCTGCAGATCGGTGAGTCCGTCCTCGAAGCCCAACAACGCGTTACGGACCTGGCGACCGCACGGTGGGAGCAGCGGCAGGATGCCGAGCGCACGCAAGCCGAGACCGAGGAGGCGCACTACAGGGCGGTCGGCTACCAGGAGGTCAAGAGTCAGGACGATCAAGACGTCGTGCTCAAGGCCGCCCAAGATGTGGGTCTGCGAATGCATTTCATCATGGACAGCACCGCGGCCGTTGTGAACAACGAGGGGGCGATTGAAGATATGCCTCGGGCCGACCTGACCGGGACCGACAAAGGGTCGGGGGCTGCTGCGGGCATGTCGGCGGACGTGAATCCCGATGTCAATTCGGGCAGACCCGATTTGAAGGGCACGCGGCCGGCCTCCCCGTACGCCAGCCTCGAAGGCAAGCGCGCCGAGGCCGCATCAACCGCCTTCCAGTCCGTCGCGGACCCTGTAATCGTCGCGGAAGCCGCCTTCGAGCGTGCGGCCTTTGCCGCCGAGGAAGCCCTGACACGCGCCTCCGCTCGGGCCGAGAACGCCGTTGAGCGCGCCGACCAGCTCTCTCGGGAAGCCCTTGAACACATCGCCGCCGTCACCCCCTTGGACGACCCCGCCCAGGCCGCGGCACGGGTGCGAACGGCTGAGCACAACACCGAGAGCGGCGCACGCGGCACGCCGACCTGGTACAGGCCGGAGCCGACGACGTTCCGCCCGATTCGCACCGTCGAGGTCGCGAACGCGTCGTCCGAACACAAAAAAGAGGCCGCAAAGTCGTCGCGCGGCGAACCCGTCGTCAATTCCGCGCCGTCGGCCGCGACAGCCTCCAGGGTGAACGCCACCGAGAAAGGCTTTGCGAAGACCTCTCTCGCCGCGCGGCGAGGATGGGATGCCCCCGCACCCGACACGCGTCGCGTCGATGCCGATCCGTCGAATCCGTGGATCAAGGCGTCATCCACCGTGACGACCGGGGTCGGGCAACAGCCTTCGGCATCCGTGTCGTTGAGTCCTTCAGGTGCGCCAGGGCCGCGCAGTGTGGTGTCGCAGCCTCAGGCGCCGCCCCAGGCGGCTCCCACGCGCGGCACCGAGGTCTCCTTGTCCAAAGGGCTCGGTGACGACTGACGACAGGCGGCGGCAGTGGGGCCGGTCCGAGTGGTGCTTTCGGCGCGGAGCGTTCGTCCCCTACGCCACGGTACGTTCACCCTGACGCCCCCGAGCCAGTTTGACGGGCGCCCCTACCGTTTCGGCGGCCGACCGCGAAGATGGCCGCGGACGGACGTTCGTGGTCGATGACGATCTCGTCCATCGGCGCGGCGGACGACAAGGACGGTCCGGCCACAACCTGTTGTCGCCGCACGCCCGGGTGATCTCGCACAGGGCCGTGCCGTCGGCCAGTTCGGCGGTTCCCCGCAGTTCCAGTGATTCGTCCTCGCCCGCAGGCGGGCACTCGCCGGGGCCCGGCCGAGGGCTCGTGAGTTCGACCGAATTGGAGGACCACTCGTCCGGCATGGCGGTGATGGCCGTGACCGTGGCTGTCGTCGTACGCCGCACCGAGGACGAACACGAGGAGCCCGTCAGCCCGCAGCGCGCCGAGCGCTGACGACTCCGCCGAAGCACCCGACGGCGTTGCCTGCTTTGCTGACGGAACCGGTTGGATCCACGTCTCCGACTCCGAGACCAGCAGCTCGTCCGGCGACGGGGCGTCGATGTTCCGCTTCGACTCCGGCGGCACCGCGGTCGGGGCGTCCCGCATCCTCGTCGGCACGAAGACTCGGGGCGGGGCCGGGCGCGTTGCGCACGGTCCTGCCCCGAGATCGGCCGGGCCGTGCACCCGGCGTCCGCTATTGGGGCTGCCCCGAGAAGTCCGGCACCGGCACCGGGCCTGAACCGGACGCCAGAGACTCCGCGCCCGCGACGCCGACCAGCGAGGCGGCGACGGCCGGGCGCACCGGGACCAACGGCGGGGCGCCGTCCTCGACGGTGGCGCGGAATCCCTGGAGGAGGCGTACGGTCCCCTCGGCGCGGCGCTCGATCTCCACGCCGTCCACCCGCAGCCGCGGCGGCACCAGTTCGGCGTCGTGCGTCGCGGCGTCGGGGGACGCCCAGGCCTCCCGGCGCACGCGCACCGACCAGGCGCGGTCGCCGCGGGCGCGGACCGACTCGGCGAGGGCGAGGGTGCCGCGTACCGACATCCAGCTCCAGTGGCTGTCCGGCTCGCCTTGCAGGAACCCGTGGCGGGTGATCGCGAGGGCGCCGGTGGACAGGCGTACGACCATCACCACGGCCGCGCGCGGGTCCTCGTCGTCCGCGCGGAACGCGGTCACCTCGACCGGCCACGCGTCGGTGAGCGCGAGCACCGGCGACAGCGTGTGGGTGCAATACGCCGTCGGCGCGATCCGTCCGCGCCAGTGCGCGGGGTCGCCGATCAGCGCGGCGACGTCGTCCGGGGACATCGCGTGCAGGTAGTCGGCCTCGATGAGGCTGACGCGGCCGAGGTGGCCCGAGCGCACGGTGTCGTGCAGCAGGCGGATGTGCGGGTGCAGCACGTAGTTCTCGGCGAACGAATAGGTGGCAGAGGTGCGTTCGGCCGCCGCGACGAGGGCCTTGGCCTCCTCGGTGCTGGTGCACGCGGCCGACTCGGACAGCACGTGCACGCCGCGGTCGAGGAATTCGACGGCGAGCGGGGCGTGCGCGTCGAAGTCGTTGGCCAGCACGACGCCGTCCAGGTCCTGGTCCAGCAGGTCGCGCCAGTCGGTGGTCAGGGCGGCGGAGGGAAGCCCTTGGGCCGCCGCCGCGAGGGCCTGCGCGTCGCGGTCACATGCCGTGGCCACGTCCATCCCGAGCCTTCGGCACCACTCGCCCAGGTGGAGCCCCATCCGCAAACCGACGATCCCGATGCGCATCGCCAAAGGCTGCCGCACGCCACGCCCCTGGACCAAACCCCTTCGCAATCCGGATGCGCACGCCGCACCGCGCAGCCGCCGGACCCTACGGCCGCATCGGCAACCCGCTGCTCGCCCGGACCCCGGCCCGGGGGGCGCTCCCGCAGCTCTACGCGGCCACCGAACCGGACGTGGCCAACGGCGACTTCATCGGGCCGAGCTGCCCGGCCGAACTCCGCGGCGTACCCGGGCGCGTACCCCCCCCGCCGCCCGCGCCGCCGCCCCCGAGACCGGCCATCACCTGTGGAGCTGTCCGAACAGGCAACCGGCACATGCTTCGTCCTCCCTGTCCCCGCCACGCCCTGACGCCGCGCGGCGACGGGATATCGCCCGTTCGTGGCTCCTGCGACGATCACGCCATGACCCCTGTGCTGCTCGGTGTGATCGTCCTGGTCGCGACCTCGCTGCAACGGGTCACCGGCATCGGGTTCGGCCTCGTCGCCGGACCCGGACTGGTGCTGCTCCTCGGGCCCGCACACGGAGTTCTGCTGGCCAACCTGGCGTCGGCGGCCATCAGCGCCGTCGGGCTGGCCACGACGTGGCGGCGTGTCCGCCTGTCCGCGATGCTGCCGCTCGTCGCCGCGGCGATGCTGACGGTCCCCGTGGGGGCCCTGATGGTCGACCGCCTCCAGGAGCGCGCCCTGCTGATCGGCATCGGAACGGTCGTCGTCGCGGCCGTGTCGCTGATCCTCGCCGGAGTGCGCGTACGGGCGTTGCGCGGTCGCGGGGGTGCGCTGGCGGCAGGTGCGGCCAGCGGCGTCATGAACTCGGCCGCGGGGGTCGGCGGTCCGCCGCTGACGCTCTATGCCGTGAACGCCGGTTGGCACGGCCCCGAGTTCGTCGCCAACGCGCAGTTCTACGGCGTCCTCGTCAACGGGCTGTCCCTGGCCACCAAGGGCATGCCCGAACTCTCCGGCTCTGCCTGGACGTTCTGCGGAGTCGCCGTGACGCTGGGGATCGTCGCCGGCACTCTGCTCGGCAAGACCTCGGACACCGGTCTACGTCGCCTGGTGCTGGCCCTCGCACTGCTGGGCGGCGCGTCCATCCTGGTCAAGGGCCTTGTCGTCACCGCCGTCTGACCGCCGAGGAGTTCGGACGGGCGTGCCGGGGCGGTGGGCCGATCGGCCCCGGCCGCCCCGGCGTTCCCCTCCCTTTCCCCCAGGCCCTCGTCGCCGGCAGTGCGGTTCCTGGTCGGCTCAGACTTCCAACTCGGCCTCGATACTGCGGAGTTGGTGGCGCGCCATGGCGAGGTTGGCGCGGTTCTTGTCGAGTGCGAGGTACAGGAACAGGCCGACCTTGCCGCGTCCCTTGAGGAGGCGGATCAGGTGGTACTGGGTGCCGAGGGTGATCAGGATGTCCTCGATCTCGTCCTTCAGGCCCAGCATTTCCATCGTGCGGGCCTTGGCCCGGACGACGTCGGTGTTGCCGGCCGCGGCGACCGCCAGGTCGAGGTCCTTGCCGCCGCCCAGCGTGCCCAGCGCCATGCCGCTGTTGTAGTCGACGAGGGCGACGCCGATGGTGCCCTCGATCGTGGTCATCGCTTCCTTGAGCGCGGTCTCGGTGTTCGCGTGCGCAGCCATCGTGTTCGGCTTCCCTCTCCTGGACGGTGTCGATCGTGGTGTCGTCATCAGTGGTGGCTCCTGGTCTTGCCGGTACCGCCGGCTCGGGCGGGGCCGCCGCGGGGGAGTCATCCGCCCGGTTCCCGGGCGGCGAGCGCCTCGGCGACGAGTTCGGCGATGCGGGCCCCGGAGATCCGGGACTCCAGGTGCAGGCGGCCCACGTTGGTACGCGGCTCCGCCAGCACGGTGAGCACCGCGGACGGGCCCGCCGCGTACGTCGCGACGTAGCCTTCCTCGCCGCGCACCAGCAGTTCGCGGAACGCGCCGCGCCCCGTCGCGTCGGCCATCCGGACCGCCACCGCGAGCGACGCCGCGGTGAGCGCCGCGACTCCTTCCGCCTCGGGGCCCGCGGCGTCCTGGGCGATCACGAATCCGTCGGTGCTGGCCGCGACGGCCCCGGTCACCTGGGGCAGACGGGCGCGCAACCGCCGGATCTCATCGAGGACTTCGGCTTCCGCCGCCGGCACTTTCGTCTTCCTCCTCCCGGCGCGCTGCCACGGCGCGCGCCTCATGACGGTTCGGTGGGGGCCGGGGTCACAGGCGGGCCTCCAGCGCGTCGCGGAGCCTGCGCAGAAGCTCGACGTCCGGTTCCCGGGTGGCGGCCGCGTGTTCCAGCCACGAGGGCGGGACGTACGCCGCGGCCTGGCCGCTTTTCGCTGCTCCGGCCTCCGCGTCGGGCGCGGCCCCGGGCGCGGCCCCGGGCGCCGCGCCAGGCGACAGCCGCGCAATCGGCTCGGCACGCGGCGGCGGGTCGACGATTCCGGCGGCCGCCAGCCGGCGTACGTCGACCAGCACGTGGAACGCCGGTCGCCCCAGCAGCCGGGCGATCGCGCAGGGCGTCCGTTTCCCGTCGGCCAGGTCCAGCAGCGCCTGCTGACGCCGCGTCACATGCCGGACACGCCGATGCGGCGTGACCGGCGCGGTGTCCAGCCGGGCGTCCGGGCATACGGTGTCGAGCAGTTCGCGTCGGCGCCGTGACTCCCGCTCCACCGCCCGGGCGGGCACCGGCCGGATCGGGCCCAGCCAGTGCGACGCGCCCTGCCGGAAGCGGACCGGGCCGGCGTCCGGACCGAGCGCGAAGTACGCCGCGTCGAACAGCGCCCCGAGGTGGCAGATCTCCAACTCCCCTTCCGCGAGCCGCCCTTGGTCGACCAGGTAGCGGCCGACACGGTGGTGGCTCCCGGCGTGCTCCAGGGCGTCCCGCCAGGCGTCCTCGGACAGCCGCCCGGTCGCCGCGAGCAGCACGTCGAGCGTGGGCGCCTCGGGGCTCTCCGCGTGCACGACTTCGCCGTCCACCAGGTAGACCGCGCCGGAGCCGCCGAAGAGCACGCCGGTCGCATGCCGGTCCGCGAGATACGCGAGCGCGCTCTCGCGAGGCAGCGTCCCCACCCCGGGACCGCTCCCGGCCGCCGCCTCGGCAACGGCAACTGTCATGACAGCGCCAACCGTTCCGCGAGGTCCTGGAGCCGCAGCCGGGACAGCGCGAGGTTCGCGGTCGACCGGTCGAGCCACAGGTGCACGAACACGCTGCTGTCGAACTGCGTTTCCACGAACCGCAGCAGATGGAACCCGGTGCGCGTCGTCACGATGATGTCCTCGACCGGCGTCTCGGCCGCGATGTAGCGCGCCTCCGGCACCGAGAACGCCGCGTACTCGGCGGCCAGCCGCGCGAGTTCGGCCGTCTCCGCGGCCGTCGCCTCATGGTCCCCGTTCGGCGACTCTCCGACCGCACCCAGCGCGAGGCCGCTCACCCACTCCACCACCGAAGCTCCCAGCGCCCCGGGCAACTCCATGGCCTCGTGCAGGCATTCGTCGATCCCTGGCACGCCGGGCTCCCCTTCCTGCGTGACGTCAGTGGCCGCGACGCTACGCAGAGTCCCCGCGCGAACGAGTGAATTCCCCCAAACCTCAGCGGCCCCCCACCCCAGCCGAGCTACGATGCCCGGTTCACGGAAACCGCGGAGCGGGTCGGCAATCGGCCAATGCGGTTACGCGCAATGGCAATCGGATCCCACTATGTGCGTATGAGTGAGCCCGCACGGTCATATTCGGCGCGTTGGGAGTCACCGCGGACGGCTGACGCGCACCGGCTCGTCGGCCTGAAACGGACGGCCGGAGGCAGATCTGCCATGACCGACGCGAACGCGCGGGCCGGATCGCCTCCGCCGCCGTCGGCCACGCCCGAGGCGCTGCGGGCGGTGCTCGCACGCGTTGCCCCGGAGCGACTGAGCGCCTTCGACGTCGAGCATGTCGCGGCGCCCGCATCGGCAAGGTCGGCGATTTCGGCAATGCCGCTGATCCGATTCGCCGAGCAGTGGGCGCTCTAGTGCTGTGACCGGAAACGTTGACCGGGTTGCCGGGTGATCAGGCTGCGTTGAGGAGAGGGCGTCCGCCGTA
>NZ_JBPKBH010000007.1:503783-506168 GCF_051388915.1 Yinghuangia sp. YIM S09857 | reverse complement strand
CTACGGCGGACGCCCTCTCCTCAACGCAGCCTGATCACCCGGCAACCCGGTCAACGTTTCCGGTCACAGCACTAGCTGTTGCCCCTGCCGGCTCCGCGCCGGGTGATCATGCGATCCCGGTTCCACGGGCAGGCGTGTCGGCGACCGGTAGTGCGTTGCCGCGGCCGCGCCGATTGGGGAAGACGGTTGGGACCTCCGGCGCGGCGGGTGCATTCATGGCTGAAGTACCGTGGCAATTCCGGCGAATCGCCGCGTGTTGGTGTGATGATCTGCTTTCTCCGTGTCCGATTGGGAGCTCCGTAGCGTCAGCCGTGCCCCGGGAACCGACCCGCGGCACGACGCTCAGGAGGAGCCATGCGTCCCATCTCCCGTACCGCCCGTCGCANCCGATTGGGAGCTCCGTAGCGTCAGCCGTGCCCCGGGAACCGACCCGCGGCACGACGCTCAGGAGGAGCCATGCGTCCCATCTCCCGTACCGCCCGTCGCAGCCGTACGCGCGCCGCGGTGATCATGCTGTCCGGAGTCGTGGCGGCCGGCGCCGGCATCGTCGCCCCCAGTGCGGGTGCGTCCGCCCACGCGGCCGCCACGCCGTCCGCCGCGGCGCCGCGGTGCAACTTCGTGCCGCAGGACTTCCGTCCGGAGCTGGGGGAGAGCTCGGAGGGCGAGGCGGTGGCCCAGGTGCAGTGCCTGATCACCACGCGCTCGGCTTACTCGAAGAAGTTCGACGTGTCGGGGATCTACGGTCCGGAGACCACGCGCGCGGTGCTTTGGGTGCAGAAGTGCAACAAGGTCGCCGAGACCGGCTACACCGATCCGGCGACCTGGAAGGTGCTGTACCGGGCGAAGAAGGGCTGCGGCAAGTCGGCGGCCAAGCCCGCCAAGCCCACCAAGCCCGCGACCAAGCCGCCCACCAAGCCGACGACGCCCACGAACACGGTCAAGCCGACGAAGCCCGTCAAGCCCGCGGCGACCACCAAGCCGACGAAGCCCGCGAAGCCCGCCGCCGCGATCAAGCCCGCTGAGCCGGGTAAGCCGGCCAACCCGGGCAAGTCGACCAACCCGGGTAAGCCGAAGCCTTTCAAGCCGGCTGTTCCCGCCGCCCCGCCGGAGATCGGGGGCGGGGAACTGCCTTGGGACCAGCGGCCGGTGTGATGAGCGGAGTACCGGAGCGCACCTGTGGACGACGCGAGGCGCCGTCGTCCGCCGGTGCCCAAACTGAGCGCATGCCCGGCGACATCGATCTCACAGACCTGTTCTCCAAGCCCTTCACCGCCGCACAGGCCGCGGACCGCGGCTTCAGTCTGGCGGTGCTCAGGAGGTGGCTGCGCAACGGCGACGTCCGACGTGTGGTCCAGGGGGTGTACGTCGGCAGCCACATGCCCGACACCCCCACGCTCCGCGCCAAGGCGGTCGCCGCCTTCCTGCCCGGTGCCGTCATCTGCGGGCGGACCGCCGCGTGGATATGGGGGATCGGCGCCGCCGGGACGCACGACGAAAACGGCAGGCCCCACCCGGCCGAGTTCGCCGTGCCGTCAGGGGCCACCTTGCCCCGCCGCGGCGGATGCCTGGGACGGATCCGGAACTTCGAGAAAGGGGAGGTGACCACGATCGCGGGTGTGCAGGTCACGACGCCGCTGCGTACCGCCGCCGACATCGCCCGCACCGAACCGCTCCCCGAGGCCGTCGCGATCCTGGACGCCTTCCTGCATCAGCGGCAGGTCACCAAACGCCAACTGGAGTCCATGGCAGGAAGGTTCGCAGGGTTCGCCGGAGTACGGCGCCTGATCGAGGCCGTACGCCTGGCGGATGCCGGCAGCACCGGACCGGAGGAGACCCGGCTACGGCTCTCCCTCGTGGCGGCGGGGGTGCCGCCCGCGGAACCCGGCTGGCGGGTGATGTCCGCCTTCGGCCGCGTGCTGCACCGCTTCACACTCGCGTGGCCGGACCTCCACCTCGCGGCGGACGTGGAACCACCGCGGAAACACCCCGCGCCGGACGGGACCTCCGAACTGCCGACTCCCCCCGTCGCACCGACCAAAGTGCCGACCAAGACGTCGATCGAAACGTCGACCGAGGCACCGCCGGCCCATCGCCCCCGCGCGGCGCCGTCAAGACACGAGAGCATCCCCGACATCCGAGTCCGCAGCCGCAGCATCGGCGGTGCCACCTGGCGCGTCGTCGAGTGCGGCCCAGGCGAAGCCACCGCTCACCCCGACACTGTGGTCGCCCACGTGCGCCACGAACTCATGACCCGTTCATCCGCAGGCCCCGAGCCTGCCCGACAAGCGGCCTGAAGGCGCCCCGACACCGCCTCCTCTCCCTTGGGCGCCGGCGACGGGGGAGCACCTTCAGGCCCGGGCGCGCCCGACCACCCCCTCGGGCGCG
>NZ_JBPKBH010000007.1:500503-503664 GCF_051388915.1 Yinghuangia sp. YIM S09857 | reverse complement strand
CCCCCCCCCGCCCGGCCACCGCAGCCATGGGGGTGACAACGTCGGTGCCCGGACGGTCGCCGCCGACATCCGGCAACGCGCGGTCAGGACACGCAACTCGACGACAGCGGCTCAGGTGCTCAGGTGCTCAGGTTTCCGCGACCCGGAGCACGACGATGGCCATGTCGTCGCGGGCAGGTTCCGCGGCGAAGGCCTCGACGGCTCGGTGGACGCGGGCCGCCACCGCGCCGGCCGTGAGGCCGGTGCATCCGGCCAGGACGGTGGCGAGGCCGTCCTCGCCCAGCATGCGGCTGCCCTCGCGCCGTTCGGTGACGCCGTCGGTGACACACAGCAGTACGTCGCCCGGATCGAGGTCGACGACTTCGGAGACCAGGTCCAGTTCGTCCAGGACACCCAGCAACGGCTGGGGTGTCGCCACTTGTTCGACCTGCCCGTCGGGGCGCAGCCGGAGCGGAAGGGGGTGGCCCGCCGACACCAGGTTGAGGCGTACGCCGCCGCCGTCGCGGTGGGTGATGTGGCCGTGCAGCAGGGTCAGGAAGCGGCTGCGCGGACCCTCGTCGAGGATTGCGGTGTTGAGCCGCTGCAACACCGCCGGTACCGGCATCCCCTCGCGGGCCAGCAGGCGCAGCGCCTGCCGGGCGAGGCCGGTGACGGCCGCCGCCTCGGGGCCCGTGCCGCAGACATCGCCGATCGCGAAGCCCCACAGGTCGGGGTTGATGGTGAACAAGTCGTAGAAGTCGCCGCCGACTTCGTTGCTCTCGCCGGACGCCTGGTAGACGACCTCGATGTCCAGGCCCGGCACCTGCGGCAGGTCCGGCGGCAGGAGGCTGCGCTGCAACGCCTGGCTGGTGGCGCTGCGTTCGGAGTACAGGCGGGCGTTGTCCATCGCCAGCGCGGCCCGGCGGGACAGGTCCTCGGCGAGTTCCAGGGTTTCGCGTCGGAACCGCTCGCCGGTCGCGTTGCCCAGCGTCAGCATGCCGATGCCGCGGCCCCGGGCGACCAGCGGCAGCGAGACCGCCTCACCGGTGACCAGATCCTCGTGCTGTGCCGCGGCCTCAGCGCCGAGGCGCCGAAGTCCCGGCCACGCGCGCGCACCCGGTGTCGGGTGGGCGCGCGGCGGCTCCGCCTGGTCCAACAACTCCCGGAGGTCGTCGATGCGCATCTCGTCGGTGTGCCACACACAGCTCAGGACCGGATCGTGACCCTCGCCGATCGTGTGCACGGCACACCACGTCGCCAGCCGGGGCACCACGATCTGCGCGACCATCGCCAGCGTCATTTCCGGGTCGAGGGTGCCCGCGAGCAGGTCGGAAGCCTCGGCGAGGAACGACAGCGAGCCGCGGCGGACCCGTTCGAGCTCGGACAGCCGCGCGCTTTCCACGGACAGCGAGATGCGGTCGGCGGCACGTTGCAGGCGGGCCGCGGCGTCGTTGTCGAAGTGCGACGAGGATTCCGACGCGACGCCGAGCGTGCCGGTCAGCCGGCCCTCGACCTTGAGCGGGGCGGTCACGGCCGAGCGCATCACGGTGTCGGCGAGGAGCGGGACCGCGTCACGCACGGCCTCGGCGTCGTCGTGGACCGCGGGCATGCGCGCGGTGCCGAATCGGCCCGTCGTGGTCTCCACCGGTACCCGGGCGAACCGCTGCTGCGCGGATCCGAGGCCGGTGGTGGCGCGGACCTCCATCTCGCTCTCGTCGTCCGTGGCGATGAGCACGAACGCCGCGTCCCCGTCGAGGAGGTCGCGGGCGCGCTCGATGGCGCGCTGGAGCAGGTCGTCGAGGCCGGGGCGGTTCGTGCCCTCCAGACCGTCCCATTCCGAGTCGGTCGGCGGCGGTACCGGCGTGCGCCCGGCGGCCGCCGCGGCGCGGTTCTCCAGCACCGCCCGGGCCCGGGCCGGGACCGCCAGCAGCACGAGCTGCGGGTTGTCGGACGCGTCGCGCAGGCGTACGTGCGAGGCGAACACGCGCACGGGGCGGCCTTCGCCGTGCCGGATGTCGTACATCCCCTGCCAGCGCGAGAGTTCGAGCATCGCGGCGAAGGGGAGGTCGGCATCCGAGTTGTCGGGGGTGTGCGGCCAGTCGACCAGTTCCGACAGGCGCATGCCCACCGCGTCCTGGGCCGAGCGGCCGAACAGGTCGGCGGCGTCCACGTTCCAGTGCGTCACGCGCTGGTGGGCGTCGGCGTGCACGACCGCGACCCGGACGGGTGTGTCCGCGCCTGGCAGCACGTGCGTCGGCAGCGTGGGTCCGGCGAGGCTGGTGGCGGATCCACCGTCCGGCAGGTCGAGCCGGAACCACACCTGTTTGACGGACTTGGTGTACTCCACGCCCCACGCCGAGGCGATCGACGCGGACAGGAAGAGCCCGCGGCCGCTCTCGTCGTCCGCGTCGAAGACCCCCACGGGGGCCGGCAGCTCCAGGGTCGGGTAGCGGTCGACGACCTCGACCTGGACGGCCGAGTCGTACCGCACGCAGGACACCTCGGTGGCCGTGCCGGCGTGCACGATGGCGTTCGTCACAAGTTCGCTGACGAGCAGTACGGCGTCGTCCACGACGCCCGCGGCGTCCCACTCGGTCAGGGTCTGGCGTACGAAGGATCGCGCGGCAGCCACCGAACGGCCCTCAGGGGCGAACGTGGCGCTCACTCTCGCGGTGACGACCATGTCGGTTTCCGGATCCATGTGCATCCTGCGACGTCGGTGATTGCGGTGGCGCGACCTCGCTGCCCTTCCCGATCTATCTCGTGGCGAACTATCGCGATCAAGCGATATGCCTGGTTCGCGCTGGTTCTACGGATCTGTCTGGTGATGCCACTGCTCGACTGCCGGGCGCGACGCAGTCACGCGGCAGCTCCGCACATTACCGCGTCGTCGCGACACGGGCGCAGGTCCTTGACGAACATTGACCCCGGTGCACGGCCCCCGGACCTGGGGACTCGGCCATGCGCCCCGTGGGATGGTGGAAGACTGCCGGTATCAGCGGCGACCGCCCCACCCGGGCCGAGGGACCGGGCGGGCGCCGGGGCCGGGTGGAGGAATCTCGAAATGGCGAACGCTTCCAGGCGAGACGGACGCGCCGCGGGCACGGCGAAGGGTGCGGGCAAGGCTGCCGGGGGCAGCTCGGCCGAGGCATCGGGGACCTCGCGCAAGGGCGCGCAGCGGG
>NZ_JBPKBH010000007.1:492390-500386 GCF_051388915.1 Yinghuangia sp. YIM S09857 | reverse complement strand
GGTGGCGTCGCCACCCCCCGGCGTGATGACGAGCGCGAGCTGCGCCAGTTGCTCGACGCGCTGACCGCCGTGCGCGACGGCAACTTCCGGCGCCGCCTGTCCGTGTCGAGCGACGGCCTGATGGGGGAGGTCGCCGCCGTCTTCAACGACGTCGTGGACCGCAACCAGCACCTGGCCAACGAGCTGGCCCGGGTACGCCGCGTGGTCGGCCGCGAGGGGAAGCTGAGCGAGCGCTTCGTGCCGGGGCCCGGTGAAGGGGCCTGGGCGACCAGCTTCGATGCCGCGAACGCGCTGGTGGACGACCTGGTCCGGCCGACCGTCGAGGTCGGACGGGTGCTCGCCGCGGTGGCCGAGGGCGACCTGTCGCAGCGCATGGACCAGCGCATCGGGGACCAGCCGCTGCGCGGTGAGTTCAACCGCATGGGGCGCACCGTCAACGGCCTGGTGGACCAGTTGTCGGCGTTCACCAACGAGGTCACCCGGGTGGCGCGCGAGGTCGGCACCGAGGGCAAGCTCGGCGGCCAGGCGCAGGTGCGCGGCGTGTCGGGGAGCTGGAAGGATCTGACCGACTCGGTCAACACCATGGCCAGCCGCCTCACGCTCCAGGTGCGCGACATCGCCCTGGTGACGACCGCGGTGGCGAAGGGCGACCTGTCACGCAAGGTGACCGTCGAGGTCGCCGGCGAGATGCTGGAGCTCAAGAACACCGTCAACACCATGGTCGACCAGCTCTCCGGGTTCGCCGACGAGGTGACCCGCATGGCCCGGGAAGTCGGCACCGAAGGCCGTCTCGGCGGCCAGGCCCGCGTCGAGGGCGTCTCGGGGACGTGGAAGGACCTGACCGACTCGGTCAACGTCATGGCGGGCAACCTGACCGCCCAGGTCCGCGACATCGCGCAGGTCACCACCGCGGTCGCGTACGGCGACCTGACCCAGCGCATCACCGTGTCGGCGCGCGGCGAGATGGCCCAGCTCGCCGAGACCATCAACTCGATGACGGGGACCCTGCGGACCTTCGCGTCCGAGGTGACCCGAGTGGCCCGCGAGGTCGGCTTCGAAGGCCGCCTCGGCGTCCAGGCCCAGGTGCCCGGGGTCGCCGGGACCTGGAAGGACCTGACCGACAACGTCAACACGGCGTTCTTCAACCTGACCGCGCAGGTCCGCGACATCGCGCAGGTCACCACCGCGGTCGCTCAGGGTGACCTGTCGCAGAAGATCACGGTGGATGTGTCCGGCGAGATGCTGGAGCTGAAGAACACCGTGAACACGATGGTCGACCAGCTCTCGGCCTTCGCGTCCGAAGTGACCCGTGTCGCCCGCGAGGTCGGCAGCGACGGCATCCTCGGCGGCCAGGCCCAGGTGCCCGGGGTGGCAGGCACCTGGAAGGACCTGACCGACTCCGTCAACTTCATGGCCGGGAACCTGACCGGTCAGGTCCGCAATATCGCCCAGGTGTCCACGGCCGTGGCCCGGGGAGATCTGTCGCAGAAGATCACGGTGGATGTGTCCGGCGAGATGCTGGAGCTGAAGAACACCGTGAACACGATGGTCGACCAGTTGTCGGCCTTCGCGTCCGAAGTGACCCGTGTCGCCCGCGAGGTCGGCAGCGACGGCATCCTCGGCGGCCAGGCTCGCGTCGTGCCCGGCGTCGCGGGTGTGTGGCTCGACCTCACCGACTCGGTGAACTTCATGGCCGGGAATCTCACCGGCCAGGTCCGCAACATCGCCGACGTGACCACGGCCGTCGCGCGCGGTGACCTGTCCAAGAAGATCGACGTCGACGCCCGCGGCGAGATCCTCGAACTCAAGAACACCGTGAACACGATGGTCGACCAGTTGTCGGCCTTCGCGTCCGAAGTGACCCGTGTCGCCCGCGAGGTGGGCACCGAAGGCATTCTCGGCGGCCAGGCCCAGGTGCTCGGGCTGGGCGGTGTGTGGCGTGACCTGACGTACTCCGTGAACTTCATGGCGGGCAACCTCACCGGCCAGGTGCGCAGCATCGCGTCGGTGGCCACCGCCGTCGTGCGGGGCGACCTGTCGCAGAAGATCACCGTCGACGCGCGCGGCGAGATCCTGGAGCTCAAGACCACCATCAACACGATGGTCGACCAACTCTCGGCGTTCGCGGGCGAGGTCACGCGCGTCGCCCGCGAGGTGGGCACCGAAGGACGCCTCGGGGGCCAGGCCGACATCAAGGGTGTGTCGGGCACCTGGCAGGACCTGACCGAGTCCGTCAACGTCATGGCGAGCAACCTGACGGGCCAGGTCCGCAGCATCGCCGAGGTCACCACGGCGGTGGCCCGGGGCGACCTCACACAGAAGATCATGGTCGACGCCCGGGGCGAGATCCTCGAACTCAAGGACACCATCAACACGATGGTCGACCAGCTCTCCGCGTTCGCCGACGAGGTGACGCGGGTGGCTCGCGAGGTGGGTACGGAAGGGATCCTCGGCGGCCAGGCCCGCGTCCGGGGTGTGTCGGGGACCTGGAAGGACCTGACCGACAACGTCAACTCGATGGGCAACAACCTGACCAGTCAGGTGCGCAACATCGCGCAGGTCGCAACCGCGGTCGCCGACGGCGACCTGTCCCAGAAGATCACCGTGGACGCCCGCGGCGAGGTTCTGGAGCTGAAGAACACCATCAACACGATGGTGGACACCCTGCGCGCGTTCGCCGACGAGGTGACGCGGGTGGCCCGCGAGGTGGGTACGGAAGGGATCCTCGGCGGCCAGGCCCACGTGCCCGGTGTGTCGGGGACCTGGAAGGACCTGACCGACAACGTCAACTCGATGGCCGACAACCTCACCGGCCAGGTGCGCAGCATCGCAGAGGTGACCACCGCGGTCGCCCGAGGCGATCTGTCGCAGAAGATCACGGTCGACGCGCGCGGCGAGATCCTGGAGCTCAAGACCACCATCAACACGATGGTCGACCAACTCTCCGCGTTCGCGGGCGAGGTGACCCGCGTGGCCCGCGAGGTGGGCACCGACGGCATCCTCGGCGGCCAGGCCGAGGTCGAGGGCGTCTCGGGGACCTGGAAGCAGTTGACCGAGAACGTGAACGAACTGGCCGGGAACCTGACCCGCCAGGTGCGCGCCATTGCCGAGGTCGCCACCGCGGTGACCCGCGGCGACCTGACCCTCCAGATCGACGTCGACGCCCGCGGCGAGATCCTGGAGCTCAAGGACAACATCAACCAGATGATCGCCAACCTCGGCGAGACGACCCGGGCCAACCGCGAGCAGGACTGGCTCAAGACCAACCTGGCGCGCATCTCGGGCCTGATGCAGGGCCGCCGCGACCTCATGGCGGTCGCCGCGCTCATCATGAGCGAGCTGACCCCGGTGGTGTCCGCCCAGCACGGCGCGTTCTTCCTCGCCGAGCCCACCGTCGAGGACCGCATCGAGCTGCGCCTGATCGCCAGCTACGGCTACCAGAACGGCGGCGCCCCGACCCGCTTCCGGCTCGGCCAGTCGCTGGTCGGCCAGGCCGCGCTGGAGAAGCGCTCGATCCTGGTGGAGAAGGCGCCGCCGGGCTACATCAAGATCTCCTCGGGGCTCGGGGAGGCGTCCCCGGTCAACGTGGTCGTGCTCCCGGTGCTGTTCGAGGACCAGTTGCTCGGCGTGCTCGAACTGGCGTCGTTCAGCGCGTTCACCCAGGTTCACCGCAACTTCCTGGAGCAGTTGAACGAGCAGATCGGCGTCACCGTCAACACGATCATGGCGAACTCGCGCACCGAGATGCTGCTCGCCGAATCGCAGCGGCTGACCGAGGAGTTGCAAGAGCGTTCCGAGGAACTCCAGCGTCAGCAAGGCGAGTTGCGGCACTCGAATGCCGAACTGGAGGACAAGGCCGAGCTGCTGGCCCGACAGAACCGCGACATCGAGATCAAGAACAACGAGATCGAGCAGGCCCGCAAGGCGCTGGAGGAGCGCGCCGAGCAACTGGCGCTCTCGTCCCGGTACAAGTCCGAGTTCCTGGCGAACATGTCGCACGAGCTGCGGACCCCGCTCAACAGTTTGCTGATCCTCGCCAAGCTGCTGGCCGACAACGTCGAGGGCAACCTCACCCGCAAGCAGGTGGAGTTCTCCGAGACCATCCACGCGGCCGGTTCGGACCTGCTGCAACTCATCAACGACATCCTCGACCTGTCCAAGGTGCAGGCCGGAAAGATGGACGTGCGCCCGGCGCGCATCGCCCTCGTCCAGCTCATGGACTACGTCGAGGCCACCATCCGCCCGCTGACCTCCGAGAAGGGCCTGGACTTCACCGTCCACGTCTCCTCCGAGGTCCCCGCGACGCTCTACACCGACGAGCAGCGCCTGCAACAGGTGCTGCGCAACCTGCTGTCGAACGCGGTCAAGTTCACCGACAGCGGCTCCGTCGAGGTGGTGATCCGGCTCACCGACGACATCCCGGTCACCGGCGGGGACCTGGAGGACGCCGAGCAGGCCATCGCGTTCTCCGTGGTCGACACCGGCATCGGGATCGCCGAGGACAAGCTCAAGGTCATCTTCGAGGCGTTCCAGCAGGCCGACGGCACGACCAGCCGCCGCTACGGCGGCACCGGCCTCGGGCTGTCGATCAGCCGGGAGATCGCCTGGCTGCTCGGCGGCGAGATCCACGCGGAGAGCGAGCCGGGCCGCGGCAGCACGTTCACGCTCTACATCCCGCTCGACAACGTGCTCGCGGAGGACGACCCGACCCCGGTCGGGGTCGCCCTCGCCCGGCAGGGTGGGGTCGACGGGGAGCCGCGGCAGATCGCCGCGCCCGCCGAGGCGCCCGAAGGCGAGGCCGAGGCCCCGCGTCGTGCGCCCGGCGCGCCCGCCCGCCGCCGCGTCCTGGTGGTCGAGGAGCCACATCCGGACGGCGGCCCGATCGTCACGACCCTCGCGGGGCTCGGCGACCAGGTCGAGGTGGCGACCGCGGCCACCGCTTCCGAGGCGACCGCGGCCGTCGAACTGTTCGGCCCGGCGTGCATCGTCGTCGACCTGAGGCTGGCCGAGGACGGCGCCTGGCGGCTGCTGGACGCCCTGACCGACCGCGTCGACCTGGAGGACGTCCCGGTCCTGGTGCACGTCCCCGGGCGGCCCACGCGCTCCGAGGCGGCCCGCCTGCGCGGCTACCGGCGCCGCATCGCCACCCTGCACCGGGTGTCCTCGCCGGACGCCCTGGCCGACTTCGTCGCGGACGTGGCGCGGCCCACACCCGCCGAGACCCGGACCAAGCCGACCGTCGAGCCGTTCGAGGGAGCCTTCCACGGCGAGAAGGTGCTGATCGTCGACGACGACGTCCGCAATGTGTTCGCTCTCACAAGCGTGCTGGAGCAGTACGGCCTGGTGGTCACCTACGCGGAGAACGGCCGCGAGGGCATCGAGAAGCTTCAGGCGGAAGAGGACATCGCCATCGTCCTGATGGACATCATGATGCCCGAGATGGACGGATACGCTACGACCGCGGCCATCCGGCGTATGCCGCAGTACGCGGGGCTTCCGATTGTTGCGCTCACGGCGAAGGCAATGAAGGGCGATCAGGAGAAGAGCATCGCGTCCGGAGCATCCGACTATGTGGCCAAGCCCGTGGACACCGCGCACCTCCTCGGCCTCATCCGTACCTGGCTGGAACACTGAGGCGGCCCAAGGGAGTTGACGCTGCCCCACCTATCCGTTTCCTGGCGAAACGTACACTGTTGCGGCAGGGGCCCGGGCTCGCCCGGGAACCCCGGGGGTGTCGGCGGCGTTGAATCCGTGGGAGGGTTCTGCGGGGTTTTCCGACACCGTACGTTGGTTTTCGGTTACGCCGTGCGGTCGTCGCTTCCGGAACCGCCTGCCTCGGCCCGTCCGAGAGCACTAGCATGACCGGGACGACCACAGACCTCGACCAGTATGTGTACGAAGCGGCAGAACACTGAGCCAGAGACGAGCGGAGCCGACCGGGACGCGGGCATGCCCGGGTCGCCGGATCGAAGAGGGTGGGCCATGACGGAGAAGGCCAAGATCCTCCTGGTCGATGACCGTCAGGAGAACCTCCTTGCACTGGAGGCGATCCTGTCCGCACTGGATCAGACCCTCGTGCGCGCCCACTCCGGCGAGGAGGCGCTGAAGGCCCTGCTCACGGACGAGTTCGCGGTCATCCTGCTCGACGTGCAGATGCCCGGCATGGACGGATTCGAGACAGCCGCGCACATCAAGCGACGCGAGAAGACCCGGGACATCCCGATCATCTTCCTGACCGCGATCAACCACGGTCCGCACCACACCTTCCGCGGTTACGCGGCGGGAGCGGTCGACTACATCTCCAAGCCGTTCGACCCGTGGGTCCTGCGCGCCAAGGTCGCGGTGTTCGTCGACCTCTACAAGAAGAACTGCCAGCTCCGCGAGCAGGCCGCACTGCTGCGCGGGCGGCTGGACGCGGTCCCGGGGGAGAACCGCAGCGGCGATGTCCTCGCCGAGCTCTTCACGCGCCTCACAGCCCTTGAGGAGAGCGCCGACGGCATGGCCAAGCAGGTCGAACTGTCCGCGGACCCGTCCCTGACCGCGTCGGCGAACCAGGTCCTCAGCCGGGTGGCCCGGCTCCGCGCCGCCCTGGACGCGCTCGTCCCGGCACCTGCGGGCCACGGCGGCCCGCCACCCGCGGACCAGCGCCCGACCATCCCGCCCGCGGCCCGCCGCCCACCCGACGCCAACGCCTGACCTCTGGCGCCGCCCCGCCGCCCGCCGCCCCGCCGAAGCGGCCGCCCGCACCGAAGCCGCCCCGCCCGCCGACGCCCCCACCGCGTCGGCCCGCACCGACGCACCGCGCGGCCGATCAGTGCTCGCCCCGGCCACGGACAGGCCCTGCCACGCAAGCCCCCGCTCACACACCGTGCACGCCAGAGCAGTGCCCGTCCACCGGCCACCGACCGACCCCCACCACCCCGACATTCAGTAGGCCAGGGGTGTGAATGGGGCGGACCGGGTTGCAGCGGGCGACACGCGTCGATGAGTTCGTTGTGACACGTGAGACGCGGGTGTCCGGGGGGTAGCCTCGCTTTTATGGCCACGCGTACGTCCGGCGGCGGCGCCCGCACCGGCGGCGCCGCGAAGAAGAAGGCACCGGCCAAGAAGCCGGCGCCTCCTCCTCCGCCGCCCCCGAAGGGCGTGTTCGAGAAGATCGGCGACCTGGTCTTCCGTGTGGTCAAGGGCATCTGGCTGGGCATCGCGCACGCGCTGGGCGGCGTGTTCCGCAGCATCGGACAGGGCGCCCGCGGCCTCGACCCGGCGCACCGCAGGGACGGCCTCGGCCTGGCCCTGTTCGGCCTGGCGATCGTGATCGCCGCCGGTGCCTGGGGCAACGTCGACGGCCCGGTCGGCAACCTGGTCGACGCCACGGTCGCCGGGCTGGTCGGGCGGCTCGACGTCCTCGTCCCGTTCCTGGTCGCGGCCCTCGCGATCCGCGTGCTGCGGCACCCGGACCTGGTCGACGCGACCGGGCGCATCGTGATCGGTTGCACGGCACTGGTGTCCGGCGTCCTCGGCATGATCCACATCGGCTCGGGCACCCCGCGCCCAGGCGACGGGGCCACCGCCATGCGCACCGCGGGCGGCCTGGTCGGGTACGTCTTCTCCGCCCCGCTGGTCGAGTCCGTCACCAAGTGGGCGGCCATACCGCTGCTGCTCCTCGTCATCTTCTTCGGCGTGCTGGTGGTCACCGCGACCCCGATCGCGTCCGTCCCGTACCGGCTGCGCGGCTACCTGGGCTTCCCGGGTGGCGAGGAGATGTACGACGACTACGACCCGTACGACGACGAGTACCAGGACGACGACCGCGCCGAGGACGCCGAGGACGAGCCGCGCCGCGGGCGCAGACGCTCCGCCCCCGCCGCCGACCCGCTCGAAAAGCAGCCGCCCGAGGCGGGGGACGAGGCCGTGCGCCGCGCCCGGCCCCGCCGTCGGCAGGGCGCCATGGGCCAGGGCCCCGACCCCGTCGACGTCGCCGCGGCGGCCGCCGCGG
>NZ_JBPKBH010000007.1:454980-492268 GCF_051388915.1 Yinghuangia sp. YIM S09857 | reverse complement strand
TCCGCCGCGGCGCTCGACGCCGCGGCGCTCCCGGTTCCGTCGGCCCGCAGCCGCAAGACCGTCCCCGACAACACGCGCAGCGCGCCGCAGCACAGCCCCGCGCCGCCGCGCAGCGAGCAGTTGCGGCTCTCCGGCGACGTGACGTACCACCTGCCGTCCGACGACCTGCTGACGCGCGGCGGGCCCGGCAAGGCGCGCAGCAAGGCCAACGACGACGTCGTCGGCGCGCTGACCCAGGTCTTCGAGCAGTTCAACGTCGACGCGCGGGTGACCGGCTTCACGCGCGGCCCCACGGTGACGCGCTACGTGGTCGAGCTGGGCCCGGCGGTCAAGGTCGAGCGGATCACCGCCCTCGCCAAGAACATCGCGTACGCGGTCGCCAGCGCGGACGTCCGCATCATCAGCCCGATTCCCGGCAAGTCCGCGGTCGGCATCGAGATCCCCAACACCGACCGCGAGATGGTCAACCTCGGAGACGTGCTGCGCTCGGACGAGGCGGTCACCGACCACCATCCGATGCTGGTCGCGCTCGGCAAGGACGTGGAGGGCGGCTTCGTCGTCGCGAATCTCGCGAAGATGCCCCACGTGCTGGTCGCGGGCGCCACCGGGGCCGGCAAGTCGTCCTGCATCAACGGCCTGATCACCTCGGTCATGATGCGCGCGACGCCGGACGAGGTGCGCCTGGTCCTGGTCGACCCCAAGCGTGTGGAGCTGACCGCGTACGAGGGCATCCCGCACCTGATCACGCCGATCATCACCAATCCGAAGCGCGCCGCCGAGGCGCTCCAGTGGGTCGTCCGCGAGATGGACATGCGCTACGACGACCTTGCGAACTTCGGGTTCCGGCACGTCGACGACTTCAACAAGGCGCTGCGCTCCGGCAAGTTGACCACGCCGCCCGGCAGCGAGCGCGAACTGGCGCCGTACCCCTACCTGTTGGTGATCGTCGACGAGTTGGCGGACCTGATGATGGTGGCGCCGCGCGATGTGGAGGACTCGATCGTCCGCATCACCCAGCTCGCCCGCGCGGCCGGCATCCACCTCGTGCTCGCCACGCAGCGCCCCAGCGTCGACGTCGTGACCGGCCTGATCAAGGCGAACGTGCCGTCCCGCCTCGCCTTCGCGACCAGTTCGCTGGCCGACAGCCGGGTCATCCTGGACCAGCCGGGCGCCGAGAAGCTGATCGGCAAGGGTGACGGCCTGTTCCTCCCAATGGGTGCCAACAAGCCGGTGCGCATGCAGGGCGCGTACGTCACCGAGGCCGAGGTCGAGGCGATCGTCCGGCATTGCAAGGAGCAGTTGCAGCCGGAGTACCGTGAGGACGTCGCGGGCGGCGGGGGCCCCAAGAAGCAGATCGACGAGGAGATCGGCGACGACCTTGATCTGCTGTGCCAGGCCGCGGAGTTGGTGGTGTCGACCCAGTTCGGCTCCACTTCGATGCTGCAACGCAAATTGCGCGTAGGGTTCGCCAAGGCGGGCCGGCTGATGGACCTCATGGAGTCGCGGGGGATCGTCGGTCCGAGTGAAGGTTCCAAGGCCCGCGACGTGCTCATCAAGCCCGATGAACTTGATCAGGTGTTGAGCACGCTTCGCGGGGAATGAGCAAAACCAGCTATCCATTGATCATCTGTGTTTCAGCTCGGCTACAAAGGTGCCCACGGGGCCGGCCGACCGCGAAACCACCGTTCCGCCCAGCCCTAGACTGAATTCCGCCGCAGTGGTTGCACGCTCGGAGGCGCGCTCGTGTCCATCGGTCAGACTCTCGCCGACGCCCGCACCAAAGCGGGGCTCACCGTCGATCAGGTGAGTGAGGTCACGCGCATCAGGCAACCCCTGGTGGAGGCGATCGAACAGGACGATTTCGCGGCCTGCGGCGGCGACTTCTACGCCCGCGGCCACATCCGCTCGTTCGCCCGCGCGGTCGACACCGACCCCGAGCCGCTGCTCGCCGAGTACGACGCGCAGTTCGGCAGCGGGCCGGTGCCGAGCCCCACGGTGATCTTCGAACCCGAACGGGTCAAGCCGGAGCGCCGCATCGCCCCCAACTGGACCGCCGCCATGGCCGCAGCCGTCGTGGCCGTCGTCGGGTTCGTGTCCTTCCAGGTGTTCAGCGGCAAGGACGACGACAAGGGCAGTACGGCGACCGGCACTTCGAGCCCGCCTCCGCCGGCCACCCAGGCCGCGCCGGTGCCTCCGCCGCCCGCCCCGCCCGCGCAGGAGGTCGTCGCGCAGGCGCCGGTGGACGTCAAGGTCCGCATCGAGGCGGTCACCGGCTCCACCTGGGCCAGCGTCACCAACAGCGCCGGCAAAGAGGTCTTCGACGGCATCATCGCCAAGGGCAAGAACCAGGAGTTCAGCGATCCCTCGCAGCTCAAGGTGGTCCTCGGCAACGGCCCCGCGGCCCGCCTCAACGTGAACGGCAAGGACCTCGGACCGGCCAGCGCCAAGAAGAGCGTGGTGACCTTCACCTTCAAGCCCGGCGATCCGCAACAGGGCTGATCCGGCGCCCCCGGGCCGCCTCCGACGACCCGAACCGCCGCCGGAATGCTTCCCGCGTCGGGTCCGGGTCCCGTCCTGACGTAGGCTTTCCGGCATGCCCGCGCCCCGCACCGCGTCCGATGAACGCCCCGCCGCCGACGCCGCCGTCCCCGTCGCCGCCACCGCGGGCGGCGGTCGTACCGTGGCGCTGGTCACGCTCGGCTGCGCCCGCAACGAGGTCGACTCCGAGGAGTTGGCCGGGCGGTTGGAGGCGGACGGCTGGCGCCTCACCGAGGACGCCTCGGACGCCGCGGTCGTTCTGGTCAACACCTGCGGCTTCGTCGAATCCGCCAAGAAGGACTCGATCGACACCGTCCTGGAGGCCGCCGACCTGAAGAAGGACGGCGGGCCCACGCAGGCGGTCGTCGCGGTCGGCTGCATGGCGGAACGCTACGGCGACCAGCTCGCCGGGGCGCTGCCCGAGGCCGACGCGGTGCTCGGCTTCGACGACTACGAGGACATCGCCGGACGCCTGCGCGCGATCCTCGCCGGCGAGAAGCACACGTCGCACGTACCCCGCGACCGCCGCAAGCTGCTGCCGCTGAGCCCCGCCGAGCGGCAGGACGCCGCGGGCGCGGTTCCGGGCCACGGCACCGCCGAGCGGCCCGAGGAGGCCGTGCCGGAGGACCTGCCCGAGGGCGTCGCCCCCGCGTCCGGCCCGCGCACACTGCGCCGGCGCCTCGGCGACGGGCCGGTGGCCTCGGTGAAACTGGCGTCCGGCTGCGACCGGCGCTGCTCGTTCTGCGCGATCCCGTCGTTCCGCGGCTCGTTCCTGTCGCGGCGTCCGACCGACCTGCTGGACGAGGTCCGCTGGCTCGCCTCGGAGGGCGTGCGCGAGATCGTGCTGGTCAGCGAGAACTCCACGTCGTACGGCAAGGACCTCGGCGACATCCGCCTCCTGGAGACCCTGCTGCCCGAACTGGCCGCCGTCGAGGGCATCGAGCGCGTCCGCGTCAACTACCTCCAGCCGGCCGAGATGCGCCCGGGGCTGGTGGATGTGCTCACCGGAACCGACGGCGTCACCCCGTACTTCGACCTGTCCTTCCAGCACGCCAGCGAGCCGGTGCTCCGCCGTATGCGCCGGTTCGGCTCGCGCGAGGCGTTCACCGGCCTGCTCGACCAGGTGCGGGCCAAGGCCCCCGAGGCGGGAGCGCGCTCGAACTTCATCGTGGGCTTCCCGGGGGAGACGGAAGAGGACCTCGACGAGCTGATGCGGTTCCTCACCGAGGCGCGCCTCGACGCGATCGGCGTGTTCGGCTACTCCGACGAGGAGGGCACCGAGGCCGCCGGATACGACGGCAAGCTGCCCGACGAGGTGGCCGCCGAGCGGCTGGAGCGGGTGTCGCGCCTCGCCGAGGAGCTGACCGCGCAGCGCGCCGAGGAGCGCGTCGGCACCGAAGTCACCGTCCTGGTCGAGGAGATCGTCGACATCGCCGACGACGGCACGGTCACCGCCGAGGGCCGCGCCGCGCACCAGGCTCCGGAGATCGACGGGTTGACCGTGCTGCGCGGCCGCGACCTGGCGGTCGGCACGTTCGTACGCGCCCTCGTGGTCGGCAGCGAGGGGGTCGACCTGTACGCCGACGCCGAGCTCGAAGCCCGCGCGCATACCGGCACCGATGCCGCCGACGAGGCGGCGTCCGTGGCGGCGTCCGTGTCGGGCGTACCCGACGATGTGCCCGCGGGACCCGTGCGGTGACCGAGGACCCCACGCCCACGACTCCGTCGTCCCGCCCCCGCCCGTCCGAGGCCGCCCGCGCCGCCGCGGCCCAACGGGCCGAAGCCGTGCGTGCCGCCGCGGCCCAGCGCGCGGAGGCGGTACGCGCCGCCGCCCACCAGCGCGCCGAGGCGGTACGCGCCGCCGCCGCCCACCCCGCCGAAGCGGTCCGCACCGCGGCCGCCAACCACCCGCCCAAGCCCGACCGCCTGGGCGACCCGACGACGTCGGTAAGCGTGTGGAACGCCGCCAACGGCCTCACGATGATGCGCATCGCCATCGTGCCGCTGTTCGTCTACCTGCTGGTCCAGGACGGCGGCCACGACCCCGTCTGGCGGGCGTACGCCTGGGCCGCGTTCGCCGTCGCCAGCATCAGCGACCGCTTCGACGGCATGCTCGCGCGCCGCCACGGCCTGGTCACCGACTTCGGCAAGCTCGTCGACCCCATCGCCGACAAGGCCCTGATGGGCGCCGCGCTGATCGGTCTCTCCGCACTGGGCGACCTGCCCTGGTGGGTCACCGGCGTGGTGCTTTTCCGCGAGATCGGCATCACCCTCATGCGGTTCTGGGTGATCAAGCGCGGGGTGATCCCGGCGAGCCGCGGGGGCAAGCTCAAGACGCTGCTGCAAGGCACCGCGATCGGCATGTACGTCCTGGTGATGACCGGCCCGCTTGCCTCGTTCCGCGCGTGGGTCATGGCGGTCGCGGTGATCGCCACGGTCGTCACGGGCGTCGACTACGTCGTCAAGGCGCTGCGCGGCGGTCCGGCCGACGACGCCAAGCCGTCCGAGGCCGACGCCTCGGAAACCGACAGCACGCAGACGGACGGCACCGACGATGGCACCGCCTCAGGCGACGGCGTCGGCGCGGCCGCGGACCAGGGCCGCGCCGAGGGGGCGCGTCCCGAGCTGGGGCAGCACTAGGGACAACACGAGGACCACAACGGACAAGGGGGCACGCCAGGTGAAGGTCGAACTTGTCGCGGTCGGCGACGAACTGCTCATCGGCGACGTCGTCAACACCAACGCAAGCCGCCTCGGACGCCTGCTCACCGATGCCGGGCTGCGCGTGACCGGCGTGTCCACGGTAGGCGACGGCCTCGGCGAACTGGTCGACGTCCTGCGCACCGCCGTCGAGCGTGCCGACGCCGTGCTCATCACCGGCGGGCTCGGACCCACCTCCGACGACCGCACCCGCGAGGCCGTGGCCCGCGTGGCGGGCGTCGAACTGCGCCGCGACCCCGAGGTCGAGCAGTGGCTGCGCGACCGCTACCGGGACACCAACCGCACGCTCACCGGCCTCGGATTGCAGCAGGCCGATCTGCCGGACGGCGGCCGCATCCTCCCGAACGACCGCGGCAGCGCGCCCGGCCTGGCCATCGACATCCGCGGCACCGCCGTCTACGCGACTCCGGGCGTGCCGCACGAGATGGCCGCGATGGTCGGCGACCAGGTGCTGCCGGACCTGCTGCGCCGCTCCGGCGCCCCGGCACCGCGGGCCCAGCGAGTACTGCGCACGGTCGGCGTCGGCGAGGGCGTCATCGCGCAGCACCTCGAACCTCTGGAGAAGGACCTCGCGGCGGTCGGCGCGGTCGAGGTCGCCTACCTCGCCGAGCCCGGCGAGACGCGCGTCAAGCTCACGTCGACCGGTCCGGGCGGTGGCGCCGAGGTCGACGCGGCCGCGCTGCGGGCGTACGAGCTCCTGGGCGATTGCGTGTACGGCGAGGGAACCGAGCAACTGGTCGCGGTCGTTGCCCGGTTGTTGGTGGAGCGCGGCGCGACGCTCGCGGTCGCCGAGTCGCTGACCGGCGGGCTCCTGGCGGCGACTGTGGTGACCGTGCCCGGCGTGTCCGCGGCGTTCCGCGGCTCGGTCACGGCGTACGCCACCGACGTCAAGACCTCGGTGCTCGGCGTCGGCGCGGCGCTGCTGGCCGCCGAGGGCGCGGTGCACCCGCAAGTGGCACGCGAGATGGCCGAGGGTGTGCGGACGCTGCTGTCGGGTACCTACGGGGTGGCCACGACCGGCGTGGCCGGCCCGGAACCGCAGGACGGGCGTCCGGTGGGCGAGGTCCACATCGCGGTGGCGGGTCCCGAGGGCACCGTGACCGTCTCCCCGCGCCTGCCGGGGGACCGCGACAGGATCCGCACCCTGACCGTGGTGCGGTCCTTGGAACTGCTGCGGCGCACGATCCTGGGGCTGCCGCAGGAGCCCGCCCGGGAATTCACGGGCTGAGAGGGGGGTTGTGCGACCGATGCGGAACGAAGGTTTTGAACGGTGCGAAAGCCATGAGCCGTCACCCAGGGCGTGTTGGCTCCACGCCCTCAGTGAACAGGACGGCAGACCCGGTACGCAGTTCGGGGATGCCGGGTACGGTGGGGCTGTGTCCGTTGCAGCCGCGGTCCTAGGAGGGAGCGACCGATGATTCTGCTCCGTCGCCTGCTGGGTGACGTGCTGCGTCGGCAACGCCAGCGCCAGGGCCGCACCCTGCGCGAGGTGTCGTCGGCGGCCCGGGTGTCCCTCGGGTACCTCTCGGAGGTCGAGCGCGGTCAGAAGGAAGCGTCGTCCGAGCTTCTCGCCGCCATCTGCGAGGCGTTGGACGTGCGCATGTCGATAGTGCTCCGGGAGGTCAGCGACGAGCTGGCGCTCTCCGAGCTGGCCCACAGCGAGGGCCTGACCTCGCGTCCGGTGCTGGAGCCGGTCGGACCGTCCGGGTCGGAGCGCGTACCCGGGCCGGGTTCGTCCGGTTCGGTCAAGTCCACGAGTCAGGTGGACGTGGTCGTCGCGGCGTAGTCCGCGGTGCCGGGCCCGCCGCGAGCGGTGCCCCGGTTTCACGGAGGGCGGTGCGGATCCCCGGGATCCGGCACCGCCCTCGTGCGTTCCGGCACACCGGCGGCGCCTGTGCGCACACTCGTGCGCCGGTAGCCAATACCACACAATCCGTCACACATGGTGACGGCGACATGCGCCGTACGGGTGATTGGCCGCCCGGTTCCTGGCCCGACCGGATGTTCCGGGGGAGGCTGGGGATGCCCCCGAAAGGGGAACCGAGGAGGCCGACCATGAACCAGGTTGGGCAACACCTTGGCAGGACCGCCGGTGGCGGCACGGGCTTGATCCCCGAGCACGCACCGGGTGGCCGACCGGGCCGCGTGCGGTCCCTCACGCGCGAGCTCGTGCACGGCGGCGTACGCGACCGCTCCGCGGCGACCTGGCTACTCGCCTCCGTCCTCACCTTGGCCTGGCTCGCCGCGATGGCGTGGGCGCTGCAGGCGGAGGCCTCCGCCCCGCGCCCCGGCTCCGCGGCGGTGCTGCTCGGTGGCTGGAGCCTGACGCTGCTGCCGGTGCACTGCGCCGCCCGGTTCCGGCGCGCGGCTCGGGCGCAGGCGGGGGCGCCCGTCGACGCGGCGATCGACGCCCGCGTCGGCGAATACGGCCGCGTCCACGACGAGGGCGCCGACCGGGACGAATCCCCGCCGGCGCCCCCAGGGCTCAATGCCGTGTGACGTGCGTCACCACGGCATGGTCACGCCGCCGTTCGGCCGCAGCACCTGGCCCGTCATGAACTTGGCGGCGTCGGACGCGAGGTAGGCCACCGCGTACGCGATGTCCTCGGGCTCGCCGACGCGCTTGAGCGGCGACATCTTCACCATCGGCGCGGCGACGGCGGCCTTGAGGTCCTCGTCCTGCGTGCCGTCCTCGGCGGTCCAGTGGCGGCCGGTCATGCCGGTGACGGTCCAGCCGGGCGCGACGGCGTTGACGCGTACGCCCTTCGGGCCGACCTCGGTGGCCAGGGTCTTGGTGAGCTGGTACATCGCGGCCTTGGCGGCGCCGTAGCAGAGCAGGCCCGCGTTGGCGGTGTCGATGGCGCTCGACGCCATGTTGACGATGCTGCCGGAGCCCTGCTCGACCATGACGCGCGCGGCGGCTCGGCAGCCGTAGAAGACGCCCTTGAAGTTGATCGACAGGACCTTCTCCAGGTCCTCGTCGGTCGTCTCGATCACCGTGCTGGTGTGCATGATGCCCGCGATGTTGGCCATGACGTCCAGCCGCCCGTGCTCGGCGACGGCGGCGGCCACGAGGGCGTCGACCGAAGCGGCCGACGAGACGTCGACGGCGGTGCCGGTCGCGCTGCCGCCCGCGTCGGCGATCAGCTTCGCGGTGGCCTCGGCGCCGGCCTGGTTGATGTCGGCGCAGACGACCGCGGCGCCGAGCTCCGCCAGAACCTGCGCGCTGCTGCGGCCGATTCCGCTGGCGGCACCGGTGACGACGGCCACGCGGCCGGACAGATCGAGGGCTGTGCGCAACACGGGTTCCCCTCCCAAGGAGTGCCTGGGGCCGGGATACCGGGCCCACGGGGACCGTAGATTCGATCTGACGAACAGTCAATAAACGTGCGCTGTGGGTCCGATCGCTTCGCCGCAGGTCAGCCCGCGGAGGTCAGGGAGCCTGCTCCTGGCTGAGGCACCAGTGGTGCGTACTGCCGCCGACCGGGAAGAGGCCGTATTGCGCGAGCCCGTCGCACACGCTGCCGGGCAGCGTCGGGGAGGGCGTGGCGGCCGGTGCCGGGACGGGACGCCGCGGCGGGACGCTGCCGTGCGTCGGCCCCGGCCGACGCGGCGGCTTGCGTGGTACGGAGACCTCGTCGGTGTCCGGGGTCCGCCCCGCCGAAGCGGCCGGTCCGTTCGGCGGAGACGTGGCGGGGAACGGGGACGGCGACGTCCACGACACCATCGGCGGCCCGACCGACACCGCGGGCCCGGGCAGCGCGGCGTCGGGCAGGGTCGGCACCGACGGAACTGTCGGTGACACGGGCCCTGCCCCGGCGGCCGCCGCGGGCGGGGTGGGCGGTGGCGGTGCCTCGAACAGGCCCGCGGCGCGCGGCCCGCCGGAGACACACCCCGCGAGCAGCGGCACGCAGAGCAGGACGCCAAGTCGGGGAACGGACAGCCGGTACGCGCTCACAGGAACCTCCGAGGCGGTCGCACGGACGCCCTGTACGACGACCCAGACGTCCGGCGGTCACCCCAAGTCCCCCCGAAGAGTGGACCGGCGGGCGTCGCGCAACCGATCCGGTGACCCGAACGCGCGCGGTCCGACCTACCGGTCGCTCGGCTGGCAGCGGGGGCACCAGAAGACCACGCGCGGCGGTTCGCCCGCCTCGGCTTTGCGGATCGGGGTGCCGCAGCGGCGGCAGGGGCGGCCGAGTCGGCCGTACACCCAGTGCTGGTGGCCGGGGCGGGGATCTCCCGTGGTGACGTGTCCGTGGCGCTCGCGGTTGGCTTCCAGGGCGCGCTTGGCGAGGTCGACCATGGCGTGCAGGTCGCCTGCCGCGTCGACGCGGGCGAAGGGGGAGACGCCGCGCAGGAAGCACAGTTCGGCGCGGTAGACGTTGCCGACGCCTGCCAGGTTGCGCTGGTCGAGGAGCGCGTCGCCGATCGGACGCCCGGGCCGCGCGGTCAGCCGCCGCACCGCTTCGTCCGCGTCCCAGCCGGGGCCGAGCAGGTCCGGGCCCAGGTGGCCGACCACGCGCGGCTCCTCGGCGGTCCGCACCAGGTCCACGACCGGCAGCCGCAGGCCGATCGCGGCGAACTCCTCGTTGGCCAGCACGACACGAACCTGGTCACGCGGGCTGTTCCCGACCCGTCCGCCCGCGGCCTGGACGCGCCACGCGCCGTCCATCCGCAAGTGCGTATGCAGGGTCACGTTCCCCTCGAAGCGCACCAGCAGGTGCTTGCCGCGCGACTCGGCCGCGAGGACCCGGCGGCCCGCGAAGTCGACGGTGGCGTACCGCGGTACGCGGAAGTCCGTGTGCGTGAGCACGCGCCCCGCCAGCGCGCCGCGCAGTTGGGTCGCGGTGATGAACACCGTGTCGCCTTCAGGCATGCGTCCATTGTCCGTGCGCGGGTCGCGGACGTGCGGGGAGGGTGCCAACCGGCCCGGGCACGCCTCCCCGGCACAAGAACCGGCCACAAACACCGGCGCAAAAAAGGATCGCAACCGGTGTCGCACCCGCGCGGCCAGGAACACGTGTGCGACACCAGTTGCGATCGTCCCCTACCGTGGCGCGTGCAGGGTCGCCACGGGCGAGGTTCCTCCTGGTGGGGAGGTACGGAATGGCGCTGCATCCGTGACTCGATACTGGGGGACCGACGTGACCGGGGTGTTTCGTGCGGCAGGCGGGCACGTAACGAAACGGTCTCAGCCGCGGAGCCGCAGGCCGCGCGGTGTCGCGTGGAATCCGGCGGCCTCCAGCGCACGTCCGAGCGACGATGTCAGGACGCCCTCGCCGTCCGCCCGTTCGACCGTGAGCTTGCCGAGCGCGCCTTCGCGCACCGCGAGGGCCAGCGCGTCGACGGCAGGCTGGAGCCGCTCGGGCTGCTCGGTCCAGGTGAGGAGTGAGCGGCCGCCGCGCTCGACGTAGAGCACCAGTTCGCCGTCCACGAGCACCACCAGGGCGCCCGCCTTGCGGCCCGCCCGGTGTCCGCCCGCGGCCTCTCCTGGACGGTCCGGCCAGGGCAGCGCGGCACCGTACGGGTTCGCGGGGTCGGCGGCGGCGAGCAACAGCGCGCGCGGCCCGGAGTCGTCGCGGCCGGAAGACCCGGCGCGTCCGGCAGACCCCGTGGGCCCGCCGAACCCGGTAGGCCCGCCGAACCCGCTGGGCGCACCGAACCCTCCAGGCCCGGTGGATCCGGCCGACTCGGCCCGCCGTTCCGCGGCCTGTTGCAGCGCGCGCAACCGGTCCACCGCCCCGTCCGCCGCGAACTGGGCCGCCCCCAGCCCCTCGACGAAGTACCCGCGGCGCACCCGGCCGGTCTCCTCGAACGCCGACAGCACGCGGTACGCCGCCGAGAAGCCGCCAGGGCTCCCCTCCGCGACCACGGCGCCGCGCGTCACCACGCCGTGCCGGTCCAACAGCGTCTCGGCCAGCGCGTGCGCCCGACGTGTCGGATCGGGCTCGCGCTCGGGTACGAGCGACCAGCGCCCCACCGCGATGGGCGGGGCCGACCGCGCGGGAGCGACGGGACGGCCGCGGCTGAGCCCGCCGTACCGGCCGCGCGGGGTGGCCCGCCGTGCCCGGTGCGCCGTCGAGCCTGCGGTACGCCCGGACCCCATCAGTGCCCGCAGCGGGGCCAACGTGTCGCCCGTGACATGCCCTGCCCACGCCAGATCCCACAGCGCGGTGACGACCTCGGCATCGCTCGGCACCGCCGTCTCCGGCGGCAGCAACTGCGGGACGCGGTCCGCGATCTGCCGGAAGAACAGGCCGTACCCGCCGTCCAGCGCGGTCAGGACCGCCCGGTGCAGCGGACCGAGGTCGAGCGGTGTGGGCGGCGGCAGCAACAGCGGCGCGGCGTCCGCGAGATAGAGCGACACCCAGCCGTCGTTGCCCGGCAGCGCGCCGTGCCCCGCCCATACGACCTCGCCCGTCGCGCACAACTCGTCGAGCAGCGCCGGGTTGTACGCCGCCACACGCGTCGGCAGCACCAGCTTCTCCAACGCCGACGCCGGAACCGCCGCCCCCTGCAACTGCTCCACCGCACGCACCAGGCCGTCGACGCCGCGCAGCCCACGCGCCGCGGAACCGCCCGCGCCCTGCCACACCGGCAGGAACCGGGCGAGCGCGAGCGGCGGCACCGGCTCCACCTCGTGGCGCAGCGCGGCCAGCGAGCGCCGCCGCAGCATCCGCAGCACCTCGGCGTCGCACCACTCGGTGCCCGCGCCGCCGGGCCGGAACTCGCCGGACACCACCCGGCCGGTCGCCGACAGTCGCTGGTACGCCCCGGTCACGACCGCCGCGCCCAGCCCGAACCGGGCGGCGGCGTCGGCCGCATGGAACGGCCCCCGGGTGCGCGCGTGCCGGGCCAACAGGTCGCCGAGCGGGTCCTTGACCGGCTCGGTGAAGGCCTCGGGGACACCCACCGGCAGTGGCGTGCCGAGGGCGTCGCGCAGCCGCCCGGCGTCCTCGATCGCCGCCCAGCGCTCGACGCCCGCGACACGCACCCGGATCGCGCGGCGTGCCTCCTCCAGCGCCACCAGCCGGCGCGAGGTGTCGGCGGGTGTGCCGAGGCTGCGCGCGGCCACCTCGTCGGTGCCGAGCGGGCCGAGCAGGCGCAGCAGGTCGGCGACGCCCTCGGCGTCGCGCGCCCGACGGTCGTCGGTGAGCCGCTGCAACTCGGCCTCGGTGCGCGCGACCACCTCGGCGTCGAGGAGTTCCCGCAGTTCGGCCTGGCCGAGCAGTTCGGACAGCAGGCGAGAGTCGAGGGCGAGCGCGGCGGCGCGGCGCTCGGCGAGCGGGGAGTCGCCCTCGTACATGAACTGGGCGACGTACCCGAACAGCAGGGAGCGGGCGAACGGCGACGGCTCGGGGGTGGTGACCTCGACGATGCGGACCTTGCGGGCGGCGATGTCGGCCATGAGTCCGGCGAGGCCCGGTACGTCGAAGACGTCCTGAAGGCACTCGCGCATGGTCTCCAGCACGATCGGGAACGACCCGTACTCGCTTGCCACCGACAGCAGTTGCGCGGCCCGCTGGCGCTGCTGCCACAGGGGAGTGCGCCTGCCGGGCATCCGGCGCGGCAGCAGCAGGGCGCGTGCCGCGCACTCGCGGAAGCGCGACGCGAACAGCGCCGAGCCGCCGACCTCGGCCGTCACCAGCGGCTCGACCTCGGCGGCGTCGAACACCGCGAAGTCGGACGGCAGGCTGAACTCGGCGTCGGCGTTGCCGGAGCTCGATGACGGATACAGATCGATTGCGGACTGGGGGGCACCGTCCGGCCGCCAGGCCGGGGGAGGATCCCCGGTGTCCGGCAGGCGCAGCACGATGCCGTCGTCGCCGTGCATCGTCTGGACGTCCAGCCCCGTCCGCTCGCGCAGCCGCGCCGCCACCGCGAGCGCCCACGGGGCGTGCACCTGCGCACCGAACGGCGAGTGCACCACGACGCGCCAGTCGCCCAACTCGTCGCGGAAGCGCTCGACGACGATGGTCCGGTCGTCCGGGACGTGCCCGCACGCCTCGCGCTGTTCGGCGAGGTACGCCAGGAGGTTGTCCACCGCCCACGCGTCCAGCCCCGCCGCCGCGACCCGCTCGCGTGCCTTCTCGGCGTCCATCGCGCCGATCTCGCGCAGGAACGCACCCAGCGCACGCCCCAGTTCCACCGGTCGGCCGAGCGTGTCGCCGTGCCAGAACGGCAGCTTGCCGGGAACGCCGGGGGCGGGGGTGACGAGCACCTTGTCGTGCGTGATGTCCTCGATACGCCACGACGAGGTGCCGAGCGTGAAGACGTCGCCGACGCGCGACTCGTAGACCATCTCCTCGTCGAGTTCGCCGACGCGCGACTTCTGCTTGCCGTCGCCGGCGGCCAGGAAGACCCCGAAGAGCCCGCGGTCGGGGATGGTCCCACCGCTGGTGACCGCGAGGCGCTGGGCGCCGGGACGGGCGGTCAGCGTGCCTCCGACGCGGTCCCACACCAGCCGCGGGCGCAGTTCGGCGAAGGCGTCGCTCGGGTAGCGCCCGGCGAGCATGTCGAGCACGGCTTCATACGCCGACACGGGCAGCGACGCGAAGGGCGCGGCGCGGCGTACCAGCGTCAGCAGCTCCTCGACGTCCCAGTCCTCGACGGACACCATCGACACGATCTGCTGGGCCAGCACGTCGAGCGGGTTGCGCGGCGGCCGCACGGCCTCGATGGCACCCGCACGCATGCGCTCGGTCACCACCGCGGTCTGCACGAGGTCGCCGCGGAACTTCGGGAACACGACGCCGCGCGACACCGCCCCGACCTGGTGCCCGGCGCGTCCGACGCGCTGGAGGCCGGACGCCACCGACGGCGGCGACTCGACCTGCACGACCAGGTCGACGGCACCCATGTCGATGCCCAGTTCGAGACTGGACGTCGCGACCACGGCGGGCAGCCGCCCGGCTTTCAGGTCCTCCTCGACCAGGGCACGCTGCTCCTTGGACACCGAGCCGTGGTGCGCGCGGGCCAGGACCGGCGGGGCGCCCTTGAGGCTCCCGGCCTGCGCCATCAGCTCGGCGGGCGGACCCGACTCGGGCATCACCTCGCCGGTCGCGCGCTCGTACGCGAGCTCGTTCAGCCGCCCGCACAGACGCTCCGCGAGACGCCGCGAGTTGGCGAACACGATGGTGGACCGGTGCGCCTGCACCAGATCGACAATGCGCTCCTCGACATGCGGCCACACCGAGGCGCGCTGGACCTGGCCGAGTTCGTCGTACTCGGCGGGCCGCTGGGCCAGCTCGCCCATGTCCTCGACCGGCACGACGACGGACAGGTCGAAAGTCTTGGCGGCGGGCGGCTGTACGACGGTGACCTCGCGCGTACCGCACAGGAAGCGGGCGACCTCGTCGACCGGGCGCACGGTCGCCGACAGCCCGATGCGCCGCGCCGGGCGGTCGAGGATCTGGTCGAGGCGCTCCAGGGTCAGCGCGAGGTGGGCGCCGCGCTTGGTGCCGGCGACCGCGTGCACCTCGTCCACGATGACGGTGTCGACGCCGCGCAGCGCGTCGCGCGCCTGCGAGGTGAGGATCAGGAACAGCGACTCCGGGGTCGTGATGAGGATGTCCGGCGGCTTCGTGGCGAAGCGGCGGCGGTCGGCGGCGGGGGTGTCGCCGGAGCGTACGCCCACCTCCACCTGCGGCTCGGGCAGCCCCAGGCGCACCGAAGCCTGGCGGATCCCGGCCAGCGGCCCGCGCAGGTTGCGCTCGACGTCGACCGCCAGCGCTTTCAGCGGCGAGATGTAGAGGACGCGGCAACGGCGCCGGGCGTCGGCCGGAGGCGGCTCGGCGGCCAGCCGGTCCAGTGCCGACAGGAAGGCCGCGAGGGTCTTGCCGGAGCCGGTGGGCGCGACGACCAGCGCGTCGCGGTCCGCGGCGATCGCCGCCCAGGCCCCCGCCTGTGCCGCGGTGGGCCGGTGGAAGGCGCCCGTGAACCAGTCGCGGGTCGCGGGCGAGAACCGGCCCAGGACCTCGGCGGGGTCGACCTCGGGAGGTGTCGCGTGTGCGTCGTCATGCATGGCCATTCCATGGTGCCGGGTCGCACCGACAATCGGCCCGCGCACCGCCCACACCGCGGCACGACCCCGGCCACGGGTGCGCCGCGCCTGGGATAATCGAGCCATGCGACTGACCGACTTCTGGGAGCGGATGCGCGCCCACTTCGGCGAGACGTACGCCGACTCCTTCGCCAACGACCACGTCATGACCGAGCTGGGCGGCCGCACCGTCGTCGAGGCCTTGAAAGCGGGCTACGACGCCAAGGACGTCTGGCGCGCAGTCTGCGTGGCCATGGACGTCCCCGCCTCACACCGCTGACCCGGCCCCGCCGCCGGCCCAAACCCCGTCAGGCCGCCGACGGCGGCCCGGCGACCGCGTCGAGCGCCGCCAGGATCTCGCTGACCAGGACCGCGCCCAGGTCGTCGAACGTCCGTCGGTGCAGTGCCGAGACGTACGCGCCCGCCCCCGTGCGCGTGAGCTCGACCGCCTCCAGGGTCTGCGTCTCGATCGCCGCCGGAGCCCCCGCGTAGATGCCGGGGCGGTACGACAGCGTCACCTCCCACCCCTCGCCGACCGACAGCGCACTCACACACTGATAGCCGCCCTGGCCCGGAGTCTCGCGCACCCAGCCGCGCCGCTCCAGGCCCAACAGCCGCGTCGTCTCGGCCTCGGCCCCGGCGTAGCGCGCGACGACGGCATCGGCCGATTCCCCCGGCAGCGGGGCGTGCACGGGCCGGTCGAGCTGGGCGAACGGCTGGTCGATTCCGTGCGCCGCGAACACCGCCGCCCAGCGCGGGAGGTCGTCGCCCAACTCGGCGGGATGCGCGACCGCGAAGCTGGTTTCCTCGGACGCGAAGGTGCACACGCCGCCGTCGACGTCCTCGTACGTGCCGTCCTCCGTGATCCGGAAGTCGACGGTCTCAACCGTGCCGATCGCGGCGGACCACGCGGCCGACCACACCAGGCGCCGGGCGAGGTGCCGGATCAGCGGCTGCTCGGCGACGAACTCGCGAAACTCCTCCGCGGCCCATGTACGGCCGCCGGTCATCGCCGTCTCCAGGCGCCGCAGCGCTTCCGCGGCGGTCTTCCGGACATCCTTCTTGAGCGCTGCGAAGCGCTCGCGCGCGGCTGTCGCCGCCTCGGCGTCGTCGGACGGCCCCGCCGGCGGCAGATCCTTGCGTTGCCTGCCGTCCTCGCCGACGACGTACGGCTTGAGCCACGCGTCGAAGCCCACGGTGAACCTGCGCGGACCGAAGTCGAGGACGGTGGTCCCGTCGGCGTCCAGCCCGAAGTCCGGGACGAGGCGGTCGGCGAGCTGGGCGTCGCTCAGCCCCAGCGACGCGGCCACCTGGGCGACGTTGTCCCGCGCCCGGGTGCGTACTGCCCGCAGCCCCTGGCCCCGCGACAGCGCGAGCAGGCGCCGCAGCGTCGCGGGCGTGCCGATCGCCGCGAGCACGTCGATGCCGTCGACTGCCCGCTTGTGCACGCCCTGGTGCGGCCACCGCATCACGATCGGTTCCAGCAGGTCCGCAGTGTCGTCGGTGCCGAGCACGCCGAGCGCGTGGAACGCCCACGCCTCCTTGGGCGGCAAGCCCGCGAGGCGCCACGCCTCGAAAAGCGCCCAGGCGAACCCGGCGGCCACGTCGGGGGCGCAGGCGGCCTTGACCTCGGCCAGTCCCGCATACCGGGCGCCCGGCTTGGAGATCGCCAGCATGCCCAGCAGGGCACCGACCGCCTCCTCCGGCAGCGCGGCACCCGAACGCAGCGTGACCTGCGGGAGCAGGGCCGGGCTCGCCCAGTCCGGCAGCGCCGGCATGCGCGACGGCAGGCCGAGCGACAGCGGATCGGTCGCGAACATCACCTCGATCGCGGCCGTGGCCCTGGCCCCGTACGCCGCGGCGGCGGTACGCACGGTCTCCTCGTCACGAACGCTCGCGACATGGCGCAACGCGTGCTCGGCGGCGCGGCGTTCCGGACCGGCCTTGCCGACGGCGTCGGGGACGAGCAGGCGCGCGGCATCGTCGGCATGCCGGGTGAGCCAGGCCGCGGCCACGTCGTGCGGTATGTCCGAACGGCGGTGCAGCCACCCGGCCATGAGCCGTGCGGTGTCAAGTCCGACGACGGGCATCAGCAGGGCGGCCCGGTGGACCGGTGATTCGAGCGCGAGGGAGTGCACCAGGGGAACGGCGTCCGTTTCGTACGCGGCCAGCAGCGCGCGGGCGTCGGGGGTGATGAACCACCGGAGGTTCGGCCGCCACCGCCGCAGGTCGTCGCCGAGGTCGGCGTCGGGGTTCTGAAGGAAGAGCTGGACCGCCTCCCAGGCGGGCAGCGTTTGCGACCGCAGCGCGTCGAGTGTGTCGGTGTCCGCGGGCACTGGCTTGGGGGTGAAGCCGCGCTGGATGGGGGCGGAAAAGGCTGTGCGCTCCTCGGGCTGCCAGACCATGAAGGGCTCCGGATCCGCCGCGAGTCCCGGGACCGTCACCGGACGGGTGCGCTTGCGCGTCCACGGCGGGGTGGCGAGCACCTCCGGGATCTCGTCGGCAGGAGCGATTTCGACCGCCGCGACGGTGGCGCGCGTCTGGGCGTCGACGACCGCGACGGTCTCCGCGTCCAGCATCGGGCGGACGGACGCGACGAGTTCGCGGTGCGCGTCGATGTGTGCGGTGAGCAGTTGGCGGGCCGTGGTGGCGTGGTGCTCGGGATCGCGTATGGCCGCGTCCGCCAGCAGCCGCAGCGCCCGCACCGGGTAGCGCTTGGCGGCCGCGAGCACCGCCGCCCGTGCCTGGTCGATGTGGTCGAGCAGGGTACGGAACGCCTCGTCGGTGGGGAGCTCGACCAGGACGTTGTGGAGTTTGCGCTGGTCGGTCGGAGACATGTAGCTGTACTCGGTCTGCGCGACGCCGGTCAGCTCGTGGACGACCGCGGCGGCCCAGCGCACGTCGACGCCGTCGAGGGCCGTGCCGTCGACGGCGGCTCCTGTTGCCTCGGCCAGGCTGACGGCGATGTATCCGCGGAGCGCGTCGGCCAGTTGCTCTGGGTCGCGGGGTGCCGAGGCGAGCAGCGTCTCGGACCTGTGCCAGGTATCAGGCAGGACGAACGTGCCCTCGTGGCGGATCGGCCCAGTCGCGGTCGTCGGCGTCGTCGCGCGCACCTTGCCACCCCTTTCCGGCCCCGGTGGCCGAGCGGGCTGCAACCTAGCCAACCGATCCGACACGAGGATCGTCCGGGTCCGCCGTCCTTTTCGGCGCGCCGGGTCATCGGTGCGGGTGGCGGCGAGTGGGCACGTTGGCTTTGGCTGCGGTGGGGTTGGTCTCCGGGGGGCGGTGGAGGGCGAGAGCGGCGGCGGTCAGGGCGGTGACCGCCATTGCGGCGATGCCGATCAGCGCCGCGGTGGTGTAGGCGTGGTCGTTCGGGAAGAGGCGACCGGTGTCGGTGCCGGCGGCCAGGACCAGGCCGCCGGTCGCGCTGCCCAAGGAGTAGCCGACGCTGCGGACGACGTAGTTGAAGCTCATCGCGCTGGACGTCTCGCTCTTGGGTGTGACGGCGAGGATGACACCGGGCATCGCGGCTGAGAAGCCGCCGACGCCGAAGCCCAGCACACCCATCGCGACGAGGAGTTCGGCCAGGTTCGACCGGGCCGCGGCGAACAGGACGAACCCGCCGCCGACGACGACGGCGCTGCCGGCCAGGAGGAAGGGCGCGTCGACCCGCGTCCGAACCCGTGGCGTGAGCTTGCCGGCGAGGAACCCGGACACCGAGAACGGGACCAGGACCAGCCCGGCGACGAAGGTGGTCAGCCCGAAGCCGTAGCCGGCGCCGTGCGGCGTCTGCGCGTAGCGCGTGATGAGCGTGAGCAGGAGGTACATGCCGATCCCGCCGACGAACATGGCGATGTTCGCGCCGGCGACCGCCGGGTGCCGCATCGCCCGGACGTCGACCAGCGGGGTCTTGCTGCGCAGTTCGGAGGCGGTCCAGACGCAGAGCAGGAGTACGGCGGCGACGGCGAGGACCACCGCCACGGCGAGGTGCCCGTTCCACAGGCTCCGCCGGCCCGCCAGGAACAGGACGAGGAACAGCCCGCCGGCCAGGACGAGCGCGCCCGCCGCGTTCACGTGGGCGGAGCGGCCTTCGGGAGCCGCGGGTATGGAATGCCACGCGGTGAGGAAGGCGACGGCGGTGACGAACAGACCGAAGCCGTACGCGGCACGCACGCCGCCGATCTCGGCGAGCAGCGCGGTGAGTGGGTAGCCGACGCCGGCGCCGATGATCGAGACCACCGAGATCAGGGCGATCGTCGCGGCGCTGCGCTCCTCGGGGAGATGGTCCCGGGCCACGCCCATCATCAGCGCCGTGAGGCCGAGCCCGATGCCTTGGGCCGCCCGGCCGATGAGCAGCCACGCGAACGGCAGCGGCAGCACGGTGAGCGCACTGCCGGCGACGACCACCGCCAGGGTGGCGAGGATCGTGGCCCGTCGGTACGGCCCGGCTCCGAGCCGGCCCAGGACGGGCGTGGCGACGGCGCCGCTCAGCAGCGCGACGGTCAGCGTCCACTGCGCGCTGTCGAGCGAGACGTGGAACGTGGTCGCCACACTGGTGATCAGCGGCGTCCCGAGGCTGCCGACCACCGCGGCGACCAGGGTGATGAACACCAGGGTGGGGACCAGCAGCCGCGCCTCGGCGCGTTCCGGGGCGCGCCGGGTCACCGCTTCGGCCCTTCCCGGTCCCGGCTTTCGAGCTCTGCCAGGTGCGCGAGCGCCGGGAGCGCCGCCACCAGGGCCTCGACCTCGTCGTCGGCGAGTTCGTCGATCAGCAGTGCGAGCGCGTCGACGCCCGCCTGGTGCCGCGTCCGAACGTACGACTCGCCGGCCTCGGTCAGACACACCAGCGTGACCCGCTTGTCGGACGCGTCGCCCCTCCTCTCGACGAGTCCGGACTCCTCCATCACCCGGACCAGGACGGTCATCGCGGGCTGGGTGACTCCCTCGGTCGCGGCCAGATCGGTGATGCGCCGCGGGCCGGACCTGTGCAGGGTGGCCAGGGTGGCGGCGGACGTGATGCTCATGTCGCGCGGAAGGCGTCTCACCGCCCTGGTGGCCAGTGCGTAGAGGGCCGACCCGATCGCAGTGGAAGCGTCACTGGACGCGTCTTGACGGCTCATGCGTGAAGCATAGAGTATTTATATGAATGTTTTATGTATCTCTCGCCATGCGGATGCCGCCGCAGGGAGGGATCGTTCCGAGCATCAGTACGAAGTCAGACATGTCTGGCGGAACACAGGAGGTTTCCATGGCCAAGGGCTACTGGGTCAGCGTCTACCCCGTCATTTCCGACCCCGAGGAGTTGGCCGCCTACAACAAGCTGGCCGGTCCGGCCGTCCGGGCCGGCGGCGGGCGCGTCCTGTCCAATTTCGGGCGGGTCGTCGCCCATGAAGCCGGAATCGCGGAGCGGGTCGTTCTGATCGAGTTCGACAGCTTTGAACAGGCCGTCAGGGCGTACGAGAGCGAGGCGTACCAGAAGGCGCTCTCGGCCCTCCCCGACGGCTTCCGGCGCGACTTCCGCGTCGTCGAGGGCATCGACTGACCGAGGGAGTGCACCAAGCACGTCATAGGGTGCACTTCGTGACATCAACCCCCATCGCGCCCGACGACTCCGACAGCCCGGGAACCGACGGCGGAGGATTAGGCGGCGACGGCTCCGACGGCGCGAACGCCGGTGACACCGAAGGTCCTGGCGGAGGCGGTGGATCCGGTGGCGGGTCGGGGTCGTCCGGGGCCGGGGTACTCGGTGAGCGCATGCCGCCGTGGTTGCCGCGGGCCGTTGTGCTGGTGTTCGCGACGTTCATCGGCTTCATGCTGCTGCGCTGGGCGTTCGGGCACTTACGCGGCTTCTTGATCGACCTGCTGATCGCCCTGTTCCTGTCGCTCGCCATCGAACCCGCCGTCGACCGGCTCGCCCGCCGCGGCATGCGGCGCGGTGCCGCGACCGGGATCGTCTTCGTCGTCGTGCTGATCGCGTTCGCGGGGATCATCGCGGCGATCGGCTCGCTGCTGGTCGACCAGGTCGTCGAGCTCGCGCACGACCTGCCCGACCACGTCCAGTCGTTGCTCGACTGGATCAACAAGCGGTTCGACACCGACCTGACGATGGAGAAGATCCAGGGCGGCCTGTTCAAGGACTCGAACACCGTGCAGGGCTACGCCGAGACGATCGCCGACAACGCGCTCGGCCTGGGGGCGGCCATCGTCGGCGGGCTCTTCGAGCTGTTCACCATTGGCCTGTTCACGTTCTACTTCGCGGCCGAGGGGCCGCGGCTGCGCCGCGCGGTGTGCTCGCTGCTGCCTCCGAACCGGCAGGCCGAGGTGCTGCGCGCCTGGGAGATCGCCATCGACAAGACCGGCGGCTACCTCTACTCGCGGGCGCTGATGGCCCTGGTGTCCGCCATCGCGCACTACGTCTTCTTCCTCGCGATCGGTCTCGACTACGCGATCGCGCTGGCCATGTGGGTGGGTCTGGTCAGCCAGTTCATCCCGACCGTGGGCACGTACCTGGCTGCCGCGCTGCCCGCGATCGTGGCGCTGACCGAGAGCCCGGTGGACGCGCTGTGGGTGATCGTCTTCGCCACCGCCTACCAGCAGTTCGAGAACTACCTGCTGCACCCGCGCATCACGTCGATGACCGTCGACATCCATCCCGCGGTCGCCTTCGGCTCGGTGATCGCCGGGGCGGCGCTGCTCGGTCCGACCGGCGCGCTCATCGCCATCCCGGCGACGGCCACAGCCACGGCGTTCTCCAGCACATACGTGCGCCGGTACGAGGTCACCGAACACCCGCTCGCGCCCGCGCACCAGGATCGCCCGAAGCGCAGGCGGCTCCGGCGGCGGCGCCCGGACGGCGGCGGCCCCGCCGGCGGCGACCGCTGACCGCCGGGGCTACTTCCAGAACTGGAACAGGCGGTACCCCGCGGACGCCCATTCGTCCGGGACGTCGAGCGCGTTCGTGACGGTGTGCACCTGGTCGAAGAACCAGTGGTTGATCTCCGGCGTCAGCAGCAGGCCGAAGAGCAGCAGCGGGGCGTACGGCGCGAAGGGCGCGATCGTGCGCCGGAAGTCGTACGACAGCCACGGCTCGATGATCCCGTAGCCGTCCAGGCCCGGCACCGGAAGCAGGTTGATGATCGCCGCAATGATCTGCAACTGCGTGAAGAACACCACCGCCGCGTAGAACGCCGGGCTCGCCCCGTCGAACACCGACGAGTTGATGAGCGCGACCCCGACGCCCGCGAACAGCACGTTCACGAACGGACCGGCCGCCGAGACCAGGGTGTGCTGGAGCTGACCCCGGATCAGCCCGCGCTCGATGTAGACCGCGCCGCCGGTCAGCGGGATGCCGCCGAGCAGGACGAAGACGGTCGGGATGACGAAGGTGAACAGCGGGTCGCTGTACTTGAGCGGGTCGAGCGTCAGATAGCCCTTGTCGACGACCGTCGTGTCGCCCGCCCGCAGCGCGGTGAACGCGTGCATGAACTCGTGCAGGCACAGCGAGACGAGCCAGCCGGTCATGACGAAGATGAAGACCGCGATCTCCTGGTCGCCGCTGCCGTTCCACAGCACGGCACCGGAGATCCCGAAGACGGCGACGAGTGCCAGGAAAAGCGGCGACGGCCGCACGTGGCGCACGTGTGCGCCGCGGCGGGTCCAGGCGTCGGTCATCCCGAAAGTATGCCCCGTCCGCCGCCTCGGCACAGGAGGCGGGGACGGGGCATCACGGATCGCGGGCGATCTACGCGGGTGGCGGTTCGACCGGCGGCGCCGTCGGTGCCGATCGACGGCACCATCGGCGGCACCGTCAGTGGAAGGCGTGCTCCGGACCCGGGTACGCGCCGCCCACCACGTCGGACGCGAACGCCCGCGCCGCGTCGCCGAGCGTGGTCCGCAGGTCGGCGTACTGCTTCACGAACTTCGGGAGCTTGCCGGGGGTGAGACCGGCCATGTCCGTCCAGACCAGGACCTGCGCGTCGCAGCCGGAGCCCGCGCCGATGCCGACGGTCGGGATGTCGAGCTGCGCGGAGACCTTGGCGGCCAGCTCCTCGGGCACGAGTTCGAGGACGACGGCGAAGGCGCCGGCGGCCTGCATGGCCTTGGCGTCGGCGAGCAACTGCGCGGCAGCCTCGTCGCCGCGGCCCTGCACGCGGTAGCCGCCGAGCACGTTGACCGACTGCGGGGTGAGGCCGATGTGCGCCATGACCGGCACACCCGCCGTGACCAGCGCCTCGACCTGCGGCGCCATCGCGACGCCGCCTTCGAGCTTGACCGCGCCGGCCCCGGCCTCCTTCATGAACCGCGCGCCCGTCTCCAGCGCCTGCGCGGGGGAGACCTGGTACGAGCCGAACGGGAGGTCGGCGACCACCATCGCGCGCCTGGTGCCGCGTACGACCGCTCCGGTGAGCATGACGAGCTGGTCGACCGTGACGGGGATGGTGTTCTCGTAGCCGAGGTGGTTGTTGCCCGCCGAGTCCCCGACGAGCAGCACGGGTATGCCGGCGTCGTCGAACACCGAGGCGATCATCGCGTCGTACGCGGTGAGCATGGGCCACCGCTCGCCGGTCTGCTTCGCGCGGGCCAGGTCGCGGACGGTCACGCGACGCCCAATGCCGTTGCCGCCGTAGAGCGTGAGCCCGGGGCCTTCCGGCGCCGCCTTGGGTGCGGCCGGGGCGCCTGTCGCGGGCGTGGTGTCGGCGGGCTGTACGGCGGGGGGCTGTACGGCGGCGGGCTGCTGCGAACGCTGCTCGGACATGTCTGACTCCTCATCTCGAGGCGCACGGTCGGCGTCCCCGGACTAACGCCATGGTGGCACGTGCCGCGCGACGACAAAAGGGTCGCTGGTCCCTATTCGGCCCGGTCGGCCGGGGTGCCGCCGGAGTGCGCGCGCACCCTGGCAGTTTGCCAGGTATTTACGATACGAGACCAAACCGTTTCGTAAAAAGGAGTACCGTCGAGACGTTGACGAGACCGCTGGTGCGGTGGCCGCAAAGCCACCACACAGGCAGCGGATCCACCGCGTGGCCCGGACGGGCCGGGACCTGGGGGGACACCTCATGGCAACAGCCGACACCCCGGCGGCCGCGCCGCCCACAACCGTCGATCCGCACGTGCACAAGCGCCGCTGGTACATCCTCGCGGTGCTGGTCGTGAGCCTGCTCGTGGTCGTGCTGGACAACTCCATCCTCAACGTCGCGATCAAGGTCATCGCCGACCCCGACGAGGGATTGGGCGCGTCGCAGAGCCAGCTCCAGTGGGCGATCAACTCGTACACGCTGGTCTTCGCGGGGCTGCTGTTCACGGCGGGCATCCTGGGCGATCGCTTCGGGCGCAAGAAGCTGCTGCTGTTCGGCATGGTCGTCTTCGGCGTCGCGTCGCTGCTCTCGGCGATCTCGCAGAGCCCCGGCCAGCTCATCGCCGCCCGCGCGGTGATGGGGTTCGGCGCCGCGTTCGTCATGCCCGCGACGCTCTCGATCATCAGCAACGTCTTCGAGCCGCACGAGCGGGCCAAGGCGATCGGCATCTGGTCCGGCGCGGTCGGCCTGGCCATCGCGATCGGCCCGATCACCGGCGGCGCGCTGCTGGAGCACTTCTGGTGGGGCTCGGTCTTCCTGATCAACGTGCCGATCGTGGTCATCGGCGTCATCGCCATGATCCTGATCGTGCCGGACTCGAAGGACCCCCGCCCCGGCCGCCTCGACCCGGTCGGCGTCGCGCTCTCTATTGCCGGACTGGTCTCGCTCGTCTACGGCATCATCAAGGGCGGCGAGGACTCCTGGACCAACCCCGAGGTGCTGGCCACCATCGCCGTCGGCCTCGCGATCCTGGGCGCCTTCGTCTGGTACGAGAAGCGCAGCGACCACCCGGCCCTGGACATCCGCTTCTTCCGCGAGCGGTCCTTCTCCGCCGCCTCGGCCGCCATAGGCCTGGTGTTCTTCGCGCTCATGGGCGTGACCTTCTTCATGGCGTTCTACCTCCAGAGCGTGCGCGGGTACACGCCGCTGGAGACCGGCCTGTTCCTGCTGCCGCTCGCCATCGGCCAGTTGCTGTTCGCGCCGCGCAGCGCGGGCCTGGTCCGCAAGTTCGGCGTCCGCGCGGTCACGACCGTCGGCATGCTGGTCGTCACCGGGACCCTCTCGTCGTTCACCCTGATGGGCCGCGACACCCCCATGTGGATCCTGTGCGTGGTGTTCTTCCTCCAGGGCATCGGCATGTCCCTGGTCATGCCGCCCGCGACCAACTCGGTCATGGCCTCGCTGCCGCGCGAGAAGGCCGGGGCCGGCTCCGCGGTGACGAACACCGTGCGGCAGGTCGGCGGCGCGCTCGGCGTCGCGGTGCTCGGCTCGGTCCTGTCGTCGGTCTACCGCGACGAGATCGCGGGGAACGGCGTGCCGAAGGGCGCGGACGAGTCGATCGAGGCGACCCTCGGCGCCGCCGCCCACGCAGGTCCGACCGGGGCCGGATGGGTGGACCCGGCCAAGGACGCCTTCATCCAGGCCATGCACTACACCGCCCTGGGGTCCGCGATCGTCGGCGCCATCGGCGCGGTCGTGGTGTTCAAGTGGATGCCGCGCAAGCCCGTCGAGACCGCGCCAGAGCAGCCGGAACAGCATCGCGAGACCGCTAAGGTCTGACCGATGAACGCGGTGAAGGACGAGGCGGCCGGACGGCGCGACGCGGGGGCACCGGACGGGGACACCGTCCCGGTGACCCGCCCACGCGGACGGCCGCGGAGCGCCACCGTCGAGCGGGCGATCCTGGAGACCACGCTGCGTCTCGTCGGTGAGCACGGCAGCGTCGGCGCGCTGTCCATCGAGGCGGTCGCGCAGCAGGCCGGGGTCGGCAAGGCGACCATCTACCGGCGCTGGCCCAACAAGGAGGCGCTGGTCATCGCGGCCGTCGAGGCCGCCGAGGAGCCCATCCCGGAGCTGGCGGGGGAGAGCGTACGCGAGGATCTCGTGCGCCTCCTGGAGGCCATGCGCCTGAACCTGGTGGGCCAGCGCGGCGAGGGCCTGGTGGCCATGGTGCTCACCGAGGTCAAGCAGCACCCGGAGCTGCACCGCCGCTACCACGAGGTGGTCATCGAGCGGCGGCGCGAGGCCATGCGGGTGGTGCTGCGCCGCGGCGTCGCCACCGGCGAGCTGCGCGCCGACCTGCCGGTGGAGCTGATGCGGGACCTGCTCGCCGCACCCATGCTGATCCGCAAGCTCGTGCACGAGACCGACCTGCCGCCGGAGCTTCCGGCGCAGGTGGTGGACACGGTGCTGCGCGGTATCGCGGGGCCCGCGGCGGCCGACGGCTGACGCGGCGAAGCGGTGGCGGTCCGGGGTTTGTGACGGTCGTGTCCCGGAAACGTCCCGGCCGTGCCGTCGGGGAACCTCCCGGTGCGTGGTGTGCGTCCTGTGAGGACGTATGCGACATTCGGCGCAGGCGGCAAACGATCTCCGCGCCGCGCGACCCCGGGAGACTGCAATGACGTGGCCCAGCACGAGGGAGACCCACGCGCCGCCGGCGACGGCGGGCGCACGGGGCACCCGTCGCGGGCTGCCCCCGTGGCCCGGCTTCAAGGCGCTCATGGAGCGGCCGTCGTGGCGACGCGGCCGCATCGTCGCCGGGTTCGCCGCCGCCGTAGCGCTGTTCATCGGCGGCCACTCCTTCATCCCCAACACCCCGGGCCAGGTCGGCTCGCTCGTGGAGACCTTCCTGCCGTGGACGGGGCTGCTCGTGCTGCCGCTCCTGGTCGCGGCGGGCGTACGGCGGTCCTGGACCGCGCTCGTGGCCACGCTGCTGCCGGTGGCCGTCTGGCTCGCGATGTTCGGCGGGACGGTGTTCTCGTCGGCCGGGAGCGGGCCGTACGACGTGCGCGTGGTCACCCACAACATCAACGCCGAGAACCCGGACCCGTCCGGCACCGCCCGCTCGCTGCTCGGTGCGAAGGCCGACATCGTCGCGCTCCAGGAGATCCCGGCCGGCCAGAGCGGGCGCTACGGGGCGGTGCTGGACGACGCGTACGAGTACCGCGTCGCCGAAGGCACCGTCGCACTCTGGAGCCACTACCCGATCGAGAACGTCAGCCCGGTCGACGTCGGCATGGGCTGGACCCGGGCCCTCCGCGCCGAGATCAGGACCCCCAAGGGCGGCCTGACGGTGTACGTCGCGCACCTCGCCTCCGTGCGCTTCGGCCCGGGCGGCTTCGGCGTCGACTCGCGCGACGACACGGTCCGGCGGCTCGCGGACGCCGTCGACGCCGACAAGGCCGAGAACATCGTGCTCATGGGCGACCTCAACGGCACCGTCGACGACCGCGGCCTCGAACCCCTGACCGACGGCCTGACCGACGCGCAGGAGGCCGCGGGCGGCGGCTTCGGCTTCACCTGGCCCTCGTCCCTGCCGATGGCCGCCATCGACCACGTGATGGTGCGCGGCGTCGACACGGTCAGCGCCAAGGTGCTGCCCAAGACGCCCAGCGACCACCGCCCGGTGAGCGCGGACCTCAGGTTCTGACGCGGGGCCTGCTCAGGCGCGCGGCGCGGGCCGGCGCACGTGCCAGTCGGTGCGCAGTTGCACCGCGTGGGCCGCGCTGAGCAGGCGGTGGTCCGCTCCGGGCGCGGCGGCCAGTTGCAGCCCGATCGGCAGTCCCGCGTCGTTCGGCGGGCCGGGGATCGAGACCGCGGGGAAGCCCGTGGCGTTCCAGACGGACGTGTAGAAGAGCGGGAGCAGGTGCATGAGCCCTGCGTCCAGCCGGGGTGCGGCGGTGCCGACGGTGGCGCTCAGGACCACGTCGAACGCGCTGAGGAATTCCGCGACTTGCCGCCGTCCGCGGGCGCGCACGCGCTGGGCGTGCAGGTAGTCGCGGGCGGTCCAGAAGGCCCCGGCGGCCATGAACACGCGGGTGAGCGAGCCGTACGCGGGCCAGTGCCGGGCAAGCTGCTCCCGGTGCGTGTCGTACGTCTCCGCGCCCTGCACGATCCGGCACGCCGACTCCAGTTCGGCCAGCCCGGGCACCGGACGCTCGCGGATGACGGCCCCGGCGTCGGCCAGCACGCGGACCGCCTCGGCCACCGCGCGGCCCGCCGCCGGATCGGTCCCCGCACGGTCCAACCCGGTCGTGTCCACCGCGACCCGCAGACCGCGCAGCAGGCCCGGATCGCCCGGCCCGCGGGCGGGCAGCCCGGCCAGCACCTGGTAGAGCGCGAGGCAGTCGGCCGCGTCGGTGGCGATCGGGCCCACGGTGTCCACGGTCGGCGCGCCGGGCACGACCCCGTCGACCGGCACCGTGCCGAACGTCGGCTTGAAACCGGTCACCCCGCACAGCGCCGAGGGGATGCGGATGCTGCCGCCGGTGTCGGTGCCGACGGATGCCGGGAACAGCCCCGCGGCGACACCCGCCGCGCTGCCCGCGCTCGAACCGCCCGGCCAGCGCTCGGGGTCCCACGGACTGCGCGGCACCGGCAGCGCGGGGTCGTCGGCCGCGCCGAAGCCGAACTCCGACAGCGACACCTTGCCGAGCACGATCGCCCCGGCGTCGCGCAGGCGTGCGGTGACGAGCGCGTCGGCGCCGCCGGTGTGCCGGGGCGGGACCGCGGAGTGCGCGGTCGTGGGGCCTTCGCGGGAGGCGATGAGGTCCTTGAGGGTGACGGGCACGCCGTGCAGGGGACCGCGTACGTCCCCGTGCGCCCGCGCCTGGTCCGCCTCGCGCGCGGCGGCCGCCGCCGTGTCGTCGAAGCGGGCGAGGTAGACGCCGAGTCCAGGGTCCACGGCGTCGGCGCGGGCGAGCAGCGCGGTGACCAGTTCGACGCTCGACACCTTGCCCGTGGCTAGCGCGTCGGCGGTCCTGAGCAGCGAGTCTTCGGGCGTGTGCGCGACGGCGGAGGCGGTGCCCTCGGCGAAGGACGGGGCGCCGCCGGGGAACCGGGTGTCCTCGCCCTCGGCCGGTGCCGACGCGTGCAGGGCGCCGGCCTCGGCCTCCGCCTGGGCGTGCGCCGCGACCAGCGCGGCCAGTTCGCCGTCCGAGGGGGTGATGCCGTCGGCGGCGAGGAAGTCGCGTACGGCGCCGGAATCGGACGTGCTCACAGGACCTCCCGGGGCCGGGGCGACAGGGCCGAATGTCATCAGCCGGGGACTTGCGAACGTAATCTGATGATCCGTCAGATGCAAGCGACCCCGCCGGTCACCGCCCCCGGGGCAGGCCGAGAACGCGCTGCGCCACGATGTCCCGCTGGATCTGCTCGGTTCCGCCGTAGATGCCCGCCGCGCGGGACCACAGGTAGCCGGTCATCGCCTCGTCGCCGAGCAGGTCGAGCCGCAGGCGGCCGATGAGCTTGTCGACGCGCGTGAGCAGCAGTTTGTCGATCGACCCCTCGGGCCCCGGGTCGCCGTCGGCCTCGGGGCCGCGCATGCGCAGGCGGGTCCGTACGCGCAGGCGCAGCGCGTACAGCCACCGCTCCGCGTGGTCGAGGCGGTGCGCGAGGACGGGGTCTCCGCCGGTGCCGCGGACGCGCATGTCGGCGACGGCGGCGGCCAGCCGGGACGTCCAGCCGATGTCGGCCGGGCCGCGCTCGTACGCCAGCAGGGCCATCGCGATGCCCCAGCCGTCGCCTTCCGCGCCGAGCAGGTCGCCGACCGGCACACGCACCCCGTCGAAGAACACCTGTGCGAACTCGCGGGTCTCGAAGGCCGTGACGATCGGATCCACCCGCACGCCCGGCGCGTCCATCGGGACGATCAGCATCGACAGTCCTTTGTGCCCGGCCCCGCCGGTCCGGCACAGGAGCAGGCAGCGGTCGGAGTCGACGGCGTCGCTGGTCCAGATCTTGGCCCCGTCGACGATGTACGCGTCCCCGTCCCGCCGCGCCTTGGTGGTCAGCGCGGCGAGGTCCGAGCCCGCGCCCGGCTCGCTGAAGCCCTGGCACCAGGCGACGGCCCCCGACAGCAGGTCGGCGAGGTGCGTCCCGCGCTGCGCGTCGCTCCCGAACCGCCGTAGCGCGTGCGCGAGATGCCCGATCGGCGGGACTGGGGGCATGCCGCGGAACCCCAACTCGTCGTTGACGATCGCCTCATAGGCCGCGGGCATCCCGCGACCGCCGGACGCCGCCGGGAACGACACGCCCACGTACCCGGCCGCGTACAGCGCCCGGTGCCACGCCAGCCGGGGCCTCCCCGCGCTGTCGTGCGCCCCGGCGTCGAATCGGTCGATCCAGGCGATGAGTTCACTCCTGAAGGCGGCCTCCGCGGGGGAGTCCAGCGCCCGCAGGTCGGGAAGCGCGCCTGCCTTCCGCTCTCCCGCGACCCCCCGTCGCCGCTCCGCGTGCGCCCGCCGCAACCGCACGTGCGCCAGATGCTCCCAGGTCATCCCCATGCCGCCGAGGATCTGGATCGCCGTCTCGCACACGGAGACCGCAGCCTCGGCGCACACCTCCCGTGCGGCCGTCGCGACGGCTGTCGCCTCGTCCGGCGGCAGGGCGTCGACGGCCCACGCCGCGTGCGACGCGAAGGCCTCCGCCGCGGCGAGGTCCACCGCCGCGTCCGCCGCGAGGTGCGCCACGGCCTGGAAGGCCCCGATCGCCCGCCCGAACTGCGCCCGCGTATGCGCGTGTTGCAGCGCATCGTCCAGCGCTCCGCGGGCCACCCCGACGAGGTCCGCGCACAGCAGCGCGAGAGTGAGCGCCGCGTCGTCGCCCGCCTCGCGGTCGACATACGCCACCGGCGCCAACGTACGGGCCAACTCCGTCGCGACCACGGCGACCTGCGTCGCCGTCGCGCCCGCCGCGCGCATGCCGGTCAGGCCGGCCCGTTCCAGCACCGCCGCCCCGCGCGACGGGTCGGCCGCGGTCAGCCGCGTCGTGTCCGCGGGCCGCAGCGACTCGGCTATGCGGGCGGCCGTGTCCCGAAGCAGCGCCAGCTCATCGTCCTCCACCCGCGCAAGCTAACAGGGCAATCTTTACAAGGAAAGACAGGTGTAGGAGCGACCGGCGATCGCCCCTCACGCCAGTGGCTCGTGACAAGGCGGGACAGGTGCGAGGGCGACTGGAGATCAGCCCTCGCGCCAGTGGTTCGTGATCGGCAGGCGCCGGTCGCGGCCGAAGGCTTTGAGGGAGATCTTGGTGCCCGGCGGGTACTGGCGGCGCTTGTATTCGGCGCCGTCGACGAGCTTGAGGACACGGTCGACGAGCGCCGGGTCGAAGCCCGCGGCGACGATCTCGTCGCGGCCCATGTCCAGTTCGACGTAGTCGTCCAGGATGTCGTCAAGGATCTCGTAGTCGGGCAGCGAGTCGGAGTCCTTCTGGTCCGGCCGCAGTTCGGCGCTCGGGGGCTTGGTGATGGAGTTCTCCGGGATCGGCGGCACCGTGCCGCGACGCAGGGCCTCCGCGTTGCGCCAGCGGGCGATGCGCCACACGACGGTCTTCGGGAGGTCCTTGATCGGCGCGAAGCCGCCGACCGCGTCGCCGTACAGCGTGGAGTAGCCGCAGGCCAGCTCGCTCTTGTTGCCGGTCGCGAGGACGAGGTGGCCGTCCTGGTTCGACACGCCCATCAGCGTCGTGCCGCGGACGCGCGCCTGGAGGTTCTCCTCCGCGACGCCCGTCAGGTGCACCGCGTCGTGGTACGCGTCGACCATCGGGCCGATCGGGACCTGCCGGTAGTTGAGACCGATGCGCTCCGCGCTGTCCGCCGCGTCGTCCTTGGAGTGCTCCGAGGAGTACTTGCTCGGCATGGAAATGGCGTACACGTTCTCCGCGCCCATCGCGTCCGCCGCGATGGCCGCCACGAGGGCGGAGTCGATGCCGCCGGACAGGCCCAGGACCACGGACTTGAAGCCGTTCTTCGCGGCGTAGTCTCGCAGGCCGGTGACGGTGGCCGCATAGACCTCGGCGTCGTCGGAGAGGTGGTCGGCGATCGACGGGGCCATCGGCCGGTAGGGCGGCACGGGCGTGTCGGAGATCGTCGCCTGCACGATCGTCAGCCCGTCCGCGACCACGTCGCCCGCGCTGTAGGCGCTGTCGTCGGTGGACGCGGCCGGCAGCTCCAGGTCGGTGACCAGCAGCGCGTCCTCGAACTGCGGTGCGCGGGCGATCAGTCGGCCGTCGGGCCCGACGACGAGGGAGTCGCCGTCGAAGACCAACTCGTCCTGGCCTCCGACCATGTTGACGTACGCCAGCGCGCAACCCGCCTCGGAGGCCCGCCGCCTGGCCAGGTCGAGGCGTACGTCGTCCTTGGCCCGCTCGTACGGCGACCCGTTGACGACCACCAGCAGCCCGGCCCCGGCGGCCCGCACCGCCGCCACGGGGCCGCCGTCCTGCCACAGGTCCTCGCAGATGGCGAGCGCGACGTCGATGCCGCGCACCCGCACGACGGTGAGCGTGTCACCCGGCACGAAGTGGCGGAACTCGTCGAACACGCCGTAGTTGGGAAGGTGGTGCTTCACCGTGCGCGCGGCCACCCGGCCGCCGTGCAGCACGGCCGCCGCATTCTGCGGCGCGCCCGCGGGCAGGCCGAGCCGCGGCGTGGAGGTGTCGCAGCGGTCGAGGTAGCCGACCACCACCGGCGTGTCGCCCAGGCCCTCGTCGGCGAGCCGCCGTGCGAGAGCGTCGAGCGTGCGGCGCGAGGCCTCGACGAAGGACGGGCGCAGCGCGAGGTCCTCGACCGGGTAGCCGGTGAGCACCATCTCGGGGAAGGCGACCAGGTGCGCGCCCTGTTCGGCGGCGCGGCGGGTCCAGGTGACGACCAGGTCCGCGTTGCGGGTCAGGTCGCCGACGGTCGGGTTGAGCTGGCTGAGGGCGATCCGGAGCTGAGGCACGGCAGCAGTCTAGCCGACCTTGACGTCAATGTGACGAATAGTGGCCCGGGTTGTGGCGCGTCCCGTGCAGCACGAAGTCCGGCTCGTCCTCCGGCGTCGGGACCGTGCCGAGTTTGTCCGGGTTCACCATGCCCTGGATGCCGGCGATGTTCCCGTCGTGCGACTCGAAGCTCAGCAGCAGCCGCACGGACCCGAAGTCCAGCAGCAGGGCCGGGCCGCCGTTGACCTCGACCCGGTATGCGCGGGTGAGCGGCCACAGTGCGATGACGCCGAGCAGGAACCGCACGACCCGGTCCGGCCCGTGGATCGGGTTGCGGGCGGCGCTGACCCGGCCGCCGCCGTCGTTCCACATGACCACATCGCGCGCCAGCAGCGATTCGAGCCCCTTGCGGTCCCCGGACGCCGCGGCCGCCACGAACCGGTCGACCAGCGCGTGGTGTTCGCCGCTGTCGACGCGGAACCGCGCGCGATCCCGGTCCAGGCGCTCGGCCGCACGCCGGTGCAGCTGCCGCGCGTTGGCCGCCCCGATGCCCAGCGCGTCGGCGATGTCCTGGTACGGCAGCTCGAACGCCTCGCGCAGCAGGAAGACCGCCCGTTCGGGTGGCGACAACTGCTCCATCAGCCGCAGCGCCGCCAACGACACGGTGGACCGCTGCGCCGCGGTCTCCGCCGGGTCGAGCGCGAGCCGCCCGGTCGGCACCGGCTCGGGTACCCAGGGCCCGACGTACGTCTCCCGCCGGTGCCGCGCCGAGCGCAACTGGTCGAGGGCGAGCCGCGTGGTGGCGGTGACGAGCCAGCCGCGCGGGTCGCCGATCGCCTCCGCGCCGGGCTCGCCGGTGGCCCGGCTCCAGCGCAGCCAGGCCTCCTGCACGGTGTCCTCGGCGTCCCACCAGCTGCCGAGCATGCGGTACGCGAGGCCGAGCAGCACCCCGCGGTGCCGCTCGAAGACCTCGTCGTACGCGCTTCCGGAGCCGCCCCCGGCGCCGTTCCTGGAGTCGCGCCGTTCGGTGAGCGTCTCCGTCACAGGGCCGGCGGCTGGAGGTGCGTGCTCACTGCCACCCGGTTCCACACATTGATCGTACTGATCGCCAGGATGAGGTCCGCGAGCTCCTTGTCGGAGAACGCGTCCTGCGCCGCCGCCCACACCTCGTCCGACACGCCGTGCTCGCCGAGCGCCGTGACCTCGTCGGTGAGCGCCAGCGCCGCCCGCTCGACCTCGGAGAAGAACGGCGACTCGCGCCATGTGGCGACGGCGAACAGGCGGCGGCCCTGCTCGCCGTCCTTGAGCGCGTCGGTGCTGTGCATGTCCACGCAGAACGCGCAGCCGTTGACCACCGAGGCGCGCAGCTTGACCAGGTGGAGGAGTGTGCCGTCGACGTTCGCCCGGACGTACTTCTCCAGGCCCATGATCGCCTGGTAGCCCTGCGGTGCGGCCTGCGAGATGTCCATGCGCTGCTGCATTTCGCCGTGGTCCTTCCGGTGCTTTCCGTCCCCCGCCCGTGTGCGGTGGACGGCAGAACGACGGGACAGCCCCCCGCGGATGTGACAGTCCCCGGCAGCCCGCGGTGTGATGCCGCTCACGCGACTGGAGAACGGCCTGCTGAGCCGCCTCTTTGTTGGAGGGCCCGTAATGTGTTCGCAACCGGGACAGGCCAAGATGTACCCATGGATAAGCAGCAGGAGTTCGTGCTTCGCACGCTGGAGGAGCGCGACATTCGGTTCGTGCGCCTGTGGTTCACCGATGTGCTCGGCTTCCTCAAGTCGGTCGCCGTGGCCCCTGCCGAGCTGGAGCAGGCGTTCGCCGAGGGGATCGGCTTCGACGGCTCGGCGATCGAGGGCTTCGCGCGTGTCCACGAATCGGACATGCTGGCCAAGCCGGACCCTGCGACCTTCCAGATACTGCCGTGGCGCGCCGAGGCGCCCGGGACCGCCCGCATGTTCTGCGACATCCTCATGCCGGACGGCTCGCCGTCCTTCGCGGACCCGCGCTATGTCCTGAAGCGCACCCTGGAGCGCGCCTCGGACCGGGGCTTCACGTTCTACACGCACCCCGAGATCGAGTTCTTCCTGTTCAAGGACATGCCGCTGGACGGCACGCCGCCCACGCCGGTCGACCACAGCGGCTACTTCGACCACACGCCGCAGATGGTCAGCCACGACTTCCGCCGCCAGGCGATCACCATGCTGGAGAACATGGGGATCTCGGTGGAGTTCAGCCACCACGAGGGTGCCCCCGGCCAGCAGGAGATCGACCTGCGGTACGCCGACGCGCTCAGCACGGCGGACAACATCATGACGTTCCGCCTGGTGGTCAAGGAGGTCGCGCTCGAACAGGGCGTGCACGCGTCCTTCATGCCGAAGCCGTTCTCGCAGTACCCGGGCTCGGGCATGCACACGCACCTCTCGCTCTTCGAGGGCGACCGCAACGCCTTCTACGAGGCGGGCGCGGAGTACCAGCTCTCCAAGGTGGGTCGCTCCTTCATCGCGGGCCTGCTGCGGCACGCGGGCGAGATGGCGGCGATCACCAATCAGTGGGTGAACTCGTACAAGCGGCTGTGGGGCGCGTCGGCGCGCACGGCGGGGATGGGCGGCGAGGCGCCGTCGTACATCTGCTGGGGGCACAACAACCGCTCGGCGCTCGTGCGGGTGCCGATGTACAAGCCGACCAAGGGCCAGTCGACCCGCATCGAGGTGCGGTCGATCGACTCGGCGTGCAACCCGTACCTGACCTTCGCGGTCCTGCTGGGCGCGGGGCTCAAGGGCGTCGAGGAGGGCTACGAGCTGCCGGCCGGCGCCGAGGACGACGTGTGGGCGCTGACCGACGCCGAGCGCCGCGCGCTGGGCATCGCGCCGCTGCCGCAGAACCTGGCCGAGGCGATCGCGCTCATGGAGCGCAGCGACCTGCTGCCCGAGGTGCTGGGCGAGCACGTCTTCGAGTTCTTCCTGCGCAACAAGCGCCAGGAATGGGAGGAGTACCGGCAGCAGGTCACGCCGTTCGAGCTGCACAAGTACCTGCCGGTCCTGTAGCCGGCCCGGCCGCGCAGCCCCCGCGCAGCCCGATCGCCCGGCTCGACCGCCGCGCCTGCCGACGCGTCCTCGCGGCACCTCGGCAGGCGGCCGGTTACGGCCTCGGGCGCAGCAGTTCCATGATGTAGCGCTTGAACGCGTCGGACTCCTCGCCCTGCGGGAGCAGTTGCGGCGCGCCGCGGCGCACCAGCGCGATGCCGACCGCGACCATCCAGGCGGCGAGCGCGTGCTGCCGCGCGGCGTCCGGGGCAAGGCCCAGTTCCTCGTTGAGGGACGCGCCCCACGCGATGCGCTGCTCGGTCACCCGTTCCAGGAACGGGCCGACGACCGGGTGCGCCGAGTGCACCAGCAGCGTCGTGCTGATGTCCGCTCCCTGCGGCCCGGTGAAGGCGAACTCGGTGAGCCACCGCCCCCGTTCGGCCGGATCGGTGATGCGGGCGGCGGCCGCCATCATCGCGTCCGACTCCTCGACCCAGAGTTCGAGGGCGGCGTGGATGAGCGCGTCGCGGTCCTTGAAATGCCAGTAGAAGCTGCCCTTGGTCGTGCCGAGACGCTCGGCGAGCGGTTCGACGGCGATCGCGCCGAGGCCGCTCTCGCGCATCGCCTCCAGTGCGGCGCGCGCCCAATCGTCCCGCGACAGCGTGCGTCTGCCGGACCGTGCGGGTCTGTCTGTTCGGACACTGTCCGGGGGAACACCGTTGCGCATGACTGACACGCTAACGTAGGGTGACTTCCCGTACGGTGGCGTATGGAGAACTGGCAAGACGGAGGATCCCCCAGGCCGTGGGACGGACGACCTGACGGGACGGTTCTCCGGAACCACCGGGCGGGTAGCGCGTCGGCACCGGTCATCGCGGTCGGGGGACTCGATGGTCGGGACGCGCCTACGGCGTGCGGCCGTCGGGAGCTCCCTCCCGGCGGCCGCATGTTGCCTCCCGCCGCGGCGTGCCGCCCGTACCGCCTCACCTGCCGTGCCCCGATCCGGCCTGACTCGCGCACTCCGTCGGCGGGTTGGCTGTTGGGGGGCGGACCCCTGCGCGGCTACGCTCGGCTGGTGACCACATGGGATCCGGTATCCGCGGGAGTGTCCACAGCGCGCCTGGTCAGGCTGGGTTTCACCGACGCGGCCGCGGCCGCGCGGCGCCTCGCGGACCCGGTCCTCG